>NZ_JBGBYL010000004.1:0-513904 GCF_041260495.1 Paenibacillus sp. RC84
TATCGACAGTATATGGGGAGTTCAATCGACTCTATAAAGCGCTGCAAAAAGGTGCTTTGACATCTGATCTAAAGGAGCAGGTGATAAAGGACAAGAAGGATCAGACATCCTACGAGGATTATATCGAATGGCTAGAAAAACAGGATCAAGAACAAGGGCTGTCTTACTGGTCAGACGTATTAGCAGGGTATGAAGAAGTCGCCGAAATTAAGCCAGTGCATACACCGCAAGAGAGCGAAGAGCAAGTGCAGCGCTTAGCGATTACATTAACTCCTGAGGACAGATTGCGGATAAAAGAACTGACATCCGCCCATCAAATGACGGTGAGTAATGTAGTGGAAACCGCCTGGGGAGTTGTTTTGCAAGCATACAGCGGACAAAAAGATGTGGTATTCGGGAAGGTAACATCTGGACGGCAAAGCGATGTGCGGGGAATAGAAGATATCGTCGGTCTGTTTATTAATACGATCCCCGTGCGTGTAACGAGCAAAGAAGGCATGAATGTAATGAGGCTGCTCAAAGAAATGCAGCAGCAAGCGTCGGAAAGTGAACAATATGCCTATTGTTCGCTTGCAGAGATTCAAGCACAGACGGAGCAGAAACAGCACTTGATTCAAGTGCTCTATGCGTTTGAGAACTATTATGTGGATGAGGATAAGCTTACAGATTTCACATACGAGATTACGTCATCCCGCGACCAACCCCCATATAACTTGACGTTATGCGCATACGAGTCGGGAGAGAAAATAGTTTGTGAAATACTATACAATCCGAATGTGTATGCGGACGAGGACATTGTACAAATGCTTAGGCGGCTAGAACATGTGCTACATGCTTTAGCAGCAAACCCAGAAAGGAAGTTATCTGAACTTGAGACGATAACAGAGGAAGAAAAAGAGCAGATACTAGGTGCATTTAATGACACGTACTTACCGTATGCAAAGGATAAAACGATTCCGGCATTATGGGAAGAGCAGGTGGCTGACACACCGGATGCAATCGCCGTTGTATATGAAGACAACCCTGTGACGTATGACGCGTTAAACAGAAAAATCAACCAAGTGGCACGGGCGCTTCGCAGACTGCACATTAAACCTGATGACCGCGTGGTTATCGTGGCAGAGCGAAGTGTGGAGATGATTGCCGGGATGTATGGCATCATCAAGGCAGGTGGTGCGTATGTGCCTGTCGATCCTACAATCCCAGCAGAACGTATGCGGTTTATTCTAAATGACTGCAAACCAAAGGCAGTGCTTGTGTATAAAACTACGATTGAAACGGATTTGCCGACGATTAATCTGGCGGACGATAAGCTCTGGGAAGGGCAAGGCGGTAATCCGGAGCAAGTCAATCGCCCCGATGATTTGGCTTATATTATCTATACATCCGGAACGACGGGGCAGCCGAAAGGGGTGATGTTAGCGCACAGCGGCGTAGTTGCGATGAGGAGTTACCTGCAGGAGAAGTATGAAGTGACGCAGCAAGATAACGTGCTTCAGTTTGCCAACTATATATTTGACGCCTCCGTATGGGAGATGACACTGTCGCTTTTGCTGGGTGCAAAGCTAACCCTCGTGTCCCAAGGGGTTCTATCGGATGTGAGCAGCTTTAACGCCTTTATTAAGAAAAACGGAATCACGTTGACGCTGCTACCGCCGCAATACTATCTGCAGACGGATATAAGCGGACTAAGGGTACTGACGACTGGGGGATCGGCAGCAAACGCGGAGATGATCGAAAAGGCAGGGAGCGGTACACGATATATCAATGCCTATGGACCGACGGAAAGTACCGTATTGGCAACGGGATGGGAATACGATGGAGAGAGTGACATTCCCTATCCTGTACCTATTGGGAAACCAACGAGCAATACGCAAATCTATATTATGGATGGCATGAAGTTGTGCGGGATAGGTGTACCAGGGGAGTTATGTATTGCAGGCAGCGGTGTGGCAAAAGGGTACTTGAACCTTCCGGGACTAACCGCAGAGAAGTTTATTGAGAATCCATACGGGGAAGGAAAACTGTACCGGTCAGGGGACTTAGCCAAATGGCTGCCGGACGGAAACATCGCCTATCTGGGTCGTATGGATGACCAGGTGAAGATCAGGGGGTTCCGGATCGAGCTGGGAGAAGTGGAAAATGCACTGCGGCAGCTGGAAGGGATCCAAGATGCGGTTGTGATTGCGACTAATAATCTTGAAATCCAATCGTTATGTGGGTATATAGTATCTCATACAGTGGTTGATCCATTTGAGATTAAACAACACTTAAAGAAGATCCTTCCATCGTACATGATTCCATCGTTTATTATGCAATTGGAGCAAATTCCTGTCACACGCTCAGGGAAAGTGGATAAACATCGGTTGCCTTCGCCAAACGTGCGTGCCCTTATGGGACACGATACATTTGTTGCCGCGCAAAACGATAGGGAGAAGGAACTTGTAACCATTTGGCGTGACATTCTTGCGAGTGAGCAAATCGGCATTCATGATAATTTCTTTGAACTAGGCGGAAATTCATTATTGATCATGAGTATGTTGGCTCGAATTGAAGAAAGGTACCCGGGGATTGTAAAAGTGGGCGATATATTCGCAAACCCTACTATCGCTCAACTGGCAACATTCATTGATGTAAGCAGTCAAACAGCAATGAGATGTGCACAAGTTCCGTTCCCAGATTCGTATCTGTTAGGTAGTAGGAACAAGGTATTCGTATTCCATTTCCAAGATAATCGTGATTTATTTCATGCACTGAAGGAAATGCAATCAGAGGGCGAGACAGCACTGGAGTCGTGGCTATTGTTTCTGTACACCTATAGTGTTATCGAGGCGACAGGTCAGCAGGAGCTGTCGGTTTGCTATGGGGCGAATAATACTTTTTCATCGTTCGAGATCAGTAATCACGACGATTTGAATGTATTGTTGGAGAACGTAAAAAGTAAGAAACAAGCAGCTCCAAAATGTACACAAGCAAAATTTATTATTGATTACAAGCAAAATGGGTTATTTCCGATGTTTTTATATCAGTTCACAGGAGATAAAGGCTATACGGAATACTGTGATTTCTCATTCTCTTTTACTATGAATGAAGAAGCTGTTTATTTTGAGGCAAAGATTTTAAATCGTACCCTCAATTCGGATTATATTCAAACGTTGTTTTCAAGATGGATTCAGATTGTCCAGCATGTCAGTTTGAAAAATAAACATAATAGCAAAGTATGATAGGAGCCATTCCTGAAATAAAATGAATTCGTGGTTTGAATGAAAAAAGTACCTTCTGTATACTGGGGAACGTTTGATCCAAAGAACAAACCCCAGCACAGGAGGCACACTTCAATCAAGCATAAACACATCAGAAAACAGAATCAACGAATTCAACAAATCCAAAAGCTTGCTCAGTACGATGGTATCGGGCAAATAAATGCAAAATATTCGAATCTGCGTTAATCTGCTATTGAGCCATTTTCAAATCTACCTCACTAGTTTGTTGTCTCGACAACTACATTCTACTTGAGGGATTTGAATATGGCTCTCTTCATTTATTGGAAGAAGCTATTTTACATAATTTTACGGACTCAACTAAAAAGCACTGTAGAACCTTTCTGAAATTTAACTAGTGTATGAGCACTCTTTTAATGAAAATAATGTTAGAGATCTCCAAGATAGATTATTCGAGATAATGGAAGAGTGTGATAAAGAGTTCCGAGACATTTTTACGGCGTCAGAAATAAAAACGATGGGCGAAATGAGCTATGTTCATATTAACAAATATTTGGATGGTGAAGTACATCCTGATCATTCATCTCGACAGAGACAGACTTTTGTAACCTACTATAGATCTTTTGTGTTTAATGTTTCAAAATGGATAAAATTCTAAAGTGTCAATTGAAGAACAGAGCTACTTTTCTAAATACATACTTCCTGATTTTCTTTTTGATAATCGTGATTATGATGCAAGAAAGAATGCCATAGAATCTGCAAAAATAACGAGAAAAGATGAAACTTCAGCAGTGGCCCCCTTACTTCCCAAAATCCGCGCACAAGTTCACTTCAGATACAATCAAATAAAACGTCTACGAGAGATTGTAAACAAACTAAAAACAACTTTGAAGAGGTTCCGTTAGAGTTTTACTATGACGAAACTGAATATCTAAACGAGCGAATCCATTTTATTCTTTGGGATAAATTATCGTTTGTCCTACATCACCAGAATATTGTTCAAAACAAAGTAAAATATCAAAAAATAAACTATATTCAAAAAAAATTGAACAAAAGTGAGGTTGCTATGAAAAAATTTAAGCGATGGGGTGAACCTGCAGCTTACTTCTACGTGCTGCCTGCTATGGTGCCGCTCACTTTATTCTGGCTGGTTCCGATGGTGTATATCGTTTATTTAAGCTTTACGGATTGGGACTTTATGAGTCCAGTGAAGACTTGGGTAGGATTTGAAAACTTTAAGGAATTGTTTACGAATGAAGAGTTTTATAAAGCATTAAAGGTGACGCTGCTATTCGGTATTGGGATGGTCGTTCCGACGATGGCAGGGGGATTAGCTTTGGCTCTTATTCTTAGCAGGCAAGGAAGAGGGTCCGGCGTATACCGGGCAATTTTGTTCTCACCATGGGTTACACCGACGGTAGCCGTATCGATTGTATGGTCATGGATCTTCGAACCGCGATCAGGCTTAGCGAATTCGATCTTGATTGGACTGGGGGCTGACGGTCTGCCCTGGCTGCAAAGCTCGAAGTGGGCGCTTCTTTGCGTCATTATTGTCAGCGTGTGGAAATATGTCGGCTGGGCAATGGTTTTTTATTTGGTTGCACTGCAAGGGGTGCCGAAGGATTTGCGGGAAGCAGCTTTCATGGATGGCGCCGGCGGATGGAGCATCTTCAAAAGTGTTACGCTGCCGTTGATCTCGCCGACCTCCTTCTTCCTGTTTATTATTTTGTGGCTGCAGTCGTTCCAGGCTTATGATCAGATCAGCATTTTGACTCAAGGAGGACCATCCGGCTCCACGCGCACGCTGTTGTATATGTATTATCAATCTGCTTTTGACAGCTTTAATGTCGGAGAAGCTTCGGCGGTTGCACTTGTGCTGGTGTTCATCTCTGCCTTATTCTCTTTAGTTTCCGTGACGATGAGCCGCCGCTCCGTTCATTATTTGCAATAGGAGGAACTCCAAATGAGAGTCGGATCAATGATAGTGCGCTCGCTGCATCATGTCATACTTGCTGCATTTAGCTTTATTATGGCGTTTCCTTTTATATGGATGATCACCAGTGCGTTCAAGACGAATGATGAGATTTGGGCTTATCCGCCTGTCCTGCTTCCAGACAAGCTGCTGTGGGAGAATATTTCGAAGGCATGGCACGCGGCGCCTTTCGATCTTTATGTATTCAACAGCGTATTCGTATCGGTATGTATCGTATTGATTCAGACGGTGAATTCCGCGATGATGGCTTACGCACTTGTCCATATGCGTTTCCCATTGGGACGGCCGCTGCTGGCAATCATTCTTGTTAGCTATATGCTGCCGGGTGCGGCGACCTACTTGCCGGGTTACATCATTTTATCGAATCTCGGATTAATCGATACGTACGGAGGGCTCATTATTTCCAACTCGGTGAGTGTATTCACGATCTTCATGATCTATCAAGCGTTCCGGCAAATTCCGAAGGAGGTGGTGGAAGCGGCGAAAATCGACGGCGCTCCCCACCGGCGAATTCTCTGGACCATGGTGATTCCGCTGACTGCACCGTATTTTGTTGTGATGGGTCTTATTACTTTTATTGAAATGTATAACAACTATTTGTGGCCGTCGCTAATTACCCATAATCCCGATCTATACCTTGTGTCTGCCGGGCTGCGCAGCTTCTTCATCGAAGGCGGGGCTTACGGGATGAATTGGGCGCAGGTGATGGCGGCCAGCTCATTTACTATTTTGCCGCTGCTTATCCTGTTTATATTCGCTCAAAAATTCATTATGAAGGGGGTGAGCCAGTCTTACAGCGTCAATAAAGGCTAGTTTGAATGAGAAGGCAATATAGGTTGATGTTAAAAATTTATGAGAGAAGAAAGAGGAGAAGCATGCTAAACACATGGGAAAGAGGTAGACTTCTGCTGATGATCGCCATCGTAATAATGTTCTTGGCGGCGTGCGAAAACAGCAATAATGGCAAAAACGCAAACAACGGGAATGTGGAGCCGGTGAATGCTGCAGCAAATGAGAACTCTGCAGAGGCGGCAGCGAAAAAGCCAGTCGAAATTGAATTCTGGTATGCGCTCGGCGGCAAGCTGGGTCAGAATGTAGAAGCGTTGATTAAGGAGTTCAACGCCGCTCAGGATGGCGTCATTGTTAAAGGTGTAGTGCAAGGCAACTATGAGGAGACACAGCAGAAGCTGCAGGCGGCTATTGCCTCGAAGAAAGTGCCTGCGGCTGTATTGACACAAAACAATGACTGGGCTCGCAAAGGTTACTTTGCAGCATTAGACGACTATATTGCGGTTGATGTCGATTTTAACAAGGACGATTTCATTCCGGCGTTTCTGCAGCAAGGTGTTGTGGATGATAAGCAGTTCTTCCTGCCGATGTATGGCACGACGCAGGTACTGTATTACCGCAAGGGTATGTTGGAGAAGGCTGGATTGACGGAAGATGTGTTTAATACATGGGAGACTCTGGCAGATGCAGCAGCTAAGATGACGGTAAAGAAAGGCGATACAACGGAGGTATTCGGCTGGATGCCGATGTGGGGCCGCGAGAATATGATGGACGCGGCATTGAGCCGCGGCGGCAGAATTTTGAGTGAAGACGGCAAAACCGTAATGATTGACAGCACGGAATGGATCGAAACATGGGAGCAATTCCGAAAGTGGATTCATGAAGAACAAATTATGGGGATCCACTCCGGTGGTCAGGGCTGGGAATATTGGTACAAAACTATCGATGACGTTATGCAGGGACGAGCTGCAGGCTATACAGGTTCTAGCGGCGACCAAGGCGATCTGGATTTCAATGTTGTAGCTGCGCATACGCAGCCTGGCTGGGCGAACCGTGCACCAGCACCTATGGCACGAGCGCTGATGGCCGGTATCCCGGCTCTGGCTTCAGATAAACAGAAGCAGGCTGCTTATGAATGGCTGACCTTCTTCTCGAATACGAAGAATACCGCTAAATGGTCCATTAACACAGGATATATCTCAGTTCGTTCCTCTGCACTTGAAGATCCGGACTACAAAGCGTTCAGTAAGCAAAACCCGCAAATCAAAGTGCCGCTGATGCAGGCGCAATCAGCAAGCAGCGCCTTTATTGACCAGACAGGCGGCAAAATTGATGATGCGCTGAAGATCGCAGCAGATAAAGTGCAAATCGAGAATGTTCCTGCAGCTGATGCGCTGAAGGAAGCACAGCAAAAAGCGCAGGCAGAACTCGATAAAGTGACAGGAGTGAAGTAACACGATGAAGAGGACGGCAATCTGCACTGAAGTCCGGGAAGCAAGCCTGCTTCCCGGTCCTTCCTTGCTGACTTATTCATTTAGCATGAAAGAGCCGATGGATTGGATTTCACTCGTTATAACGTATGAGAAGTTGAATTGGATGCAAATATTCGTGAAGGACCCCGATGGATTCATCCGAATGCAATATACGGGCAAGAAGCGGGCGGAACGGATTTTGCTAGGAAGGCTGCAAGAGAATTGCTCTATTGGCTCTGTACCGGGAGATGTTGGAGCGGGAACTTGGAAGGCAGATGTGATTGCCTATGCTAGAGATGAAGATAGCACGTTTAAGCTGGAATGGATGCACGGAAAAGGCGTGTCGGCGGAATCGTCTACCGTCCCGTTTGCAATCGGGACACCTTGGATAACGTTAGACGCTGATGATCGGTATGAGCAGGAGCGGCTCAACTGCGGCGCAAGATGGTATAAAGGCGATTTCCATATGCACACATTGTTATCTGACGGCAAGCAGTCTCCGGAGCAATTGATGGAATCCTCATTGAGGCAGCAGTTGAACTTTATCGTAGTGACTGAGCATAACCATCGGCATACGGCGTGGCCTTCACACGACAGACTCCTTGCGCTGCCAGGAATGGAAGTGACGGCGTTTCAAGGCCACTGGAATGTACTGGGAAACACGGATT
The DNA here is from genome assembly GCF_041260495.1 of Paenibacillus sp. RC84. NCBI lineage: Bacteria > Bacillati > Bacillota > Bacilli > Caryophanales > Paenibacillaceae > Paenibacillus > Paenibacillus sp. RC84. The sequence continues at coordinate 8,144 of NZ_JBGBYL010000004.1, forward strand.
GGCTTCCTTTGTATGATGAGGATGGGACTCTTACGATGGAAGACGCCGAAGGAATGAATCGAATTATCGCCGCAGCGCGCGAGCAAGGCGCGGTATGCAGCTTGAATCATCCTTATTTGGCTCCATGGGATTGGCGTTTCGGAAGGGCGGAGCTGAGCTTGTTCCACGCGATTGAAATATGGAATGATCCGACCTATGAAGGCAACGCCGAAGCGGCAGAACGCGCATTGATGCTGTGGGACGCCTGCTGGGCGAGAGGACTGCGTCTGGCAGGGATCGGAGGCAGCGATACGCATCTGTTGCCCCATGAAAGCTACATGGAAGGAGGACCTCCTTCTATGGCAGGCGATCCGGCCACTTACGTGTACTGTGACGAGCTAAGCGAAGTTCAGCTATTGGACGCTGTAAAGAAAGGGCGCTGTATCGTATCTAGAGGCCCGCAGCTTGAGCCCTGCATTTATAGCGGAGGAAGGCAAATACTGCCGGGAGATCAAGTAAGTATGGATGCACAAGCGGCAGTCCCGATCCGCTATAGTATTGCTATAAAAGGTATAAAGGAGAAAGGTAAGCTGATCTGGTTATTGAATGGTTTGCCCGTATTTGAAGCGGTTGTTAATGAGGATGGACCTTACGTATATGAGACAGAATGGACGGGAGAAGCCTATCGCTGGTTAAGAGTGGAGCTCAGATCAGAATATGGGACACTGTTAGCGTTTATCAACCCAATCTATGCCAATCCGATCGGATGTGCTTCATTGACGTGGGAGGAAGTGAACGCAGAGCTATGAGAATTCGAATTCAATGCGGGGCATCATCGTGGGAGGTGGATGGGGTTCTGTTCGACAAGGATGGAACACTGCTTGATTTTGCATATCTTTGGGGGACTTGGAGCAGTCTGCTAGTGGATCGATTACGTCACAGGGCGCTGGGTGTAAATTGGGAGACTGTTCTTGGCTTGTGTCGTGACGGGGAGAAATTTCATTACGACCCTCTTGGCCCGCTTGCGATGGGCTCCAACCGGGAAATCGCGGCTCTGCTTGCAGGACACTTGTACCTTTCCGGCCTGGCATGGAATGAGGCGATTACGGCAGTATTGACCGATATGAAGCATGTATCCACACAGATCGACGAGCTGCGTCCAGTTCGGGCTATGCCCGGTGTTTTCTCGTTCGTACAACAGCTGAGCCGGGAAGGTGTTCCGATCGGAATTGTCACATCGGATGATACCGAAGCCGCTGTAAAGCATCTGGAGTGGCTTGGGATGCGCAAACATTTTCAGGTTATTCTTGGCAGTGACGGCCATGTAAATGGGAAGCCGCATCCGGATTTGGCTATTGCGGCCTGCGCTAAGCTTCAGATTGCACCGGAGCGCACACTCATGTTCGGCGATACGAAAGCCGATATTCAAATGGCCCGGGAGGCGAAGCTTGCCGGCATCGTTCGAATTGGTCTGGAAAGAACACAAGCTAGTGACGGCGAAGAAGAACAGATTAGTCATTATGAGCAATTGCAATGGACTTCATTAACATCATAGAAGGGAAGAGGTGCATTTGAAGGGTTGGCTGCTGTTACTGCTTGCCATAATTTTAGAGTTGTCCGGGACGATTTCTATGAAATATTCCGCAGGATTCTCCAAATGGATTCCGTCCATTCTAATGTTTGTGTTTTATGCAGCAAGCTTCACTTTTTTGAATTATGCAATCAAAACAAACGATGCACGCCTGTTGATTAACCAATAATATACATAAAAATATATAGCAAAAAGGCCGCTTTTTCTGTGAAATCGATTGCACCACACAATTCGATTTCGAAACGAGGCGATCCTATGGAAAATTGTACCATGTTCAAGCTGCGCTGCAACCTTTATTGTTGAAAGAAGAAGTCGAATCGGTAGTTGAACGGACTGGCTATCAGGATAATAGCACGTACGTTCAGTGTATATACCTTGCTTTAATATTGGGCACAGGCTGCTTTTGAACAGTGGAATGGCTTTCGTGATGGTGCAGATCGAGCAACCTTGAGAGGGCTTCCGGCTGTCAACTATTCAACCTTTTCAATGAAAGCAAAAGATGTTCCCTTTGAACTTTTCAAGAAATTACTCGACATTGTCCTTAAGAAATGCAATCGGGAAACCAGAAGACATTTGAATGTACCAAAAGAGCTGCTGCTTATTGACTCAACCACCGTTACAGTAGGGAAAAACCGCTTATCTTGGGCCCCTTTCCACGGTGAACGTGCGGGTATAAAGCTACATGTTGCTTAGCGTGCAAGCAACGATCAACTTTGGGATGTGGAAGAGACAACAGCCTCCCGGCATGATGGTCCTGTTGGTGAAAAGCTTGCAAATTAAGCGTTTATTCTCGTGCAAGACCGAGCCTATGGAAAGATTGAACGGTAGGATCACTAGGTTTCAGAAAGTCAGTATTTTGTCATTCGATTAAAAGAAAATGTTCACTTGCAAAAACCCCGCGCCTTACGGAGGCAGAAACCAAAGGATTCGCCTGTCACACGTGACATTACCAGTCAGCTTGGAACCAAGCAATGTCGCTCTCGTTGGCGACATCGCGTAGTCATGTTTGATGATGGACATGGACGTGATATTCGAGTGGTTACAAATTTACTGGGTACTTCGGCGGAACAAATTGCTGACATGTATAAAGCTCGCTGGAAAATTGAGCTTTTTTTCCGTTGGATCAACCAACATTTGAACGTACCGACCTTGTTTGGCACATCTGAAAATGCGGTCTATGGCCAACTTTATGTTGCTTTGATCGTGTATGGGTCTTCTTTTGCTGGAATTGTTGCCGGATATTTGGGTTGTAAAACTCGCTTTTCATAATAATAGAGAGCGATTATTTGCTATAGATGAAATTCAAATATATGGTTAATCAACAGGCGTGATTTTAGATATTTAGAAGATATTGATACTCGAGTACAAAAACTTATAGATTATTTGCTACAAAAATTAAAATTGTCGATAGCTCTTATGCAAATCATGAAACTACTAAAAATGACATAATATTTAATGGTGATTTTAATAAAGTGCGCAGAGTTAATTTAGATGATATTCTCAAAAAAGTTCAGTATATAGATTATCAATATTATTATAATAGTTCAGAAAACATAAATGCCCTACAGGTAGAGATAAATCGGATGAATGTAAAAAAGGAGAAAATAGAAAAAGCAGAGGAAAAAATAAAAACATTGATTAAAGTTTATGAAGCACAAATTTTAAATCATCGGAAAAAGATAATTACAGATATTGAAATTCCCTTTTATATATAGTGGCAAGATCATTCAGAACTATCAAAGAGGATGTGGGCTTTTTATTTATGAGAATGATAGCTTTGGACAAAAAAGTATAAGGTTTGTTTCTAATATTAAATCAGATCACGACGCAATTAACTACCTTTCTTCAGGCCAACTGTCGGGATTAGTAATTGCGTTCACATTAGCTTTAAACAAAGTATATGGGGAGAATTCAATTGGTTTATTATTGCTTGATGATCCTGTTCAAACTATGGATGAAATAAACGTTGCTTCATTAATTGAATTACTAAGAAATGAATTTAGAAAAAAACAGATTATCATGTCCACTCATGAAGAAGAAGTTTCCAGATATATTCGTTATAAATATTCTAAGTATTATTTAAAAACTATGAGAGTGAATATAAAAAACTTGGCAAACAAGCTTCTATGTAGCTGAGGCAACATTCATTGCTGGATTTGACTGAATTAGAGTCTGGATAAAAGAGCAGCTTTGAGCGTTTATCAAAGAAAACAAGCTGGTCTGCGAAAGTTCAGTTAATTAAATTAGTTTCTAGCTTTCTTTACATAGTAAATTCTAGTGGTTCCAAACTTTCTTTGTTACGCGTTTATCAAATGTCCCGAAAAATCCTAATAAAATCAACAAAATTAGTTTCACGGATTTTTATCACCTGACAGAAGGCTTACGGTAGACAACGAAAAAAAGACATCTGTTAAGATGGACTTAAACGTTGCCTACCGGAGGGGATTTTTCATGGGGAAAACAGGTCGAACAAATAACAAGTATCCAGATGAACTTAAGAATTTTTCTTCTCTCACTTAAAAACAGAGAACGTCTATCTTACTTCTCTCCAGACTGTTTCCGGACTGGAACAAACCCTTCATGACTACATCTTGTTTTACAATAATGGTCGTTTTCAGAAAAAATTAAACAACCGTTCCCCGGTTGAATACCGGGAAACGGCTGCTGCTTAATGACATGTCTTTTTATTCGCGTCTACTTGACGGGGGGATGACCATATCGCGGCGATCATTGACCTGTCTTTTTTCTGTTTTCTTAAGAGCTGCGTCTCCTATAAGGCAAGAAACTCTTTCTCGGATAACCTTGCATTAATATAATCAATCGCTTCCTCGATGCTCATCATCTGATTCATCACATTTTTCACGCCGAGACCGATAATCTTCTCGACTTTCCGCAGATTGAAGTTATGTCCTGTCGGGAAGGCGGATTCTCGTACCCCGCGGTACTCTAAGTCTTTGGCGAACTTCAGCCAAGGGTATTGATCCATGACATTCTGGTTGCTGTAGATGAAATCGTTGACCGAAGCGCCGCCGAGCAGCGTGACTTGCTCGGCGATATCATGATCATAGAACCAACGGAAGAAGGCTGAGACTTCGTCGTCCTTCCGGCAATATTTTGATACGCCTAGCGAGCCTCCGCCGAGCAGCGGCTGTTGGCCAGGGACCTCTGCAAACCCAATGAGCGGGGATATCTCGCTGTGGGCGATATTCGAGAATAAGTTCATATACACGATGAGCATCGCGATCTGACCGTCTTCGAATAACGAGATGGACTCGTCCCACCATTTGGCAGGTAAGTTCCTGGCTATGGATAAATGATCGATATAGCTATGAAAGGCATCCATCGCAATCTCTTTGGATAGAGCCAGCTTATTGTCTTCTTGGATCAAATGTCCGCCTTCGGCATAATACCTGACTAGGAATTCGGAAGCGATAATCTCTGAATTTCCCGTCGTTACGCAGGATCCATGGGATAAAGGCGACTCGGGGTTACTCGCTCGAGAGAAGAATGCAGAAATCCGATTGAACGCCTCGAAGTCGGAGGGCGTTCGCAGTTCGGCTTTATACTGCTCATAGAACATTCTTCGCACTTTGGTATCTTCGAAAATATCCTTACGGTAGAAGAGCATTTGAATGCTCGGATCGAAAGGTACGGCGTAAGGGATCTCGTTCACATAAGTAAACCGATCAATAAGCTGTGAAGGATAATTCGTCAGCAACTCCCGCATCTCCGGGCTTAACGGCTTTAAAGTCTGGCCCGCGAACCAAGATAACCCGGCCATATCAACACGAATGATATCGTAATGCTTATGGTTGTCGATATCGGATAAGATGTCGTAAATTTCTTCGAACGAATAGACAGCTAGTCGAAGATCAATACCGGTCGTCTTCTTAAAATGCGGCGCTAATTTCTTGAGCGCATCCGTGGTTGGACTCGGGATCGTAAGAATGTTCAGCGTCTTGTTTGCCGTTGGATGACCAAGCGCTTGGTCATCGAACATAAACCCGCGATTCAACCCGATGATCGGGGCTCCGTCACGCTGGTCCGTCGTCTCATGACGTAGAATCGTCTCGGCAATTTCTTTGCCTAGCCACTGATAATTGATGTGATACTTATTAATGAAATCCTCGGTTAAAAACTCGGAATCGGCCAAGCTGTATATCTCCGGACTTGGGCCCGTACTCCCTAAGAAATGGGCATTTTTGATATAACGCGCTCGTTCCAGATCACTGGTCACAATGCAATCGAAGGCATCCCCTGCAAAGAAATCAAATGCATGATTATAGGCCGTAGATTGCGCAGCGGCAATCGTATGTATGCGCAAATCCAGAGGGGATAGTTCTTCCATGATGGCATTTCTAAAATCCCGATCACAGGAATATTGGAGCAAATCGGTGAATATTCCGATCTTCTGGTGCGCTTTTTCTTTTATTTTCTGAGCAATCGTTCGTCCGGATGTACCCGCATCGAAGCTGGCGAATTTCATTGCGTTTTGCAATTTACGATAGACAAAAATGATGTTCTCCCGTGGAATGCCGAGCAGGTCATAATATTCCGTGGCATCGTCCACACAGGAGACCGTGATTACAGCGCAGTCCCGATTTGCAGCAATTTCTTGCAGGAGGGCTTGTTCATTTTCTTTCTGATCTTGTGTGAGATATAAATTTGTCGTGTACCCCGCACGGAGAAGGGTGCTATGGATTGCGATATACAGCTTGTTATAGGAATCCGATGAAATGTTAGGCAAGATGAGGGAGACGGTTGTCGTGCTTCCTTCACGTAAAGATTTAGCCCGCGCGTGGATCTGGTAACCCATTTTACGAGCGGCTTCTTCCACGAGATTGATTTTCTCCAGACTTACATTTCCTCTTCCGTTCAGCACATTCGATACCGTTCCATGCGACACCCCCGCAGCTTTGGCGATATCTTTGATCGTAGGCATGCTTCATCCTGCCCCCTTTTTGATGATATTTGGCTAAATTAATTATATCGGGTCTTCTTTTGACATGCCATCACGTTATTTTGACACGTTCCAATATTTTAAAGTGTTCCAAACGAACGTTTAAGTGTTGTTTTTGCGGTATTTTATGCAGGATTACCAGGAGTTTCGAAAATATACTATCAAATATTTATTGACTCGTTCCAATAATGTGTTAGAATTCTATTAAAGAAAGCGTTAACATCATATGTGGATTGATCGTTTGTCAGTACGGTTGATCGAGATTTGCACGACATCATGATTTAAGGAGGAGAGGAATGCTGTGGATCCAATCCAATATGGCCAGATGTTCGGACATTGGGAGATGTATGTCCGAATCCTTGCGAGTGCATTGATGGGCCTGTTTATTGGCTGGGATCGATCACATAAACATAAGCCCGCCGGTATGAAAACGTATACCTATACCTCAGTGGCTTGTACGTTAATTACGATTATTTCCATCTCTACCGCCAGTCATTACAATGAAACGGGTCAGCTCATGCGCGCCGATCCGATGCGGCTAACGGCTCAAATCGTATCTGGCTTAGGATTTATCGGAGCGGGGGTCATACTTAAGGATGGGGAACGGGTTAAGGGGCTAACATCGGCGGCCATGATATTTTTCTCAGGCGGCGTCGGAATTGGCATTGGAGCGGGGTACTATGGCATCGTCATTTTCTCCGTCGTCTTAACTTTTTTCCTTGCAAGAATCAGTCGATTTCTTCCGATGAACAACCCGGAATATGATCGGAAATCAAGAAGCAGCAATGATGCTGCCAGGAAACAACAAGAGAAGGAATGTATCTGAATTCCTGCATACCTACGAATCGAAAAGGAGATATTTATATGAAAGTTCATTTTCTGGGATCTGCCGCGTCAGAAGGGATACCGAATCCATTTTGCAAATGCGAGGTTTGCGAGAAGACGCGAAGCGAGAAAGGGAAAAATATAAGAACGCGGTCAACTGCGATTGTGGATGATACGATGCAGATTGATTTCCCGCCAGAATACAGCTACCAAGTCATGCGAGATGATGTGGATGTTACTCGTATTACGGAATTGCTCTTCACGCATACGCACCCCGATCATTTTAACGCAGGAGATTTGTTCAGTCGGATGGAAGGGTATGGTCACCACGTTACGCATCCGTTGCATATTTTCGGGAATGATCGTGCTGTTAATGGTTGTCTGGATGTGTTGTCCGGTTACAGTCCGCAACGGTTTCAATTCACTCGGATGATTCCATTCGTGACAGTAGAGACCAGCGGAGCGCGCATTACGCCGCTTCTCGCCAATCATGCGAAGTGGGAAACGTGTCTGATCTATTTTATCGAAAAGGACTGCAAGACATTGCTGTACGGTCATGATTCAGGATGGTTCCCGGAATTGACGTGGTCGTGGCTTGCGGACAAGCATATCGATCTGACGGTACTCGAATGTACACATGGTTACAATCAGAATCCGCATTCCGATGGTCATATGAGCATTGAGACCGTGTTGGAGACACAGAAGCGATTGCTGGATAGCGGCATTCACTCGGCATCGAGCCAGATCATCGTCTCGCATTTATCTCATAACAGCGGTTTCATGCATGACGAGCTTGTGGACATATTCAAGCCTCACGGTATCGAAGTGGCTTACGACGGTCTCATCAAATTTATTTAATAGGGGATATTACACATGAAGACTACTATCGTTCCGAGACTATTAATTATGATGTTTCTGCAATATTTCGTTCAAGGCGCTTGGAATATGACTTTAGGGTTAGTTCTCAGCACATCGGGCTTATCTTCCATCATCGGTACTTCTTATGCATTGCTCGGCATCGCGACGATTCTGTCGCCGCTGTTCATCGGGATGGTCGCGGACCGGTTCATCGCCTCCCAGAAAATTATGGGCATCCTGCATGTTGTTAATGCTTGTGTGATGCTCGCGATTCCGTCTCAGATTCAATCGGGCAACGCGACGATGTTCCTCGTATTGATCTTTATTGTCGGTGTGTTGTTCTATCCTACGACGGGACTGTCGAATAGCATCAGCTTCAGACATATTCATGGCGCCAAAACATTTCCGGTGATTCGGGTGTTCGGAACATTTGGTTTTATGGTGATCGGGTTCCTGCTCGGACAGATGGGCTTCTCGGGGAGTGTTATGACCTTCAAAATTGCAGCAATCTCTGCCATTGTGCTCGGGATCTATTGCTTCACGCTTCCGAATACACCGGCAGCTGGCAAGGGTAAGAAGTTCCTGATGAAGGACCTGCTCTGTCTTGATGCGCTCGCATTGTTCAAGGATAAGAACTTTACGGTATTTATGGTCTGTACGATTTTCTTGATGATTCCTAAAACAGCTTACAGTGCTTATGTGCCGGTATTCCTGGGCGCGCTAGGGTTTAATAATGCAGCTACGATTATGCAAATCGGTATTGCAACGGAAGTTATCTTTATGTTCTTACTCTCTCTGTTTCTCTTCAAATTCGGATTCAAAAAGATTATCCTGTGGGGCGCGATCACGTGGGTTCTTCGTTCGTTGTTGTTCTCCTTCGCAGCAGTCGATGCAGGCATTCTCGTTATCGTCATTGCGCTGGCACTGCAAGGGATTTGTTGGGATTTCTTCTTCACGGCGGGAGACATCTATGTGGACAATAAAGCGGACGTGACGATTAAAGCGCAGGCACAGAGCTTGAAGTTCATGATCTCGAACGGGCTAGGGCTGTTGTTCGCTTCTTCGGTCACAGGTTATATTTTCAATCATACGGTCGTGGATCAAGGGGCGGCTGCGCTGAAGCAGTGGCAGCAGTTCTGGATTTACCCGGCTGTCGTGGCGGCTGTCGTCGCGCTAGTGTTCTTCCTGCTCTTCAAGGATAAAGGGATGATATTCCAGAAGAAGAATGCGGAAGAAGGTGCGGTTTCGGAGTTGAAGACCGTGTAATAAAGGAGCCGGAAGGCTATGGAAAAAGGCTGCCGATAAGGTCGTTAGCCTTTTTCTTAGCATTTTAGTGAATTTTATCGGAATCCGCCAGGGAGCGGATTTTTTTATTTTGCGGCGATACTTTTTGTCAGATTAACTCTATTATCTTCATCTAATCGTGCGGTTAAAGTATTTTCCGCACCGGAAATCAACGATTACTCCATGGTGCTGAAGGTGACATTCCGCGAAAAATCGTTTTGTTTACGGCGGATATTTAGGTACTGACGGAAAAAGACGGGCTGGCGCCTAAGAAAAGCAAACCGTAACCTTACCGGTCCCCCGGGGAGCCACTACTGCCTGTCGGTGCGGTTACTGTCTCCCGGCCCGGCAGTCCATTCGATCGCCGAGCACTCCACACGGTGGTTTTTTTTACGAATAGATCCATGGGAAGAAGACGTTATCCATCGCTCAAAACCCGCATCCGGTGGGGCTTCCATACGAAACAGACCCTGAAAAACGAAAAAGAAACAAGGCGGAAGACGTGCCCGGATGTCCGGAAATGTTTGCAAGTCTTTTTTAGAATCGTTTATAGTTAGGATTATATCGTACATAGAAGGAAAAAGTTTACATGGGAGGGACCGTTATGTCCGAGGTTAAACTATCAATTGATTACGACCAGTACGAAGCCGGCAAGAAAATGAAAGATTTGCTCGAGGAGCTTGCGGACAGCCCGCAAAGCGGGGAGCTGACAAGCCTTATTATCGGCGATTGGGGCGGTGCTTACGAAAACGATTCCGAAGAAACCGTCGAAACGCTTGTCGCTCTAAAGGAGCGGTTTCCGAAACTGACGAGTCTGTTTATCGGTGACATGGGCTTCGAGGAATGCGAAGTGTCCTGGATTATGCAGACCAACCTGGCCCCGCTGCTGGAGGCTTATCCCGCTCTCCGGTCGTTCACGATCAAAGGAAGCACGGGACTGGATCTGAACCCGGCTCGTCACGAAAACCTGGAGGAGCTGACGATTATTTGCGGCGGCCTGGGCAAGGACGTGATCCATCAAATTTACGAAGGGTCTTTTCCGCGTCTCAAAAAGCTGGAGCTGTATCTCGGCGTGGACGAATACGGATTCGACGGCAGCCTGGAAGATGTGCTGAAGCTGACGGAGCCCGGCAAATTCCCCGAACTGACTTATCTCGGTCTGAAAAACAGCGAAATTCAGGACGAGCTGGCAATCGCACTGGCGGATGCCCCGATTCTGGATCAGCTGCATACCCTTGATATGTCGGACGGAACGCTGTCCGATACAGGGGCGGAAGCGCTGCTGAACAGCGAGCGAGTAAAAAAGCTGAAGTACCTGGACTTAAGCCATCATTATATGTCCGATGAAATGGTAAACCGCTGGAAATCGTCCGGCCTTAACGTGAATACGGACGATCAGCAGGATATGGACGAAGACGACGATTACCGGTATCCGTCGCTTACGGAATAACGGCCATGCCGCAGAGGATGATCCTGATCGGCAACCCGGACAACCGCCGCACGGCGGGGCTGCAGAACGCCCGGGCGAAGCTGGGACTGCCTCCGGCCGTCGTGCTGCCGTACGCCGGGCTGCTGGACGGCAGCGCATCGCTCGCGCAGGCCGCAAGCCTCGCCGGGGCGGCGTCACAGCGGGCGGGCGAACCGGCCCCGCTGCTGCGGCTGGACGCGCCCGGCGAGCTCTTCGCGGTAGAGCGCGGGCTGATCGCCCTGGGCGCTCCCGACCACGAAGAGGCGGCGCACGGCGACCGCCTGCTTCCGTTCGGGCGCCGCAGCGATCCGCAACCGCTCTCCGTGCGGTCCGCGCTCGCGCTCGCGGAGCAAGAGGGACGGCAGTACCACCCGTCCCAATGGTTCCGCGGCTTCGCGCGGCTGCTCGCCCGCCTGCGGCGGGAAGCGGAGGAGCTGTGGCCGCAGCCGCAGTGGACGAACGCGCCGGAGGACATCGCCGGCATGTTCGACAAGCGGCAGACGCACCGCATCCTGTCCGCTGCCGGCGTGCCGGTGCCTCGTCTCCTGGCTCCGCCGGAGGAGATCGCGGATTGCGAGGCGCTTCGCACGCTGATGCTCTCCCGGAGGGTTCACCGGGTCTTCGTGAAGCTCGCTTCCGGCTCCGGCGCCTGCGGCGTCGTCGCTTACCGCATCAACCCGCGTACGGGCGCGGAGCAGGCGGTTACGACCGTCGGCGTCGAGAACTACGGCGCCCGCGCCCCGGTATTCTATAACGCGATGAAGCTGCGGCGTTACACGGACCCGTCCGCGATCCGCCAGGTGCTGAGCTGGATCCTGAGGCACGGCGCTCACGTCGAGCAGTGGATCGCCAAAGCGTCTTACGGCGACCGGACGTTCGATATCCGTCAGCTTGTGGTGGCGGGAGAAGCCTGCCACAGCATCGCCCGGGTAAGCCGGACGCCGATCACGAACCTGCACCTGCGCAGCGAAAGGGTGAGCGTGGATGACCTCGGTCTGGCGCCGGGCATCCGGGCAGGAGCTGCGGCCTGCGCCGTAAAAGCGCTGGCCGCTTTTCCGCGCTCCCTCGCAGCGGGAGTCGATGTTCTGCTCGACAGCGCGTCACATGCGCCTTACATACTTGACATGAATCCGTTCGGAGATCTGCTGTACCGGGTCGTTCACAAGGGAATGGACCCTTACGAATGGCAGATGACCCGGCTCGCAAGCGGTTCCGCGGAAGTTGCGACAGCTTCCGGGGCTTTCAAGGGTTCCGGGCGTGCCGGTTTGACCGGGTCTGCCGGAACCGGAGCTTCCGGGTAGCCTAAAGCCGCAGCGGGATCTCCGGGCGAGGGAGGAACGCTAGGATGAATATGAACGAAATCGTGGGTACCCACGATATCCTGATGATTACGCTGGACACGCTACGTTACGACGCCGCCGTGCTGGAGGAAGCCAACTGCCCGAATCTGTGCGGCGGCGGTTCCTGGGAGAAGCGCCACACCCCCGGCAGCTTTACGTATGCGGCGCATCACGCTTTTTTCGGCGGCTTTCTGCCGACTCCGGCGACGACGGACAAATCGCAGCATATCCGGCTTTTCCACTCCAAGAATACGGGGCTTAAAACCCATCCCCATACATGGCTCTTCGACACACCCGATCTGGTGTCCGGTCTTCAGGAAGAAGGCTACCGGACGGTCTGTATCGGGGGTGTAATTTTTTTTACGAAAAAAGTTCCGCTTGCCCGGGTGCTCCCCGGCTATTTCCGGGAAAGTTACTGGCGGATGACTTTCGGGGTGACGAACCCGCGCTCCACCGAGCATCAGGTCAATCATGCCCTCAAGCTTCTCGAACGGACGGAACAAAGCGAGAAGCTGTTTATGTTCCTGAACGTTTCGGCGATTCACGGGCCCAATCATTATTTCCTTCCCGGCGCGAAAAAAGATTCGGTCGAGAGTCAGAGGGCCGCGCTTCGCTACGTGGACGGCCAGTTGGGCCGTTTGTTCGAAGCGATGAGGAAGCGGGAGCGGCCCGTGTTCTGCCTGGCCTTCTCCGACCACGGAACGTGCTACGGAGAAGACGGCTACGAAGGCCACCGGCTCGCGCATGAAGCGGTCTGGAATGTGCCTTACCGCGAGTTTATTTTGTAAATTGACGAAAAGGAAGTGAACGGCCGATGTCCTCTTCTCAATTGGGGAACCAACCGGTGCCGTCAGCAGAAGAAATGTCCGTTTCCGCTTGGGAAGAAAATCTTCGTTCGGCGCCATACCGCTCGTATTTGTATTCGTATCCGCACAAGACGGCTTATCGCGAGCTGGACAGAAAAATCCCGCTGCAGGAGCTGTGGGCGGACGAGCCGGCGGAAACCTTCTTCTTATATATGCATATCCCGTTCTGCGGGGCGCGCTGCGGCTTCTGCAATTTGTTCACCCTGCCGGACAAGCGGACCGGCGCCCACGAGCAATATGTCGATGCGCTGGAGCGGCAGGCCCGCCAGTGGGCACCTCATGTGGGGCACAAGAAATTCGCGCGTTTTGCCGTCGGAGGAGGAACCCCTACGCTGCTGGAACCGGCGCTGCTCGACCGCGTATTCCGGATAGCGGAGGACGTTATGGGACTGGACAGCGGAGAAGCATCCATCTCCGTCGAAACTTCGCCGGAGACGGTCACCTCAGAGCGCTTGGATATTTTGCAGGCGCACAGAGTGGACCGGGTGAGCATGGGGATCCAGAGCTTTGTGGAAGCGGAGGCGGCGGCCATTTACCGTCCGCAAATGCCGCTGGTGGTCGAGAAGGCGCTGGAACAGCTGAAGCGGTACCAATTCCCGATCCTCAATCTGGATCTTATTTACGGACTGCCGGGCCAGACCGTGGATACTTGGCTTTACTCCCTGGAGCGGGCGCTTGCCTACGAGCCGGAGGAAATTTTTATTTACCCGCTGTATACGCGGGAGCATACGATCGTCAAGCCCGAAGAGATCCGGCAGCGGGGCGCGGATATCCGCATGGCCTGCTACACGGCGGCGCGCGACCGTCTTCTGGCCGCAGGGTATACGCAGTATTCGATGAGGAGGTTCGCGCGCGCGAGCGCCTCATCGCCCAAAACGCTCCTGCCGTACGGCTGTCAGGAGGATGGCATGGTCGGTCTCGGCTGCGGTGCCCGCTCGTACACACACAGCGTGCACTACGCGACCCGCTATGCGGTGAGCCGCAGCGCGACGGCCGGCATTATCGCCGACTATGTCGCTGCGGAGCGTCATGACCTCGTCGACTACGGCTTCATCCTGAACGAGGCGGAACGGAAGCGGCGCTTCATTCTGAAGGCGCTCCTTCACCGCGAGGGGCTGGAGCTCGCGTCCTACGCCAGCCGGTTCGGCACGGAGGCACTGGAGGACCATCCGGAGCTGAACCGGCTGACGGAGACGGGGCTGGCCGAGCGGGTTCCGCAAATGGGAACAGGCGGCGGCTGTTTCCGGCTGACGGACGACGGGATCGCCCTTTCCGATTCCATCGGAGACTGGTTCATCTCCCCGGAAACCCGCACCCTGATGGAAGGATACACCTTCGCATGAAGGCGGCGCTGTATTACCGGGGGAGCCTGTCGTCATGCAATTACGACTGCCCGTACTGCCCGTTCAGCAAGAACAAGGACAGCGCAGCCACGCTGGCGAAGGACCGGCGGCAGGTCGAAGCTTTTACGGACTGGGCAGAGAGCCAGGGAGCCGAAGGCCACCGCCTGTCGGTTTTCTTCAATCCTTACGGGGAAGGGCTGACTCACCGCTGGTACAAGGAGGCCATGGTCCGGCTCTCGCATATGGAGCACGTGGATAAAGTCGCGATCCAGACGAATTTGTCCGCCGGTCTTGCATGGACTGGGGAACTGGATCCGAAGAAGACCGCCTTCTGGGTCACCTATCATCCCGGACAGACGACGGAAGAGAAATTTCTGGGGCAGGTTCTGCAGCTTTACAATCGGGGGATTCCGTTCAGTGTCGGATCGGTAGGAGTCAAAAGCGCCTTCGGCCGGCTGGAGTCGCTTCGCCGTTCGCTGCCTTCCGACGTGTATATGTGGGTCAATGCGTTCAAAGACAAGCGGGATTATTACACGGATGAAGACCGGGCATTCCTGCGGGGCCTCGATCCGCTTTTCGACCTGAACGCCGAGGATTACGAGAGCCGGGGACGGGCGTGCGGCACGGGTCTTGACGTTTTCTACGTACAGGGGCCCGGCATAGTGAAGCGCTGCTACAAAGACCGCCGGGTCATCGGCCATCTGTACCGGGACGGCCTGGACGCGCTTTCGCAGCCGCGTCCGTGCGGGATGGACTTCTGCGACTGCTACATCGGCTACATTCATATGCCGGACCTGCAGCTTCGCGGGCGGTACGGCGACGGGCTGCTCGAACGTATCGCAGGGGCCGGTTCAGAGAGGCAGATGCCGCGCGTTTACGAAGAAGGAGTGTAGAGTTGTGATGCACACGCTTAGCAAAAAGGTACCGGCCGGCCTCGCTTACTGGCTGACGGGACTTTCCGGTTCGGGCAAGACCACGACGGCCAAGGCCCTCGCAGCGGAGCTTGCGGCCCGGGGGCACGCCGTCGAATGTCTGGACGGGGACGAGCTTCGGCAGCATGTCGGCAGGGGTCTTGGCTTCAGCCGGGAGGACCGGATGGAGAATGTCCGACGGGCCGTCTACATAAGCGGTCTGCTTAACCGCAACGGCGTCACGACCGTGGTCAGCCTGATCAGCCCGTATCGCGAAATGCGGGCGTACGCCAGGGAGAACCTGCCGCGATTTATCGAAGTGTTCGTGGATTGTCCTCTTGAGGAATGCGAGCGGAGGGATGTGAAAGGGCTGTACGCGAAGGCGCGGGCCGGCGAAATTCCGGCTTTTACCGGCATCAGCGATCCGTACGAAGTTCCGGAAAACCCGGAGCTGGTTATCCGTACGAACGGGGACACGCTGGAGCACAACGTGCAGAAGCTGCTCGATTTTTACGGGTAAAAGAAGGAACCCGCCCTGCGGGGTCGTATGTTATACCGTACGGAAGAGAAGAAACCGGGCACAAGGGAACGCAAAGGGGGCAGCGAACGAAATGGAAATCCGCAAACCGATTCCGGAGGAAATTCAGCAGATCCGGAGGCTTTCGCCGCAGGCTTTAGCGGAGGGAACGCTCGGAAATGCCGAACCGAACCGGGACAAAGTGAGGCAGCTCGTAGATCCCCTTCTGAAAAAAGGCTGCTACTATCTGATCGCAGCGGAAGAGAAGCAGCTGGCCGGATGGGTTCTGATCGGGGAGAGCAAAGATTCGTTTACCGACCGGATTATCGGATTTGTATACGAGCTCTATGTGCTTGAACATTTCAGAGGACGCGGAATCTCCAGAAAACTCATGCAGGAAGCGGTGGAGCAGCTCAAAAGCCTGGGCTATCCCGAAGTACGCCTCAGCGTGTATGCCGGAAATCATGCGCTTCATCTGTATGAGTCGCTGGGCTTCGCTCCGAGAACGATTACGATGACCCTTCCGTTATGACCTGTCTGTCGCAGAAGCAAAACGAATGGCCTGACGGTCCGCATGAAAACCTATTTCCTCCCGGAGGAAATAGGTTTTTTCACATTGTCCAAAAAATATTATTTCAAAATTCACAAAATTGTAGAATTATTATTTCACCCCCACTATAATACAACTAAAGGATGGCGTGAGAGCGCTCTCATTTCGTCCTGTCGGGATGCTGTATCTGATCGTTTCCGGTGCTGCCGGTTTCTCGTCCCCCATTTTTTCTGGTCCCCGATTACTCTCCCGCATTCCTTTCTTTCAACCTTCCGTGAAAAGGTGGTAGGCCGACCATGATTCCGATTCCGAGACCGCGTTCTTTCCGTATCGCCTTGTTCTGGCGTCATTTCGCCAACTATTTCGTCGTCATTCTGATTCCCGTAATTGTCGCCTGCACGCTGGCCCATTTCCTCGTCGTCTCCCTGATCGAGAAGGATGCGGAGAAATTAAACCGTGTCATCATGAGCCGTTTCTCCGAACAGACGGACACCGCTTTCAATTCCCTGAAAACGAATATGATTAACATGCTCAGCACCTCCAATATCCGCAGCCTGCTTAAAGAAGCCGGAGATCTGTCCGGCGAGAACCCCCAGCGTATGGAGCTGATCCACGCTCTGCGGGAGCAGCTGATTAAGCTGCAATCGGATGAGCTGGTGACGAAAGCGTATCTGGTGTTCGTTCATCATGACCTTGTCATTGATGTGGATACGTATACCGATAAGTCGTACTATTTCGATTTCCGCTATCCGATGGGGGCGGAGGAGAAGGCGGCATACCTGGCCAAGTTTACAAACAAGAAAATGATGGAGTTTACGGAACCGAAGCCGGACGGCTCCGCCTTGTCCGCCTTGATGAGCTACCCGTTTAATACAAATGTTCCCGAAGTGTATCTGGTGGTGGATGTGAGCAGGGATAAATTGCAGCGGTTGATCAAGATCCGGGAAAACTGGGTGGCCGGTACCGCGATTCTGGGAAGCCGGGGAGAAATCATCAGCTCTAACGGGATTGTGTCGGACGGTATCAGCCGGATTCCGTCGCCTCTGGCGGACGCCTCGGGCGAATCCAAATTTCTGATTACGGAGGACAAAGCGATTTCGCTGGTCAAATCGGGTTTTGATGACACGTCCTATTACTTGAGCCTTGTCGATTTGCCTACGCTCATGAAGCCTGCCCATCTTACGCGGCTTATCAGCTGGATTTTTCTTGCCTTTTTCATTGTGGTGGGGAGTTTCGTCTCGTATTATTTGAGCCGCCGCATGTACCGGCCCATCCTGGAGATCAAAGAGGGCCTCAAATCGCACGGCTCTGCCCAGGCGCTGCAAATGCGAAGCGACGGGAACGATTACGATGTGATCAAACGGTTTTCGCAGCGGATCATTTCGGAAAACAAACAGCTTAACCAGCGGGTGACGGGCATGTTTCCGATCGTGCAGGAGCATTTTGTGACCAAAATTTTGCTGGGCGAATACAGGGACGCCCTCTCCATCGAGACATACGCCGGAGAAATCGGTTTTGCCTATACGAAAAAAGCGGCGCGGACCGTGCTCGGCATAGCGCTGCACTATGATCCGGACGTGTACGGCCGGCTTTCGGAGACGTCCAAATCGTTCTTGACGGCGGAGCTGAAAGAGCGCATTCTCCAGCTCGTGCCCTCGACAATCTGGCTGTGCGGAATCAAGTCCGACTTGCTCGTCTGCGTGATTCAAAAGGACCCTTTCCTCAGCCGGAGCCCGGAGGAGGAGGCGAACCTGATCCGGGCGGCTCTGCAGCTGTACGGCAGCTATTTCAAAGCGACGATCGGCATTGGCAGGACGGTATACGGCATTGAGGAGCTTCACTTGTCTTACGAGCAGGCCGTATCGGTTTTGCAGCGCCGCGGACTGAGCGCCGGCGTCGAGATTTGCAGCGAGCAGAGCGCGCCGGATTCGACCCAGTGCGATACATTCCTGAGCGTGCAGGAGGTGGGGCGCATTCTGAACCGCTGCAAAACGCGCGACTACGACAAGCTGCTGCAGTCGGCCTACGAAACGGTGGAAGAAGCCGTACGCAAAAACGCCACGGCCGTTCAGATCAAATATTTGTGCACGGATATTTTAAATACGTGGGTACGGGCGGCGAAAACCGATCGCAAAGACTTCAACGTGCCTTTTTATGCGGGCCTGTTCGACAAGGTCAACGCCTGCATGACGCTGGAGGAAGTGAAGCGCTGCTTCCAGGAGTTTCACGAGCTGCTTTTCCAACCTGCCAAGCCGGATGAGCGGGCCTGCAAATTTACCGACATCCTGGCATATATTCATGAGCATTACGATGAAGAGTTGTCGATCGAACAGTTTGCGAATTCCATGAATATGTCCGTGGGGCATTTCAGCCGGACCTTCAAGGAGGAAGTCGGGGAGAAATACGTGGAGTACATCGCCAAATACCGGCTGGTCAAAGCGAAAGAACTGCTTCTTCAAACGGATTTGAAAATGGACGATATCGCCGAAAAAGTCGGTTACTGGGGAAGAAATTCGTTTATCCGGATGTTCCGGAAATACGAAGGCATTACCCCCGCGAAATACCGGACGATTCATCAGTGAATACGGCAGGACTCCTAATTTTCCGGAGTCTCTTTTTTTTCCTGAACATACCCGGAAAGCCCCGGCCCGCAAGGCAGAGAGGAAATGGCACCCGGGTACAAATATGCACGCTTTACCGGTAACGGCAGGGTTCTCTATAGTTAGGCCATCACCATTTGCAAGCGCTTACTTAAAAGGAGGAAGAGGCCATGACGAAGAGTGCCCGCTTCTGGTATCTCGTCAGAAAACACAAAGCGCTCTACCTGCTGATGCTTCCGGGGATCTTGTACTATATCATTTTCAAGTACGTGCCCATGTACGGCATCATCATCGCTTTCCAGGATTTTTCCATCGGCCGGGGCATCCTCGAAAGCAAATTCGTAGGGCTGAAGCATTTTATCGAATTCTTCTACGTCACGCCGGATTCCTGGAAGCTGATCCGCAACACGGTCATGCTCAACGTGTACGACCTGCTGTTCCATTTCCCGGCTCCGATTGTTCTCGCCATTTTGTTCCACGAGCTGCGAAACAAATGGTTCAAGGGATTTGTCCAGAGCGTCAGCTATATGCCTCACTTTCTCTCCACGGTTGTGATCGCGGGCATTCTCGTGACGTTTCTGTCTCCGACGACCGGGGTCGTCAACCATTTTCTCGTGAAGGTATTCGGAATGGAGCCTGTCATGTTCCTGGGCATTCCCGAGTGGTTCCGGACCATTTACGTAAGCTCCGAAATCTGGCAGAAGATCGGCTGGGGAACAATCCTTTACCTGGCGGCTATCGCGGGTATCGACCCCACGCTGTACGAAGCGGCCAAAATGGACGGAGCGAACCGGTTTCAGCAGATCCGCCATATTACGCTTGTCGGTATGCTGCCGGTCATGATCGTCCTGTTCGTGCTGACGCTCGGTCATTTTATGGAGACGGGTTTCCAGAAAATTTTGCTTCTCTACAACTCCATGAACTACGAAACGTCGGACGTCATCAACACCTTCGTATATAGGCGGGGCATTCTCGATTCCGATTTCAGCTTCGCGACGGCCGTCGGCCTGTTCCAGTCTATCATCGGGCTTATCCTGGTCGTAACGGCCAACCGGATCGTCCGCAAATATTCCGAAACGAGTCTGTGGTAGGAGGAGGATTCCGTTGAAAATCAAAACCAGCCTGGCATCCCGAGTGTTTGACACGCTCAACATCGTTCTGATGCTGCTGCTTGTCATCGTCATGATTTATCCGATGGTGTACGTGTTTTCGGCGTCGATTTCGAATAACGCCCTGGTGGCGAGCGGAGAGGTGCTGCTTCTGCCGAAGCAGATCACGCTGGTCGCCTACGAGCGGCTTATCACCAATCCCGATCTGTGGATCAGCTACTGGAATACGATCCGCTACACCGTTCTTCATGTGGCGCTTACCCTGATCGTGACGGCGGCGATGGCGTATCCTTTATCGAAAAAATGGCTTCCGGGCCGCAGGACCATTCTGCTCCTGGCCGCGTTTACCCTGCTGTTCAGCGGGGGGATGATTCCGACCTTCCTGGTCGTTCAAAAGCTCGGCATGCTCGATACGATCTGGGCCATCGTCCTGCCGTCCCTGATTTCGACGTGGTACCTGTTTATCATGCGGACGTTCTTCGAAGCGCTGCCCGAGGAACTGGAGGACGCCGCCACGATCGACGGATGCAGTTCCTTGCAGGTGCTGCTGCGGATCGTCCTGCCGCTTTCCATGCCTGTCATGGCGACAATCGGCCTATTCACGGCAGTCAACCAGTGGAACGCTTTCTTCGACGCGCTGATCTATCTCAATGACAGAAGCATGTATCCGCTGCAGATTATGCTGCGCAACATTCTCATCGCCGGAACGAGTGTTCAGGGCGAGGGGGATCTGAATCATCTGGAGACGCTCAAATACGCGATGATCATGATCGCTACGCTTCCGATCCTGTGCGTCTATCCGTTTATCCAGAAGTATTTTGTACAGGGAAGCATGATCGGCGGCATCAAAGGCTAGGCGGATATGGAGATAGTTCTGAATTCCCGGTGGAATTCATGGCTATAGAGCATGAAGAGGCCGCAAAAAGCGGCGGTTATGCCGGCATAGCCGGTAAGACTGGCGGGAACCGCATAACCAGCAGGACCAGTATGAGCAGCATAACCAGCATAACCAGCACCACCGGCAGGACCATCATCACCAGTAAAGCTAGCCAGTAGAACAGAAGCTACCATTATGGGGAGGTTAGGAAATGAAAAAAAGACCGTTTGCCGTGATTTTGACAGTCGCTCTGCTTGCCGGTGTCGTTGCGGCGGGATGTTCCAGCAAGGATCAGGGGGCTTCACAGGGGGAGGGCGGGGGATCGGACGCCAAGAAACCCGTCAAATTTTCATGGCTGGCTTATGACCGGGTAGAGGGAAAAGTGCGGCAGGACTGGGAGATTTTCAAAGAGATCGAGAAAAAGACAGGCGTCAGCGTCGATTTCCAGATTGTCAGCCAGGAAGGACTCACCGAGAAAAGACAGATCATGATCGCCACGAACTCCGTCACGGATTTTATCCAGGTGAGCACCCAGGAGGGCAGGGAGCACGGTCCCGACAAAGTATTTCTGAACTTGAAGGACTACCTGGACAAAGCGCCTAACCTGAAAGCCTTCTACGAGAAATACCCGGAAGCCAAAGCGGTCGCCAGCGGAGCGGACGGCGGCATTTACACGGTGCCCGTGATCGAAGGGGATGCCGAGGGCAAAGGCTTTAACTTCATCTGGTATACCCGCAAAGATCTCATGGATAAGTACGGTCTGAAGCCGCCGGCTACCTTGGATGAATTTTACCAGTTCCTGAAGGCGTACAAGGAAAAAGAACCGAACTCGTATCCGCTCATTCCCAATGCGATCGTGGGCGATACGGGGCTGTATACGGTATTCGGCCGGGCGTTTACGGGCATCCAAGGCTTCTTCAACATCGACCCGACGACCGATAAATATGCGTTCGCCCCGTATCACAAAGGCTACAAAGACTCGCTTGTCTTTTTGAATAAGCTGTATACCGAAAAGCTGCTCGATCCCGAGTATTCCCTGCTCACCCAGGCCCAGTGGGAGGAACGCATTCTGAAAGGCAGGTCGCTCGTGACCTACTTCTGGAAAGCGGATCTGGAGTCGCTAACGGACAAAGGCCGCAAAGCGGGCACCTCCGCCTTCGAGCTCGACGCGATTCCGCAGTTTGCCGCGGACGGCATTAAAAATTACCAGTTCTCCCGTCCCGTAATCGGAGCTGTGGGGCGCGCGATTTCCGCCAAAGTCAAAGATAAGGAAAGGGCGGTCCAGTTCCTGGACTACCTCGTCAGCGAGGAAGGCTCGAACTATCTGTCCCTGGGCATCGAAGGCAAAACGTACACGATGGAAAACGGCAAGCCCGTTTATATGAAAGAATTCGGCGCTTCCCCGTTCAATACGCTGCGCAAGGACTGGGGCGTCTGGTACGACCTGATCACGCTGGACAATGCGAAATCCCGGGAGGTTTGGGAACGCGGGCTGAGCGACAAGAGCAAGGATATCAACAAGCGGTATGAGCCGTTTATCGTGCCGTCCCCGAAACAGATCGTAAAAACGCAGGAAGAGCTGGAGCTGGAAAAATCGAAGCTGAACAACCTGAACAAATTCCTGGAACAGAAATTAACGGAGTTCGTCACCGGAAAAACACCGATCAACGATACGACTTACCAGCAGTTCCTGGATCAGGTTAAGAAGATGGGAGCGGACGATTTACTGAACATGTACAATACGGCCTATACCCGGACGTACGGCAAGAAGTAGATCTTGAGCCCGGGTACAAGGGAAGCATCAGTACGAAGGAGGGAAAGCTGTGGCAGCAGCTGAAAAGCTGAAAGTCATTGATACTGACGTTCATAACGAACAGAACGACTCGGCCCTGATCCCGTATTTACCGGAGCCCTGGAAATCCAGGGTCGCGACCACGGGCATCGGTTACTCGGGCTCCGGTTATTACTCGCCGATCGGCGTCATGAAGAAGGACTCGATTCCGCCGGGAGGAGGCAAAGCGGGCTCCGATCCCGACTTCATGATCAAGCAGCTCATTGAAGGCTACAACGTCGAGTACGCCGTCTTGACGGGCGTCGTCTACAACATCTCGACGACGCACGACCCGGATTACGCGGCGGCCGTCTGCTCCGCCTACAACGACTTCCTTATCGCCGAATGGCTCGGCAAGCATAAGGCGTTCAAGGGCGCCATGGCGGTATCGACGCTCGACCCGCAGCTCGCCGCCAGGGAAATCGACCGGATCGGGGATCATCCCGACATCGTCGAAGTGATCATCTCCAGCGCCGCACGCTGGCCGCTGGGGCACCGCTTCTACCACCCGATCTACGAAGCGGCGGAGCGGCACGGCCTGCCCGTCGCCATCCATCCGGGTGCCGAAGGAGGGGGCAGCTCGACCGCGCCTACGGCGGCCGGGTATCCGGCGAGATACATCGAGTGGCATACGTGCCTGTCTCAAATGTTCATGGCCCATTTGGTCAGCCTCGTATGCGAAGGGGTATTCGCCAAGTTCCCCGGCCTGAAGGTTGTGCTCGTCGAGGGGGGCATCGCCTGGCTGCCGCCGCTGATGTGGCGGCTCGACAAGAACTACAAGGCTCTCCGCTCCACCGTTCCGTGGCTGACGAAGATGCCGAGCCAATATGTCGCGGAGCACTGCTTCCTGACGACGCAGCCGATTGAGGAGCCGGACAATCCGCAGCATCTGGTCGACTTATTTAACATGTTCGACGCGGAGAACATGATTCTCTATTCCAGCGACTATCCGCACTGGGACTTCGATGCGCCGGATATGATCCTGCGCAAGCTGAAGCCGGAAGCCCGGCGCAAAATTTTTTACGAGAACGCGAAAAGGCTCTACAACTTATCGTAAACGGAGGCCATTCGATCATGGCGGTACACGAGGTGCTGAATGTGAAAGACGTTCCCGAAGGCGGGCATGTCCGGGTCGAGGTGGAGGGGCGGGAAATTTGCATTTACCGGATCGGTGGGGAGTTCTACGCGCTCCACAATTACTGCCCGCACCAGGGAGCGCCGATGTGCGCGGGGCTTGTCTCCGGGACGAATCTTCCGTCGGACGTCTACGAATACGATTACAGCCGCCAGGGCGAAATTGTGCGCTGTCCCTGGCACGGCTGGGAATTCGATATCAAAACCGGGAAGTCCTTGTTCAGCGACCGGACACGGGTGAAGAAATACGAACTGGAAATTAAGGACGGCCGGATTGGTATTGTGCTTGGAAAATAAGGAAAGTCACCGTGTCGTGCCGACGAAGAGCGCAGACCGGGATTTACCGAAAGGCGTCTTCCGTGGTGCGTTGCGGCTGACAGGATTGTGGGCAAGGAGATAAAAAACATCGGGCTGCAACAAGCCGTCTATTTGCCAAAGAGCTGCGTTGTGCAGCTCTTTTTGTGTTTAAAACAGGACAGAGGCCTGCAAGAAGCGTCTCCGCATAGTGAAACCGAATTCCGCCAAAACAGTATTACCGTATAAACCGAAACAAAAGGAGGCCTTCGATTCATGAAAATCAGACTCGTCCTTGCGGTTTTGACCGTTTTGATGCTATCGGGTTGTTCGCTTCTGGACGGTGTGAGCAGCACCTTGAACTATGGGGAAGAAGCGAAAACGTATCTCCAGGAAGCGGCCGCTTTCGCCGAAAACCTGCCCGCCGCCGCCCAGGAAGCCGTAACCGATCCCCAGGCGGGGGATAAGGTAAAAAAAGAACTGGAAGCGATGAGAGAGAATATTTCCAGTTTTAACGGACTGGACGCGCCGGGCTTCGCCGAAGACCTGCATAAGCAGATCGTCGGGTACAACGAAACGATGCTGGGCACGATTAACGGACATCTGGAGCAGCTTAACGGCCAGGTGCTCGATTATAAATCGCTTCTCCAGTCCCCGGTGATTCAGCAGGTGAACGAAATGAAGCAGCTTACCGAGAAGATCCAGAACTTGGGTCAGTAAACAAAGTTGAAAACACGGCCTTTTTTCATAAAAAGCAGCGGCCGGAACGCATGAATACCAAGCCCCGAGCGGGCTTTTTTTGTTAGGCGCGGCACATTTGCAGGTCGGCTCCCGCCGTGATCATCCGATTCATCCGTACACGCGGGTCAATTCCTCGGCGGCCTTTCCTTCATATAGGAGGAAGGGGTGCGGCCGGTCGTTTTTTTGAAAATCCGCTGAAAGTACGAAACGTCCTCGTACCCGACAAATTCGGCGATCTCGGCGATCGTCAGCAGCGAATCCATCAGCATATAGACGGCTTTTTTCACGCGTACGGCATGGACATATTCGCTGATGGTTTGCCCCGTTACTTTTTTGAAAAGAGCGGCGGCATAGTTGGGGCTTTTCGAGATAAATTCGCCCAGCTCGTCTTTCGTCACTTTCTTGCGGTAATGGTCGCGGATATACTGCTTCATCCGTTCCGCATGTTTTCCCGTTTCGGACGAAACCGCCGCTTGATCCGCTTCGCGGTTAAGCAGAGCGAGCATTTCCAGGAGAATGGCTTGTCCGCGAATTGCCGCGTACGGTTCGTTCTCTTTCCAATCGGAGTAGCACTTACGGGTCCGTTCAAGCAAAAATTCGGCCATGCCGGAGCGAATTTTTACCCAAGGTTTCGTCAGAAGCGGCAGCTCGTGACCGGTTTCCGTAATATGGAAGCTTGCGACATATTTGTTGTGCAAGAAGGTCGGAATGCTTTTGCCGTAATAGGATACGCCCTCTCCGATCAGGAGAAGGTCGCCTTGCTCCAGCATAATTTTGTCGTTTCCGATCCAGTACAGGCAGCGGCCGTAGCTCAGCATGATGAACGAAGCGGCCGCACTGCCGCCGGGCTCGCTTTCCTCGTACCATTCCGCCAGCCGGTCGTGCCGGATGTTTGTTAATTTGATCATGGTTCCCTCTTCATAGAACGTACTATAGTACAATTGCAATACTATAGTTCATTTTCTCCCGAACGGAAACGAATTACAATAGGGACAACTAAAGAAGAGGAAGGACCGATCATATGCGGAAGACAAAAATTGTTTGCACCATGGGGCCCTCATGCCGCTCCGTCGAGGTATTGAAGGAATTGATCGCAGCCGGAATGAACGTGGCGAGAATTAACATGGCTCACGGAGAGCTGGAGGATCACAGCCTGCAGATCAGCCGGATCCGTCAGGCGGCGAAAGAAACGGGTGCCATCGTACCGGTGCTGATGGACATCAAAGGACCGGAAGTACGGATCGGCCTGCTCAAAGAAGCGTCGTGCGAAGTGAAAGCGGGGGACTGCCTCACGCTGACAAGCGAAGAAATCGCGGGAGACAGCACGCGCATCTCGGTCAATTATGCCGAACTGCCGCAAGTCGTGAAGGCCGGGGACAAAATTTTGATCGACGACGGGCTGATCGAACTGAGAGTCGTTTCGGCGGCGGGAACGGAAGTGTCGTGCGAAGTGATCAACGGCGGCGTTATCAAGCCGCGCAAAGGGGTTAATCTGCCGGGCGTGCATACGACGCTCCCCGGAGTCACGGAGCGGGACATCCGCCATATCGAATTCGGCATCCGCGAAAAGATTGAGATCATCGCCATGTCCTTCGTGCGCAAAGCGGAAGACGTGCTTACAGTCCGGCAGCTGCTTGAGGACCAAGGCTGCGGTCATATCCAGATCATTTCCAAGATCGAAAACCAGGAAGGCGTAGACGAGCTGGAAGCCATCGTGGAGGCATCGGACGGAATCATGGTGGCACGGGGCGACCTGGGCGTTGAAATTCCGGTCGAAGATGTTCCGGTCCTCCAGAAAGTGATGATTGAATCCTGTAACCGCGCGGGCAAGCCTGTTATTGTCGCCACTCAAATGCTGGATTCGATGCAGGTCAACCCGCGGCCGACCCGGGCCGAAGTGAGCGATGTCGCGAACGCCGTTCTTCAGGGCTCCGACGCGATCATGCTGTCGGGCGAGACGGCCGCCGGCAAGTATCCGGTCGAATCGGTGCGCACGATGGCCACGATCGCCAAGAAAGCCGAGGGGCTTTACATGGAGGAGACCGGCCGTCAGCAGGCGGGCGTTCCCGCAGAGGTCAATGTGACGGAGATCATCAGTCAGGCGGCTGTCCGCGCATCCGAGGCGATCGGAGCGAAAGCGATTCTGACGCCGACGATGAGCGGGTATACCCCACGGATGGTGTCCAAGCACAGACCGAAAGCGCCGATCATCGCCATTGCGCCTAGCGACGAGGTTCTGAACAAGCTCTGCCTGCTGTGGGGCGTGCTGCCCGTGAAAGGCGAGTTTGTACAGACGACCGACGACATGTTTCAGGCCGCGGTATCCAGCGGCACCGCACAGGGGCTGCTGCAAACCGGCGATTACACCGTGATCACGGCAGGGGTTCCGATCGGCAAGACGGGAACGACGAATCTGATTAAAATCATGCAAGTGTAGAAGGAAAAGCCTCCCGGCGAAGGGGAGGTTTTTTTTGCTGCATAAACGGAATGTGTCATGCAATGCTTTTCCACCAAAAACTTCAATGACTGAACGATAGTGACTGAAACTTAGAATCCGCCTCCGGGCGGATTTTTATTTTGCGCTTCTAAGAAAAGGAGGATTCGCAGCGGGATCTTTTGCGGTATAATGGACAGATGTACGTAACGATGATGTGGAGGCACGGCCAGATTGAGAAATTATCCATTTGCATTTGATCCGACGAAACCATTTATTCAGCAGGCAAGCGACTGGATTGCCGACGTGTTTTACGAGCTTCTGCCGGAAGCCGGTTTTGAAGTGAGAGACGAACAAATTTATATGGCGTTTCAGCTGGAGAGGGCTTACCAGGAGAAACAGACCATCTTTGCGGAAGCGGGAGTGGGAACCGGGAAAACGCTGGTGTATCTGCTTTACGCTCTTACTTATGCGCGTTATACGAGAAAACCCGCGATTATCGCTTGTGCGGACGAGTCGCTGATCGAGCAGCTGGTCAAACCCGAAGGGGACATCGCCAAGCTCGCCCGGCATCTCGATCTGACGATTGACGCCCGGATGGGCAAGTCGCAGCATCAGTACATTTGCCTGAATAAACTGGACGACACCCGGGGCGGCGCTTTTGACGACGAGGAAGTTTTCAGCGAGATTTATCACGGCCTTCCTTCGTTCGTCCACTACCCGGACACGCTCCAGTCGTTCTATCCGTACGGCAACCGTAAGGAGTACCCCGAGCTGACGGACGAGCAGTGGGAACGTATCGGCTGGGACGTGTTCCAGGACTGCCTCGTCTGCAGCCAGCGGCATCGCTGCGGCCAGACGTTGTCGCGCGAGCATTACCGCAAGTCCGCCGACCTGATTATTTGTTCCCATGATTTCTACATGGAACACGTCTGGACCTACGAGGCCCGCAAACGGGAAGGTCAGCTTCCTCTTCTGCCGGACCACAGTTCCGTCGTATTCGACGAAGGGCATCTGCTTGAAACGGCTGCGCAAAACGCGCTCACCTACAAATTGAAGCATTCGGTATTCGAAAGCATCGTCATCCGGCTTCTGGAAGGCGAGGTCAGAGAAACGCTGGCCCTGGCCATCGAGGAGGCCATCGTCCAGAGTGAAACGCTGTTCCGCGTGCTGGACGAGAGCAGTTATTCCGTCCCGGCCTCGGAACGCAAGGAATTCGCCTGGAGCGAAGAATTGAAACGGGAAGTAAGCCGGTTCCGGCAGCTGATCGACGTGATTGAGGAAGAGCTTGTGTTCGAAAGCGGACTGTCCACACTGGACGATTACCAGCTCAAAATCGTCGAGGAACACCTGGAAATGATTCAGCTTGCTTTGAGCTTGTTCGATAAGCCGGGTCAGCTCATTTCATGGGTTACGGAGGATTCCAACGGAATCACCCTGGTCATCATGCCGAAAATGGTCAAGGAAATTTTAAGAGACCGCGTCTTTTCGAAAAAAATGCCGGTCGTGTTTTCTTCGGCGACCTTGTCCGTCAACGGCTCTTTCGACTATATGGCGGGCAGCCTGGGCATCGAAAGCTTCCTTTCGTTCTCCGTTCCCTCCCCTTACGATTACAGCGCCCAAATGAAGGCGAATCTGTATCCCGACAAGCCGGAAGAGGACAAGACCGGACGGGTTCTGGAACTGCTCAAGGAATCCGACGGGCGGGCGCTTATCCTGTTCCCGTCCCGCGAGGCGCTTGGCGATTTCAAACGGAACATGACACGGTATCCCGAGTACGCCGATTACCGGTTTTTGTTTGAAGGCTCGGCGGAAATCAGCCACCTCATCTCGTCGTTTCAGAACGACGAGGAAAGTGTCCTCTGTGCGGTAACGCTGTGGGAAGGACTGGATATTCCGGGACCGTCCTTGTCCCATGTAATCGTCTGGGAGCTTCCGTTTCCTCCGGACGATCCCGTCTTTGCGGCCAAGCGGAAAGATTCGGCTCAGCCGTACGAAGACGTGGATATGCCCTACATGCTGCTCCGCCTGAGGCAGGGCATCGGGCGCTTAATCCGGTCACGCGATGACCGGGGCATGGTGTCCGTTCTCGGTCATGATCTGGATAATCCTACGGTCAGAGAGCAGATCCAGGGCCTGCTTCCGGATTAAGCGGGATGTCAAATGTTGCCGATTCTTGACGTATCCGCTATGATAGACAAGATGCTTCCGGTTCACATTCCGTATTTCAAGTAAAATATAGGCCGGACGATGAATTGAATAAGTCGGTACAGGTGCTTGCCGTTGGAATCTTAACGCGGTACAGCTTAATAGGGAAGTCCGGTGCAAGACCGGCGCGGTCCCGCCACTGTAACAGAAGAGTCGCAGCAACCACAGTCACTGGTATCCATGCCGGGAAGACTGCTGCCGATGATGACGCTGATAGCCAGGAGACCTGCCTGTATCCGTAACACGAGCAACCTACGGGAGATAGGGAGGTGTTAGATGCGTTCCGTACTGAAATTACGAGCGTCTTTCCCTTTGTCTGCAAACGAAGGGGGAGGCGCTTTTTTGCATGGACAGCCCTAAAAATATCAACGGTCGAGGTGAGGACTTGCAATCGGTTTGCAATAAAGAAACGGTACGGGAGACCGGGGAGGCCAGGGGCGCCCGCTCCGCATCCGCAAAAAAATACGGGACGGCGCGCACTCTAACCGCTTTTCCGCTCTTGCTGGGCGGCTTGTCGCTTCTCCTTGTGATCTCCGTGACGATAGCCGTCATGCTCGGTTCCGTTCGGATCGAGCCCGTCACGGTCTGGAAGATCGCTCTATCTCACATGCCGGGAATCGGCAGCCTGGTCGAGCGGGATTGGACGAAAGCGCAGGAGCATATTATCTGGAACATCCGCTTTCCCCGCGTCCTGCTCGGTCTTGTCGTAGGAGCGGGCCTGTCCGCGGTCGGAGTGACGATCCAGGCGTTAATCCGCAATTCGCTCGGCGATCCTTACATACTCGGGGTATCGTCCGGCTCGTCGGTTGCGGCTACCCTTGTTCTGCTGTTCGGCGGCTTCTCGTTTCTCGGTGCTTACGCGCTGCCGGTTTCGGCCTTTATCGGTTCCCTCGTCGCGATGGCGCTTGTCTTTACCTTCGCCAAGGTAGGAGGCCGCATTTCGACCACCCGGCTGCTGCTTGCGGGAACAGCCGTTGCGAGCATGATGTCGGCGTTTACGAGCTTCATCGTCACGATGGCGCCGAATGCCCAAGGCATCCGCTCCGTCGTTTACTGGCTGATGGGCAGCCTGGCCGGCGCGAAGTGGGAATACCTCACCGCACCGGCTCTGATCGTGGTGTCCGGTATCGTTTTCCTGCTCTTTCAGCACCGGTCGTTGAACGCTCTTCTCGTGGGGGAAGGCGCAGCGGGAACGATGGGGGTCAATGTGCCGGCGTTCCGTACCTGTCTGGTGATCGTGACCGCGCTGATCACGGGAACGATCGTGTCCGTCAGCGGCTCAATCGGTTTTGTCGGCCTGATGATTCCCCATATCGTCCGGCTGGTGCTCGGCTCCGACCACCGCAAGGTGCTTCCGGTCAGCGTCCTTTTCGGGGCGGTCTACGTCATATGGGCCGACGTTCTGGCCAGGCTCGCGCTTGCGCCGGAAGAACTGCCGATCGGCATCGTCACCGCGATATGCGGAGGCCCGTTCTTCATCTGGCTGCTCCGCAGAAGTTCATACGCGTTCGGAGGTGCTTCTAAATGAACATGGAAGCGAATCATCTCACTTTGAGCATAGGCGCCAGGAAAATCCTCGACTCCGTAAACCTGGCCGTCCGCGAAGGCGAGTTTATCGGCCTGATCGGCCCGAACGGGAGCGGGAAATCGACCCTGCTCAAAACGGTCTACCGCGAGCTTAAGCCGGACGCGGGACAAGTGTTTATGGATGAGCGGGAACTGCTGAATCTGCCCTACAAAAAAGCGGCCGAACTGATGGCCGTCGTCAGCCAGGAATCTTCCGTCGAGTTCGATTTCAGCGTGGCGGACATGGTTCTGATGGGAAGATATCCCCACAAGAAATGGTACGAAAGCGATACGGAAGCGGACCGGGAAATATGCTTCCGGGCCTTGGAAACGGTCGGACTCGGACACTTCGGAGAACGCAGCTTCGCGACCTTGTCCGGCGGCGAGAAGCAGCGGGTGCTTATCGCCCGGGCGCTGGCCCAGCAGGCGAAGTTTCTGATTCTGGACGAGCCGACGAACCACCTGGATATCCGCTACCAGCTCCAGATCATGGAGCTTGTCCGCTCGCTGGGGATCACGACGCTGGCCGCCCTTCACGATCTGAATATGGCGGCTTACTATTGCGACCGTCTCTACATCATCAGCGAGGGAAGGATTGCGGCGGAAGGAACGCCCGCGGAACTTCTCGTCCCTACTGTTCTCCGGGACATATTCGGCGTTCACGCCGAGGTGAACCGGCACGCCCTGACAGGCAAGCCGGTCATTACGTACTTGCCGGAATCTTTTTATAACGCCGGACTAAAACAGACGGAGGAATCCTTTTGAATCTTATGCGATCTCTTAAACTTTCTTTATATTTATGCCTCACTCTTGTGTGCATGGCCGCTATAAGCGCCTGCTCCGCTTCCGATTCAACCAAAGCACTTGTACCGAGAGGGACCGCGGAGTCAACGGGAGCACCGGCGGCAGCCGTAGAACTTGATAATATGGGGCAGAAGCTTCATTTTTCGGAAGCGCCCAAACGGGCCGTCACTTTAAATCAGCATGCTACGGAAGTGATGCTTGCGCTTGGCCTGGAGAAAAATATGGCCGGCACCGCCTACCTGGACGATCAGATCCTCCCGGAGCTGCAGGAAGCTTACAAACGGGTTCCCGTTCTCGCGAAAACATATCCGTCCAAGGAAGTTTTCGCGGAGGCCGCTCCGGATTTTGCCTATGCGGGCTGGAAAAGCGCGTTTACGGAGAAAAGTCTGGGCACCCGGGAAGAACTCGCCAAACAGGGGGTTCAGACTTATGTGCAGGAATCTTCCAATAAAGCCGCTCCGACCTTGGAGGATGTGTACCGGGATATTTTGAACATCGGCCGCATTTTCAGGGTAGAGGCCAAAGCGAATGAGCTTGTGGACGGCATGAAGCAGCGCTTGAAAGACATTCAGGACCAAATCGGCACGGTCGGGACTCCTCAGAAGGTGTTCATTTACGACAACGGCGAAGACAAAGCTTTTACGGCGGCCAACACCTACATTACGAGCCTGATCAATATGATCGGCGGCAAAAATATTTTCGACGATATTCAGAAAAGCTGGGTAGAAGTCAGTTGGGAAGAAGTCGTCAGCCGCAGCCCGGACGTGATTGTCATTATGGATTACGGCGACACGCCGGTAGAGAAGAAGAAAGAGCTTCTCCTGGGTAAAAGGGAGCTGGCCGATATTCCGGCGATTAAGAACAAGCGGCT
Organism: Paenibacillus sp. RC84; assembly: GCF_041260495.1. Classification (NCBI taxonomy): domain Bacteria; kingdom Bacillati; phylum Bacillota; class Bacilli; order Caryophanales; family Paenibacillaceae; genus Paenibacillus; species Paenibacillus sp. RC84. The sequence continues at coordinate 41,105 of NZ_JBGBYL010000004.1, forward strand.
GCTCGTTCTCCCTCTGTCGGCCGCTTCCGAAGGAATCCGCGCCCCGATCGCTCTGCAGACGCTGGCGGAAGGGTTATATCCGGATAAAGTACAAAAAAAATAAGCCTTCTTTTCCCATCCGATTTTGGGCAGCGCCGTTAAATGCCGTCTGCCGATGGAACGAAATGAAATGAGTCCCTGCGAAAGGGGCTTTTTTTATGCGATGAATCTGAAAAATGATCCTGGGAAAGTGATTTAAGAAAGTTTTAATAGATGCTTCATAAGGGGTTTATTTTTGTTGCCTATGATGACAGTGGAAGTCAAATACGAATGGTTCAGGAGGATGAAGATGAACAAGAAATGGCTTGTGCTGGGAAGCGTAATCGGAATCAGCAGTCTCATGATGGTCACGACGGGAATAAGCGCCATGGCCGGAACTTCAGGGTACGACGCCTACAAGTCCGCGTTGAAGAACACCAAGACAGTCCAAAGTGTGACTGTTCAGGCGGCAGGATCTTTGCAGGACAACGGGAATGTGGCACTGAGCGCAAACGGGACGTTTAAAATGAGCCGGGAAGGCGGCTCGGCAAGCGGTGCGGGTGAAGTTTCCGCCGGCGGCGCGAAACAAGCGCTTCAATTTTACAAGCAGGGTGATCAAGCCATTTTCAAACCGGGAAGCGGCGATGTGTATTATGTAAAAGATGCGGCGGCCGAAACGCATAAGCGTTTTAAAGACTCCGCGGAAAAAGAAATGCCGCAGCACGTGGAAACCGTGGTCGACGCGCTGGTCGGCAATCTGAAAGATTATGTCGCCGTTGATGTGAAAGAGGACGGGAGCAAGCGCGTATCGGCGGAGTTGGACGGCGCTCAGCTGCCCGCTGTTGTTCAGGCGATTGCGCCGATCGTCATCAAGCAGGCGTCTAAGGAGCACGGACAGCCGGAGAAGAAAGCTGACACGACGGCCAACCCGTTCGGCAACGATTTTCTGAAGGATGCCGCTCCCGAGCTGACCGATGATATTCGCCTGGAGAAGGTGGCCGTTAACGCGACGATCAGTCCTTCGAACTATATTCAGCACCAGGAGGCGGAGCTGACCGTATCCGGCAAGGATGCCGGCGGCAAAACTCATCAAGTCGTCGTACATCTTCAGGCGGATCTGTCCGGATATGATAGCACCACGCCGGATACGGTGGATCTGAACGGCAAAAACGTACAGCCGATAGAGTCCGAGCACCGGAACAAGTGGCAGGGCAAAAACGGCTGAACCAGCCGCATATTATTTCGTCCGCAGCCGATAGACGCGGGTTACCGGACGTCTGCCGGCTGCCGGACGAGAAAGGAAGAGATTATACGGATGCAACCTATTTTGGAGGTCAGCGGCTTAACGAAGCTATACCGTGGAAGCGGACGCGGAATAAGAGAGGTCAGCCTGCGGCTGGAGGCCGGCGACGTCTATGGTCTGCTCGGCCCGAACGGAGCGGGTAAGACCACGCTCCTGAAGCTGATCACGGGTCTGGTCCGGGCCGACGGCGGCACGGTTACCCTGTTCGGCGCCGACAGGAACCTCCATCACGAGCAGGCGATGGCAAATGTCGGCTGCATGATCGAATCGGCCGATTTTCCCGATTTTCTGACGGCCTGGCAGTATCTCCGGCAGTCCGCACGCTTTTATCCGCAGGTGACGAGACAGCGGATGGAGGAGGTGCTGGATACCGTCGGACTGCTTCGGGTTCGGCAGGAGAAAATCAAAGGCTTCTCGACAGGCATGAAACAGAAGCTGGCGTTGGCGGCGGCCGTTTTGCCGAGGCCGAAGCTTGTCCTGCTGGATGAGCCCACGAACGGCTTGGATATCGAGGGGACGGTGATGTTCCGAAGTCTGATCCGCAAGATGTCGGCGGAAGAAGGGACCTCGTTCCTTATTTCCAGCCATATGATCCACGAGCTCGAGCAGCTTTGCAGCCGGGCGGGAATTCTGGCCGGCGGCAGCCTGAGGATAGAGGCGGATGTCTCCGGTTTGGTGCTGGAAGGCGGGACGCTCGAAGATTTTTACATGAAAGAAATCCGGGACGAGGGGGAGCTTCAAGGTGCATAGATGGAAAGCGGGTTACGTGAACGAGCTTTATTTGCTGCTGTACCGGAAAAAGATCGGCATCTTCGGGGCGGTCTCGGTCCTGCTTCCTATTCTGTTTGCCGTCTCGTTACAAGCGCTTGGGCCCTTGCTTGGAGTGATGGCGGTTAGCGGGTCTTTTCCGGTTCAGACGCTCGGTTTCTACACGGCGCTGTGGGTTCCCCTCTTTATTTTGACGCTTACGGGCGACCAGTTTCCTCACGAAGTCGCCTCAAGGACGCTTAAACTCGCTTTTCTGCGTCCCAACACACGCTTTCACGTATTCACCGCGAAGGTGGCCGCCCAGGGAACCGCCGTCGCTGTCCTGCTGGCGCTGCTCTTTACGGTTACGCTGCTATGCGCGATGTTCACGGGAACGCCTTTGGGCTTAGCCGAAGGACTGTCAGCCGCCAAAGCGTATGCGGCCGCGTTTGCCGCCATGCTTGCCCTGTCGGCCGTATTTGTTTTTGCCGCGCAGTTTTTCAAAAGCGCCAGCGGATTCGTCGTCTTCGGCATCGTGTTGTATGCGGCCGCCAAGCTGGCTCCTTTCCTCGTCCAATCTTTCCCGGCGTTCTCGCCCGTGTCGTACACGGATTGGCATTTGCTTTGGCTGAATGACGGGGTACCGGCGGGAAGACGGATGACGGCTGCTCTGTTTCTGCTTTCCAGCAGCCTCTTGTTTTTTGCTCTCGGTTATTATAAATTTGATCGAAAAGAAGTGTGAACGGGGAAAAGCCTATGTCTATCCGTTTCAAGCTGCTGCTTTCGTATGCCGCGATGCTTGTTATCCCGCTCGTTATGATGCTTATTACGGCAATGCTTCTCGTCGTGGTGTTCCGCGGGGATTTGCAGTCGATCAAAGACCAGTACGGCGAAGGCGAAAGCCGTTTCGAGAACCGCGGCATCGAGCGGCTGCTCAAAGAAATCAAACGCACGACGGAAATTGACCCCGCGGCATGGACAGATGCGTCTTACCTCGCGGAAATCGACGGGGAGCTGCAGCGGAACCAGTCCAATCTAATCCTGCGCAAAGGCGATGAAATTGTCTACGCTGCCGCCGCCTTTCCTTATCCGGAGCTTCTAAAGAAGCTGCCGGCATATGAGCGGCCGGGGAACGTGGTCATGTCCAAGCCCGAGCGGATCGGCAAACAGCTTGTCGAAGTCGTTCATGCGGACTTCAAGTTTGAAGACGGTCAGAAAGGCAGCCTGTTCGTCGTGACGGCCGTGAGCCCGTTCGTCACTTTCGCCCGGAAGTTTTTTCCGATCTTGTTTATCGCTTTAATCGTCATTCTCATTCTTACGCATACGCTGCTGACTTATTTCGTTTCCAGAAGCATCATTAAACCGCTGAATACTCTGAAAGCCGCCATGAAGCGGATAGAGGCCGGCGATCTGGATTCCCGGGTCGTGCCTTCGGGCAGGGATGAAATCGGGGAGCTGAGCGCGGCTTTCGAGCAGATGAGGATGAAGCTTAAAGCATCCATCCAGACGCAGCTTCAATATGAAGAAAACCGCAAAGAGCTCATCTCGAATATTTCCCACGATATCCGCACTCCGCTGACGGCCATACGGGGGTACGTTGAAGGGCTCGGGGACGGCATTGCGGATACCGACGAGAAACGGGAGAAATATATCGGCATTATTACCTCCAAAGCGGAGGAGATGGATCACCTGATCGACGAGCTGTTTTTATACTCCAAGCTTGATTTAAAACGGCTGCCGTTCAATTTCGAGGCGGTTGATCTGCACGCGTTTATCGAAGATTTATCTTCGGAGCTGGAATTCGAGCTCGGTAAACAAGGCATCCGTTATTCGGCCGATATCAGGCTGAAACCGCATACGGAACTGGCGATAGACCGGGACAAAATCAAGCGCGTTTTCGTGAATATCGTCGATAACAGCGTCAAATATATGAATAAACCAGATAAACAGATCGGCCTGAAGGTTCTGGGAACCGGGCAGGAAGTCCGTATCGAAATATCCGACAACGGCCGGGGAATCGATGCGGAATCTCTTCCGTATATCTTCGAGCGGTTTTACCGGGCCGACCCGTCGCGCAACAGCGATACCGGAGGCAGCGGCCTCGGTCTCGCCATTTCCAAGCAGATTATCGACGGTCACGGGGGTACGATCCGGGCAAGCAGCCTTCCCGACGAGGGCAGCTGTATTACGATCGTGCTTCCGATCCGAACGAATAAAGAGAGTGATTCCGTATGAAATCCATATTGATCGTGGAAGACGAGCGGCTTATAGCCGAGTTGCAGAGAGATTACCTGGAGGTTCACGGGTTCCAAGTCGAAATCGCGGAGGACGGGGAGAACGGACTGCGTCTCGGCTTGAGCGGAAACTACGATCTGATCCTCCTGGATCTCATGATTCCCCGCATCGGCGGGTTTGAGGTATGCAGGAAAATCCGGGAAGAAAGAGACATTCCGATTCTGATGGTCACGGCCAAAAAAGAAGACATCGACATTATCCGGGGTCTGGGCCTCGGAGCCGACGATTACATTACCAAGCCGTTCAAACCCGCCGAACTCGTCGCCCGTGTGAAGGCGCATTTGTCCCGTTACGAGCGGCTGATCGGTCCCCCGAAAAGCAAGGAGGAAGTGTCCATCCGGGAGCTTGTAATCCATTTCGGTTCCCGCCGGGTTTTTCTGCGCGGCAGTGAAATCACGCTGACGACGAAGGAGTTCGATCTGCTCTGGTTTCTCGCGCGCAACCCCAACCGGGTGTTCAGCAAGGATCATCTTTTCGAGAAATTGTGGGGAATGAATTCGCTTGGCGATTCTCAGACGGTTACCGTCCATATCCGAAAGCTGCGGGAGAAAATCGAGCTGGACCCTTCCAACTCCGAGTACATCGAAACCGTATGGGGCGCGGGCTACCGCTTCCGTTTATAGGCGATTTCCGGGAAGCAAACAAGAGCAGGAAGGTGGATGCAGCCTGCTTTTTTTTGCTTTTCGGGGAAAGACGGGGCACAATGGTAGACGGGAATACAGCCGCATGAGAGCGGCTTGGAAGAGGTGCTGAGTTGAACATCCTGATCGCGGACGATGATCCGGACATGCTCCGGATTTTAACCTTATATTTTCAGAAAGAAGGCTTTACCGTTTACACGGCGTTGGACGGGGAAGAAGCGTTGAACATTTGCTTTGCGCATAAAATCGATCTGGCCGTGCTCGATTGGATGATGCCCCGCGTAAGCGGAATCCGGGTTTGCGGAGAAATTAAAAAACGCCACGCGGCCAAAGTGCTGATGCTGACGGCCAAAAGCGGCAGCGAAGACGAATGGAACGCTCTGCTGACAGGGGCGGACGATTATGTGCGCAAGCCTTTCGAGCCGAAGATTCTTCTTTTGCGGGCCAAAAAGCTAATCCGGGCGGAACGGGACATTTATATCGGCGGACTGCGCGTAGACATGGAAGGCGGTAAAATTTTCAGGGGGGAAACCGATCTGGGGGCCGCGAACAAGGAATTTCTGCTGCTGAAATGTCTGCTGGAGCATAAAGGCAAAATTTTGAGCCGGGAAACTTTGCTGGATCATGTGTGGGGATTCGATTACGACGGGGAGGAACGGACAGTCGATACGCATATTCGGCGGCTGCGGGAGAGAATCGGCGGCGGGCTCATCAAGACATACCGGGGCATGGGCTACAGCCTGGAAGAACCCCGGGAACTCCAGGAACCCCAGGAACCCCAGGAACCCATCCGGGAGCTTGCCGGACGCAAGGAGCAGGAGAAAGGCCACGGTGTACATGAATAAGCTGAGCCGTAAGCTGTTTTGGCGTCTCTCGCTGCTTGTCTGTTTCGTTTTTGTCCTGTCTTTCCTGGTGAACGAATATTTTCTGCCCAAATACATGCTCTACCAGAAAAAAATGAATTTAGCCGCCTTGACGGGCGAAATGCTGCAAAAGGACGCGGTCGCGCTTGTTCTCGACAAAAACAGGCTGGAGCAGGAGTACCAAGTGACGATCGTTTCCCTGGATTTCAACGCGGCCGCGGGCGGGAACGCGAACGTGAATGCGTTTAATGATGCGGTGCGGACGCAGCTGAACAAGGAAGGAATTACGCTGGCGAAGTTCTGGATCACCGGGGATAGCCTGGATAAGCTGAGCCGTCATGAACCCGTGTACAAAATATACGATCAAGGCAAGCTCGAGACGAGCTACCTGGTCACGCTGCTGAACATCGGTCAGACTGTCTTTCTCGTCGGAGATTTCGTGGCCCATTCCGAGAAATCGCTTCAAGCCGTCAACCGGTTCAACCTGTATATCGCGGTGGGCGCGCTGCTGCTGACGATCGGATTGTCGTGGCTCATCGCCAGACAAATCGTGAGGCCGCTGACGGCTATGCAGAAGACGGCGGAAGCCATCTCGAACCTTGATTTTCAGACGTCAGACGTGCGGACCGGCGATGAAATCGAGCTGTTGTCACGAAGCATAGACGAGATGAGCCTCAAGCTGAAGGAGGCCCGGGAAGAACTGCAGCGTCAGAACGACAATCTGCAGACGTTTATTTCGGATATTTCCCACGAACTCAAAACGCCGATTGCGTTGATCAAGGCTTATTCGTCCGGCATCCGGGACGGTATGGACGACGGAACTTTTCTGGGCGTGATCCATAAACAAGCCGATGAAATGGCCGGTCTGGTGGACCGGCTGCTGGAGCTCGCGCGGATGAAAAACGACCCGAACCGGCCGGAGGCCTTCGATTTCCAGCTCCTGTTCGGGAAGGTGGCGGCTAAATACGCCATCGAGATCCGCAGGAACAGGCTGGCCTTTGAGGTTGAAACTCCCGAAGGGGGCTCTTCCCGGGTTTGGAGCGACTCGCAAAAAGTCGAAACCGTCCTCGATAACTTTATGAGCAACGCCGTGAAGTATACCGCCGACGGACGGATCAAAGCCAGCTTCGAAGAAAGGGGAGGCCGGCTGACGTTTTCCGTCCGCAACGGCACAGACGGCTTGCTCCCTGAAGATATCGACAACCTTTGGCAGCCGTTTTACGTCAGGGAACGTTCCAGAAACAAGCGGCTCAGCGGTACGGGCCTCGGCCTTTCTATCGCTAGCACTCTCTTGCAGAAGCTCGGGGTTCCCTTTTCCGCCGTGGCGCAGGAAGAGGAGATCGTCTTTACATTCTCGCTGCCGCTCGTTTCTTCGGAAATCCAAAGCGATAAAAAAACACTTCCGCCCGGATGAGCGGAAGTGTTTTTTGCGATGTCATCTTCATGTAACACAGGGGCGTTACGATGATGCCGGACGTATGTCTTAACTGCTTCGTACGAGAACCCGTGCGTACGCACGCAAGATGTGGAGGATGGCAGCGGCATGAACACAACAAAATCCTGGTTACAAACGGCACTGGCCCTGGGCCTCATCGTGATAATTTTCTTCATGGGAACGGTACTTTACGCAGTCCGGATAGAACCTGCGAGGCTAAGCGTCACGCGGCATAGTGTCTATTCCGGCAAAGTTCCGGAAGCTTTCAGCGAGACAAAAATCGTTCAATTCAGCGATACGCATATCGGACCGGATTTTACCCTGCAGCAGCTAAAAAAAGCAGTCGCTCTTATAAACGGCGAAAAACCCGGGATTGTCGTGTTTACCGGCGATTTATTCGATTCGATGGGCAGGTACGGAGCCGGCCGGGAGCAAATTTCGTCCGTCCTGGCCGAAATCCATGCTCCGCTCGGCAAATTTGCGGTGTACGGCAATCACGACCGCGGGGGAGGAGGCAGTCCCTTCTTTGCGCCGCTTATGCAGCGGGCGGGCTTCCGCGTGCTTGTCAACGAGGCGTACCGTATGAAGGGGCCCGGCGGCAAAGCCATGACCATTACGGGACTGGATGATTATCTGCTCGGAAGGCCAGACGAGAAGAAGGCCTTATCCAGCCTGAATAAGGAGGAGTTCAACTTGCTCCTCGTGCACGAGCCGGACGTGGCGGACCGGCTCCTGCCGTACCCCGTCGATCTTCAGCTGTCGGGCCACAGCCACGGCGGCCAGGTTCGCCTGCCCGTGCTGGGCGCCCCGGTTAAGACAAGGCTGGCCGAGAAATACGAGTCGGGCATGTATGAAATCGGCGAAACCGGCGACAGCCGGCTCTTGTATGTAAACCGGGGAGCGGGAACGACACGGATGAGAATCCGTCTGGGAAGCGAGCCGGAGCTGTCCGTTTTTACCCTGTCGCGCAAGCCCGGCAGTCCATCTTAAACTTTCGCATGTCCGCGCCCTAACGATAAAAGTGCCCGAAGCGGTTATCTGACGGATAACTCGCCCGGGCATTTTTGCAAGGAGCCTATTTATTTTAGTAAAATCTGCGGGTCAAACCGGATCTGGTCCGGGCCGTCCTGGATAACGGCGGATTTGGCGGGAAGGACCTGATCTCCGATCCGAGCTTCTTTGTCCGAGAAGTTGACGGTGACGTTCAAATCCGGCCCGTACTCCGTACGCTGGACAAGCCGATCTTCCGATAAAATCCGGAAACCGGTCATTTCCCGGTTCACCGCTTTTTTGTGGAAAGGGCTCCACACCTTCAGGTAGGCGGTGATTCTCGCTTTTTCCTTTTCCCAGACCTGCCGGTCCAGATGATAGAGGGGAGGGACGTTATACAGCAGTTCCTTCAGCATTCTGTCTCCGACTCCGCCTTTAATCTTGTCACTGCCCCATTCCCAGTGGTGAGTCGTAATAACCGAGTCGTTATACACCAGTTTATACAGGGGAACCGAGTATGCCGGGTCCGTGTAAATGGTATGATACAACGGTTTGATCGGCACCTGCTTGCCGTAGCGCTCCGGTATCGTTCCTTGGGGCGAATAGTAACCGCCTACGTAATATTCACTCGATTTGTCCGTTCTCATGTCCGGATCTGCCCATTGAATGACCGGTGTCTCGATACCGTGGGCGAATGCGATCGTGTTGTGAGCGTAATCGCTGCCGCCTTCGGAGCCGACCACCATTTTTTTCTCATTGGCGATATAGGCGATCCGCTCCAGCCTTGCTTTGAGATCCTGCAGCTGCGTGGTCGGATGCGCGGCCGTGTAGTCATCGTAAATTTCCCCGGTCGCGTCGCAATCGATGAACCAGGAATTAAAGGCGATGCCGTCCTGCAAAATCGCCTGGGTCCGCTGTTTCACGCTGGGCAGGGAAAGCGTAGGGTTCAGCTTTCTCCCTCTGCCGAGAAAACCGCCGATTTTGGTTCCGTCTTTCTTGGCAATCGTCGCCTGCTCGTACAGGATAGAATCCGGAAAATAAGCGGTGTTCCACGACGGATTTTCTTTTTGTTGAATCGAATGATAGGAGTCATACGGACCGATGAGATATCCCTGCTCATTCGTTTTCCGGACAAATCCTGGATTCATCAGACCGTCTGACCAGTTCGGCAGACCGATCCAGGCGTTGGCGATACCGGCCTGTTTCATGTCCTCGACCAGCTTGGCCGAATGGTCCTCGCCCCATGTGCCGATATCCGTCACGGCATCCTGCAGTGCGCTCTTCAGAATTTTCTTGTTCAGTTCATACGTTTGCTGCTCGCTTAAACGGTCCGTACCCTTTGCGGCCAGCTGCAGAGTCTCGGAATCCAGATCGGGAAAAAGCTCCGCCTTGTAAAAGGGTTTCAACTTTAGCACGGCGTTCATGGCGCGCAGGACGACTTTTTTCTGATAGGCGTCGAAATAGTCCTGCGCACGCATCTGTTTCAGGACGGAGTTGAATTCCCCGGCTCCGTCCTCCGTATGAGCGGCCAGAAGCTCCGCGATCCAAGGCCCCAGCGGGGATTCCAGCCGGCTCCGGATTTTGCTCCAGTCCACGTCGGTTTCCGCCAGCAGCTGTTCGTTCCACAAGTAAATATGCGGCGCGCCGAATAATTTCGCAACCTCCGGATTCGCTTTGGCTTTATCGGCCAGAGTCAGAAACGGCTCCATTTCATGCCGGTACGCCTGATAAGTTTTCGCGGCCGACACCGGATCGTTGTCCGTCACATACAGCCGGAATCCGTAACTTTTATCGGGGGTGAGGGAAGGAAACTCATGGCTGAAATCAAAACCGATGGCGGAATCCCCTTTAAAACGAACCTCGTTGTTAAATTTGTTTTTGACGATGTAAACGATGGAATAAGCTTGCTTGTTCAGGGCAAAAAAGTCCATCGAAAACGATTCGCTCCAATTCAGCGTTTCTTCCTTTAAAAATTGCATCCAGCTTGCATCGTTTGCGGGAATTTTTTTGCCTTCGCCCAGAGGAAGCAGGTAGCTGTCCGCCGTCACCCGCGGCCACTGAAACGTCTCCGCTCCGGTCGAGGTGATCGTGACATCGAGATAATTCTCCTTCTTGCGAACTTGAATGTCCGCTTTTCCGGGAATGCTCCAGGTTACGGTATCCGCTTCGCAGACCATGCGGGAGACGGGCGAGACCGGCAGGGGCAGCGAGACGGATTCCTTCACCCCGTTTCTCGACAGCGTGATTTCGAAAGTTTCGGGTTTGACGTCGAACGTAAAATCTTTATGCGCATAGGCGCCGGTCGCCGAAATAACCGCTTTCGCCGATTCCCTGCCTTCGCATCCCGCAGCGGCCCCTGCACATAAAATCGCGGCAAGGCTCCATGTAAGCTGTTTTCTCATCGTAATACCCTCCTGTAATTGAACTGCCGTTAGAACGGCAAAATGTATGTTACCGGAGGTTTGTTACACCATTGTGCCAAGAACCGTCCTGATGCGGCGAAAAAGCTTGTTTCAAATAATTGACCAAGGGTAAATAAGACATAGGCAACGCCACAACGCCTAAAAAATTCAATACCTGTAAGGAGTGATTCAAAATGGCACGTAATGATGACAACAGAATGAGCCGTGAAGAAGCAGGACGTATAGGTGGAGAAACGACCTCCAAAAATCATGATAAAGACTTTTATCAGGAAATTGGTGAAAAGGGCGGCGAAGCTACTTCCCGCAACCATGACAAAGATTTCTATCAGGAAATCGGTCAAAAAGGCGGCGAAGCACGCGGCAACAACGGAAATAACGGAAACGGCGGCAACAGCGGCGGCGACGGTAAAATGAGCCGCGAAGAAGCCGGACGCAAAGGCGGCGAAGCAAGAGCCCGCCAGCGCGACCGCGAATGAACCTGCCTTAGACAATCGGACACGTAAAGACCCTTATAACATAAGCTATGGAAAAAGTCCGCCGGGAAACCGGTGGGCTTTTTTAGTTATAATCAAACTTTAACCTTTCTTTTTGGCAAACGCCCTTTATAATTGAAAGCAATCTACTCAGGAGGTGTCGTTCATGCAACAAAGCTCAAATGAAAACCCCGCGCAGAAAAGAACAACAACTAAAATAGTGGGGAAGACGGCACGTACGGAAAGCTTGCCGATGAGCGGATAAGTTGATTCGAAGAAAACGTGACGTGCCGTCTGCCTGAAAGGCGGACCGATTCATGAATTTACACGCGTCACAAGTTTATTTAAGATTAAAATTCGGCCTTGCACTGGCCAACAGTGTCATGTTTACGACGTATGCGGTGTATTTTATCCAGACGCTGGGACTGACACCGCTGGAACTCCTGCTTGTCGGAACCGTTCTGGAGCTGACCGTGCTCCTGTTCGAAGGAATTACCGGTGTCGTGGCGGATACGTATGGCCGCAGAAAATCGGTCATCCTCGGAATGTTCGTGATGAGCGGCAGTTTTTTGCTGGAGGGCAGCGTGATAGGGGCCGGTGCTGCCGTGCCCGTTATTTCGTTGTTCGTCTGGGTGCTTATTTCCGAGGCTATCCGCGGATTTGGTGAAACGTTCCTCAGTGGCGCGGATACCGCCTGGTTCGTCGACGAAGTCGGTGAAGAACATGCGGGCCCGGTCTTTATGCGTGCCAAAAGATGGACGCTGACCGCGGCTTTGTTCGGAATCGGAATCAGCGTGGGTCTTTCTACGCTGGCTACGAACTTGCCTTTTCTGGCAGGCGGCGTCTTATATGCGGCACTGGGTGTATACCTCCTCCTTCACATGAAGGAGACCAAGTTCGTCCGTCAAGAGAGGCCGCCGGGAAGCGGTCCGTGGACGGAACTCAAGTCTACCTGGCTCGCCGGTGCCCGGGAGATTTCCTCCCGGCCCGTCCTGCTGATGATGCTGGCGGTGACCGTATTCAGCGGGGCGGCATCCGAAGGCTATGACCGGCTGTGGGAAGCACATCTCTTGAAAGAGATTACGTTCCCGGCCGAACTGCCTTTGTCCGCCGCTCTCTGGTTCGGACTTATCTCCGTCCTGACGATCCTGCTGAGCATGCTCGCGATGTGGATCGCCGAGAAGCGGCTGAATACGTTGGATGAGCGTGTCGTATTCAAAAGCATGTTCGTGCTGACGGCGCTGCGGATCGCAGCCGTCCTTTCGTTCGCCTTCTCGCCGAATTTCGGCTGGGCACTGATGTCTCTGCTCGCCGTAGGAGTCATAGGAACGGTGAGCGCTCCGCTTTTCGAGACTTGGCTCAATCTCAACATCGAGAGCCGGGCGAGGGCGACGGTGCTCTCCATGATGAGCCAATCCGATGCGCTCGGCCAGACTGCGGGCGGTCCGTTCGTAGGCTGGATCGGCAACCGGCTGTCCGTCCGGGCGTCGCTTACGACCGCGGCGGTCTTGCTGCTGCCCATCCTGTTCGTGTTCGGACGCGTTCTTCGCAGACGGTAGCAACCCGTAATAAACCGAAAGACCTATGTCCGTGGACATAGGTCTTTTTTTGCTCGAAATAGTCGATGCTCCCTCAAGAAAGAGCGATTCTCCTAGCGAATAGTCATATTGAAACAGGAAGTCTCATAACGTACGGAATATTACTGCCGCTTTTTAAGCTGCATTTTGAGACGGTTGACGAACAGATAAGCGGCTTGGGAGTAGGGCTGTTCTTTGGGATGGATGCACCAAAGATACGAGGGCTGTTCGCCCGGAAGCTCCGCGTTCACCATCACAATATCGCCGTTTTCGTAATCCGGGTTCCCGTAAAACGTGTAATCCGTTCCGAGCGTGACGGCGATTCCTTCCCGGACCGCTTTCATGATCGCGTCGATATTGTTGCTCGTGAACAACACATTTACGGAATCGCCGAGCGTGGCGATAAACCGGGCAATATACTCGTCATGGTAAAGGACAAGCTGATGATCGGCCAACTGGTTCAGCGAGAGTGATTTTGCCGAGGCCAGGGCGGAATGCCGGCTCACGCCGACGACCATGCGCCCTTCGACAAGCGGATCGGCATGCAAACATGCGTTTTTTTCCAGAATCGTATCCGGAAACAAAATAAACCCGATATCGACGCGGTTATGGCGCACATCCTCGATAATTTCTTTGGTGCCCTTCTCGATCATTTCCAGCCGGATGCCGGGAAAATCTTTTTTGAGTTCCGTCAGCGTATCGACGAGCAGAGAGACGGGGCCCGGAATCGTAGCGACCCGGAGCCTCGCGTTTTGCAGCTTTCCGTAGCTGTTCGCCTCCGCTTGCAGCTGATGGACCTGGCTTAGGATTGCCGCAGCTTTGCTGAGAATCATTTGCCCCTCCGGTGTCGGAACCGCTCCCGTACGCGAGCGGTTGAAGATGCGTACGCCGAGTTCTTTCTCCAGGAAAGATAGGGATCGGCTGATTCCCGCTACCGTCATATGTTTATTGTGCGCAGCCTGGGTCAATGTTCCCGCCCGGGCTACCTCTACGATGAATTCCAGTTGTTCCAGATTCATTCCAACGTCTCCTTGATGTTAACTTTGAGTTAAGGTTAGTTAACTAATGTGAAATATAATTAATCTTGAGTATATGATACGATCTAATCAAGGTCAACGTGTGACAAAGCGCACACCACCGACAGATATACCAGACGAGATTTTTTTGGAGGCGGAACTTTTATGACAACCACTCAACGTGTAGCAGTAATCACAGGCGGCGCAAGCGGTATCGGCCGTCAAGCTTGTTTAAAATTTGCCCGCAAAGGCGACCGAGTCGTCGTAGCGGACTTCAATGAAGCGAGCGGTATTGAAACCGTCGAGCAGATAAAAAAAGAAGGCGGAGAGGCGGTCTTCGTTAAAGTCGACGTTTCCAGTCAAGAAAGCGTACAAGCTCTCGTAGATGAAGCGGTTGCCAAGTACGGCCGTATCGACGTGATGTTCAACAATGCGGGAATCGGCGGCGCCGGACCTGTTTTGACTCAAAACATGGATCTGTATCACAAAACGATCGCGGTCAATCAGCACGGAGTCGCATACGGTATTATGGCCGCAGGCAACAAAATGAAAGAACTTGGCATTAAAGGTGTGATCATCAATACCGCATCGGTCTTCGGTTTCCTTGCTTCTCCCGGAACTTTTGCCTACCATGCGACCAAAGGCGCGGTTATCATGATGTCGAAATCGGCGGCACTGGAGCTTGCTCCTCACGGCATCCGTGTCATTGCGATAGCACCGGGCGCGGTGGATACACCGATCATCCAGGGCTTCAAAGATAACGGCATGCTCGAAAGCATGAAAGCCAAAGTGATGGGCGGCGAGTTAACGAAGCCGGAAACGGTGGCAAACTCCGTCTACCTCCTTTCGCTGGAAGAAGCGGATGCCATTAACGGCAGCGTAGTCATGGTCGACCAAGGGTACGCATCGTTTAAATAAGAAAATTACCTCCCATACCATCAGGCAAAAAGTCTCTCTTCATCCGGAAGAGGGGCTTTTTTTATGAAATCCTCCATCCCAAGTAAACTTTATGTAAAATCAATTTCACCCGTTTTTTTGCCGGTGATCATGGTATGATTTGGGGAAATAGTCATGAAGGAGAAATGGTATGGTTATTACGATCCGAAACATGCACATACCCGAAGACTACGAAGGCACGGCCGTTTTGCTTAGTACATTCTATTCGGAGCCGATTACGGTACAGCGCATGCGTGAAGAGGATGCCGCGATTCCGCAGAAGGGCGCGTTGACACGTGACGAGAACGGAAGACTGACCGGCCATGACCGCCAGCGTCTTGTGGCCGTAAACGAGTCGGGTAAAATTATCGGCTACGGCTGTTCCTGGCGTGCTCCCTGGACGGCTCCGGGTACGTTGTACCAAAAGGTCCTCGTCGATCCGGCGGAAAGGAAAAACGGCATAGGACGCGAAATTTACGCGAAGCTGGCTGCTTATGCGGACGAAAACGGCGCCGATAAAATCGTAGGTATGGTCCGCGAGAATGATCCGGATTCTCAAGCTTATGCGTCCGGACGCGGTTTTGTCAGGGACCGTCACCAGTTTGAATCCCTCATCGAATTGGACGGGCTGGCGCCTGAGACAGATGGCGGACCGGCAGACGCGCCGGAAGGGATCACGCTGACCACGCTGGCGCAAGTTCCGGGAGAAGAGATGGAGAAGCGGATCTATGAGCTCAACCGGAAAACCTACCCCGACATTCCCGGCTCCGAGGGAGAATTTATGTGGTACAGCCAGTGGCGTAAAGAGACGTTGGAACGGGAAAGCTTCGATCCGTCGCTGTTTCTGCTCGCTTTGGACGGAGACAAACCGGTCGGAGCCGCCGAGCTGTATGAAATGAAGGAAACCAACAGCGTTTACAATCTCTATACATGTGTAGACGGGGATTACAGAGGAAAAGGCATCGCTCTCGCACTCAAACGCGCGTCTATCTCTTTGGCAAAAGAGCGGGGCTACGGCTATATCCGGACGAACAACGACTCCCAGAATGCGCCGATGCTTGCCATTAACCGGAAGCTCGGTTATGTGCCTGTCCCGGGCTATTACCGCATGTTTAAAATCATCGAATAAAACGTTTCGGAGCCTGCCGGCTTTATCCGGCAGGTTTTTGGCTGTTTGGCGACCAACAGGGGCAGCTTACAATTTTGTAAGCTGCCCCTGTATTTTGTCATGGAAATCGATGGGATCTTCCCCTGGAATCCGTTACGCTGGAAGCAACACGATACCAGTAAAGGGGTACAGTCACCGATGAAAAAACAACCACCGCGTATGCTTACTATCTTCTTGTCAGCCGCCATTATCGGCAGCTGCATACCTGTATCCGTCATGGCATCCCAGGACGGGAAAATCCCGCAGACACTCGCTTCACACGCTCCGGCTGCCGGAGAAGACTATTTGCCGCTTCGCGCGCTTTGCGAATGGGTGGGCATTCCCATTGAATGGGACGAAGCCAAACGGACCGTAACGGCCGCCAAAGACAAGGGTATTCTTAGCTTCGTTCTTGCGAAATCCGGTATGCCTGCGGCTGACCTGGAAGGCATACCTTTAGCGCCGGATGAAGTGATCCTGCTTGACAGCATCGCCTATATTAAGCGGGAAACAGCCGTTAAAGCGTACGGCATTGAAGCGGCTTGGCGCGGCGGAAAGCTGGAGATCCCGACCCGCGATCTCGCTGCAAGAGCCCGAGCCTTTGTAACGCAGCTTCAAAAAAACAACCGTGCAGGCACAGACGCCCTAACGAACGACGCATTCAAGGAAGCCGGACTTCCGGAAGGAACGGTCCAGTTGGTTAAACAGCTTGCACAGTTTCCGATCACCCAAGAGCGGATCGAAAGCAGCGCAGTCCACCGGACTGTCATTCTCACCTCTGAAAGCCCGCAGATGAATTTCGATCTGGAGATCCGGTTCGACAAGGACGGTTATGTGGACGATTTTTACGCGGGGATGTCTTTCGCAGGGTATAAGGCGCCTTCGTACGACAAGCCCGGCGCTTATAATGAGCGCAGGATGGTTATCGGAACCGGCGACCATGCCGTAGAAGGCACCTTGACCGTTCCGGCCGGAACGGGCCCGTTTCCGCTGGTGATTCTTTTGCAGGGCGACGGGGAACTGGACCGGGACAGCACGGTGTTCGCCCAAAAGCCGTTCCGGGATCTCACCGTCGGATTGGCCAATCACCAGGTAGCGACGCTCCGGATGGACAAGACGACCCGGGAGCATTTCGCGCAGCTTAACGGTCATTACACGATCCGGGACGAGTTCGTGGAACCGGTGCTTGCGGCGGTCAAGGCGGCCCGTTTAGATCCGGACATCGATCCCGGCCGAATATACGCGGCAGGCCACAGCCGCGGTGGCTGGATGATACCGCGGCTGCTGGCAAAGGACACGGAGTCGCTTATCAAAGGAGCCGTGGTGCTGGCGGGAGCCGATCCTCGCTACACGGAGATCGATTCTTACGAGCACGAAGAACTCGGCGGGATGATTCCGAAAGAACAGCTGGCCTATTACCGCAAGCAGCTGGATCTGGTGAAGGCCGATTCTTTCGATCCCAAGTCGCCTCCGGCCGCTTTCGAGCTGCCGCCGAATCCTTACTGGTGGCACGATATCCGCGGTTATTCACCGGCCGATGAAGCCAAACTCCGCAGCGCAGCCATGCTCGTGCTGCAGGGAGAAGAAGACTTTCAGGTGCCGCTGGCGAGCCTGAATGGCTGGAAGGAAGTATACGCGGGGAACACGGCCGTTACCTATAAAACGTACCCGAAGTTGACGCATTTGTTTACGGAAGGCAAATTGGAGAACGGCATCGGGAATTACAAGATTCCCGCGAACGTACCGGACACGGTTATCGAAGATATCGCGGCGTGGATCAACGGCAGCACGTCGGTTCTAAAATAAAACAAACAAAAAAAGCCTGGTGATCAGGCTTTTTTTGTTTGCCGCAATTTTTGAGCGGCGGGTGTTTAGTATTTCTGACTGTTATTGGACATATAAGCGATTGACCCGATGATGGTACCCAACAGAACGAGGGCGACCGGAATTCCGATCAATTCCATGATGGCAGCCTCTGTACCGCGGTAGGTCGTATTTCCGACGACCATTGGAATTTCCAGACCCAGCACGTTCAGAATAAACACGATGACCCCAAGAATGACTCCCAGCAGAACAAACGGCTTTAAAAACCGGAAAATATATGCAGCCATTGTCAAACGCCTCCTTCACTTGCCTCTTTTTACTTTCTTAACCCTTAGACGGCCTACAAAAGGATACCCCTTCAAAATATGGGTAAGGTTAACAATTTTATTTAACCTTTAATTTCCGTTTTGAATACACCGCCGCAACAAGCAGAACCGATGCCGACAAAAGAACGGCGATAATAAGCAAGGAAGCGGAAGTAAGATGGTTGACGGAGCCGGCGAGGACTGCGGTGCCCATAAAATCCGCATAAAACAGCTGGTTGAAAGGACCGAGGAACCACAGGAGCATGTAAATAAGCTCAAAGGGACGTTTGGATTCCGTCCATATGCCCAAAGCGAGAGCAAAGCTCGGTACGAAAAACGCAGCCGCGACCGCGTAAATCAGATGGACCACATCGCCCGTTACGATAAAACGGATGAGCATCCCGCTCCCTGTAAGAAGCACGGCCAGGAAACCGGACAGCCACACGGCAGGGATCTGTCTTCTGACATAGCCGGGTGACGAAGCGAGTACGGACAGTGTGCCGTACTGGTATTCGCGATTGCCCATCGAAGACCAGAGTGAAATCGGCCAGATCCAGGCAAGCGGCCAAATCCATCTCAGTGCCGTCGTAAAGGGAAGGAACAGGCACAGAAGAGCGAGAATCACCGCCACAACGTACCAGCCGGGTGGAAAACTGGCGAACTGAAGCCGGAACTCCGCTCCGACGAGAGGCAGAAACCGGTTGTTCACCCGCACAGGCGTCAGCTCGGCTGCCGATGTGAGGGCAGGACTTTTGGCTGCAGCGGGTTCCGCCGGCGCTTTTTTCGCCTGCTCCGGGGCTGGCGCTCTGCCGCCGCGGGAACGGGCTGGTATGGCCTGACCGGCGGCGGTTCCGGCACTGGGCCCTTGAACGACGACCGGGCTCTCCTTGAATCCGCGAAAAAGGCGTGAGGCCAGCAAGCAGACCAAGACCGCGACAAGCAGCAGAGCCGCTTGTTTGATCACTACGTCCCAGGTCCAGCTTATGCCGTCCCAGACGAATAGTTTAAGCGGGCTTTCCAGGAACAGAATTCCTTGCCCGTAGGTACCTTCATAATCGGCGTGAGTGAGCATCAGCTTTTCACGCATCGCTTTGGTGATGACGTCGTTCCCCATGCCCGAATACAGTGTGGACATCGTAACGCCGGTAAACAAAAGCAGATAAAGCACGATGCCGAACGGACTTCTGAGCACCGGACGGGTTTCGAACAGGACGGCCATGGCTGAAACAACCGCCAGGGCAGGAATCACAACAAACAGATACGGGGCCAGATAAGCACCCACGTGAAGCGTGTAGTCTTCGCCCCGGACCCACTGCATACAGATCGCGACGGGAATGACAACGGCGGCAATCACCGCCAAAACCAGAAAATTGCTGAGTGCTTTTCCGAGCAGATAATGGGATTTTTTCAGCGAGGAGCCTTCGATGATCTGGCCCACACGGGTCCTTTTATCGCGCTCGATGCCGTTTCGGACCAGAAAGAAGCCGAAAAAGGATAAAAACAAGGAGGTCGAAACCGCCGTTGTTCCGCCCACCCAGGCCGAGTTATAGATCCCCCGGAATTCTTCGAAATACAGCGTAACATATCCGGCATCCGAGGGAGGCACGAACAGATAAGCTGCAAGAATCGTCAAACCGAGCGTAACGAGAAAGCTGAACCGCCGGGTTCTTTCCAGAAAATCCGCCAGGGCTACCTGGTATGTAATCTTCCATGCGTTCATCACGCGTAACGCCTCCTTATCCTGCGCTCAAATAGAGGTAGGCGTCTTCAATTCCCGCATGAACCGCTGCCGCATGCTCGTTTGGCGGAGTCTCCGACACCACTCGGAGCAGCAGCCCGTCTTCGCGCCGGACCGTTGCGCTGATGAGCCATTTGGCGCGGGCTTCCTGGAGCTGGCTTTCGGGTATGACAACGTTCCATACTTTCCCCTGTACATGCCGCAGAAGTTCGCCGGGGTTGGAATCGCTGATCAGCCGGCCTTTGGAGAGGATGGCGATTCTGTCCGCCGTCGCTTCAATGTCCGATACGATGTGAGTGGAGAAAATAATAAGACGTTCACCTGACAGGTCGGTCAGCAGATTGCGGAACGACAAGCGCTCGGCGGGATCCAGCCCGATTGTGGGTTCGTCGATAATAAGCAGCTTGGGATCGTTGAGCAGGGCCTGGGCGATGCCGATTCGCTGTTTCATGCCGCCCGAGAAGCTGCCGATTCTTCTCTTGCGCACGTCATACAGATGCAGCAGTCCGAGAAGCTCGTCGATGCGCTTCTCCGCGGCCTTGCCGCTTATCCCTTTTACCGCCGCCATATAGTTCAGAAATTCATGGGCGCTGAGATGCGGATAGACACCGAAATCTTGCGGAAGATAGCCGAGAATACGGCGAATCTCTTCGGGGTTTTCACTAATGCCGACTCCGTTCCACGTAATCGTGCCCTCGGAAGGCTCCGAAATGGTGGCCAATAGCCGCATCAAGGTAGATTTCCCGGCTCCGTTAGGACCAAGTAGACCTAGAATACCGGGCTGTACCTGCAAATCGACATGGCGGAGCCCCCATACATTTTCCTGGTACTGCTTACCGATATTGCTCATTGAAAGTAGGATGTCGGCCACCTCACATCTAACAAATATTAACAAAATAACCAGATATCAAAGAAGAGTATACACATTAAAAATGGAAATGTCTATATAAAATCACCTTATTTACCAAAACATAATAATTAAAAATTAAATAATTAAAAGACAAAATAAGTAACAATAATTTCAATTTTTTATTATTTGAAAATGCATTGACAACATTTGTAAACCTACTCTATCATAATTTATGAAAGAATTGGTAAATTCGACTTTCTTTTGCTACTTTAGACCTCCAAGAATTCCTCACATGATTCGTTAGTCTTACAATTTAGTCGGGCGTTTGGACTAAGGACACCTCAAGAACCCAGCCCACATTACTGGAACAAGTTCTGCCCTCATCATGAACTGCCTGAATAGCTTTTCGGATTGAAGCTGACCTCGAGCATTTTTTTAAAATGCTGCTTTATCAGCGGTTATTTGTCCTGCAAAAAAAATACAGATGGAGGATGAAATGATGAATTCGTTCGAACTTTTGGAGTCAAATGTAAGATCTTACAGCAGGGTATTTGGGGATGTGTTCCGCACGGCTAAAAATTCCATGATGTTTACGGAAGAGGGCAAATGCTTTCTTGACTTTTTCGCTGGAGCGGGGGCTTTGAATTACGGGCATAATCCCGATTTTATCAAAGGGAAATTGCTGGAATATATCGGGTCCGATGCGGTAGTTCACGGTCTGGATATGTACACGACGGCCAAGCGGACTTTTATCGAAACGTTCAACGAACTGATCCTGGCGCCGAAAGGTCTG
The DNA here is from genome assembly GCF_041260495.1 of Paenibacillus sp. RC84. Classification (NCBI taxonomy): domain Bacteria; kingdom Bacillati; phylum Bacillota; class Bacilli; order Caryophanales; family Paenibacillaceae; genus Paenibacillus; species Paenibacillus sp. RC84. The sequence continues at coordinate 62,479 of NZ_JBGBYL010000004.1, forward strand.
GACTACAAACTGATGTTCTGCGGGCCTACCGGCACAAATGCGGTCGAAGCGGCTCTGAAGCTGGCGAGAAAGGCGAAGAAACGGACCGGTATTTTTTCGTTCAGCGGCGGTTTTCACGGTATGTCTTACGGCGCCCTGGCCGCAACGGGGAATTTGTACAATCGCGGGGGCGCTGGCGCTCCGCTGGACAACGTGACGTTCATGCCATATCCTTACGGATTCAATGAGTCTTTCGACACGATCGGCTATATGGAGAATGTGCTTACGGATGCGAACAGCGGTATCGAGAAGCCCGCTGCCGTCATTCTTGAAACAGTTCAGGCCGAAGGCGGCGTAATCGTGGCTCCGGTGGAGTGGCTGCAGCGGCTGAGCGCTCTGTGCAAAGAGCATGACATTCTGCTTATCGTCGACGATATCCAGGTCGGCTGCGGACGTACGGGATCGTTCTTCTCGTTCGAACGGGCGGGTATTCAGCCGGATCTTGTCGTGCTGTCGAAATCGATCAGCGGTTACGGGCTCCCGATGTCGCTGCTTCTCCTGAAGCCGGAGCTGGACGTATGGCAGCCGGGCGAGCATAACGGAACGTTCCGCGGAAATCAGCTTGCTTTCGTCGGCGCGACGGCGGCGCTGGAGTTCAGAATTTCTTCGAACCTGGAGGAATCGGTGAAAGAGAAGGAAGCATGGGTCAGCGACTATCTGCAAAAAGAGATCGTTCCCCTGCACCCGGCCATCACAGTCCGTGGACTCGGCCTGATCTGGGGAATCGATCTGGGCGGACTGGAAGGCGGCGAGCAGGCAGCCAAATTCGTGGCGTCCCGCTGCTACGACCAGGGTCTCATTATCGAACGGTCCGGAAGAAATGACACAGTCGTGAAACTGATGCCGGCCTTGACGATCGATTCCGAGCTGCTGGAGCAGGGCTGCACGATCGTCAAAGAAGCGCTTGCCGCTTATTTCGAGCAGGCGGGGCTGTCCACGAGCAAGGAAGCGACGCTTGAGCCGGTTTAATTTTTAACCGCCTTACGCAAGCTTTTACAAAATGGATACGAATGGGGCAGGTGACAGGATGAAAAAGATTTTCTTGTTTTGTCTGCCCTATGCGGGCGGATCGTCGGTGATTTACACAAGGTGGAAGCCCCTGCTGGATTCCGGCATTGAGCTGGTACCGCTGGAGCTGGCGGGCCGGGGAAGGCGCATTAGCGAGTCTTTCTACGAAAATGTGGACGAAGCCGTAAATGATCTTCTGCCCGTAGTGGAACCTTATCTCGACAAAGGTCAGGCTGCTTTTTTCGGTTACAGCATGGGCAGCCTGATTGCCTTTGAACTCATCCACCGCATTAGGGAGAAGCACGGACAAAGCCCGCTGCATTTTTTCGCGGCTGCCAGGATGGCTCCTCATATACAGCGGACAGAGCCTCCTTTGCACGGGCTGGAGCCGGAATTGTTCAAAACGAAAATTGCGGATTTGGGGGGAACTCCTCCTCAATTATTTGAAAATTCAGAACTGATGAATTTGTTTTTACCTCTTCTCCGGGCGGATTTCCGGCTTGTCGAAACATACGCTTTCGCCGAGAAAGCGGAGAAGCTGGACTGCGCCATGACGGTATTGGCAGGGAAGCGGGATACGATGCGGGAAACGGATGTGCTCGACTGGAGGCGCCATACGACGGGCGCTTTTACGGCTCATTCGTTTGACGGCGGGCATTTTTTCATCAATGACTTCCAGAAAGAAATCGTGGATATCCTGCACGCTTCCCTGGGAATCCGTTACTCATCTTTGTACGCGTAAGAAAGGAGCGGGGTATGGTTACTACCGCCTGGTTATTTCCCGGGCAGGGTTCCCAGTATGTCGGCATGGGGGCCGCCTGGTATGCCCGTTACGACGGGGCGAAAGCATTGTTCGAAGAAGCAAGCGATCTGGCCGGCTACGATATGAAATCTTTGTGTTTCGAAGGAAGCGCCGCCCGGCTCTCCAGAACGTCTTTTACACAGCCGGCGCTGCTTACGGTAAGCGTTCTGGCAAGCCGGGTATACCTGCACGAGATCGGGATCGAACCCCGATACTCGGCCGGGCACAGCCTCGGTGAATACTCCGCGCTGGTGAGCAGCGGCGTCCTCACATTTGCGGAGGCGCTGGGACTGGTCATCCAGCGGGGCAAGTTCATGGAGGAGGCGGCGGAAGCCGGCCTCGGCTCCATGATCGCTGTCCGCACGTCCGATCAGCCTATGCTGGAGGAGCTGTGCCGCAGGCATTCTTCCGACGGGCAGCCGGCGGCCATTGCCGGGTACAATTCCGGCAGCCAGCTGGTCGTCTCCGGACACCGAAGCGCAGTGGCAAGCGCCGCGGAGGAACTGGAGCGGTTCGGCATCGAAGTGACCCGGCTCGCGGTCAGCGGACCGTTCCACAGCGTGCTTATGCAGCCTGCGGCGGAGAGCCTGGAAGAAGCGCTGAACAAGGTCACATTCAAGGAGGGCCGCTGGGCGGTCATTTCCAATGCCACGGCGCTTCCTTATCCGGATGCGGCGGCTATCCGCCGGGGTCTTGTCGATCAGATGACCAAACCGGTGAAGTGGCTGCAAACGGTTCGGTTTTTAGCGGAAGAAGGCGTTGAACTGGCCATTGAACTGGGTCCGAGAACGGTTCTGAAAAACTTGACCCGGGACAGCTCGGAACAGATCCGGCCTTACGCTTATGACCGGGAAGCGGATGCGGGGAATCTGGCGGACCTGTTTCCGGTCCGGCAGTTAATCGAGGAAGGATTCTCTGCCGCGGTTTCGGCGCCCAATGCGAACTGGGACGAGGAAGAGTATGCGCAGGGAGTGCTGGAGCCGGTAAGACGCGTGCGTGAAATGCTGAGTTCTTACACGGAAACGAACGGTTCCGTCCGGGATGCCTACGGTCTGAGGCAGGACGTACAGGAATGCGTTCGGCAAGTGCTTCGGACGAAGAAGGTATCCGAGAAGGAACAAGACGAGACGATTCGCCGGTTGTTTACGGGCTCTTTTACAAAAAACTTGTGACAAGGGGATAACTGCGGAGGGATGAAGGTGGAACAATTTCAGACACTGATTGACGTTATCCGGGACAGGGGAGACAAGAAGTCCAGCGGAATAACCTTTATTAACGGTGACCAGAACGAAGAGAGTATTACTTACGGAGAGCTGCTTGAAGACGCGCTTGGCGTCCTTTACCATCTCCAAAGCTCGGGCATGAAAGCGGGCGACGAGCTTCTTATGCAAATCGACGATAACAGGTCTTTTCTGAATGTGTTCTGGGGCTGCCTGCTGGGGGGAATTATCCCGGTACCGGTAACGGTCGGCAATAATGACGAGCACAAGATGAAACTGTTTAAAATATGGGATACTCTGAACAATCCTTACTTGATCACCGAAGGAAAAGCATTGGATAACCTGGAGAAATATGCCCTCCAAAACGGAAAAGAGGAGGTGTTCGAAAAGGTCAGGGAAGTGTCCCTTTTTACGGATAAAGTACATTATTCCACTGGGGATAAGGGGGTTATTCATGAGGCGAAGGCGTCCGATCTGGCGTTTATCCAGTTTTCGTCAGGTTCGACGGGGGATCCTAAAGGGGTCATGCTGACCCATGAAAATCTGATTTATAACACGAGGGACATGGCCGTTCAAACGGAGATGGACGAAACGGATGCCTATCTCGGATGGATGCCGCTCACGCATGACATGGGATTGATCGCTTTTCATCTGACTTGCGTCATGTCCAACACCAGGCAGCTTATTATGCCGACCGCGCTGTTTATCCGGCGCCCGTCTTTGTGGATGAAGAAAGCGTCGGAGCATAAGGCTACCCAGACCTGCTCGCCCAATTTCGGGTATAAATTTTTTCTGGCCCAGTACAAACCGGAAAATGCGGCGGATTGGGACTTGTCCCGGCTGCGTCTGATTTATAACGGGGCGGAGCCGATTTCCAGCGAGCTTTGCGATGTGTTTATGGAGGCTATGAGCAAACACGGCCTGAGAAGTACCGCCATGTTTACCGTATACGGCATGGCCGAGGCAAGCGTGGGCATGTCTCTGCCGCCTTTGGAAGAAAATTTCCGGCGTCTTCACCTGGATCGTGAGCATTTGAATATCGGCGAAAAGGTGGTTCAGATAGACGCTTCGGATAACCGCTGCCTGACGTTTGTGGATGTCGGTCATCCGCTGCGAAGCAGCTATATCCGTATCTGTGACGACGCGAACCTGCCTTTGGACGATTACGTGATCGGGAATATTCAAATCCGCGGCATGAACGTGACGTCCGGCTATTACAACAATCCCGAAGCGACCGCCAAGGTCATTACTCCGGACGGATGGCTCATCACGGGCGACCTGGGCTTTATGCGCGAAGGCCGGCTCATTATTACGGGCCGGGCGAAAGATATCATTTTTGCGAACGGGCAAAATGTGTATCCTCACGACATCGAGCGGGTTGCGGAAGAAGTGGAAGGCGTGGAGCTCGGGAAAGTAGCGGTTTGCGGCGCTTACGATCCGGCGACCCGCCAGGACCGGATTATCGTTTTTGTGATGCACACGAAAAAAATCGAAGATTTCGCCCCGCTGGCCAAACGTCTCAAGGGACACTTGAATTACCGGGGAGGGTGGGACATTCAAGCGGTTCTCCCCATCCGGCGGATTCCGAAAACGACCAGCGGCAAAGTGCAGCGGTACAAGCTTGCCCAGGACTATACGGACGGGAAGTTTGAAGAAACGCTTGCGGGACTCCAGAAAATTTGGGAGCAGGAAAAGCAGCTTGCGCGTGCGGCTGTCATTCCTCGCAGCGTAGCGGAGCAGAAGCTGCTTGCCATCGTGAAGCAAATTTTGCAGGTTGACGAGATTGATACGAACGAGAGCTATTTCGATATCGGAGCCAGCTCCCTCCAGCTCGTGCAAATCGTCGAAGAACTCGAAACCCAACTGGGCGTTCAAGTATCCGTGACGGACTTTTTCTCCTATCCGACGATTTCGAAGCTGGCCGCCTTTATTTCGCAGGGGGATGAGGCCGAACATTTCGAGCAGAGCGATAGACTGGCGGATTCCGGTCAGGAAACCGACGGCGATATCGCGATTATCGGAATGTCCGGAAAATTCCCGCAGGCGGACAACCTTAAGCAGTTTTGGACGAACATCTCCGAAGGCCGTGACTGTATCGCCCCGTATGGCGAAAAGAGGAGAAAGGACGCCGAAGCGTTCATTTCTCATTTGAATACGGAGGGCCGGGATTTGTCGCTCGCGGAAGGCGGTTATCTGGACGAAATCGATACGTTCGACTATTCGTTCTTCAAGCTGACGCCGCGCGAAGCTTCGCTGATGGATCCGAACCAGCGGCTTTTTCTGCAAACCGTCTGGAGCACGATCGAAGATGCGGGCTACGGCGGTTCCAATCTTTCCGGCAAACGAGTAGGCGTTTACGTCGGATTTTCCAAAACCAGCTTCGAATACGAGCGGCTTCTGTCCGAAGTGTCCCCTGCTTCTCTTCCGAATTTTGCGATCGGAAATTTGTCCTCGATCATTTCCAGCCGGATATCGTACCTGCTTGATCTCAAAGGACCTGCCGTCACCGTTGATACCGCATGTTCTTCCTCGCTGGTAGCCGTTCATCTGGCCTGCAAAGCGATTCTGAGCGGAGACTGCGATATGGCGCTTGCGGGCGGGGTGAAAACGATTCTGCTGCCGCTAAAGGCGGGCATCGGCATGGAATCCTCCGACGACCGTGCCCGGGCTTTCGACGACAGTTCGGACGGCACGGGCTGGGGCGAAGGCGTGGGCGCCGTTTTCCTGAAACCTCTCGGCAAAGCGATCAAAGACAAGGACAACATCCTTGCGGTGATCAAGGGGAGCGCGATTAACCAGGACGGAAGCACCGTGGGCATATCGGCCCCGAACGCATCCTCTCAGGCGGATGTCATTTCCCAAGCCTGGCGCAATGCACGGATCGATCCGGAGACGGTAACTTATATCGAAGCTCACGGAACCGGAACCAAACTCGGCGATCCGGTCGAAATCGACGGAATCGGGAAGGCTTTCCGCAGAAGGACAAAACGCAAGCAGTTCTGTGCCATCAGCACGGTTAAATCCAATATCGGTCACTTGTATGAAGCGGCCGGCATCGCAGGGTTGATCAAGACGGTGCTTTCCCTGCAGCACAAGCAGATCGCCCCTTCCGTTCATTACCGGGTTCCGAACCGGAAAATCAGTTTCGAGGAATCGCCGGTTTATGTGAATACCCGGTTAAAAGAGTGGCAAACGGAGGGCGCTCCAAGAAGATGCGGGATCAGCTCGTTCGGTTTCAGCGGAACCAATTGCCATGTCGTACTGGAAGAGTACACCGGAGCCAGCGAAGCTCTGCCCGAAGCATCTGCGGCAAATGGCGGATCCGAAGGCAGCGTCCCGCTGCTGCTCACCCTTTCGGCTAAAACCGAGGAAGGTTTGCAGGAGCTTATCCGGGATTACGACAAGCTGTTTGCCCATTCGGATGAACTCGATATGCAGGATGTATGTTATACGGCCGGCACGGGCCGCAGCCATCTGACTTACCGGTTGGCGGTTACGGCAACCGGCGCAGACGAATTGAAACAGAAACTGCAGCGTCTTCACAGGGAAGGCAAGGGTTCGGACGGCGTTTATATCGGCAAAATAGACAGCGCTCAAGCGCAAGAATACACGCATCCGGGAAATCTCGCCGATCTTGGTGCGGAAGCTGTGCAAGAACTGGCCCGCCAGTATGTACAAGGAGCATCCGTAGATTGGAAGGCCCTGTATGCGAAAGGTTCATTCAGAAAAGTATCCCTCCCGACGTATCCGTTCCAGCGGAAAAGATGCTGGATCGACGTTCCCGTCAAGATCGGACAGGCGGCAACTGCGGCGCAATCGCGGCATTTGGCGCCAACGGGTCAACCGGAACGGGAGCAATATATATCCGCAAAGGAGCAGGTGAGTGTGGTGAACGAACAGCTACAGGCGGAAACAGCCTCCGCCCGTCACGCCGATTCCGTCCGTCAGACGCTGATTACGATGATCGGCAACGTATCGCAGCTCAGTACGGAAGAGCTTCAGCCTCAGACACATTTCTTGGAGCTGGGATTGGACTCCATCAATTTATCCCAGGTCCGTCACAGCATTAAAGACGCGTTCGGACTGGATGTTCCCATGAGCGATTTCTTCGAATCGCTCACAAACCTGGACCTGCTGACGGCCTATATCGTCGAACGGGTGCCGCAGGCCGAAACCGCGTCCGTTATCCGTTCAGATGCGGCCCTGCAAGCGCCTCCCGCGGATACGGCGTCTGCCGTTTACGAGCGGACTGTCCCTGCGGAGCCGTACAGCTACAGCGATCCTGCCGGAGCGGCAGGCGGACAAGGACAGGCAGAGGCCGCGTCCGTTCCGGTCGCAGGTATCGCCGGAAGCTCAGCTTCCTCCGCAGTCGAGCGCATCGTCGAGCAGCAGCTTCAGCTGATGTCACAGCAGCTGCAAGCGCTCGGAAGCCGTCCGGCAGCGCAAGCGCCGCTGTCCGTGCAACCGGCCGCCGTGCCCGCACCGGCGCCTGCCGTGAGGGTGATTGCGGCGTCTCCGGCGCAGCCTGACGCCCGGCTGCATGCGGGAACGGCGAGAGAAGTCGCCGCAGCCGTCGAAACGAGACCGGCCTCGCAACAGGCAAACGGCGAGGAGCCGAAGCCTTACGTTCCTTATAAAGCGCTGGACCTGAAAGCCCGCGAATCGCTGTCGCAGAGACAAGAAAAGCATGTCCGCGAGCTGATAGAACGGTATACGGCACGGACGGGCCGTACGAAAGCGTACACCCAGCAGTACCGCGATGTGTATGCGAACAACCGCAATGTCGCCGGCTTCCGGCCTCTTTTGAAAGAAATGGTTTACCAGATCATTTCGGAACGTGCCGAGGGCTCCAAACTGTGGGATCTCGACGGCAACGAGTATGTCGATTTGACGATGGGATTCGGTGTGAATCTGTTCGGACACAACCCCGCGTTCGTGCGCGAAAAGATTGAGCGGGAGCTTGCGAACGGCATGTGCGTGGGCCCGATGTCCAATCTAGCGGGTCAGGTCGCCGAATCCATCTGCAGAATGACCGGAGTTGAGCGCATCGCGCTGTACAATTCCGGAACGGAAGCCGTTATGGTTGCCCTGAGGCTTGCCCGTGCCGCAACCGGCCGTGCCAAGGTCGTTATTTTCGCCGGTTCTTATCACGGTACGTTCGACGGCGTGCTCGCGTTGGGAAGCGCGGGAGCGAACAAGGAGCATTCGACCCCGCTGGCTCCGGGCATTCTGCAAAATATGGTCGACGACGTGGTCGTGCTCAATTACGGAAGCGAAGACTCGCTGGAATATATCCGTACGCACGCCCATGAACTGGCTGCCGTGGTGGTCGAGCCCGTGCAAAGCCGCCGACCCGATTTCCAGCCGAAAGCATTCTTGGAAGAAATCCGTCGTATCACGGCCCAGTCCCGCACCGCCTTCATCTTCGATGAAGTGATTACCGGTTTCCGCCTGCATCCGGGCGGCGCCCAGGCATGGTTCGGCATTAAAGCGGACCTGGTCACGTACGGCAAGGTCATCGGGGGCGGCATGCCGATCGGTATCGTTGCCGGTTCCTCGGCATATATGGACGGCATTGACGGAGGGACCTGGGAATTCGGCGACGATTCTTTCCCGCAGAACGAACACCGGAGAACGTTCGTAGCAGGTACGTTCTGCCATCATCCGCTGGCTATGGCTGCATCCCTCGCCGTACTGAACCATCTGGAAGCTTCGGGAGGCGAAGTCCAGGCGGAGCTGAATGCGCGCACGGCGCGGTTCGCCGATGAGCTGAACACGTATTTCGGCCGGGAAGGCGTGCCGATCAAGGTGGTGCACTTCGGTTCGCTTTTCCGCTTTGTACTTAAAGGCGACCTTGAGCTGTTCTATTATCACATGCTCGATAAAGGCATTTACATCTGGGAGGGGCGCAACTGCTTCTTGTCCACCGCCCACTCGGAAGAAGATATCTCACGCATTGTACAAGCTGTCAAAGACAGCATCGGCGAACTGCGGAAAGGCGGATTTCTTCCCGACCGGGGCCCGTCCCCGGACGATGACGATCCTTCCGGCAGCCGGCTTCCCGCCGACAAGCAGCCGGAAGGCGGCCAAGGAGAAGCGTTTCCGCTGACTCCGGACCAGAAGCAGCTCTGGTTCGCCTCCGTTTCCAACCGCAAGGATTCCCCGTCGCTTCACGAAACCGCACTTCTGCGGTTTCGCGGACCGCTGAGGAATGAGGTGTTCGAGCAGGCTGTCCGGGCTGTTACCGCCAGACATGAAGCTCTTCGTCTCGTCATCAGCCAAGACGGTGAAACCCAGAACGTAACGGATGCCTTGAATGTGCCGGTTCCGGTTGTGGATTTAACGGGTTTGAATCCTTTGGAACAGGAACGCCGGATACGGAATTGGCTCCATCGCGAGAGTCAAACGCCGTTCGATTTGGAGCAGGAGACACCGCTGTTCCGTATTCATCTTCTCCGTACATCGGCTGACGAGCATACGGCCGTGTTCACTTTTCATCACCTGATTGCCGACGGATGGTCCATGGCTCTGTTCGTCCAGGAACTGGAGCGGATTTATTCCGCTCTTGTCCGTCGGGAAGCTCATCGCCTGCCGGAACCGGCACCTTTCAGAAAATATGCCGCCTGGCAGTCCGAGCAGTTGAAGAAACCGCAGAGCGCTCAAGCGGCCGCTTATTGGAACGGACTTTTCGAGAAGCAGGTTCCTGTGGTCGAGCTGCCTTCCCCCGTCCGTGGAACGGTTCTTCCGACCTCCCGTGGCGGAAGGCATACAACTGTACTCCAGGCCTCTCTTGTACAAGAACTGAAAAAAACCAGCATAAAGCTCGGAAGCAGTCTTTTTGTGACGCTGCTTTCGGGATTTCATCTTTTTCTGCACCGGTTAACGGGTCAGAGCGATATTACGGTCGGAGTACCCACGGCCGGACAGGCGCAGATGGAAGCTCCTTTTCTGATGGGAAACTGCGTCAATCTGCTTCCTGTTATCAGCCGTGCCTCTTCCGAGCAGAGCTTTGCCGCTTATGCGGGTTCTATCAAGCAAAGAATGAACGAGCTGGACGCTTATCAGGCATACAGGTTTGCGGCGCTGGCGGAGCGCGGGCTGCGCAATCTGCCTGTCCTTACGGCCGTATTCAACATGGACCGTCCGCTGCCGAAGCTCGCTTTTCACGAGCTTGACACGGAACTGCTTGTTCATGATCCGGCGTATTGCAAGTATGAGCTTTTCCTGAACGTGACGGAAATTTCGAAAGAGCTGAGGCTCGATTTCGATTATAATGCGGACCTTTTCCAGCCCGAAACGGTTGAAACCTGGTCCCGATATTTCATTCGTTTGCTCGAATCTATCGCCGAAGGGGGCGATAAACGCCTGCCCGAACTGTCTCTCCTCAGTGCGGAGGAAAGTGAGCGGGTGTGGGCGAGATGGGCCCTGCATGCGGATGAGAACGGGAGCTACGAATGTATTTTGGACGCCTACAAGTATCCGGCTCCGCCCGGAACGATCGGCGAAGTCTACGCGGTTTCGGGCGGAAAGGTCAAATCTCCGTCGAACCGTTTCACGAGTACGGGGAAATGGGCCTACAGCTACGCCAGCGGAGCCATTAAACGGCTCGGAAAAACTTCGCGCTCTGTCCTTGTACGCGGAAACCGCGTGTTTTTGGATCAGATCGAAGAGCACCTGCTGCACACGCTTCACCTTGAGGCATGTGCCGTAACCGCTCATCTTCACCCTGAAAATGAAGCAGTTGACTATATGACGGCATACATCGTTGCCAACCCTTCAAAGATATGGAAAGAAATAGAAAGTTTTTCTCTGCTTCATGAAACCTTGCCGGATTATGCGGTCCCCCGGTATGTGATCCCGATGGCGGAGCTTCCCCTGCTGCCTGACGGAGAGACGGATTTTGCGGCTTTACCTGTTCCCGCCGGCGGCAATTTGCCGGTTCCCGGCAAACAAAACTTGCAAGGAACCGTAACGGACAAGCTCACCGCTATTTGGAAGGATGTGCTTGGCGCCGCTCATGTAAATTCCACGGATAATTTTTTCCAGCTGGGCGGTGATTCGTTAAAAGCGACCGTCATTCTTTCCCGGGTAAACAAAGAATTCGGCATCCACATTCCGTTAAGCGAGCTTTTTGCCCTGCAGACGGTCGGGGACTTGGAACTGTACATCACGGGCGGTTCCGCACAAACGTACGAGCCGATTCATCCGGTTCAGCGGGAGCGGTCTTATCCGGTCTCGTCGGCCCAAAAAAGAATGTACGTCCTCGATCAGTTGGGTGGCGGAGGGACAGCTTACAACGTGCCGGGACGCCTTTTTATAGAAGGAGAAATCGACCGGGAGCGCCTTATCCGGGCACTTCGGCAGGCGGTGGCGCGTCATGAATCGTTTCGGACCTATTTCGAGTTGGAAAACGGGGAAGTGGTACAAAAAATCGCGGAAGAGGCCGATTTCGATGTTCCCGTTTCGGAAGTGCGGGCGGAAGAGATAGAGACGCTGCAGATGCAGTTCGTCCGGCCGTTCGATCTCGCGCAAGCGCCTTTATTCCGGGCCGGTCTGTTCGAGCTTGAAACGGGCGGCAGTGTTCTGCTGATCGATGTTCACCATGCTGTGGCGGACGGTTACTCCATGGCCGTGCTTATGGATGATTTTATCCAGCTTTATCAGGGTCGGCTTCTGCCTCCGCGAAATGTGCATTACAAAGATTATGCGATCTGGCAGAACGAGCAGTTGGCCGAAGGTAAATTCAGCGGACAGGAAGCTTATTGGCTCCAGGCGCTGGAAGGCGAACTTCCCGTTCTTCAGATGCCGACGGATTATCCGCGCCCGGCCGCTCAAAGCTTTAAAGGGGACAGCTTTGTCCAGCTTCCGGACGGGAATTTGACAAAGGCGCTGTACAGTCTGGCGAAAGACAATGAAACGACGCTATACATGGTGCTGCTGGCTGCCTATAATGTGCTGCTGGCCAAATATTCCGGTCAGGACGACATCCTTGTCGGTACGCCCGCCGCAGGGAGAAGACACGCCGATACGGAAAACATGGCGGGGATGTTCGTAAATACGCTGGCGATCCGCAGCAAGCCCGAGTCCTCAATGGCTTTCGGACAATTTTTGCAAGAGGTGAAACGCCAGTCTCTCGAAGCGTTCGAAAATCAAGAATATCCTTTTGAGGAAATTGTCGAGAAGCTGCAGCTCGTGCGGGATTTAAGCCGCAACCCGCTCTTTGATACGATTTTCAGCCTGCAGAATGTAGGTACGGATGTCGTGAAGGCAGGCAAGCTTTCCTTCAAGCCAGGGGAGTTTAATACAGGCATCTCCAAAGTTGATTTTTCCTTGCATGTTACGGAGCAGAAAGACGGGCTGCTGTTTACTTGGGAGTATGCTACAGATCTGTTCGCGCGTGAAACAGTGGAGCGTCTGGCGCGGCACTATTCGGCCATCTTGGAGACGGTAGCCGGATCGGCGGATATTCTGCTTGGGGATATCGGGATGCTCACGGCTTCGGAGAAAGAGGACCTGATCAGCGGGTTTAACGCCACGGCGGCGGAGTTTCCTTCTGGCATAACGATCCATGAAGCGTTTGAGGAGCAGGCTGCAAAAACGCCGGAAGCTGCCGCGCTCGTTTTCGAGGGCCGGAGCCTCACATACCGGGAATTGAACGAACGCGTCAATTCCGCAGCCCGGACGCTGCGAAAGCTGGGCGTGGGACCCGACCGGCTTGTCGGGCTGATGATGCCGCGCTCGGCCGAAATGATCATCGGCCAGCTCGCCGTGCTGAAAGCCGGAGGCGCGTACGTGCCTATCGATCCGGATTACCCTTCGGCACGTGTTCTCTATATGCTCCAGGACAGCGAAGCCGGGGTGTTGCTGACCAGCCGCAGCTTGATCGAGGACTTGGACTACGATGGAAGCGTGCTGTTCCTCGATGAGGAAGAAATCTACCGGAACGACGGTTCCAATCTGGACGCCGGGGGCACAAAGCCAGAGCATCTGGCTTATGTCATCTATACGTCGGGATCGACAGGGAATCCGAAGGGCGTCATGCTGCCGCATCGTTCCGTCATGAACTTCGTAACCGGGATGAAAGAAGAGATTGCTTTCCGCGCGGATAAAACGATTTTGTCGTTAACGACCATCTCGTTCGATATATTCGTTCTGGAATCTCTAGTGCCCCTTCTGACCGGAATGACAGTCGTCATCGGAGACCGGCATCATCAGCTTGAAGCCGAAGCTCTCGGTGAACTCATCCGTTCGCGTGAGATTGATATGCTGCAAATGACGCCTTCCCGTCTGCAAATGCTGCTCGCCAACGAAGAAGGCAAGCGGGCACTTAGCGGAGTGAAGGAAATTATGGTCGGCGGCGAAGCCCTCCCGCATGCGCTGTTGGAGCAGTTGCAGACGCTTGACGGACTGAGAATCTACAACATGTACGGACCGACCGAAACGACGGTATGGTCCGCAGTCAGGGAGCTGACTCAGGCAAGCCGGATCGATATCGGCCGACCGATCGCCAATACGCAGGTGTATATCGTCGATGCGCGTTCCAACCTGCAGCCTGTCGGAGTGCCGGGCGAATTGTGCATAGCCGGAGAAGGACTGGCACGGGGGTATTGGAAGCGTGAAGATCTCACGGCGGAGAAATTCGTGCCCAATCCGTTTGTCGCCGGAACAAAAATGTATAAAACGGGCGATCTTGCCCGCTGGAAGCCGGATGGGAACCTGGAATTCCTGGGCCGGATCGATCACCAGGTGAAAGTAAGAGGCTTCCGCATCGAGCTCGGGGAGATAGAAAATGCTTTGATAAGGCTGCCATCCGTTCAGGAGGCGGCTGTCACGGTCAATCAAAGCGGCGGACACGAGGCCGTTTTGTGCGCGTATGTCGTGCCAAAGTCGGATTCGGCGATAAGCGCGGCGGAGGTCAGGGAGCAGCTGGCCAGACAACTGCCGTACTATTCGGTCCCTTCGCACTATGTATTTCTAGATAAGCTTCCGCTTACGCCAAACGGTAAAACCGACCGGAAGTCGCTTCCCGAACCGGATGACCTGTTCCGTCCGGATACGGAGTACGCCCCTCCCCGCAATGAAGTGGAAGAGGCGCTGGCCGCCGTATGGCAGGATGTGCTGAGCCGGGACGGCATCGGCATTCATGACAATTTTTTTCTCCTAGGAGGAGATTCGATCAAAGGTATCCAGGTCGTGGCCCGTATGAGAGCGGAAGGGTATGCGCTGGACATCAAGCAGTTGTTTGAGCATCCGTCCATCGGGGATCTCGGCGCGTACGTGAAGTCGTCCGTTCGTGAAATCGCGCAAGGACCGGTCGAAGGAGAAATGGTGCTGACCCCTGTGCAGAACCGGTATTTCGAACAAGGCGGTTACGAATCCGCCTCATCGCTTTCGGCGCTGTTGTTTTCGGAAGCCGGTCTGGAAGAAAACCATGTCCGTTCGGCTTGGGACAAGGTGCTGAAACAGCATGACGCCCTTCGTCTGCGTGCCGTTTTGAAGGAAGGGGACTTGAAGCTGGAACACCGTTCCCTGGAGGAAGAAGCTGCGGGACTGAGCGTCATTCGTCTGGATGGGGACAAGCCCGATCTCAGAGCGGCCGTTGAGCTGCAAAGTAAAGCGATTGAATCGGGTCTCTCCCTGAAAGAAGGACCGCTGGCGAAAAGCGTGCTGTTCAAGACCGGCGAAGGTGACTATCTTCTGATCGCGATCCACCGTCTGATTACCGACGATACTTCTTTTTCGGTCATATTGGAAGATTTGGCGACCGTTTACGGACAGCTTGTGGCGGGAGAAAGCGTGTCGCTTCCTCTGAAAACAGATGCTTTCCGGACGTGGGCAGCCCATTTGGAAAAATACGCGGAGAGCAACCAGGCGCAGGCCGGGCGGGAGTACTGGACTCTGTCGGGCAATGCGGATGAATGGACTGTTCCGCTTGATAAAGAAACCGAGGCGGGACTTCCGCCGCTCCGAAACTCGATCTGCACGGTTATCCCGGCGGAAAAGACGAGCCGATTGCTCACAGGGGTGAAGGATATTTATTCGATGGAGGCCCGCGAAGCGATTTTATCCGCATTCGGCAAAACATTCGGCGATTGGTTCGGACTCAAACGTTTCCGCGTCGAACTGACGGCAGACGGCAGAAAGCTGTGCGCAGACAAGAGGCTGGATTTCTCGCGGACAGTGGGCTGGTTCGATACGCAGTATCCGCTTGTGCTGGATACCTCGAATTCCGGTGACTTGGCGGGCTATCTTAAACAAGTTAAAGAAACGGTGCGTCAAGTCCCGGACGGAGGCATCGGGTACGGGGCTTTGTACGATCTTGCGTCTTCGCGCCGGCAAGTAGAAGAGACCGCAGTCCGGAAGAAGCCGCGGATCGGGTTCGTCCACTTAGAGCCTTCGGGTGTCGTAACTCCTTATTTTGATTCGTTTAACGCGGGCGAAAGAATAACAGACGATTTGTGGGCGGCACGGGAGTACAGCTGGTATCTCAAGAGCACGATCGAATCGGGCGCCCTCACCCTCCGGCTCGATTATGACGGCCATGCGTACACGGAACAGACAGCCTCGGATTTGCTTCATCGTCTGGAAGAAAATTTGGATGAAGTGCTGCGCCACTGCGAGGCCAAAACAGAGAGGGAGTTAACGCCGGCCGATGTCGGGGCAAACGATCTGGATCTCGATGAGTTCGAGGACATTAAACAATTTTATGAGAGCGTATAAGGGTTGCAGAGGGGGAGTTACGGATGAGTAAAGGGCTGGAAATTGAGAAAATGTCCCATTTGACGCCTTTACAGGAAGGCATGCTGTTTCATGCGCTGATGAATCCCGATTCGCACGCCTACCTGGAGCAGGTGAGCCTGTCCATACGCGGAGATCTGGATGTGCAGGCGCTGGAAAGGAGCTTTTGCCTTCTTGTGAAGCGGCATGAAACGCTCCGTTCGAATATGTATCACAAAAATGTCGCGAAGCCCCGGCAAATCGTATTCAAAGAACGGGAGGCTTCTGTCTTTTTCGAGGATCTGGCCGTGTTACCGGACAGCGAACGGAATGCCGAACTTGAATCGTTGATCCAAGCCGATAAAAATCGTCCTTTTGACATAAGCAAGGAACTGCTGGTGCGGTTAACTGTCCTTCGGACAAGCCGGCAGGAATATACGCTGCTCTTCACGTTTCACCATATTATCATGGACGGCTGGTGCATCGGCATTGTGCTGGAAGAGCTTCTCAGTTACTACGAAGCCGAGAAAAACGGACGGCAAGCGTCCCTTTCTGAGGTCCGGCCTTACAGCCTTTATGTGCAGTGGCTGCAAAAGCAGGATCAGACGGCTGCGTCGGATTACTGGCGGGCTCTGCTGGAAGGCGTGGAAGAACCGTCGGGCTTGCCTGGCAATACCGGGATATCCGGGGGTAAAGGCTACCTGCCGTCGGAACGGAAGTTTACGGTCGGGGCGGATACGGCTCGCCAGCTCCGCGGCATTGCGGAACGCAGCGGTGCGACAATCAGCAGCTTGTTCCTGGCCGCGTGGGCACTCATTCTCGGTCGCTATAACCGAAGCGAGGATGTCGTTTTCGGGACTGTCGTGTCAGGCAGACCGCCGGAGATTGAAGGCATTGAGCGGATGGTGGGCTTGTTCATTAATACGGTTCCCGTGCGGATCTCGCTGCAGTCGGACAACACGTTTACCGGTTTGTTGAAGGAAGTTCAGCGGCAGACGGTTCAATCACGTGCGTACGACTATTATTCACTGGCGGAAATCCAGGCCCAATCGGCCTTGAAACAGGATCTTATCGGGCATATCGTCGTATTTGAAAATTATCCGCTGCAGGAGCTGATCGGTCAGGAGGATTTGGAAAACCGGCTCGGATTCGCTATTACGGAGGCGGGATTATCCGAGCAGACTCCTTACGATTTCAATATCGAGGTAGAAGACGGGGAAGTTTTAAACATCACGCTTTCCTATAACGGACACACATACGGCGAAGCGGAAATCATGAGAATTCAGGGGCACTTGGAGACGGTTCTGGGCCAAGCCTCCAGCCAGCCGGAAAAAATCGTCTCCGAATTCACTCTTTTGTCCGAGCCGGAGCGAAAAGAACTTGCGGAAGTATGGAGCGGTACTTCGGCCTCTTATCCGGAAGGGACGTTTCATGAGCTTTTCGAGGCACAGGCGGTGCAGACTCCGGATAAAACGGCGGTCGTGTACGAAGAGACCTCGCTGACCTACGGGGAGCTGAATGAGCGGGCGAATGTGCTGGCGCGTATTTTGAGAAAACAGGGCGTGAGGCCGGACAGTCCGGCCGCCGTTCTGCTTGAGCGCTCGGCCGATATGGTGACGGCAGTTCTCGCCATTCAGAAAGCGGGCGGTGCCTATATACCGATCGATCCGACTTATCCGGCAGAGCGCATTGCATACATGCTCCGCGACAGCGGTGCCCGGGTACTGCTTACCCAGGCAAAACTGACCGGTCTGCTCCATGGAGCCGACTATCTAGGAAATATTCTCGATATGCAGGGCTTTCTGGAAGCCGCGGAAAATCAAGGTTTTGTAAAGCCTTTGAAAGCGGGGGCGAAAGAGGCCCCGGATTCAGGTGAGGAGAAGGCCTGGCTTTCCGGTTTGAACCCGAAAGAAGCGGTAAGCAACCTTGAGCCGGTCAATAAACCCGATGATCTTGCTTATGTGATCTACACGTCCGGAACGACGGGCAATGCCAAGGGTGTGATGATCGAACACCGGCACTATGTGAACACTTCATTCGGATACCGGTACGGGTATCGTTTGGGGGGATTTGACGTAAAACTCCTGCAGATCGCGAGTTTTTCGTTTGACGTATTTGCGGGCGATCTCGCACGGACGTTCGTGAACGGGGGAACGATGGTTATTTGTCCCCAGGAGGTGCGGATCGATCCTTCCGCGCTGGCGAGCTATCTGGAAAAGCATCGGATCACGGTGTTCGAATCTACGCCGGCTCTCATTTTGCCGCTTATGGAGCACGTGTACGATCATGGGACGGACATCAGCGCGATGAAGCTGCTGATCACGAGCTCCGACAGCTGCAGTGTGCACGATTACCGGACGCTGCTGTCGCGTTTTGCGGGAAGCATGCGGATCATGAACAGCTACGGTGTGACGGAAGCGGCCATCGATTCGAGCTTTTACGAGGAAGCTGCGGACAAGCTGCCTGAATCCGGCAACGTTCCAATCGGCAAGCCGCTGGGAAATCACCGTTTCTACATCGTGGATTCCGCGCTGCGGCCGGTCCCGGTGGGTGTGGCGGGCGAGCTGTGCATCGGCGGAGATTCCGTGGCGCGCGGCTACCTCAACCGTCCTGAACTGACGGCGGAGAAGTTTGTCCCCAGCCCGTTTGCCGAAGGCGGACGTTTATACCGGACGGGAGATTTGGCCCGCTGGATGCCGGACGGAAACGTCGATTTTATTGGCCGGATCGACTACCAGGTCAAGATCCGCGGATACCGCATCGAGCCCGGCGAGATAGAATCGGCGCTGCTAAAGCTTGAAGGAGTCGCGCAGGCCGTTGTCACCGACCGCACGGATTCAAGCGGGCACAAGTATTTGTGCGCTTATGTGGCGGGCCATGCCGACGAGGCCGGGCTGCGGAAGCGGCTCTCCGCTGAGCTGCCGGGCTACATGGTTCCGGCCCATATCGTGCGGCTGGAAAGCCTGCCGCTTACGCCTAACGGCAAGATTGACCGCAAGGGTTTGCCTGCGCCGAGCGGGGATCCGGCACCGGTGTCGGCTTACGCCGCACCGCGCACTTTAACGGAAGCGCAGCTCGCGGAGCTGTGGCAGGAAGTGCTCGGCGTCAAAACCGTCGGCATCGACGATTCGTTCTTCGAGCTTGGCGGGCACTCGCTCAAGGCGGTTCTGCTCATTGGCCGCATCGCCAAGCAGTTCAGCGTCGAAGTGCCGCTGCGGGAAGTTTTCGCCCATCCGACCGTGCGCGGGCTGGCCCCGCTAATCGCCGGCTCGGAGGAAAGCGCCTTTGCGGACATAGAACCAGTCGGCGAGAAGGAATACCATCCGGTATCTCCGGCTCAGAAAAGACTGCTCATTATCGACCGTCTGGGAGACGCGGAGAGCGCTTATAACATGTGCGCCGCGCTGGAAATGACAGGTCCGCTTGACAGAGAGCGGCTGGACGAGGCGTTCCGGACGATGATCGGCCGCCATGAGTCCCTGCGGACGTCTTTTGCCGTCATCGACGGAGCACCTGTGCAGCGTATCCACAAAGCGCTGGATTTCCGGGTTTCCTACCGCGAGCTGGACTCGGACGGGCACCACGAAGCCCGCGCTGAAGCCGCCACGGCATTGGTAAGCGGGCTCACGGAAGAGGCCGAAGCCGTCTCAGGCGGTGTGCAAGTCGGAGCGAAGCAGCCGGATTCGGTGCTGGAATCGCTAATCGGGCCATTTATCCGCCCGTTCAATCTGGAGCAGGCGCCTCTTATACGGGCGGAGCTGATCAAGCTGGAAGAAGGACGGCATCTGCTTCTGGCCGACATGCACCACATTATTACCGACGGTATCTCGATCGAAGTATTCGTTGAGGAGTTCAGCCGTCTTTATGCCGGCGAGACGCTTCCTCCGCTCCGCATCCAGTACAAAGATTTTGCCGCGTGGCAGAACGGGCAAATCGCCCAAGGGGCGGCCGAGAAACAAGCCGCGTACTGGAAGGAGCTTTTCGGCGGCGGAGAAGACGTGCCTGTTCTGGACATGCCCGCGGATTATATCCGGCCGGCGATCAAAAGCTTTGAAGGCGACAGCCTGACCCATGAAATCGACAGCGGACTGACCGCCGACTTGCACCGCTTGTGCGCCCAGACGGGGACGACCTTGTACATGGTCCTTCTCGCTGCCTTCAATACCCTGCTTCACAGATACACCGGGCAGGAAGATATTGTCGTAGGATCTCCGGTAGCGGGACGCCCGCACCCCGATCTGGAGACGATGCTGGGAATGTTCGTCAACACGCTGCCGATGCGGAACTTTCCTTCCGCCGATAAGCCGTTTACGCAATTTTTGAAGGAAGTAAAAGACAGAGCGCTGCATGCCTACGAAAATCAGGATATTCCGTTCGAGGAAGTCGTCGAGCGTCTGCAACTGCGCCGTGACGTGAGCCGCAACCCGCTGTTCGATGTGATGTTCGTCCTGCAGAACACCGGCATGAACCAGTTCCAGTTCGACGGGATTACGTTCCGGCCGGTTGAGTTCGAGATGGGGATCGCGAAATTCGATCTGACGCTGAGCGTCGAAGAGTTCCCCGATAGGCTCGGCTTGTCGTTCGAATATGCGGTCAAGCTGTTTAAGCGGGAAACGATCGAGAAGCTGAGTCGTCATTTCCTTAATATTCTTGAAACCGTCGTCCGCAATCCGCATGTGAATCTCGCCGATATCGAGCTGCTGACCGAAACGGAAAAACGCCGGATTATCGTGGAATTTAACGATACGAAGGCCCAGTTCCCGGAAGATAAAACGATCCACGGGTGGATCGAGGAGCAGGCTGCGGAGGATCCGGACCGGATTGCCGTCGTTTTCGGCGGGAACCGGCTCACCTACGGGGAATTGGACGAGCGTGCGAACCGCCTCGCCCGTACTCTGAGGGCCAAAGGGGCGCGGCCAGACGGAGTTGTCGCCATTTTGACCGAGAGATCGGCCGAAATGATGATCGGTCTCCTTGCCATCCTGAAAGCGGGCAGCGCGTATTTGCCGGTCGATCCGGCTCATCCCCGTGACCGAGTCGGCTTCATGCTGGATGACAGCGGAGCACGTATCGTGCTTACCGTATCGAAGTGGGCCGAGCAACTGCCTGCCGGGTACGAGTGCATCCTGCTGGATGAGGAGAAATCTTATCATGAAGATTTCAGCCCGCTGTCTTCCGATGGAGCGGCAGGGCCCGGAAATCTGGCTTATGTCATTTACACGTCAGGTACGACCGGTAATCCGAAAGGCGTTATGATCGAGCACCGGGCGCTGGTGAACCGAATTCACTGGATGCAGAAAAAATACCCGATCGGCCGCGACGATGTCATTTTGCAAAAAACGCCTTACAGCTTCGACGTATCCGTATGGGAGCTGTTCTGGTGGGGGACACAGGGCGCACGAGTCGTATTCCTGGCTCCCGGCGGAGAGAAAGAGCCGCAGCTTATTGTGGATGAAATCAAGCGAAGCCGCGTGACCACCCTGCATTTCGTTCCTTCCATGCTGTCTGTCTTTCTTGATCATATCGAGCAAAACAGGCAGGCGGGAGACTTGGGCTCGCTCCGTTATGTTTTCGCCAGCGGGGAGGCGCTTCAGGCCCAGCATGCCAACCGGTTTGACCGGCTGATCGGTACCCCGGCCGGAGCCGTACTGGCCAATCTGTACGGTCCTACCGAAGCGACCATCGATGTGACGTATTTCGATTGCCCGTCAGGTCAGCAGCTGGAGCAGGTGCCAATCGGCAAACCGATTGACAACACGGAGCTGTTCATCGTGGACGCCAAGCATCAAATCCAGCCTGTAGGCGTACCGGGGGAACTTTGCATCGCCGGCACGGGCTTGGCCAGAGGTTACCTGAATCGTTCCGAGCTGACAGCGGAGAAGTTCGTACCGATCCCGCACCGCCCCGATGCGAAGATGTACAAAACGGGAGATCTGGCCCGTTGGCTGCCGGACGGCAGCGTGGAATATATCGGGCGGATCGACCATCAGGTCAAAATCCGCGGCTACCGGATTGAATTGGGTGAGATCGAAGCGAGGCTTTTGAACCGGGACGAAGTAAAAGAAACGATTGTAATGGACCGGACGGACGCGAACGGGCAGAAATATTTGTGCGCCTACCTGGTTTGCACGGAAGATGCGGAGTTGACGGTTTCCGAGATCCGCGGCGGACTCGCCGAAAGACTGCCGGATTATATGATACCCGCGCAGTTCGTTTTTCTGGATGCGATGCCGCTCACAAGCAACGGCAAAATCAACCGCAGGGCCCTTCCGGAACCGGACGGCTCGGTTAGGCTGACGGCCGATTACGTCCAGCCGGAAACGGAGATGGAACACACATTGGCCGAAATCTGGCAGGACGTGCTGGGAATCAAGAAGGTGGGAGTGCGCGATAATTTCTTCGAACTGGGCGGCGATTCGATCAAAGCTCTGCAGATTGCCGCACGTTTGAACGGCAGAGGGCTCAAAATGGAGCTGCGGGATTTGTTCCGCCATCCGCAGATCGAGCTGGTGATTCCTTATATCCAGGTTGTGCAGCGGACAATTCCCCAAGGGATCGTCCAAGGGCAGACGGAGCTTGCTCCTATTCAGCGGAGATTTTTCGAGCGTCACCATACGGACCGGCATCATTATAATCAGGCCGTTATGCTGAAAAGCAAAGGCAGGCTGAACGAAGAAGCGCTTCGCCAGACTTGGGATAAGCTGACCCTGCACCACGATGCGCTCCGCACCGTATTCCGGCCTACGGAAGAAGGCGGCGTTACAGCTGAAACGCGGGACTGGAAAGAGGGAGAGGCATACGATCTGCTGGCCTATGATCTTACTCTTGCGCGAGAACCCGGCCCAGAGATCGGGACGCTTGCGGATAAGCTGCAAAGCGGATTCGCGCTGAATCGCGGCCCGCTTGTAAAGCTCGCTCTTTTCCGCACAGCCGAAAGCGACCATCTTCTGATCGTTATTCATCATCTGGTTGTCGATGGAGTTTCCTGGAGAATTCTGCTGGAAGACCTGGAAACCGCCTACGGACAAGCGCTGGACGGCCCTGCCGTTTCACTTCCGGCCAAAACCGATTCCTACCGCGAGTGGGCTGCCCGGCTGGCGGAATATGCGAACAGCAGCCGCGCTCAATCGGAACTGAGTTATTGGTCCGCTGTCTCATCGCAGATTCCGGATTCGCTGCCGTACGATAATAAGACAGCTTCGGATAAAGTCGAAGACGACAGAGACTTTGAAATCGAGCTCGACCGCGACAGCACGGAAAAGCTGCTTAAACACGCGCAGCAAGCCTACAACACCGAAATTAACGATCTGCTCCTTACGGCGTTAGGGCTTTCTTTCCAAGAATGGAGCGGATTTTCCCGGATTGCCGTCAGCATCGAGGGGCACGGCCGGGAAGAAATTATGAAAGATGTGGATGTATCCCGTACCGTCGGCTGGTTTACCGTCATGTATCCGTTTGTGCTTGATATGAGCGGCCAGGGAGACTTGGGGCATCAGATCAAGCTGGTGAAGGACGGGCTGCGACGCGTACCGAACAAAGGAATCGGCTACGGCATTCTGCGCTATTTAACAGAAGGCATCCATCTTGAGGAACTCCCTTTCGCTTTCGAAGAACCGCAGATCAGTTTTAATTACCTGGGACAATTCGACGGCGAGGGCGACGGCGGAGCAAGATTCGGGCCTTCCTCTCACCAGACAGGCGATGAAATCGGAGGCGGCAGCGAGAGACCGTTCGCTTTCGATATCAACGGGCAGGTCTCGGATGGAGTTTTTCGCTTAACCTTCAATTACAACCGTCATCAGTACCGGGACGACACGGTCGCGAAGCTGGCAGGCGGATTCAAGAAACACCTGCTGGAGCTGATCCGACACTGCTGCGAAAAAGAGACCGCCGAGCAGAGCCCGACCGACTTTACTTACCAGAACCTATCCATCGGACAGTTCGAGAATATGGCGGCCCAGTTGGCCGGCAAACTAAAACTTTAAAAACCTTTGGTCCTCCCCGTTTCACCGCTTAAGGCGGACATACGCTTCCGGGCTGTCCTGCGGGACGGCCGGAAGTTTAAAGGAGAGTGAAATTGTGTCTCAAGTGAAGATTAAGGACATCTATCCGCTGTCCCCCATGCAGGAAGGCATGCTGTATCATTCCATGCTGGATCGGGATTCCGAAGCTTATTTTCAGCAAAATATCATTACCGTCGGTGAAGTGTTGGACCGTGAGCTGGTTCAGAAGAGCCTTCAGCTGCTTATAGAGAGATACGATATTTTCCGCACGGTGTTTGTATATAAAGAAACGGAGCGTCCCCTTCAGGTGGTGCTCCAGGAAAGAGAGGCGCCTTCCGTCCATACGGAAGACGTTAGCGGCTTGAGCGAGGCTCGCAAAACGGCTGCGCTTGAACAGTTTACCGGAAGCGACAGGACGAACGGTTTCGATTTGGAAAAGGACGTTCCACTTCGTCTGGCTTTGTTTAAATGGAGCGAAACCACCTGCAAACTCGTATGGAGTTTTCCCCATATCGTTATGGACGGCTGGTGCCTCGGCATCGTCGCCAACGACTTTTTCAGCCTGTATACTTCGCTTCGGGACGGAATTCGGGCCAACCTGGAGCCGGTGTATCCGTTCAGCAGTTTTATCCAGTGGCTGGAAAATCAGAACAGGGAAGAAGCCGCAGCTTATTGGAGCAAATACTTGGATGGCCTGGAAAACGAAACGACAGTTCCCGGGTTCAGCCGGGCGGAGGGTAACACCCCTTTCCGGCTTGAACATCATTCTTTGAAGCTGGACGCCGCACTTACACACAAGATGGAGCAGATCGCAAAGCGCCAGCAGGTTACGGTAAGCACTGTCTTCCAGACAGCCTGGGGCATGCTTCTCCAAGGGTATAACAACAGCACGGATGTCGTGTTCGGCACCGTCGTTTCGGGCCGGCCCGAAGAAATTAAAGGCATCGAGAACATGGTGGGGCTGTTCATCAATACAATTCCATTACGCATCAGCGGGGAGAAGAGCGAAAGTTTTGCCGCCTTATTGAGCCGTGTGCAGAGCGACTGGATGGAATCCAACGCGCATTCTTATCTTTCGCTTGCGGACATCCAGGCGCAGTCCCAGTTAAAGCACAATCTGATCCGTCATCTCGTTGTGTTCGAAAATTATCCGATATCCGAAGAACTGATCGGAACCGGAGATGAGACCGGAGGAGGCGGGCGGACGGACGGGGAACCGGCCAAAAACAGCCTGCGCATCACGGAAGTGGACGGCTTCGAGCAGACAAACTATGAGCTTACGCTGACGGTAATACCGGGACGAGAGCTTGAAATCAAGTTCAGCTATAATGCGGAGATTGTCGGACATGCGGGAATCCGCGCGATTGCCGGGCATCTGCATCAAGTGCTGGAGCAAATTACGGAAACGCCTGACATTCCGTTGGACAGCATAAATCTGCTCACGGATGAAGAACGCGGCCAACTGCGTGCGTTTAACGACACTGGCGCTTCCTATCCTGCCGAGAAAACCATGCACGGCTGGTTTGAACTTCAGGCAGCCATGACACCGAAAAAAATCGCCGTCATATTCGGTGAGAAGCGTCTTACGTACCGTGAACTGAACGTGCGCGCCAACCGTCTCGCCCGGCAGCTGCGCTTAAAGGGCGTGGAGCCGGACTCAGTGGTCGGTATTCTTTGCGAGCGGTCCATTGAGTTGATGGTCGGGCTGCTGGCTATATTGAAGGCGGGCGGGGCCTATCTGCCGATTGATCCGGGGCATCCGCAGGAAAGAATCGATTATATGCTCGCCGACAGCGGGGCTGTTCTTGTACTTGCGCAGAAGGATTTGTTGGAACGTGCTCCGGCCGGTGCAGAAACTGTCGAGCTCGATGCTGAAAATCTTTTGACGGGTGACGGAAGTAATCTTTCTCGCGGATCGGGACCGGAGCATCTAGCTTATGTCATTTATACGTCAGGTACGACCGGAAATCCGAAGGGGGTCATGATCGAGCACCGCGCCCTGATCAACCGCCTTCACTGGATGCAAAAACGCTACCCGTTGGACGAAAAAGACGTCATTTTGCAGAAAACGCCTTACAGCTTCGACGTATCCGTCTGGGAGCTGTTCTGGTGGGGGGCGTACGGGGCTAAAGTCGTTTTTCTGGAGCCGGGCGCGGAAAAAGATCCGGCGCAGATCGCAAGGGCTATCGACAAGTACAATGTGACGACGATACATTTTGTACCTTCCATGCTATCCGTTTTTCTTGACCATGCGGAAAGCCGGTTGGAACCGGGTGCTCTGGCTAGTTTGCGCTATGTATTCGCCAGCGGAGAAGCACTCAATCCTCAGCAGGCGAACCGGTTTAATTCGCTGTTTTACCGGACCAACGGCTCCCGGCTGATCAATCTGTACGGACCGACGGAAGCGACCATTGACGTTTCCTATTTTGATTGCTCCTTTGGAAAAAATCCGCTGGATCGCGTGCCGATCGGAAAACCGATTGATAATATCCGACTTTACATTACGGATAACGCTGGCCGCCTCCAGCCTGTCGGAGTTGCGGGCGAGCTCTGTATCGCAGGTACGGGGTTGGCCAGAGGCTATTTAAACCGGCCCGAACTGACAGCTGAAAAATTCGCGGCAGCGGATTTCGATCCTTCCGGCCGCATTTACAAAACGGGTGATCTGGCCCGATGGCTCCCGGACGGCAACATCGAATATCTCGGACGGCTGGATCACCAGGTCAAAATCCGTGGCTACCGGATTGAGCTGGGCGAAATCGAAGCGGCTTTGCTCCGGCATCCGATGGTAAAGGAAGCACTCGTGATGGACAGGACCGACGGGCAAGGCCAGAAGGTATTGTGCGCCTATCTCGTTTGCGGTCCGGACCCGGCTCCGGAAACGGTACTTCTGAGGGAGTCCCTTGCCGCAAAGCTTCCGGGGTATATGATTCCTTCTTATTTCGTATTCCTTCCGGAAATGCCGCTCACATCCAACGGCAAAGTGAACCGCAGAGCGCTTCCTGCACCGGACACGGTCTGGGATGAAAGCGGGTATATTCCGCCCGAGGGCGAAATGGAAGAAGCGCTTGCCGCCATCTGGAAGGAAGTGCTAGGGGTGGAACACCTCGGTGCCGGCGATTCGTTTTTTGACCGGGGCGGGCACTCCCTGAAAGCGGCGCTGCTGGTTTCCAAAATACATCAACGGTTGCAGGTTGATCTACCACTGCGTCAGGTGTTCGAGTCGCCTACGATCCGTTCCATGGCCGAAGCGATCCGCAAGGAAGCCTACTCGGCTCACCAAGCTATCGAACCTGCCGAACCACGTGACGTTTATCCTGTCACTTCGGCGCAAAAAAGATTAATGGTGCTGGATCAACTCGAACAAGAGAGCACGGCTTATCATATTCCGCATGTGCTGATCAGCCGGGTTCCATTGGATCGCAGACGCCTTCAAACCGTTTTTGAGAAGTTGATCGCCCGCCATGAGCCGCTTCGTACTTCCTTTGAGCAGATTGAATCCGATATCGTTCAGAGAAATCACCCGGAGGTGGTTTTTGAAGTAGAAGAAATCTCTTTGTCGGGAGCGGAGGAAACTTCCTTAACGGAACTTGGCGGAAGCGGGGAAACGAAGGAGAAGAGCGGGATTGAGGAGATTCCGGCATTTTCGGGATTATGGGAGATCGTGAAAACCGATGAAGAGATCGCACCGGAAAATACGGGCGGTAACGGAGCGAGCGATCATCCGGAAAATCGGACTGCGGTACAAGATATCCTTACACCTGCCGAGAAAGAGGCGCTTGACCGGGTTATCGAAGGGTTCATCCGTCCCTTTAACCTGGCGGAGGCTCCGCTCATCCGAGTTGGAGCGGCGAATCTGACCTGCGGGGGAACGGCGCTTCTAATCGATCTGCACCATATTATAGCCGACGGTGTTTCCATGGCGGTTATTGCCAATGAATTTAACCGGCTTTATGCCGGAGAAGAGCTGGCTCCTCTTAAAATCCAGTACAAGGATTACGCCGTCTGGCAGCAAAAACGCAGTTCCAGTGGCGTTTTGGACGCCCAGGAAGCTTATTGGACGGAGAAGCTGAGCGGCGAGCTGCCGGTTCTGAACTTCCCGACCGATTATATGCGGCCACCGCTCCAGAGCTTCGAGGGAGACCAGTTTGTCTTCAAGCTCGAATCAAGTGAAACCGAGGCGTTGAAGCAAACGGCAGCCCGTGCCGGCGCGACCTTATATATGGTCCTGCTCGCTTCATTCAACACGCTGCTGCATCGCTATACGGGACAAGAAGACATTATTGTCGGATCGCCCGTCGCCGGCAGGACGCATGCGGATTTGCAGCCGCTGATCGGGATGTTCGTCAATACGCTGCCGATGAGAAGTTTTCCCGCCGGGGATAAGACGTTCAGTCAGTTGCTTGAAGAGGTCAAGCAAACCGCGCTACAAGGGTTCCAGAACCAGGAAATTCCCTTGGAGACGATTCTGGACAAGCTCTCTCTCAAGCGCGATTTAAGCCGAAATCCTTTGTTTGATACGATGTTTATTTTTCAGAATCTCGGTATAGAAGAGATCGGCCAGCCAGGTGAGCTGTTCCAGTCTTACGAGTTCGGACATGCGGTAGCGAAGCTGGATCTGACACTCCAGGCGGAAGAAAACGAAACCGGCGGCATCGATTTCCACTTTGAATATGCAACCGGCTTGTTCAGAAAAGAAACGGTTCAGCGGCTTGCGGGTCATTATCTTCGCATACTGGAGGCTGCCGTTCGCAATCCGGACATGAAACTGTCGGTAATCGATATGCTGGAAGAACGGGAACGACACATGCTTGTGGAGTCATTTAACGATACGGCCACTGCATTCGCCTACGACAAAACGATTCACCGCCAGTTTGAAGAACAGGTAGCCTTGACTCCGGATGACCCTGCTTTGTTGTTCGGGGATCAGGTCTTTACTTATCGGCAGCTGAACGAAAAAGCGAACTCGCTGGCCCGCACGCTGCAAAGTCACGGAGTCGGACCGGACCGGCTCGTCGGGCTGCTGACGGAGCGCTCTCCTTCGATGATGATCGGCCTCCTGGCTGTTCTGAAAGCGGGCGGCGCCTATGTGCCGATTGACCCCGATTACCCGGCGGCACGCGTTGCCTACATGCTGGAAGACAGCGAAGCCCGTGTGCTTCTGACCGAGGGAGCACTGGCGGAAGGTTTACAGACTGAGGGTGCCGTCATCTCCCTTGATGAGGAAGGAGTTTACAGCGGCGAGACCGGCAATTTGGAGCCTGCCAGCGAACCTCATCATCTCGCTTACGTCATCTACACGTCGGGCTCGACGGGGAATCCGAAAGGGGTCATGCTCCAGCACCGTTCCGTATCGAACTTCTTTACCGGAATGCGGGAAAAAATCGAATTTGTCCCCGGTCGTAAAATTTTGGCTTTAACGACCGTATCTTTCGATATCTTCGTGCTGGAGACGCTGCTTCCGCTCACCTGCGGGATGAGCGTCGTCCTTGCGGAAACCCTGCATCAGACGGAACCGGGAGCGCTCAGCGGCCTGATTTCCGTTCACGGTATAGATACGCTGCAGATTACGCCTTCGCGCCTTCAAATGCTGCTCGGGAGCCCTGAAGGGGCCTCAAGCCTGCAGAACGTCCGCAATATTCTCGTAGGCGGCGAGGCTATGCCGACTGCGCTTCTGCGTTCACTGCAGGAATTCCCGGATTTGAACATTTTCAACATGTACGGACCGACGGAAACGACTGTTTGGTCTGCCGTGCAGAACCTGACGAACGCCGCCTCCATCGATATCGGCAGGCCCATCGCCAACACACAGATTTATATTGTCGACGCAGGAGGCAAGCTGCAGCCTGCCGGAGTGCCGGGCGAGCTCTGTATTGCGGGCGAAGGACTGGCACGCGGGTACTGGAACAGGCCTGATCTGACGGCGGAGAAATTCGTTCCCTGCACGTTCGGCAAAGGCGGGGGGCGCATGTACAAGACAGGCGACCTTGCCAGATGGATCCCGGACGGCAGCCTCGAGTTTCTCGGACGTTTGGACCACCAGGTCAAGGTCAGAGGGTATCGTATCGAACTGGGTGAGATCGAGACCGCTCTCGTCCGCCATGAAGCCGTGGAAGAAGCTGTCGTCCTCGCCAGAGAGGATGTTTCCGGCGGACACACGTTAACGGGATATCTCGTTGTGAAAACGGAGATTCCGGCATCGGAAATCCGTACCTTCCTTGGACAAAACCTGCCGGATTACATGATCCCGGCCGCATTCGCCCAGCTTGAGAAGTTCCCTTTGACGCCGAACGGAAAAACGGATCGCAAAGCGCTGCTCGGCCTGGATGCCGTGCAAACTTCCGCAGCCGATTACGTTGCTCCCGGAGACGAGATCGAGGAACAATTAGCCGCCATGTGGGTCGGCATCCTGAGTGCTACCAGGGTGGGAGTTCATGATAATTTCTTCGAGCTCGGCGGACATTCGCTCAAAGCGTCTTTATTCGTTGCCCAAGTCCGTGAACAATGGGGAATCGAACTGGAGCTGCGCCAGCTTTTCCGGCAGCCGACTATCGCGGAAATAGCAGAGCATCTCCGGAAGGAATTGGATGAGATTCGCAGGCTAGAGGAAATTTTACGGGAAATCGAAGCGCTTGAACAGGTATAGAGGGTGCAGACGGTACAGACCAGGAGAGGGGAGTGCGCCAAGTGGATTTATCGAAGCGAATAGCCAGTCTCTCACCGGAAAAACGTAAACTTCTGGAATTGAGGCTCGCTCAGGAAGGATTGTCCGCGTCCCGCCCGGCGGGAGGCGGGGCGGGCACGTCGGCCGGGCCGAGTCCCCTGGAGAAAATGGACGCTTATCCGGTATCGGCCGGCCAGAAAAGGTTGCTTCTGATTCAGGAAATCGGAGATACGGCCGCCGCCTACAATATGCCTTTCGTCCTGCTAGCTAGAGGACCGGTAAATGTCGGGAAGATTCAAGGAGCGTTTGAAGTCTTGATTTCCCGTCATGAAACGCTGCGTACCTCCTTCCGGAAGAAGGATGGGGAGTACGAACAGATCATTCATGAACCGGGCGAGATCTTGTTTAAGCTGGACTATTCGGAAGAAACGGTTTCCAGCGTGGAAGAAGAGAGAAGCGTCATCGAAAGATGCGTTTCCTCATTTATCCGTCCGTTTGATGTACGCCGGGCACCTCTGTTCAGAGCCGCATTGATCAGGTTGGCGCCGGAACGGCATCTTTTGATGACGGATATGCATCATGTTGTTTCGGACGGCCTGTCGCTGCAAATTCTGGCGGAAGAATTCAACCGGATCTACCGCGGTGAAATTCTGCTCGAACTGCCCGTGCACTACAAGGAATACGCATATTGGCAGCAGGAGCGAATACGCGACGGTGTATTCCTCAAGCAGGAAAAATACTGGCTGGACGTGTTCGAGGGCGAAGTTCCCGTACTGAACATGCCCGCCGATTACTCGAGGCCTCAATTGCAAAGCTTCGAAGGCGGACGCTACGAGTTTGAGACGGACCGGGGGCTTGCGGATAAACTCCGCCGTCTGGCCTCGGAGACCGGTTCTACGCTGTACATGGTGCTGCTTGCGGCCTATTACGTTTTGCTTCATAAATATACCGATCAGGAAGACATCGTCATCGGAACTCCAGTCGGGGGCCGGACTCATACACAGCTTCAGCCGCTGATCGGGATGTTTGTGAATACGCTGGCCATCCGCCAGGCACCTGCCGGATCCAAAACATTCCTCTCCTTCTTGAACGAAATCAAGGAAGGAACTCTGGGAGCTTTTGACCACGAGGAGTATCCGCTGGAAAGCCTGCTTGAAAAGCTGGGTCTTCGCAGGGATGTCAGCCGCAATCCGCTTTTCGATACGGTTTTTTCCTTGCAGACTAAAGGTTCCCAGTCGATGGAAATGGACGGATTGCTCCTGGAGCCTTATGAAGCGCAGTCGGGCGTTTCCAAATTCGATCTTTCGCTTTTGGCGGAGGAGGACGAAGAGCTGACGTTTACTTTCGAGTATGCGACCAAACTATACGCAGAACAGACTGTCGAGCGGTTAGCCGGCCATTATATACAGATTCTCCGGGAAATTTCGGCGAACAGGAGTTTAATGCTCTCGCAAATCGGCATGTTGTCCGCAGACGAAAGGCGGCTGCTTCTGGAAGAACTGAACGAGACGGCCGCACCGTACGCCCGAACTTCAACGATACATGGCTTATTCGAAGAGCAGGTGGAAAAACACCCCGACCGTATCGCCATATCGTTTGAGGATCGGCGGTATACCTACAACGAGCTGAATGCACGTTCTAATCGGCTGGCGGCCGCAATGCAAGATTTGGGTGTCGGGCCGGATACCATTGTAGCTATTATGCCCGAACGCTCTCCCGAAATGGTGATCGGCATTCTCGCCATTCTAAAAGCGGGAGGCGCCTATCTCCCGGTAGATCCCGAGTATCCGCAGGAGAGAATCTCGTACATGCTCGAGGACAGCGGAACCCGGATTTTGCTGACGCACCGGCATCTCGCGGGCAATACGGAATTTACCGGACATACGGTCTTTATGGAGGACGAGCAGTGGTATACGGGGATTGAAACCAATCCGCACGTTTCTGTCACCTCTGACCATCTCGCTTATGTGATCTATACATCCGGAACTACGGGTAAGCCAAAAGGCGTCATGATCGAGCATCGGGGTATGGCAAACATGAAGCTTTTCTACGAGAATACGCTGGGATTGGGCCCTGAAGACCGTATCGTGCAATTTGCGAGTTTTTCATTCGACGCTTCCGTTTGGGAAATGTATATGGCGCTCTTTATGGGTGGAGGATTATACCTGGCCCCGAAAGAAAAGCTGGTTCAATTGGATTCCTTTGAAGCGTTTGTGCGGGATAACGGAATAACGCTTGCCATGCTTCCGCCCACTTTCGCCGTTTATCTGGACCCCGGACGTTTGCCGTCGCTGCGGATATTGATTACGGGCGGTTCCGAGTCTTCACCGGAACTGGTCCGCAGATGGAGTCCGCATGTGGATTATTTTAATGCTTATGGTCCGACGGAAGCGACGATTTGCGCGACTGTATGGGAAGCGAAGCGGGGTACTGCCGTGCAAAATCACCGGATGATTCCGATCGGCAAGCCGCTTTACAATACGCAGGTGTATCTGGTGAATGCCGATTTGCAGCTTGTACCTCGGGGAACGGCCGGGGAGCTTTGTATCGGCGGAGAGGCTTTGTCGCGCGGCTACTTGCATCGCGAAGCTCTCACCGACGAAAAATTCGTTCCGAATCCTTTTGAGCCCGGGTGGAAAATGTATCGTACGGGCGATCTTGCCAGATGGCTGCCTGACGGCAATCTGGAATATTTGGGACGTATCGATCACCAGGTCAAAATCCGGGGCTACCGGATCGAGCTCGGTGAAATCGAAACGCGACTACTGCAGCACGGCCGGGTACGGGAGACGATTGTTCTCGTTCACGAAATCTCATCGGAAAAAACGCTGTGCGCGTATTACACCTCCGAAGGGGACTCTCCGGCTGCCTCAGAACTTCGCGAACATATGGCTTCGGGTTTGCCGTCTTACATGGTGCCGGCTCATTTTATCCCATTGAAGGAATTTCCGCTAACGCCTAACGGCAAGATCGACAGAAAAGCGCTCCAAGCGCCCGATCCGTCCAATGGATCTTCCGATGAGTATACGGCACCGGAAACCGAGACAGAAGTTCGTCTGGCTTCGCTGTGGCAGGAAGTGCTTGGCGCGGAGCGTGTGAGCCTCCACGATAATTTTTTCGAACGAGGCGGGCATTCTCTGAAAGCGGCGCTTCTTCTTGCCAGAATCTCGAAGGAATTCGGCGTTGAGCTTCCTCTCCGAAAAGTATTCGAGGCCCAGACATTGCAAGCACAGGCGACTGCAATCACCGTAAAGGGCATAACGGAGGCAGCGTATGCACCGATCCCTAAAGCTCCCGAAAAACCCTGGTATCCGGTATCTCCGGCCCAACGCAGATTGCTGGTCGTACAGGAAATATCGGGAGCCGCAACAGCCTATAACGTTCCTTTGATTCTCGAGGCAAAAGGGGCGCTTAATCCGGAGCAGGTTAATGAGACCTTCCGTAAGCTGATTGCAAGGCACGAAGCGCTTCGGACTTCATTCACCCGAATTCAGGAGGAATATGTGCAGGTTATTCATGATCCGGCGCAGGTCTCTTTTCAGGTAGAGGTTACGGAGCTTACTAATTTGTCCACCGATTGGACGGACGATCACAGTGAAGCGCATATACAAACAATTGCAGATGGCTTTATCCGTCCGTTCGACTTGGGAACGGCCCCTCTTCTGCGTGCGGGTCTCGTAAAGACGGAGGCCGAGCGTCACCTGCTGCTGATCGATATACACCATCTTATTACCGACGGCACTTCTCTTGAACGGATGACCGAGGAGTTTACCCGGCTTTATCGGGGAGAAGAACTAGAGGAGCTTTCTGTCCAGTACAAAGATTACACGATGTGGCAGAATCAGTTATCGGCAGACGGTACCGTGGCACGGCAGGAAAAGTTTTGGTTGGATACGTTCAGCGGCGAGATTCCCGTCCTGAACTTTCCTTCGGATTATGCGCGTCCCCAACTGCAGAGCTTTGAAGGGGCCGTCTATGGTTTCGAGGCGAATCACGAACTTACACGGCGGCTGCAGCAGGCCGCTTCCCGTCAGGGTGCAACGCTCTATATGCTTCTGCTTGCCGCTTATAACGCGCTGCTTGCCCAGTATTCCGGACAGGATGATCTGGTTATCGGCACTCCTGTAGCCGGAAGGCCTCATGCAGATTTGGAGGACGTTTTGGGCATGTTCGTAAACACTCTTCCTCTGCGTAATTATCCGTCAGGTTCGAAGACGTTCGCGGCTTTCCTCGATGAGGTGAAGCAGAACGCCCTGCAGGCGTTTGAAAACCAACTGGTACCGCTTGAGGACCTGATTCTGAAACTTCAGCTGCGCCGGGATGTTAGCCGCAACCCGCTGTTCGATACCGTATTTGTGCTTCAAAATACGGAATCCCGCGAGCTGGGAGCGGATGGCGTCGAGTTTGCGGCGGTTGAGCATCACAACGGAATTTCCAAGTTTGATCTGACTCTCACCGCCCAGGAAACGGAAAGCTCGGAAGGCCCGCTTCTTTCTTTCAGTTTTGAATATGCGACAAAGCTATACAAAGAAGACACTGTGCGAAAATTTGCCGATCATTATGTGCAACTATTAAAGCAAATTTCAGAGAACCCGGACATGTTACTGTCGGATATCGATTTATTAACCGTGAGTGAACGGGACCTGATTTTGGAACAATTCAATGCGACGAAGACAGAGTATCCGAGGGATGCCGCCGTACATGAATTGTTTGAACAACAGGCTGCGCTGAGGCCCGATGAAGCGGCTGTTCTTTTTGGAGACAAGGAGATCACCTACGCCGAGCTTAACCGGAAAGCCAATCAGCTTGCCTGGAAGCTGCGTGAAATTGGTGTCGGAAAGGATACGCTAGTGGGGATTATGGCTGAACGGTCGCCTGAAATGATCGTTGCAATACTAGCCATTCTCAAAGCGGGAGGAGCGTTCCTGCCCATCGATCCTTCGTACCCTGAAGACCGCATCGCGTACATGCTGGATGACAGTGCGGCAGCTGTAATGCTTGCAGGAGACCCGAATTTGGCTCAAAGTTTGCTTGGAGGCTTCAAAGGGACCGTTTTTGGATTGGCGGACCCTTCTGTGTATGCCGGCAGCGAAAGCAACTTACCGCGCACAGCGGACGCGGAATCTCTCGCTTATGTCATGTACACATCAGGTTCGACAGGGCGTCCCAAAGGGGTCATGATCGAGCACCGAAGCGTTGTCCGTCTTGTCAAAAACACCAACTTTGTTACGTTTGAACCGTCGGACCGCATTTTGCTTACCGGCGCGCTTGTGTTCGATGCTTGCACGTTTGAAATCTGGGGCGCTTTGCTTAACGGACTCCAGCTATGCATTGTGCCGGAATCCGTTTTCCTTCACGCCGGCAATCTGGAGGAAGCTTTGCAAGCGTACGGAATTACCACGATGTGGTTGACTTCGCCGCTTTTCAATCAGCTGGCGTTAACCAATCCGGCCTTGTTCGCGCCGCTTCGGTATCTGCTCGTAGGCGGAGATGTGCTGTCGCCGACCATGATCGCTTCCGTAAGAAACGCTTGCCCGCAGCTCACGGTTATCAACGGCTACGGCCCGACGGAAAATACGACGTTCTCCTGCTGCTTTCCTATCGACCGGGAGTATGGAAACATTCCGATCGGCCGACCGATCGCGAATTCCACCGCCTATGTGGTGGACCTGTCGGGCAGGCTGCTGCCTGTCGGTCTTCAAGGAGAAATCTGCGTCGGCGGTGACGGGCTGGCCAGGGGCTACTTGAATCGTGAAGATCTGAGCCGGGAAAAATTCGTGCCGAATCCGTTCCGACCCGGTGAAAGAATGTACCGGACTGGCGATTTGGGACGGTGGCTGCCGGACGGGAGCATCGAATATTTGGGGCGGATGGACCAGCAGGTCAAAATCCGGGGCTACCGGATTGAACCGGGGGAAATCGAGACCCGGCTGCTTGGGCACGAATCTGTGCGCGAGGCATTTGTCGCCGTTAAAGAATCCGGCGAGGGTTCTAAGTTCCTTTGCGCTTATATCGGAACAAGCGAATACCTCACGCCGTCTGAGGTGAAAGCATACTTGAGCGGACGCATTCCCGATTACATGATCCCTGCCCGCTACGTGTTCCTGCCTTCTCTGCCGCTCACGAAAAACGGGAAAATCGACCGCCGCGCGCTTCCAGAACCGGAGCAGGACGGGCTCTCCTCATCCCCGTATGCCCCGCCGAGAAGCACCAAGGAAAAACTTCTGGCAGGTATATGGGAAAGCGTACTCGGTGTGGAGAGAGTCGGTCTCGACGATAATTTCTTCGAACTCGGCGGCCACTCCCTCAAAGCTATCCAGCTTATATCCAAAGCGCAGGAGCTGGGTCTGGAAATAGGGATGCACCAGTTGTTCCAGGTGCAGACGATTCGCGGATTGTCGGAACTTCTTCCTGCCTTTAAGGAGGCTGAAGAAGCCGGATCAGAGTCGCCCCGCAAGCATTCCGTCCATGTTAGGGACAATGCTGGCGTTAAGACTTTCGAAGAAGCGGAGCAACTACTGCACGTCACGTTCGGTCCCGGATTCAGGTTAAAGGCAGACATGCGTGAGGACAAAAAGGTTGTGCTTCTTCTGCTCATTCCTGATCACGAGAAGCGGCTGCCGGAGATTACTGAACTTATCCGTTCCAACTTCCATGAAGATCTTCATCCTCATTTCATCGTACCGCAGGGCGTTTCTGAAGATGGAAACGGGGAAAGGGTTGCAGCCGGTGAGAATGAAAAGACAGGTCTAGAACTGTCAGCAGAAGCGCTTAATTTAACGGAATCGGACCTGCAGGATACTCTGATGCATGTTCAGAAAGAAGTCTCATCCTCCCATGAGGCTTGGGGAACCGCCCTGGCGCAGATGCCGACTGTCGAGCA
Organism: Paenibacillus sp. RC84; assembly: GCF_041260495.1. Classification (NCBI taxonomy): domain Bacteria; kingdom Bacillati; phylum Bacillota; class Bacilli; order Caryophanales; family Paenibacillaceae; genus Paenibacillus; species Paenibacillus sp. RC84. The sequence continues at coordinate 99,815 of NZ_JBGBYL010000004.1, forward strand.
GTACTCGCTGGCGCCGATCCAAGAATATCATCTGGCTTATCCCGAAGCATCGGGCACGCTCCTATCTTTTGACGAAATGATCGATACGCAGCGGTTAAATGCGGGTTTGCAGCGGGTGATCGGGAAGCATGATCTCCTGAGAAGCCAACTCGTGCAGACGGGGGAACAGTGGGGCTGGGAACTGAAAGAAAGATCACCGGAATTTGCTCTTCCAGTTGTTGATTTATCGGCTTACTTGCCTTCCGTGCAGCAGCGAATCATGTCAGGGCTGTTGAAAGAGCTTTATTTCCGACCTTATGAGCTGGGAGGCAGCGTCCTATACCGGTTTGCCCTGGTTTCGCTCAACTTGCGGGAGCATTACCTGCTGCTTCCGTGCTCGCACATCATCTTTGACGGCATGAGCAGTGAAATTCTCAGAACAGATGTGCTTGCGTTTTACAATGCGGGCGAGGAGGAGGCCTCAAGGCATGAAATAAACAGGCCCGACCACTCGTACCGCAGCTATGTTGGTCAAGTCCGGCAAGGTCCGGCTGGAATCGGCGATGCCGAGATTAACGAACGCTTCAGACTGGAATCTTTTTACCAGCAAACATTGGTGATCGGAGAAGCCCTACAGGGGAAAAACCGCTCCAAAGCCACAAAGTATCTGCATGAGATTAACATGGAAGAGCAGGCTGCCGGAACGGATCTTGCCGAGCGTATGTGGCATAAGGCTCTTGATCTTGCGGAACGGTTTTTCTCAAGGTATTTCGGCTTGGAAGAAGTGCCGGTCTGGCTTACGAATTACGGCAGGCATTATACGGGGCGCCATTATTACGATACGATCGGCGAATGCATCGATCAGATTCCGGTTCTGCTCGGCGGAATATCCGGTGAAGAGAAGCGCTCCGTACAAAATCTTCTTCATGCGGCTTCGACGCATAATCTGAACTTTTTCAACCTGATCTATAATCGGGAAACGGCAGAAGATTATCCGCTGTCCGGCTATTATTTACAGAACAGTCTCCATAAGCTGCCGATTGTTGTGAATTATCTCGGCGAAATCCAGCAAGACGGAGGACTTCTCCAAAGACTGGACGATCCGGACATTAATTCGACGGAAGTTCGGCCTGTCATTTATTTCACCGTACAGCATTCGGGCAACCTTCTGCACATTTCTCTCCTGCTGCCTTATGAGGAAGACGAAGAAACGATCCGCCGCATGTTCGAGTCCGTGATTCCGACCTTCCAGACCATCAAGCAGTAAGGGGTTGAAATGAGATGTCTTTGTTTAAAAACAGTTTGTTTGTCCGCTTTTATTTGTCCAGAACCTCCGCCAACATCGCGGATAGCATTTATTCGATCGTCTTGCTGTATTTCGTTCAGAAATCGACGGCCTCCGTTTCGTTTACGAGCTTTACGTTTACCGCTATTTCGGCGGCTTCTATCTTCAGCTTTCTGTTGGGGCCGCTGGTTGACCGATATTCTCCATCGCTGCTGGCCAGCATCTCCTTATTCGTTCAGGCCGTACTGATTTTGGCGGTACCGTTTCTGATCACTGACGGGGGCGCCAATTTGCTGGCGATACTTATCCTTGTGTTCGTTGCATCCTGTTTTTCGATGCTGTTCTATCCGGCGAACAATAAAATGCTTCCGCAGTTGATCCAGTCACCGGACAGAATCGTCAAAGCAAATGCCATGATCTCGTCTACAGACCAGCTCATTAATGTAGCGGGATACTTGGTCGGGGCCTCTATTATTTTGCTGCTGGGGATGAAAAACACGTTTTATCTGGCCAGCGGAATGCTTTTCCTGTCGGGACTCATCTATGTGCAGCTTAAGAAACAGATGGAGCCTGAGAAAACCGCAGGAGGCGCGCCGAAAGGTCCGCTGAAGATCAGAGAGTATACAAGCGAGCTTGTGGAAGGCTACCGGTTTGTCGCGAGCAGCCCGTTTCTTAGAATCATGCTGCCGTTCTTTGCACTGACCAACTTCTCCATGTCCATTCTCATCATCACCGTTCCGTCCATGTCGGTCTCTTACGGATCGCCGATTTATTACAGCCTGCTGTACATCGCCTTTTTCGTCGGCATATTCGTAGGGTCAGCGCTGATTAACGTGCTCAAAAAAAACGGGCTTATGATCGCTATATCCTGGCTGCTTATGGGCGCTTCGCTGTATCTGTTCGCGATTGTTCCCGCGCTGTGGATGAAGCTTACCGCAATCCTTTTGATGGGCGTGTTTACTGGTATTATTAATGTGCTGCAGACTTCGCTGATCCAAATTATCACACCTTCTCAATTGATGGGCCGGGTGATGGCCTTCCTGCATACGCTGTCCAACGCGGCTTTACCGCTGGGAGCGTTTATCGGAGGCATTCTCGCTTTGCGTTTCGAACTGAACAGCGTTTTGTTCATCAGCGCTCTGGTCATTGTCGCATGCGGAGTTTTGCTGCTGGCGTTAAAAGCGGTGAGGACATTCCAGATTCCTTCGGAAACCGCCGACAAAGAAAAAACGGAAGATGACCTTGCCGGTAAAGGCGCGGTTGTTAAAGAATTTCTGTAACCAAAGCAGCGTCTTATGCCAGTTTTAGTCGGAAAACGATCTCTTGCGCTTGAAGCGAGAGGTCGTTTTTTTTGTACCCGGTGAAAAAGGCATAAGAAGACTTTAGCCTGCCTCTTTAACTAAGTACATGACTTATGGTAGGCTCAATTTATCTATTGACTAGTGACTTTAGCGGAGGTGCGAATTGCGTATATCGGATCCAATTTACGGAGAATTTGTGGTGGATGGACTACTGGAAGAGCTTGTTCTCAGCCAACCCGTGCAGCGGTTAAAAGGCGTTTACCAAGGCGGAGCGAGCTATCTGGTGAACGATAAGTGGGATGTGACGAGGTACGAGCATTCGGTAGGAGTCATGCTCTTAATTCGGCGGCTCGGAGGTTCTCTGGAAGAACAGGTTGCGGGGCTGCTTCACGATGTGTCCCATACGGCATTTTCACATGTGGTCGACTATGCGCTGGACAAAAGGGAAGAAAACTACCATGAGAACATTTATGAGCAGTTTATCGAAGAATCCGAAATTCCTCAACTGCTGAAGAAATATGGTTATACATACCGGAATCTGCTGCTTGAAGACTCCCAATGGACGCTTCTTGAACAGCCTGCCCCCGCGTTATGCGCAGACCGGGTCGACTATACACTGCGGGATCAGTTTCATGACGGAAAGATTACCATGGAAGAGATCGTATTTTTCCTGGAAAACTTAACGGCGGCTGACGGAAAAATGGTGCTCACCCGAATAGAGTCCGCTGAATGGTTCGTTAAAACCTATTATCGCGAAGTGATCGATTTCTTTATGCACCCTTTGAATGCATACAGCTGCCATTTTTTGGCGAAAGCGCTTAAAACAGCATTGGCAAAAAAGGTGATTACGCTCAGCAGCCTGCTTTTGACAGATAAGGAGGTTCTGAGTTTAATGCATGCATCGGATGAGCCGGATATTCAGCGGCTTCTAAAACACCTTCACCGCAACGTACGAGTACAAGAAGATGTGGACGATTACGATCTGCACCGGACGAATAAAATGAGGCTGATCGACCCTGACGTATTGAGGGGGAATAAGCTGTGGAAAGCATCCGAATTATCCGAAAACGTGAAAAAATGGGGGGAAGAAGCGCGGAGGAAGTCTGAAAACGGAATCTATGTAAAAATCTTATCCGCCGAAATGCCGCTCCGGTAAATTGAAATTCGGAGAAAAGGGAGCACAGGCCCTCAACGGAAGATAGAACCTGTGCTGGTTGTTAGGGGAAGCGTACGTCTTACAGACAGATTTGTTTCGTCAGGAAATTGTCGTTACAACCTGATCGATAATCCCGTATTCCCTGGCTTCTTCAGCCGACATAAAATAGTCGCGGTCCATGTCCCGGTCGACTTTATCGACGGGCTGTCCGGTGCGCTCCGAGGTGATTCGGTTCAGTCTTTCACGTATGCCGAGTATCCGCTTGGCGCTGATGGCGATGTCGCTTGCCTGGCCCTGAACGCCTCCGTGAGGCTGATGAATCATGATCTCGCTGTTCGGCAGCGCGAAGCGCTTGCCCTTTTCTCCGGCCAGCAGTAGAATAGCGGCAAATGAAGCGGCAAAACCCGTACAAATCGTATGCACAGGCGGCTTCACGAGCTGCATCGCATCGTAAATGGCAAATCCGGCCGACGTTGAGCCGCCGGGACTGTTGATATATAGACTGATCTCCTTTTGCGGATCTTCGGCTTCGAGAAATAAAAGCTGGGCGATAATGCTGTTGGCTACCTGATCATCAATCGCCGCTCCCAGAAATACGATCCGGTCTTTGAGCAGCCGGGAATAAATATCATAGGATCTCTCACCACGGCTCGTTTGCTCCACGACGTAAGGGACGTAATTGCTCATCGTCAAAAACCTCCAATGTGTTTCGTTATGGCATTTCTCCTTGTAAACGAATGCGGCTCTCCAAAAGATACGAGGACAGCACAGAATTTTAAATCCTGAAAATATTTTAAGAATGTGTGAAACGGCGTATCCTTTTCGGACGTTCGTTCGTTTACTGATTACAACGGCTTTGCCGTTAAGATTCGAATACAAGAAGAAAATGAAGCCGTTTTGCAGAAGGATTAATAAAACCGGAAAATGACGCTTAGGATATAAAAAGGTTCATTACAGGCCGGGAGCCGGATGCATTTGAACGGCTGCAGGAAAAAGAGGGGGCGAATACGGATGTCGACAGCCGATTTTCTATTAAAAGGAAAAGAAAAGGACAGCACCCGGATCAACCAGTTTCAGCAGACGTTAAAACGGTACTGCCTGTCCATGACAAAATCTTCATGGGATGCGGAGGATCTGGCCCAGGAGACCTGGTTGAGAGCGATGTCTTCACAAGGAAAGCGGCACGCCAACGTAGAAGCTATGCTGCTTCGCATCGCTAAAAATACGTGGATCGACCAATCGCGGCGAAAGCAGGTCCTGGCCCGCATTATGAAAAGTGAGCAGACGCAGGCAGTAACGCGGCGGGATGAGGGACTTTTGGTAATCGAAGAAGCCTTTCGCGCTTTGTTTAAGCATTTGCCCCCGCTGCAAAGAACGGTTTTCCTGCTCCGGGATGTGCTGGGGTTTTCCAGTCTTGAAACAGCTGTTAGGCTCGGAACTACGGAAGGAGCGGTTAAAGCGGCCCTATACCGCGCTCGTCATTCCTTGGAAGACGTTAGAAGAGACATGGAGACCGGCACGCAGGTCGAACCGGCTGAGAACGGAATGAAAGCTTACCTGCGTATGATGGCGGCCGCTTATGAAATGGGAGATATCGCTCTCCTTGTCGAGCTTGCCCAGCGTGATGAAGTGGAGCCGGCAGTTGCCTTGGGTCTCGCCCAGAATCATATTCTGCGCAGCGGCAGACGCCGTACAGGCGCCGTGCCTCACTTGCCAAGCAGTCTGCGGATGTCCGCGTAGGTTTTACCGCCGCCGTTTTATCCGCCGCTCCCGTTCCGGGCGGGAGCTTCTTTGATTTAATTTTTTCTCCTCGGATGTGGTACAATGGCAGTTGGACACCGAATGGACGAGGAGATGGCGATTGATGGCAGAACAGATCAACGAGCAGGAGCTCATAGCTTACATAGCGGGAAAAACTAAAGCGGACCCGCAAAAAATAAAATCGGTGCTGAAATACGAGCAGGATTTTATCAACAAAGCTCATAAAAATGCTAAGGGCGAGGTCGACATCGACAGCGATGATATTGCCGACTATGTGTTGAGCAGGCCCGATATCAAGCTGGATGAGCTAACAGTGGATAATATTCTGGACGCCGAAATGGACTTTCTCATGGATAAAGGGATTGCAAGCTATCTGGATTGATAGTATCCGGAACCCGTCCAAGACCAAAGCATTCAAGCCCCCAAAGAGCGCATGAGTCTGTTTTGGAGAGCGGAACTTGCACAATTAGTGAACGGAACTTGCAAAAATTACAATTTTCATGCTAAAGTAAACGTAACTTTAATGATGAGGAGGTGAGGTAGGTGAATCTCGAGAAGGTTAACGACCGTATTAGCCAGCTGCCGATTGCTATGGCTGGCATCGTTCATGCTTTTCCGGTTAACGGGAGAAGTCTGTCCATTTTCACGAATACGGTACACCCAATCGCGAGAAGACGCCTACCTTAACCGATACGGATAATTTCACATCCGAAGAAGGGTCGCGGGCTTATTGCCGCGGCTCTTTTTTGTCGTACGGAGAAGGGTCTTCATTCCTAGGAGGATCCATTATGATACTTGTTAACGGTCAACAGATAAAGAAATACCACGCAGCTAACCTCGTGCTGGATGGAGTCACATTCGAAGTGCATGCCGGAGAAAAAATCGGTCTGATCGGCCGAAACGGCAGCGGGAAATCGACGCTGCTCCAGCTCATCTCCCGCCATCAGAGCATAGACGAGGGAATGCTGACACTCAAAAAAGAGCTCACGATCGGTTATTTGCCGCAAATACCGGTGGAGTTCGAAGGGCTTACGGTATATGAAGTGCTCGCTTACGGCTGCCGGCATTTGACAGCGTGTCAGCAGGAGATGACGGCGCTGGAACACGACATGGCAGAGCCGGACGCTTCGGCTGATTCGGTTCGCATGCAGGGGCTGCTGAACGCGTACGCGTCGGTCCAGGAACGCTTCGAGCGCGGAGGCGGCTATGAAATGGATGCCGCTATAGACTCCGTTGCAATCGGACTTCAGATCTCGAAAGAGACGTATGCCCGTCAGTTCTCTACCTTTTCCGGCGGAGAAAAAACACGGATCGCGCTCGCTTCCCAATTAATCATGCGGCCGGATTTGCTGCTGCTTGACGAACCGACGAATCATCTGGATTTAAGGGGAATCGAATGGCTGGAGCAGTTTTTACAAGGTTATACGGGGGCCTGTGTCCTCGTTTCGCATGACCGTTATTTTCTTGACCGTACCGCTTCCAAAATGATCGAGCTGGAAGACGGGGAAGCTTTTACGTACCAAACGAACTACAGCGGATATATGAAAGAGAAGGAAGAACGGTTGCTGCAGCAGTTCGCGCAGTATCAGGAACAGCAGAAAGTTATTAAAAAAATGAAAGAAACGATCCGGAAGCTGGAAGAGTGGGGCCGGGTCGGGGACAACGAAAAGTTTTTCAAAAGGGCGGCTTCAATGCGTAAAGCATTGGAGAGGATGCAGGTAATGAAGCGTCCGGTACTGGAGCAGAAAAGCGCCGATTTCGCTTTGAGCCTTCAGGACCGCTCCGCGAAACGGGTAGCGGAGTTCTCAGGCGTGCATAAATCGTACGGAGAGCGCCGGATTCTCAAAGGTGCGGAAGGAAGCCTTCATTACGGCGAGAAGATCGTTCTGGTCGGAGACAACGGAACGGGGAAAACAACCTTGTTTAAGCTGCTGCTTGGGCAGGAAGTTCCGGATTGCGGAGAGCTGGGCCTAGGCTCGCGAGTGGAGATCGGCTATATGGCCCAGCAGGAGGAAACGAGAGACCCTCAAAAGACAGTCCTAGACTACTTCCGCTTGGAGGCCGGAGTAGAAGAAGGAGAAGCAAGGGGCATTCTTGCGAAGTATCTCTTTTATGGGACGGATGTGTTTAAACCGGTGAGCATGCTGTCGGGAGGAGAGCGGTCTCGTCTCCGGCTCGCGCTGCTTGTCCGGCGGAAGCCGAATCTGCTGCTGCTGGATGAGCCGACCAACCATTTGGACATTGCTTCCCGCGAAGCTCTAGAAGAGGCGCTGGAGGAGTATCCGGGGACCGTGCTTGCCATCTCCCACGACCGGTATTTCATCAACCGTCTCGCGCAGCGGGTCTGGGAGCTTCAAGACGGACAAATAACGAGCTATATCGGACAGTTTGACGAATACCGGGCGAAAAAGCGCGAGCTGGAGCAGACGGCTGCCGGTCACGGACGTCCGCCGGCAGGCTCGACCGGCTCATCGGCCGCCGCAGTACGCGCAGGCGAGCAGCCGCCAGCGGGCGCGCCCCGCGCAGCCAGCCCCGCGGTACGCGCGGGCGAGCAGCCGCTCTTCGCGGGGGAGGCCAACGCCGCAGCGAAAGCCGCGGCGGCCGAGGCGCGGGCAACCGAGCGGAAGCGGCTGCAGCTGGAGGCGCAGATCGCTGCGCTGGAAGCACAGCTGGCCGCATCGGACGCGGAGCTCCAGCAGCTCGGCGGCTGCGGCGATACCGCGCTGCTGGAAGCGCGGTGGCGCGAGCGGGAAGAGCTGCAGACGCGGCTCGACGCGGAGATGACGGCCTGGCTGGAGCTGGGCTGACACCCTGCGGGAGAATACAGCAGGCGGGCTTGGCAAAAAAAACGGCGGGAAAGACAGAAGCTGCATGCTGCAGCCTAAGCTCTCCGCCGTTTTTTGTTATGCGCCCCGTCACGAATAAATCGTTATCCGGTTTCTTCCGTCGGTTTTGGATTGATAGAGCGCGTTATCCGCCATTTCAATGATGGTTTTGACGTCCGTATCCCGGCTATAAGAAAAGGAGACCCCGATCGAAACCGTCAGGGGCTGAGCGATCGGACTTTTGCTTTTTTCCACTTTTTCACGCAACCGCTCCGCAATACGGGTAGCTCGGCCGAGATCGCAGCCTTTCAGCAAAATCCCGAATTCCTCTCCGCCATAGCGGAAGCATAAATCTTCTTCTCTTGAAAAAGCGTGAAGCGTCGAAGCCAAATATTTCAACACTTCATCTCCGATCAGGTGTCCGTGAAGATCATTGACTTTTTTGAAATGATCGACGTCCATCAGAATAAGGGTAAAAGGAACTTTCCGCTCCGCCCACTCGGCGATGAGCAGATCGAAAGCTTTCCGGTTGGCAAGGCCCGTCAATCCGTCGGTAAGTGATTCCGCTTTCAGCCGGTTGAGATTGGAATTGATGCTCTGGTACAGCTGCCTGACCTCGTAAAGTCCGGAATGAATGCTGGGGGAAGCGGGTACCGTCAGGTTTGCGTGGACGGCCGACTCTTCCGAATACCGGGCAAGGGTATACAGAGGTCTCGTGATCCAGCTAGCCAGCCACCAGGCGACGGTCAGCACAACGCCGAGCAGGGGGAGCGCTTGCATCAGCAAGTTTGAAATCATTTGTTCAAGCGGTTCCTCGAGCACTCGGGTAGGCGTCTGGGAAACAATTCCCCACCCGCTTATCGGCTCAAACGCATAGCCTGCGAAAAATTCGTTCCCTTCCGAGTTTACGATTTTTTGGGAGCCTTTTTTGCCTGCCAGCGCTTTTTGAATGACTTCATTGCTGGAGATAATCTGATAAATCCGTTCTTTGTTGGGATGAAAAATAAGCCGGGACTCCTTATCGACGACATAGACGTAGGACCCGTTCCCGTAAAAATGCTCTTTAAGCAGCTTGCTCAGAGCGTTTTCTTCCTCCAGATAGATCGTGCCGCCGACAAAGCCGGCATAGGACCCGTCCCCGTTAAAAATTGGCGAGGAGATCAGCACGATCAGGCGTCCGGTTGTGCCGACATAAGGCTCGGAAATAAACGGTTTTTTAAACTCAACCGCACGTTTGGACGCTTCGGACAGCAGCCGTGTGCCTACAACGGCACCGGCGTCGGCAGGCAGAACCACTTCTATATCCCGCTCGTCATCCGCGACAAAAACCGAGTTAAAGTACTGCCGGTTAAACGTGAACCACATCTCGAGATCCTTTTCCGTAAACGACTGCTTTCCCGCTAACTGCGCGATCGAGTTCATACTTGTCTGCATCAGATTGAGCAAGTTGCCCGTGTTGGCGGAAAGTTTCTCGGCATAATTAGAATTATTTTCCAGGTAACTCGTGGACAGGGATTTCAAATTGGCCTCATAGGCCGCATATCCGCTTACGGCGGCCGTCAGGAAAGCGGTAGCAAGAACGAGAAGGCTTAAAATCAGGCGCAGCGTCAGCCCTTTGCGCAGGCGTTTTGTTTTCATGGGCGGTTTAGCAGGCCGGTCAGGGAATCTGCGGGAAGGGGGCGGCTGAAATAATAGCCCTGCCCTTCATTACAGTTTTCGCCGAGCAGGTATTGGTACTGGAGCTCGTTTTCGATGCCTTCGGCGACCACGTCCATATGGAGACTGTGCGCGAGCGAGATGATGGCGGACGCGATCCGTTTCCCGTTCAGGTCCCGGTTAATGTCTTCGATGAACGCCCGGTCTATTTTTACTTTATCGAAAGGATATTCACGCAAATAGTTAAGGGAGGTGTATCCTGTCCCGAAATCGTCGATAGAAATGCAAATCCCCGCCTCTTTAAGTTTCAACAAACATTCCTTAATCGAACGGACATCGTCCAGCAGGACGCTTTCCGTAATTTCCAATTCGAGCCAAGCGGGTTCAAGCTCCACCTCTTTCATAATCGACAGGACATGTTCGGCGAAAAAAGGCTGCTGCAGTTGTTTGGTCGAAACGTTAACCGCCACTTTGAACGGAGCGGCTCCCGAAGCCTGCCACTTTTTGGCCTGCCTGCACGCCGTTTGCAGAACCCAGATGCCGACGGACAAAATCAGGCCGCATTCCTCGGCCACCGGAATAAAATCCGAGGGTGGAATGTACCCGAGCCGCGGATGATTCCAGCGGATCAGAGCTTCCATCGCGGTCAGCTTGCCGGTTTTTAACGCCATGATAGGCTGGTAAAAGAGCTCCAGCTCGTTCTTGGCCGAAGCTGTTTCCAGATCCCTCTGAATCTGCAGCTTGTAGGAGGTCTGGAGATCCATTTCTTCCGTATACACGGTGTAAGCGTCCGTACGAAGCTTCTTGGAGTGATCCATGGCCATGTTCGCGTACCGGATCATGTCTTGAGCGCTTTCGCCTTTTCCACTGTTGAATGCGATCCCTATGCTGACCGTCAAGGCTACGGAATGACCGTGCAGCACGAATGGCTCCCGCATTCCGCCCTGGATGGAGCGGATGAGACGCATGACCTCTTCTTGCACTGTTTCGGGCAGAATGAGGGTGAATTGGTCTGCCGCAAACCGGCTCAATGTATCCGTCAGCCGCAAATGCCCCTGGATACGGGCGGTGACTAGAGTCAACAGGTCGTCTCCCAACTGGTGGCCGTAAGAATCGTTAATTAATTTGAACCGGTTCAAATTAATCGAAAGGACGGCGAAAGGAAGACGTCCGTCTTTGGAGAAACGGATCGTCTGCTCCAGCCGGTCTTCGAACAGCTTGCGGTTAGGCAATCCGGTAACCGGATCGGCACAGGCGAATTCTTCCATCTTTCGGGCCGCCGCTGCTTGGTCGGTCGTATCCCGTGCGATTCCGTAGGTGCCGCTAAGGAAACCGTCCATCTTTACCGGAAAGTGAGTCACAATCACGGAAATTTTTTCTCCGTCTTTACGGATGATGCTGAGATTCGTGCTGCCGGAAATAAATCGTTTTGCGTCGCCGAAACGGTCCAGGGCGGATTGCAGGTCATCCGGATCGATGAGCGTGAAGAACGGCTTATGGATCAGCTCGTCTTTCGTGTATCCCGTCAAGGATTCGCACCGGGGATTCGTGCTTGTAAATCTCCCATGCTCGTCCAAGGAGAAGATGGCGTCCGGGCTATGGATAAATAACGCTTTAATCTCTTCATGATAGGCCAGAAGCTGCCGCTGCGCCAACACTTGCTCCGTAATGTCTATCACGGTGCCGTATTGGACCTTCTTTTCGTTTAGAAGGGCTGTGGACGGGTGGATTTCCGTATAAATCCAATGTCCGTCTTTATGACGCGTCCGGATACGGACAGGTGCGCCCTTCCGTCTGCCGTCCGATTCGGAAAAAAGAGGCGCGGTCAGGAGACGGTCATCCGGGTGAACAAGCTCGAGAAAACCAAACTTCTCCCGGCGGATTTCTTCCGCGGCATAGCCGACAAGCTTGGCATAAGAATCGTTCGCATATGTTAAGGCGCCGTTTTCCATCATATAGATGCCGACTGGCGCATGTTCGATCAGGGCTGTAATTAGGGTCCGATAAAAGGGAAGCTCTTTTTGACCCTTTTCTATTGGAATTTCCATTTTTATCGTTTCTCCTGTGTCAGGGGCTCGGGTTAACTAGAATCATAGCACTGGACACAATTCGGATTCTACAGGATCGGAAATTTTTGCGTGCGCACGCAACAAATTTGCGTGATCGGTTCGTTCCGGGGATGATATATTGACGAAGATGGACATGCACCAAGTAGTTTGAAGGAGAGCTGAACGTTGCGGATGAAAAGGACTGGGCGTCTTGCGGGCGCCGGATTTACTGCCGTTGTGGGCATTGTGTTTTTTCTACATTACTATTTCGTAGTCGGGGATACCTGGGAGATGCAGGCGGCGGGTGCCGTTTTTTGCATCGTCATCGCTTATTTCCTGGGCGGTTTTTATGATAGAGCCCGCTATTACGCGGCTGAATTGAATATGATTAATCAGGAGCTCCATATCAGCAGGGAGCAGCTGCGCCGCAGTGACGAGAGATATTCCGCACTTCAGGCGAGTCTCGACCGTTTTTCTCACGATCTGTTCGGTATTATGAAAATCGCGGAGCTGGAGGCGCGTCTGCTGGCTGAAGTGAAGCTGATTTTTCAAATCGACCGCGTCTCCCTGATCGAAACCCAAGCGGGTTATCCGTCCTGCTCGGTAAAAGCGGGAACGGGCGAAGTGCCCCGGGCCGTTTTGGACAAAATCCGGCAGCACCAGAGCCAGCAGCTCTCGATCGGCGAAGTTTTCGAATACGAAGAAGGATCTTTTCTGAAAATAGGAGAAATCAAAGGCAGAACGTTCTGGCTCATTTTCGGAGAATTGACGGACAGTACGCGTCTTCCCGTCAAAAGAATTTGGCTGAAAACACTGATCCGTTACGTAAACGTCGTGTACGAAAATCTCACTGTCATTGAGGACTTATCGGCTGAGCTGAAGCGGACGATGGAGGAACAGGAGCCCCCTACCTGGCTGCTGCGCTTGTTCTTCAGTTTGTCCGAGCACGAGCGGAAGCGGCTGTCCCAAGATTTGCACGATGCGGCCCTTCAGGAGCAAATTATCTGGTACCGGAAGCTGGAGCAGCTGCGGACTTCGGGCCTTGGCCCGGATGAACTTAAAGAAGGCTTGGCTCAAATCGGAGACGGACTTCTCGATGTGATGTACCAGATCCGCCTGACCTGCAACGAACTCAGGCCCCCTTTTCTTAAAGAGTGGGGACTTGTCCAGGCTTTGGAGGCCCTGTTCGATCATATCCAGCTTCACGCGGATTTTACGATCTATTTCGAAGCGGAACATTTCAGGGATTGTTTGAACGATGAGCAGCGGATTGCGGTGTACCGGATTACGCAGGAACTCATGTCCAATGCCATGAAGCATTCCAAGGCCGAGGAAGTTCATGTGACTTTGACGGGCGGCAAACAGAATCTGCTTCTGTCTTATCGGGATAACGGAGTTGGAACAGTAAACGGGGAACGGAAAGAACCCGGGTTCGGCAGCATGGGGATATACGGGATGCAGCAGAGAGTGCGGAGCCTTCAAGGAGAAATTCAGTGCGTGTCGGACAAGAGCGGCCTCAAGGTGCAGATCTGCATTCCGTTAAAACCGGTTCTGCATGTGATCCCGCTGCACGGAACGTTTGTATCGGTCTGAAGATCAGGGCGGGCGATTCATTCAACAGTCTGGTATACGCCCCCAAGCCTATTCCTGCCTTTGTCGAACAGCTTACGGGAATAAGGAATCCGTAATAAAGCGGCACAACTGAACCACCACCGGCTCCGTTAAAAAAAGGATTCCTCCGCACGCTAAACGTGCAGGGGAATCCTTTTGGCGTTTATCCGGCGCTTACTTGACGCATCGCGCGCAGCTTCGGCGTGCGGTATTGCGCCCGCTTGACTGGGATCACCCGTTACTTGGCCCGTACGCCCCGGTGTTCGCCGTATTGATACAGCGTAAGCTCGTCGGCGGGTTTGCCCGATTTTTTGGCCGCAAACTCGATTTCGATTTGAAGCTCCCGGACAAAGAAACGCGTTTCGGACAGCGGTAAAATCTCGTACTGGGGCTGCCCGCTCAACTGGATGAACAGCTGATCTTGCTCGGGACCGGTCGTCACGCTGAGGTCGAGTCCCATATCCAACTTGTAAACTCCTCTGTACCGCATATACACGGTTTTGTCGATTTTAACGGACTTCAGCTCCGCGGGGACATCGGGAACGGAGTGGGGGAGCCCGAACAGAATGTTCTCCGCCTCGTTGATAATCTGCTGCTGAATGTCCAGCTGACGATCCGTGTTGGAAAGATAAATCGTCGTTTTTCCGTGATCCGTGTAACGGGCCAGATTCGTACTGTAGCCGGGCCAGCCGCCGCTGTGGGACACGACTTTACCCAGGTGCTCCTTCTGTTCGATGATCCAGCCGTACCCGTACGAATAAGGTTTGTTATCCGGCAGTTTTCCGGAAGTGAAAGCTTCGTCGAGTGTCTTTTTGCTGACCAATTTCTCCGTATACAGGGCCTGATCCCAAAGCAATAGATCGTGCAGCGTGGAATTTACGGTCCCGTCCCCCTGGATTCCGTCCAGGTATACGACAAAATCAGTCGCAGGCTGTTCGTCCGGCAGGTAGTAGCTGTGCGTCTCGAAAGAATATACGTATCCGAAAGCGAAATCCGGCGGCACGTTTCCGGTAAGACGCCGGTTATGAATGCGGGTGGAATGCATGCCCAGAGGCTTGAACAGTGTTTCGCTCATATAGTCGGCAAAGGAGAGACCCGAGATCTTTTCGATCAGCAGGGCCAGCAAAACATAGCCCGTATTGGTGTATTCCCAATTTTCCCCCGGCTGAAACTGGAGCGGAGGCTGATGGACATTAAAATACTCCAGGACGTCCCAGTTCGTGGCGATTTTGGAGCGGTCCCAGTCTTTTATGAAAAGCGGCGTATAGTCAGGCAGGCCGGAAGTATGCCGGAGAAGGTCCTTCACTGTGATACCCTTGTAGGAGAAGTTCGGTATCCATTGTTCCACGGAATCGCTCAAAGAAAGTTTTCCCTGTTCGGCGAGAATAAGAATGCCCATGGCCGTAAAGGTTTTGGAAACGGAAGCGAGTTCGAAGACGGAATGAACGGTCAGAGAGCGCCCGGTCTCTCTATCCGCGAGGCCATACGCGCCTTCAAAGACAATTTCTCCTTTATCCGCCGCCAAAAACGCTCCGTTGAAAATTCCTTTCGCCGACATGGCCGTAAAAAGTTCTTGAAGTTGTTTCTGTTTGTTTTGCATGGTAATCCCTCCAATTATCCTATTTTTATAAAAATAATTAAGTCAACGTAATAATTAAGATTACTTACATATTGGACAAAAAGGGACGCAGGACGTCACCTTAGTTCAGCTTCGATAATTTTTTGAAGCTTGAACGTGATTTTGCGCAGCGCGCTTAATTCCTCAGGGTCCAGTTTGGAATAAAAGCGTTCCGCGATGCTCTTCTCGACCTTCTGCTGACGTTCGAAATAATCCCATCCGGCTTGATCGAGCTCGACGAGAATTTCCCGGCGGTTGTTCGGGTTAATTTCTCTCTTGAGGTAGCCTTCCTTGTCGAGTTTGCCGATGAGCTGACTAACCGCGCTGGAAGTGATCAGCATCAGGTCCGCCAATTCTTTGACCGTCAAACGCTTGTGTTTGTGAATGTGTTCCAGAACGACCGCTTGCTTGGAGGTCAGATCTGCTTGCAGGAGCTCGTTGTACTCTTGTAAAAGGAGCAAGTTGGCCGTGTATTCGGCTTCGTTAATCTCCTTTACGGTCTGGTATAAGCGTTCGTCCATGTCATCACCTTAATTGTTAAGTTATCTTAATTGTTTATATTTTCAGTATATGCGCTGCACGTTCACTTGTCAACAGGACCGTTTGGTCCATGTGTGGGATGTGTATTCAAGCCAGATGTAAAAGGCAATCACAAAAAAACACCTTCGCCGGGGCGAAGATGTTCAAGATTTGGAGGATCAGGTTTGGTCCTGCTTGCGGTGAGGCGACCATAGCTTCAGGACGCGTTCAACTTCCGGCGCAAACACCGGCTTGCTTATAAAATCGTTCATCCCGGAAGCGAGGCACATCTGCATATCTTCTTTCTGGGCAAAAGCGGTAACCGCCACGATCGCCGGGCGCGAGGCGTCTCCTTTCAACCGGCGGATGGCCGCGGTCGTTTCGAAGCCGTCCATTTGCGGCATCTGAAGGTCCATAAACACCACATCGTAGGTGTCGGAGAGGACCGCCTGGAGCGCTTCCGCGCCGTTCTCCGCATAGTCCGCTTCGTATCCGAGTTTTTTGAGCAGGGTAATCAGCAGCAGGCGGTTTACGGGGTTATCGTCCGCAACGAGCAGTTTCATCGGACCGAACTCGGGCGGAGGAAGGGCGCCGCTTTCTCTGCCGCTTACGAGCGTTGACGCCGGTGCCGGTTTGCTGCGCTGCGTTTTTTCCGGAACGGAGTACGGGGCAGGCGATTCACCGGGCAGCTCGAAGGGAAGCACGAAATGGAACGTGGAACCAACGTTAACCTGACTGTCGACGCCGATCGCTCCGCCCAGGAGCTCCACCAGCTTCTTGCAGATGGCAAGCCCGAGCCCCGTGCCGCCGTATTTGCGATTAATGGTCGGGTGGAGCTGCGAGAAGGACTGGAACAGCTGGCTCTGCTTGTCGGCAGGAATTCCAATGCCCGTATCCCGGACGGAAAATTGCAGCACGGCATCGCTGCGTCCGGGCATTTTGTCGAGCTTGGCTGAGAGGGAGACATGGCCGTCCTTCTCCGTAAACTTGATCGCATTCCCGACCAGATTTACGATAATCTGCCGCAAAATGCCCTCGTCTCCGATCAGTGTCGAAGGAATGCCGCCGTCCAATTCGTACGTCAAACGGATGCCGCGCTCCGCGGCTTTCGGATGAAACAGCTCCACGACATGGTCCAAAACGGAGCGGACATCGAAAGGCTCGTGATTAACCACCATTTTACCAGCTTCGATTTTGCTGAAATCCAGGATTTCGTTCAAAATCCGCAGCAGAGCGTAGCTGCTCTGCAAAATAATGTCGGCATAGCTCTGCTGTTCCTCCGACAGCTCCGTTTCCGCCAGCAGATCCGCCATCCCGATAATTCCGTTCATCGGCGTCCGGATTTCATGACTCATGATGGCCAGAAACTCGGACTTGGCCTGATCGGCTTTTTCCGCGGATTCTTTGGCCCGTATGATTTCTTTCTCGCCCGTAATATCTTTGAAGACGACGACGGCGCCCCGCAGCTCCCCGTTATCGATTAGCGGCGTCACGTGATAGTCGGCGAGGAAACTGGAGCCGTCCTTGCGCCAGAACACGGCTTCCTTGTTATGGTAGGAGCGGCCCTCCCGGATGGCGCGGTAAATAACCTGTTCATCCTCGGATTGTTGGGCCGGGGTGCCGAACGTGTTTTGCAGCATCCCGAGATACGGTTTGCCGATGAGTTCCTCGGGGACGAATCCGAGCATTTCCGCCCCGGCCGGATTAATAAACATCGCGTTGCCCGAGGAGTCCACGCCGAATATACCTTCCGTCACCGAGTTGAGAATTAGCGTATATTCGCTGCTAAGCTTCTCGATCTGGGCGAGATATCGTTGACGTTCCGTAATATCGATCGTGATGCCGTAGACACCGACGACTTCGTTATCGACGATGATCGGAATATTCGTCGAATTGATTTCGACGGGATGCCCGTCTTTATGGATAAGGGTCAAGTCATAGCTTTGGGGAAAGCCCTGTTTGGCCAGTTCGAAGTGGTGAAGCGTTTTGGGCAGGTCTTTAGGAGCGACGATCGGCCCCCAATACATCCCGATCAGCTCTTCCAGCGTGAAGCCGGTAATTTTCTGCAGATTCTTGTTCGCGGTCAAGTAATCGCCGTCCAGGTTCATGGAATACACCGCGGCCGGGTTGTGATCGAATAACGATTTATAGCGCTGTTCGCTTTCTTGAAGCTGCTGGTCCGCTTTTTTGCGCTCGGTAATGTCGCGGGATATGGAAATGATCTCATTCAGATTCCCGTCTTTGTCGTATGTGTAGCGGGTAGTCGATTCCAGCCAGACGTAATCGCCGCTTTTGCAGCGAAACCGGAACGTTACTTTGTCGCCCTCCGTATTCCGGTTCTGTTCCAGAAATAAAACGACTCTATCCTGGTCCTCGGGATGAATCAAAGGAAGAGCCCCCTGCCCGACCATTTCTTCAGGTTCATAGCCGAAAATGGTTCGGCAGATGGGAGAGGAATAAGTCATGGTCGCCAGCTCGTCCGGCTCGTGCCTGGAGATCCAGTCCAGCGAAGCTTCCGTTATGAGACGGTGTTTGCGTTCGCTGTCGAGAAGCTGCTCTTCCCGCATCTTATTGGCTGTCAGATCAACGGCCTGAACCAGAAGAGCGGCAGATTTCGCGGATTCCGCAGGAAGCGGGGAGAGGCCGACGGCAGCCCAGACGATCCCGCCGTTTTTGCGCACATATCTTTTCTCGAAGTGGGAAAGGGAAGGATCGGCGCAGGACAGCGCGATATCTTCCGGGTAAGTGATCCGCCTGTCGGAGAGTTTAGCCAGCTCGTCTTCCGTATACCCGAGCATGCGGCAAAAGGAGGGGTTGACCCGTAACCAGCGGTCTTCCGCCAGCGAATAAACGCCCATGGCAAATGGCGCGTTCTCGTAGGCTATTTCAAACAACCATTTATCGTCAAAGGGTTTCATGCCAATAGTCTCCTCAGGCTAAGTATTGCCAGTTCAGTATACCTCATTTTTGCAGGGCAATGTAAGGGTTCTTCTACGCGGGTCATCCCCGGTAAGGGGACGGATTTGCGCGAATGATCTTTTAACCGGACTTCGATCTATCTTGGATTACACTTTTTTTACTGCCGCTAATCAGGCGATTGTTCGTGTATGGCCATGGAGAAACAACGCTTTACTTAAGGAACTCCGGCTGAATCGGAAAAGCCCGGGTGGGTATGCGCACAAGCAAGGGCGAGATCTTGGCATATCCATAGACTAATGCCACAAATCAAGAAAGGACGGATGAACTTGGGAGGCTATGCGACCAAACAGAACGTATCCGATTCTTTACGGAAACACGGAGAAATCAGCCGGAACGTTCCGGAAACCCGGCTTTACAGTAAAGGGACATTAAAAAAGATGCTGGATACGTATAAAATGGTATATGTGAAGCCGAACAGCGGTACGGGAGGCAGCGGCGTTATCCGGGTAGAGCGCAAAGAGGACGGGTACCGCTTTCAGCTTCATACCTTTGTGGAGAAATTTCGGGACTTTGACAGCAAGGCAACGGCCCTCCGGAGACGTACTAAAAAATCCCCGTACGTTATTCAGCAGGGGATTCATCTTCTCCGCCACAAGGGGCGGCTCTTCCAAACCTGTTGAGGTTCTTCTTAAAGAGCATGTGGCGGACATCAAACGGTACAAGGCTTCCTTGCGGAGTTTGGGCCTCAGGGCGGCCCGCCATCTCAATAAAACGTTTCCGCGGATTAAAGAAGTGGGACTGGACGTCGGTTTGGACCCTAACCTGCACCCTTGGATTCTGGAAGCGAACCCCCGGCCCAAAATTCAAGGATTCAAAACATTAAAGGATAAAAGCATTTACCGGAATATGCTGCGCTACCAAAACTATTACGGGCACGCCTAGCAAGCGCTGCGGACAATGAAAGGGCCTGCCTTGACCGGTCTTTCCTGATCGGCTGGGCGGACCCGGGTGTTTCGCGGGAGTCATTCCTGTACAGCAGCGGAACAACCTCCGCTTGAATTAGGCCGTCACCAGCGCGAGGACAAACCCGTCGTAGCCTTTGCTGCCGACGGTTTGCAACGCGGTCGCGGTAACCCGCGGCTCGGCCGCGATCAGCTCAAGGAAGGTGCGGACCCCTTGAACGCGCGGGTCTTCGCTGTGCGGATTGGCGACTTCCCCGTCGCGGATGACGTTGTCCCCGATGATGAGACTGCCCGGGCGCGACAGCTTCAGCGCCCATTTGAAGTAATCGGGGTTGTTCGGTTTATCCGCGTCGATGAAGATGAGATCGAACGGCCCGGCCCCTTCCGCGTAAAGCTGCTCCAGCGACCCGAGCGCTTCGCCGACCCGCAGCTCCGCGAGATGGCTCACGCCCGCCTGGCTCAGATTTTGGCGGGCCGTCTCCGCATGGTGAGGATCGTACTCGAGCGTGACGATTTTGCCGTCTTCGGGAAGCGCGCGCGCCAGCCAGATCGTGCTGTACCCGCCAAGCGTGCCGATTTCCAGGATGGAGCGGGCTCCTTGGATTTTAGCGAGGAGGTGGAGCAGTTTCCCTTGGTTGGGCGCCACATCAATGGGCGGAAGGGCGGCTCTGGCGTTGTTTGCGAGAACCTCCGTCATGACGGGATCGGCAGGGACAAGCCATTCGTTCAGGCAGGCATCCACATGCGACCATTTGCCGGACAGGTCCGGCCGGGCGGGTTCGTTACGGACTTCGGAGGATTCATTTGAAAGCGTCATAAGGGTAAAACTCCTTTCGTATTGGAATCTACCTCTACTGTATGCTGGATTGATCCATAAATAAAATATATAATTTTTATTAAAGCATAAATTTTAGTTAAGAGAAGGTGCGTGCGACATGAATCTTCACGCTCTGCGGATTTTTTACGAAACGGCCAAATCGGGGAGCATAACGGGAGCGGCCGAGGCGCTTCGAATTTCCCAGCCCGCTGTCACTTCCCAGATCAAACGGTTCGAAAAGGAAATCGGGATGCGGCTTTTCGCCGCCCGGGGAAGAGGAATTTCCTTAACCGATGCCGGACGGAAGCTGCTGGAATATGCAAGAAAACTGTTTGCCCTGGAAGAGGAAATGGAAGCTTTTATCGACGGGTATACGTCGGGAAGAAACGGTGCGATCCGCCTCGTGTCCACCTATCTGCCGGCCAATTTCCTGCTCCCGGCCTGGGTCGCCAAATTCAAACGGGACCATGAAGAAGTAGATTTCGTCATCACGACGACCAATTCCCGGGGCGCTTTCGACAGCCTGCTCAATTACGAAGCCGAAATTGCCGTTTACGGCGGAGCGGGCGAAAGGCAGCCCGGCATCCATTGGGAGGAGCTTTTCGAGGACGAGTTGTGGTTCGTAGTGCCCGCCCGTCACAAATATGCCAATGAGCACATCACACTGGCCGAGATGGTGAAGGAGCCGTTCATTATGCGGGAAGAGGGGAGCTCGACGCGGGAGTGGCTTTTTTCCTTATGCAGGGTGCATAACGTGAGTCCGCCCCAGATCGCCCTGCAGTTCAACGGCTTGAATGAGACGATCAGCGCGGTGATGGCCGGGTACGGGACGAACTTTATTTCCTCGCTGGTCGTCCGGGATCATGTGGAGCGCGGGGAATTGGCCCGGGTATATGTGAAGGACATCCGGTTAAAAAATATCATCGCGGTATGTACGCGTACAGATGAGGTTCTGTCGCCCCCGGCGGAGCGGTTCATTCAAATGATTAAAGCCAGCGTAGGAGCGGGACAAGCCCTGCCTTGAAACAAACGAAACGGAGTGTTCGAGCTCAGGCTCCGCACTCCGTTTTTAATTTTTTGCCGACTGTAGAGCGGGCCGGCCGGCCCGGTCTCGCGTTTTAATAATCGATTTCTTTCCAGTCT
Source organism: Paenibacillus sp. RC84 (assembly GCF_041260495.1). Taxonomy (NCBI): domain Bacteria; kingdom Bacillati; phylum Bacillota; class Bacilli; order Caryophanales; family Paenibacillaceae; genus Paenibacillus; species Paenibacillus sp. RC84. Next base: position 121,415 of record NZ_JBGBYL010000004.1, read on the forward strand.
TCGAGGTTCTTGTTGGAAATATCCAGCAGCTCCGGAAAGCTGTCCGCCGCATAGTAAATGAAGTCCGGGTCATGCACAAATGCGATTACTTGTCCCGCCCTGCCCTGCTCGGAAGGATCGAAATCCAGCATCAGATACAGGCTGCCTCCGGCGAGCTGCACGATGGGAAGCCATTTTCGGTTGCTGTAGTAAGGCCGGATCCGTTTATCGAGCCGTGCGATTTCGTCTTCTTCGAAATGCTCGCTGAGCAGGATGTCCTCGCTGCAGAAATAAGCTTTCCGTTCGTCGATTTCCTCCAGAGAAAGCAGATAAAAAGGGGAAACGGCCCCTTCATCGTAAGAAGGATACAAAATATGGAAATGGTAGCAGTTGCTCCAGTCTGTCGATATGACGCTTAATCATTCCGGTTCCTCCTGTAACGGTATGAATAAAAGGTTCATTGACAGTATACAGGAAGGATAAGGAAGAGGTAAAACGCGTGAAACAGGCGCCACACGATGAAGCATTACAAACGGGTTTGCAGCGGACTCGCCTCCAGTCGTAAGTGAGTGCCGTGTGATTAAGGGACGGTCGTGGTATAATTTGGGTTACAGCACAGGATCAGGGAGGAGGCGAAAAAATGAGCACCTTGGAAAAAGCGATTATTATAGCCGCCCGGGCCCATTCCGGACAAACCGACAAAGCCGGCCAGCCTTACATTCTGCACCCGCTCCGGGTTATGCAGAGCGTCCAGACAACCGATGCGCGTATTGTGGCTGTCCTCCATGACGTTCTGGAGGATTCGGAGATAAGCGCCGAAGATTTACGGCGGGAAGGGTTCTCGCCGGACATCATTGAAGCGGTGACCGCTTTGAGCCGGGAGCCGGGCGAGGATTACCTGGACTTCGTCCGGAGGGCGAAGAAAAATCCCCTTGCCCGGGAGGTCAAACTGGCTGATGTTCACGATAACATGGACATGACCCGCATCAAGGAACCGACCTCCAAAGACCGAGAGAGAATGCGCAAGTACGAAGCCGCCCTTCACGAATTGAACCGTTAAGCGAAAAGAAACTCGGCCTGCAGGTAGCAGGCCGAGTTTCTTTTTGGCGGAACGGCGGAGCTTGCGACACAGGCCACGGCCGTCCAATCCGTATCTTTCGTTCTTCCGGATTAGGAATAAATCGGCAGAATCACGGTGAATTGGATCGTGTTCGCTCCGGAAATTTCAGCGGAGACCGTTCCTTTGTACCGCTGAACAAGCTGATTTACGATGGCCAGACCGAGGCCTTTGTGGACGCCGTCTTTTTTCGTGGAGTAACCGCTTGTGAACATGGCCTGCAGATCCTTCTCGGACAAGCTTTTGCTGATATGGTTGGATAGCTTGAAGATCAGTTGGTTCTCTTCCGTATAGCCGAGAAGATGCACGTTCCGTTGCTCCACGTTCATTCCGCTCACTTCGTCGAAAGCGTTGTCGATCAAATTACCTAAAATTTTCACGAGATCGACGGATTTCAGTCCGGAAATGCTCGTGAGATCGTCCGCCAAGTCCAGCTCGTAAGTGAAGTTGATTTTTCTCAATTGCGACTGCGTAATCTTGGAACTGATCAGGGAAGCGAGGGCCGGATGCCCGACATGGACGATGCTGTTGACGAGTCTGGTTTCTTCCACAAGCTCGTGGATATATTTCTTGGTCTCTTCGAACTTTTTTAACTGGACCATACAGCTGATCGTGGTCAAATGGTTGGTAAAATCGTGATTCTGTCCTTTGATCGCGACCATCAGACTGTTCATTTCATCCGTATAATTCTCTTGGATCGTCTGGGCGACGGCGTCTTTCGTCCGGTTAACCCCTTTGTAAATAAAATAGACCATGATCAGGCTGGCAATCGAAACCGAAACGATGACGAGGAAGAAATTCAGCAGCTGTTTGTTCAAGGAGTTGTGAATATACTCCATGTCGTTGACCAGGCCGATTACGTAAGGGAACTGAACGCGTTCGCTCTTAACCGGATAAAAAATTTTCAGCACGTTTTTGTCGTTGATTTTCGTAGGGAAAAAGATCGGCTTATCGAGTTTAACTGCCTGTTCGATCAAGGAGACGTCCTCCGGCGACCTGCTATTGTACTGGCCGAACAAAATTTTGCGTTCGGAGTACCGGATGTTTTTGGACCCGTTCGTTACGGTATAAAAGCTCGGATCGTCATCGGGCTTGGAGAAGGTACGCGGATTGAATCCGGTAATTTCGAGCAGGCTTTTGTTGTTCTTTAACGTCTCCGCAACGATAAACTCCGAACCGTCATTCTGATCGAACTGCTCGATGAGAGAGCTGTTCATCGTCGGATTAATGATATAGTCGGTCGTTCCGTCGTAGTAGAAGCCGAATTTGTTTCTTTTTGAACCGGGATTGGAGGCGGAACCCGATATTTTACCCGCCCAGAAGCTCTGAAGCGTGGTGCCTTCGGATACGGTAACCGTTTCCAGTCTGAACAGTTGTTCGAGCGCTGTCCGGTAATTGCCCCAATATTTCGCATTCAGGTTGATTTCCTTGGGATCCGAAGAACGGACGCTGACAATCTCATCCCCGATTTGGGCGAACAAGGTAAGATTGCTTACGTTATATTTGACTCTGAGATCCGCCAGCATGCTGTTGTCGATATCCCGGTAACGGGAAGGCAGAGCGGCTTTGACGCCGAGGGACACTTGCCTTAACGAATCGGACAAGAGTTTATCCCGGGCTTGAGACGAATATTCCACGTGGTCAATGCTTAACTGGATTTGCTGGGAAAGAGAAAACAGCTCCGTTTCCATGTTCGCCGTTAGGGATTTCTTCGTGGAATAATAAAAGACGCTGTCATTGATGAGCAAAATGGCCAGAATAACAGCTAAAAACAGGGCGGATAATCGTTTTATAGACATTTTCTAGTTCCCTTCGACCGCATAGTTCCTTCATCATTCTAAGTTATTCGCCCCCGTTCTACAATATCAAAAACTGGGTGAGTTCACACAAGATAGGAACGGGGAGCAAAGCCGTTAAGAAGCGGAGATCCGAGGCTTTATGCGGCATAGCCCGGCGTGCCCGGCGCTTTATTGAACAAAGGTCAGTCAAGAGGTGTATACGAATGTAAATAGGAGTATATGGAAGCACGGCACCCCGTTTCTTATACTTAAGCTACGCAAGGAACGAGAGGCCGGTCATAGCGGCCCGCACAGGAACAATACCCAGGAGGGATTGCATTGAGCAGAAAAAACAGACATAAAGGGCTGCTGCCGGCTGCCGTCATCGCCGCGATGTTAACGGTTACAGCATGCAGCGGCACAGCGCCCGAAGAGGCGAAAACGCCGGAAACGGGCGGAGTCATGGAGGTATCCACGGTCCGGGCAAGCGATCCGTATCTGAAATTCGATCCGGGCGAAACCTTTGACAACAATGCGGTTTACGCGGCGTACGAGAAAGAAACCGGGGTTAAAATCATCAACAAATGGGTGGCGGACGGAAGCCAGTTCGCGGAAAAGCTGAAAATGTCCATCGCTTCCAACGAGATTCCCGATTTCTTTCCCGTAGATGCCGCGCAGCTTCAGCAGCTTATCGAAGCGGACATGATCATGGATCTGACACCCGTATACGACAAGGTCGCCACCGAAAACACAAAGAAAATGATGACCATGGACGGCGGCCTCCAGATGAAATCGGCCACGTTCGACGGCAAGCTGATGGCGATTCCCTCGACATCCAATCCTTATTACGCCCAGTTCTTGTGGGTGCGGACGGACTGGCTGAAGAAATTGAACCTGCCCGAGCCGAAAACGATGGAGGACGTTGCCAAAATCGCGGAGGCTTTTAAAACGAAGGACCCCGGAGGAACGGGAAAAGCTTACGGCCTGGCCTTCAACAAGAATCTGTTCGACGGCGCCCTTGGTATCACGGGTTTCCTGAACGGATATCACGCCTACACGAACCAGTGGCTGGATGACGGAACCGGCAAGCTCCAGTTCGGGGATGTTCAGCCGCAGATGAAAGACGCGCTGCGAGGTCTTCAAGATCTGTACAAGAAAGGCCTGATCGATCCCGAGTTTGCGGTCAAGGATGCGACTAAAGCTTCCGAAATGCTGTATAACGACAGCATCGGCATGGTCTACGGGGCGGAATGGATGCCGGCCCAACTGGCGAGCGGAGCGGTCAAGGACGGCAAAGTCGTGCAGGAGTGGGGCGTGTTCCCGCTTCCTTCCTCGGACGGCAAACCCGCCAAGTCCCAAATCGGGCTGGGCGTGGATAAGTACTACGTCGTGTCCAAGAAAGCGAAACATCCGGAGGCGGTCATCAAGCTGCTGAACCACTGGATCGTCGTGAACAACAGCCAGAGCGAAGAGAGCAAGGTGTACGAATTCGGCAAAGACAAAGTGGAAAAATCGAGCAACTACTGGCTGCTGAACCCGATTTTCGTCAATAACCAGACGAACAATAACGGGGAAGTGCTTCCCGATGCGATCGCGAACAAAGACGAAAGCAAGCTGCAGACGAAAGATCAGAAGACCCGCTACGGGCGCGCCATGAAATACGTTAACGGAGATACGAGCCTCTGGTGGGAATACTTGATTTCGGGACCCCATGGCGCCGTCTCGCTGTATCCGGAAATGAAGAAGAACAACCAGTTTGAACAGAACAAGTTTTACGGAGCGCCGACTCCGACCATGGTGGAAAAAGGAGCGATTTTGAACAAAAAGCGGGATGAAGTGTTTGTCAAAATCATCATGAATCAGGTGTCGGCGGATGAATTCGACAAATTCGTTGCGGATTGGAAAAGCATGGGCGGCAACGAGATCACGAAAGAAGTCAATGACTGGTACAACAAGAACAAATAGGGCGGCTGCCGCCCGTACGGGTGAGTTCAGTCAAAATCCTTCAAGGGGGATCGGAAAGGATGCGATCCCTCTTTTTCTATCTACATGAAGCTGATAAGGCAGGTGAGGGTATGCATACGAGGTTTCGGACTTGGAGGCGGGAATGGCCTCTTCATCTGATGGTAGTGCCGGGTCTGATTATCGTGATTATATTCAGTTATATCCCGATGGCGGGAATTATGATGGCTTTTCAGAAATTCATCCCGTCCAAAGGGCTGTTCGGTTCACCTTTCGTGGGATTGAAAAATTTCCGTTTCCTGATGGAATACCCGGATATCGGACAAATTTTTTTCAACACCCTGTTTATTGCGACGATGAAAATAGCGGCGGGTTTAATCGTGCCCATTACGATCGCCATTCTTCTCAATGAACTGAGCAGGCAGTGGATCAAACGGACGTTTCAGACGCTCGTCTACCTGCCGCATTTTATGTCCTGGGTGCTGCTGAGCGGCATTCTGATCGACGTGCTTTCGCCGTCGTCGGGGATCGTCAACCAGCTTCTCGGCGTCTTCGGGATGAAGCCCGTTTTTTTTCTCGGGGATAACGCCTGGTTTCCTTATGTGATGGTCGTATCGGACGTATGGAAGGAGTTCGGCTTCGGCACCATCGTGTATCTGGCTGCCCTTACCGGCATCAATCCGTCGCTGTATGAGGCTGCGGAGATGGATGGAGCGGGCCGGTGGAAGCAGACCCTCTACATCACGCTTCCCGGAATGATGCCGATTATCGTGCTCATGCTTACGCTGAACATCGGCAACGTGCTCAATGCCGGGTTCGACCAGATTTTCAATCTGTACAGCCCTCAAGTTTATGAAAGCGCGGACATTATCGACACGTTCGTCTTCCGCATGGGGGTGCAGCAGTCGCAGTTCGGTTTCGCTACGGCGGTCGGACTTCTGAAGTCGATCGTTTCTTTCGTTCTGATTTCGGTATCGTACCTGCTTGCTTACCGTTTCGCCAATTACCGGATCTTCTGAGGAGGGATTGCCTTGCGCCACAACTTGACCATGGGCAGGAGACTGTTTCTAATCGGAAACGTCGTGTTCCTGGCCCTGATTTCTTTCGCGTGCCTCACGCCCATTATTCACATCCTGGCCATCTCGCTCAGTTCGGGAGCGGCGGCCTCCGCCGGGAAGGTTCTGCTGTGGCCCGTCGACTTTACGACGGCCGCCTACGATAACGTGTTCGGCAAGCCGGAATACTTGCGGGCGTTCTGGATCTCGGTCCAGCGGGTCGTGCTGGGTACGGCGATCAGCATGTTTCTGACGATCCTCACGGCGTATCCGTTGTCTAAGGACCCCCGCGTGTTCCGCATGCGCACCTTTTACGTCTGGGTCTTCGTCTTTACGATTTTGTTCAGCGGTGGGCTTATTCCGTGGTACATGACGATCAAAACGCTCGGCCTGATCGATACGGTCTGGGCGCTGGTTCTTCCGGGTGCCCTGCCCGTATTTAATGTGATTCTGCTGCTGAACTTTTACCGGAGTCTGCCGAAGGAACTCGAGGAATCGGCCCGGATCGACGGCGCCGGCCATTTTGCGACCTTGTGGAAGATTTATGCTCCGCTTTCTCTTCCCGCACTGGCGACGACGGGCTTATTCACGGTGGTCGGCCACTGGAACAGCTGGTTTGACGGTATGATTCTTATGAACCATCCCGATAAATATCCGCTGCAGACCTTCCTGCAAACCATTATCATTAACATGGATTTCCGGTTTATCAAAGCGCAGGACGCCGAACTGCTGGTTAAACTGTCGGACCGCACCAGCAAAGCCGCCCAGATTTTCGTCGCCGCTTTTCCCGTTCTACTGGTGTATCCGTTCCTTCAGCGCTTTTTCATTAAAGGAATTGTGATGGGGAGTGTCAAAGAATAACGGGACGGGCATTCAAGCGTAAGGGGAGCGGTATTCATGAAACTCAATCTCAGCCTGCAGGACTCCTCCATTTTCAAAAAAATTATGGCGGTATTTATGGCCGCCCTGATTCCGATCATGGCCATCACCTGGCTGATTAACGAAAAGGGGTCGGAGAGCATCCGCCAGGAAAGGTCCCAGTCCATCCTGAATACGACCCGGTATTATCTGGATTCGCTGGACAAGGAAGCGGACCGGATCAACCGGTTTCTCCCGAATTACGTCACGGACAGCGATTTGCAGGAAATCGCGGCCATGGGGAATGAGTTGTCGGATTACGACCGTTCCGAAAAAATACTCGGTATTCAGAAGCGCCTGAATCTGACCAAGGATTCCAGCGCGTTTATTCAGGAAGTGAAAGCTTATGTGCCGCTTATTCAGCGGACGCTGCTCAGCGTCAAGTACGATACCTTCGTGGATTTGGAGGAATATGAAGCGCTCCAGCTGCGGAATAAGCGGGCCGACGAGCCGTTTATTTTCTGGGACGACCGGTTGTTCCTGAGCATGCAGGTGCCGTCGAATTCGACCCGGGAGCCGTTGTACGTCATCGGCGTCGAGCTGTCGACGGCCAAGATCAGGCAGTCGCTGGCGCAGATCAGCGGCTCCTTCGGCGGGGAAACCCTGCTGATCAACACGGATCGCGGGTGGAATTTTCAGAGCGGGAATGACCCGCGGCTGCTGACGGCGGCGAAAGCTTTTATCGGGGAGAAAAGCGCGGATGGGAACAAACAGGGCTACGAGACGATTACCGTAGGCAGCGACCGGTATTTGGCGGTGTACAACTACTCGGCCCTGTGGAACTCGTATTCGGTCAGCTGCATTCCCGAAAAAACGTTGCTTGGCCCCATCCAGACTTATCGCGTATGGTTCAGGTGGGCGTGCGTTCTGGCGGTTGCGGTGGTCCTGTTCTTCTCGTTTTTCCTGTTCCGGCTGATTTACCGGCCGCTGTTAAAACTGGTGCAGTCGTTCAGACGCGTCCAGCAAAACCGGCTGGAGCTCATTCCGGTCGACCGGGGCAACGACGAATTCGGGTATTTGTACCATGCGTTCAATCAGACGATCCATTCGCTGCGGGAGCTGATCGAGCAAAATTACGAGCAGCAAATCCGCAGTCAGCGTTCAGAGCTGAAACGGCTGCAATCCCAGATTAATCCGCACTTTTTGTATAACTGCTTCTTCGTCCTGTGCCGCCTGATTAAATCGGAGCATAAGGAGAAAGCGTACCAGTTCTGCTTGTACATCGGGGATTATTTTCATTTTATTACCCGCAACGACGAAGATGAAATTCCGCTTTCGCTTGAAATCAACCATTCGCGCACCTATGTGGATATGCAAAAAGTGTGCTACGGGGACCGCATTGAAGCGGTGTTCGAGGTAGAGGAGTTTGACACGCGAGTCCCCCGGCTTATCCTACAGCCGATTATAGAGAACGCTTACAAACACGCGCTCGGAAGCACGCCCGGCGCCGGGTTTCTCCGGATCTGGAGCAGGATGGACGCCAAAGGCATTACCATCTATGTGGAAGACAACGGTACGACCTTGACGGACGAAGAACTCGGCAAACTCCGCAGACGTCTTGCGGACGGAAATCACGAGCTTGAAGAGACGACCGGTCTCGTGAACGTTCACCGGAGAATCCAGCTGCGCTACGGACAGGGCTACGGGATCACGGTGGACAGATCGGAGCTGGGCGGCCTGAAAGCAGGCATTCACATCGGAAACAGCTAGAGGAGGAGACCGAATGTACCGATTGCTGATTGTAGACGATATCCCGATTATCGTGGAGGGTCTGAAGGATCTTTTCGAAGAAACTTCGCAGCTTTCCCTGGAAATTCATACCGCGTATTCCGGAGAAGAGGCGCTGGGAGTATTGCGGAACAAGCGGATCGACCTTGTCATTTCGGATATTAAAATGCCCGGGCTGGAGGGCATCGGTCTGCTCCGGGAAATTAAAACGAATTGGCCTTCGTGCAAAGTGATCTTTCTGACCGGCTATAACGATTTTCAATATGTGCAGAGTGCGGTTAAATACGGCGGCTTCGATTATCTGCTGAAAATTGAAAGCGACGAGAAAATCATCGCCACCGTAACCCGGGCGATCGACAAGCTCGATGAAGAGAAAGCGCGTGAAGAGATGATTGAACGCGCGGAGGAAAGCATGAAGCGGGCGCTCCCTTCTCTCCAAAAAGAATATGTGAGCAGTCTGCTTCAGGGAAAAAGGCCGGCCGGGGAGCAGCTTGACCGGCACTTCCGGGAAATCGGCATTCCGCTTCAAGGGGAAGAGCCGGTTTTGCTGCTTCTGGGAAGAGTGGACGTGTGGCGAGAAATGCTGACGCCGCCGGACAAAGCGCTCTTCGTGTATGCCGTCCAAAATATCGCGGAAGAGATTTTGTCGCCGGGTGCACGCGTGTACACCTATGTGTACGACCAGGTGAAAATCGCCTGGTTTATTCAGCCGGAGGAATCATCGTGTCCAGACACGGACGTTACCGGGGACAGCTGGGACAGTACGCGGCGTTTCGTGGGAAATGCTCTTGAAACGATCCAACGGGCCTGCAAAAATCTGCTGAAACTGCCGGTTTCTTTTGTGGTGGGCAAAAATCCGGTTCCCTGGGACGATATTTCCGACAAATTCCATGAGCTGAAATATACCTTTTTGTTCGGAGCGGGCCTCGGAAATGAAATCATTTTAACGGAACCCGCGTCGGATAATCACGGGGAAACCGGCCACGCGCAGAAACGGAGCGAGTTTTTTACGGCCGCTCGCGTGCAACTGCTCGGAAAATGCCTGGAGAACGGCCACCGCTGCGAATTTTTTAACGTGTACAAGGAAATCAGCGATCTATGGGAAAGTGACGAATGGCCGTTTGAACGGAAAAGAGAAGTGTATCATTCGCTTTCCGCCGTCTTTTTGGCCTATATGAACAAAAATGAGGAACTGAGGGCGTACCTGAACAGCAGCCACGATTTGTCGACGTTGTTCCACTGTGAAGCGGATACGACCGTAGCCGAACTCAAAGCGTATTTTTTGCAGACGGCGGAGCTCATATTCGATTGGAACGGCGAGCAGGCGGCTCATTTTCCGGACGAGCTTGTCCAGCGGGTACATACTTACATAGCAGCCAATCTCGCGAAAGATATCTCGCTGAATGCCATTGCCGACCACGTCGGCCTTAATCCCTCGTACCTGTCGCGGCTTTATAAACAAATGACGGGGATCGGATTGTCCGATTACATTAACGATTACCGGAATTTGAAGGCCAAGGAGCTGCTGCTCGGCAGTCCGATGAGGGTAGGGGAAATCGCTTCTATGCTGGGCTACAATTCGGCTCTGGCTTTTATCCGTTTTTTCAAAAAGCAGAACGAATCCACTCCGCAGGAATACCGGAGCCGGCGGGCAAGCGGCGACAGCGGCTGATCGGCAGGCACATACGTCAACAGAAGTATATGAAAGTAACCAACGATCTCTTTAGGCCGAAGTCTCTCTCTTGTACAATCGGAACATAAGCCGAAGCAAGAGGAGGAAGTAAAGTGGCAGCATTAACAGCGGTACTGCTCGGTGCCGGAAGCAGGGGACGTTACATTTATGGACCGTACGCGGAGAAATATCCCCACGAGCTTAACATTATATCCGTAGCGGAGCCCGATGAAGGCAGACGGAAACTCATCTCGCGGATACACGGAATCAAGCCCGACTATGTATATTCGTCATGGGAGCAAGCATTCGAGCGGGGAAGAATCGCCGACATTATGATTATCAGCACGCTGGACCGGATGCATTTCGTGCCGGCTATGAAGGCGCTGGAGCTCGGTTATCACGTCCTGCTGGAAAAACCGATGTCTCCCAAGCTGGAAGAGTGCGTGCAACTGGTCGAGGCGGCCAAAGCCCATGACCGGCTTCTCGTCGTCAGCCACGTTCTGAGATACTCCCTGTTCTGGGCGGGAATCAAACAGCACCTGGATGCCGGAGAGCTCGGTGATATCGCGTCCGTCCAACTGACCGAAAATGTGGGTTACGCCCATATGACCCACAGCTATGTGCGGGGCAATTGGCGCCGTGCGGAAGAAACCAGTCCCATGATTTTGGCCAAATCGTGCCACGATCTGGACATTATTTCGTGGCTCATGGGCGAGGAGTGCAAGAGCGTCAGTTCATTCGGCTCCTTGTTTCATTTTAAGAAGGAGAACGCCCCCGCGGGATCGACCGACAGATGCATCGAAGGCTGCGAGGTCGAAAAAGAATGCCCGTTCTCCGCGCTCAAGCTTTACATTCAGCCGCCGGATCATCCGTGGGCGCGTTACATGACACACGACTTGTCCCACGAAGGCATCGTGAAGGCGTTGAAGGAAGGTCCGTTCGGACGCTGCGTGTACCGCTGCGATAACAACGTCGTGGATCATCAGGTCGTGAACCTGGAATTTGCCGGAGGAGCGACCGCGGCCTTCACGATGTCCGGTTTTACCCAGGGCGGCGGCAGACGGGTCCAGATCATGGGGACCCGCGGCGAGATCCTGGGCGATATGGACACAGGCTCCTACACCCTGCATCGTTTCGCTACCGGAGAAGCGGTCGAGGTCCGCTGCAACATCGCCGGCGACGGGCACGGGGGAGGAGACGAGCGCATGGTCGCCTCCTTCCTGAAGGACGTCCGGGAATACGGCCGCGCCCCTGGCACAAGCCGGACATCCGCCTCCGCTTCGCTGCAGAGCCACCTGATGGCGTTCGGCGCGGAAGAATCGCGGCTGAACGGCGGCAAGAGTGTGAGCCTGGCCGATTTTCAGCGGGCTTCCATGGCCGGAATCGTGTAGCGACGAGGCTCGGTTCAGCCGCGCTCGAAGCGGTACGACCTCATGAAGAAACCAGGAACTCTCCTAGAGTTTCCTGGTTTTTTATTACGGTTAATCGTGCAAAACATTTCCCCTAGAACGTAATTCCCTTACGTTCGATTTTCAGCCGGATGTCCGGCTCGAACTGCACTTCCTTGTAGTCTTCCTCCCAGTTCATCTTCTTCCAGGCTTCCGGATGAAAAGCCATCAGCCTCAGCGCTATACTGTATCCGTCGTGATTGGCTTCCTGCATTTTACGCGTGATGGCTTTGGCCCGGGCAGTCAGCAGTCTGGAAAGTGCTTCATCCAGTTTCTGAAGCGTCTCTTTTTTGTTCAGCCGGTCAAGCGGGTACTCGATAACCGCGGCATTGATTTTCAACCGGATCTTGACTCTGACTCCGCCGCTCTCCGTCAGCTCCACTTTCATGTTCCGCGAGTACTTATGGAGATCGACCGTAATGTAGCGGTCCGCTTTTGTCACGTGCTCTTCCTCCTCCTCGATGTTCACGGGAAGGGTGAGGCGCGCCGTTTTTCCCTTTTGTCCCTTGAGAAGCAGATAGATGAGAGATTCTTCCGAGGAGAGGGAGGCCGTCATTACATTGTTGTGAAACAGCGCTACACCTTGAACAACGGGCTTTTTGTTGTGAATCGACACATAGGGGAGGGCAAAGTCCTGTCCAGGCTTGACAGGGCCGATCGACTGGAAATTGACCCGCGGGATGACGGTACCGTCCTCCATGTTTTCGAGCAGTGCATCCAGAAAGCGTCCGAGGAGTTTCGTTCCGACCTTTTTCAAGCCGATCAATTCTTCCGCTGTTCCGTTGACTACCGCAAGGCGGGCGTTCAACGGGCTTTTGGGATCGCGGTAATACACATCCATGTAAGGCATAATATTTTGGGCGCGCGCCCATTCTTCGCCGAGCAGAAGCACAAGCAGCTTGGACGGGGAATAATTCCCCGATATTTCATGATCGAGAAATCCGCGGGCCTGCTGAGTCGTATTGCTCGTTACCGTGTGTATTTCGTTGGTTTCGCTTCGCCCCCCTTCAATACTGGATACGTCCGGAAAGGCGACGGTAACTTTCAGTTCATCTCCTTCTCCCCGGTCGAATCCGCCGATATGAATGATGCGGGAGTTTTTGAGAAGCTGCTGATCCCAGCATCCGCTGAGCAGAAGAAGAGTCAGCAGGCTTGCCGCGGTTTTGGAAAATCGGTTCATTCTACGAGCCCCCTCCCTCCCTCGCGAATATGCAAAGCAAGTGAAATCAGAAGTAAAAGGAGGGGAACGCAGCCCAGGAAAAAATAGCTCGACAGCGAAAAGATTTTGCCCAAAGTTCTCATCACACCCTGGTCATGAATCAGCAGCGCAATCGCCAAGAACGCGACGGCCGTAAACAGAACAGGCTTGCGGTGGTTGCTCATGCCGAACAAATGGGAGATACCCGTCGAAGCCATATACAGACTAGCCATAATGGACGTCGCGACCACGACGATCCAGGCGGAGAGGAAATACAGGTCGGGACGTTCGATGATCGTGAACGTCAGCGCTTTAACCATATACAGAACCGGATGGGGCAGCAGGCCAAGCTCGGAAGGGCTGAATACAACGATACTCGTAAAGACGAGAAACGTGTACAACAGGGTCGAGAAAGCGTTGGCCGCGGATGCCGCAGCCAGCTTCCGCCGGGGTGTCCCTTCCACGAAGGGATAACAAAAAAGAATCCATTCATAGCCGGTCAGCGTATTCATCGCTTCGTGCGCCCCCCGCATAACCGGGAGAAATCCGGCCTGCCCGATCGGGAAAATATACAGCAGATTGGAATGCGTATAAGCATACACGGATATAAAGATCATGACGAGAATCACGATGCTGACCAGCAGAAAGAACCGGGCGATGATCTGCAGATTTTCCTGGGTCAGATAAATGCAGGCGAGCACCATGAGACCGGTAATGAGCCATTCCGGCGTTTCGGGAAAGACCCAATCGCGGATCACTTCGTAAAAAAACATCAGAATGAGACTGCTCTGGACGGTAAAATAAACGATATACAGGACCTGAAGGCACGCTGCGGCCGCTTTGCCTGTCAAGCGGGGCATAAAGTCATACAGAGTAGCCGAGGGAAAGCGTTTGTTCAGGGCCCACATCATCAGAATAAGCAGTTGGCTGAACAAACCGGCGAGCAAGACCGACATCCACGCGTCGCCTTTGGCAAACGCCTGTACCCGGGAAGGCATGAAAAGCACTTGGACGCCGATCTGGGTCTGGAGAACGAGAAAAAGCATCTGCTTCGGACTTATTTTATTCGAATTGTGTGTCATTCTCCTGCAGCTCCTTTGAATCCGCGTTGTCCTTCTTCACCGAAGGTTTTGCCATGTTGACACGGTTGTCTTTTTTCCATAGAGGGAAACGGAAAAGGGTGTCTTTCCAGTCCTTCAGGCGGAAAGGAGCCGCCGGTGCCAGGTACGGAGTGCCGAACGACTCCAGCTTGCACAGATGGATCAGGATGAAAATCAGGCTGAAAACGATGCCGATAAAGCCGAGCAGGGCAGCCGGGATCATGACGGCAAATCGGAGCAGCCGCACGGATGCGCTCATCTCGTGAGAAGGGACGATAAAGGAAGAAATGGCGGTGAGAGCGACGACGATAATCATCGGATACGATACGAGTCCGACCCGCACGACCGCGTCCCCGATTACAAGACCGCCCACGATGCCGATCGTTTGTCCGATCGGTCCCGGCAGGCGAATTCCCGCCTCCCTCAGCAGCTCCAGCGTCAGCTCCATGAACATGGCTTCCAGAAGCGGCGGATAAGGCACTATCTCCACGCTTCCTTTAATTTGGAACAAGAGCTCGGCCGGAATAACCTCGTAATGAAACGTAATGACCGCGATATAAAAAGCGGGCAGCGTAATCGCAATGACGAAGCTCAGCAGCCGGATGAACCGGATGAACGAGCCGGCAAGCGTGCGGCTGTAATAATCGTCCGGGGACTGATAGAACGAAAAAAACGTCACGGGCATGACCAGCGCACTGGGGGTCCCGGCGGATATCAGGACAGCTCGGCCTTCGAGCAGGTTGGCGGCGGCCCTGTCCGGACGCTCTGTCGTCAGAATCTGGGGGAAAGGAGACAGCGTCCGGTCTTCGATATATTCCTCCATCAGGTCAGTCGACAGTGTATTGGCACCCGCGATAGTACGGAGGCGTTTATCGATTTCCAGAATGAGCTCCGGCTTGGCGACATGGTTCAGATAAGCCACGGCGACCTCGGTGCGGCTTTCTTTGCCGAGCGTATACCGGCGGATGACGAGATGGCGGTTTTTGATCTGTTTGCGGATCAGATGCAGGTTAACCGTCATATTTTCGACAAAACCTTCATGGGAGCCGCGGACTGTTTTTTCGTTCTCGGGCTCTTCCGTCGTCCGCTTGACTTCCGCATTGACCGTAATCGAATAGCACTCCGTGCTGCCTTCCTTGAAAAGAACGGCCTGCCCCTGCAGCAGAGCATCCGCGGCTTCGTCCAGCGAAGTTTGCGCATAAACCCTGGGAGCGGTGAACACGTCGGCCAGATTTTCTTCCTCCGACTCCGTCAGGGGTTTCAGAATGAAGCTCCGGATTTTAACCTCATCGCACATCGGATCGAGATAACAGAGCAGCAGAGCCTGGTTTTGATACGTAAGCGAGAGCTTCACCAAGTCATCGGTATGAAACATAGCCTGATCCAGGTACCGTGCATTTTCCGCAAGGGAGGATTTGATGGTGACGGTATCCACCGTTTCTTGTGACAGAGCTGGAGTTGGAGTTGGAGCCGGAGCCGGAGCGTTTTTTTTGTTCATATGGAATAAGTGTCTGAATAGCTTCACGCGTGTGCCTCCTTCCTTCTCGCAAACTTGCCTGTAGATTGCCCCGAACTTGTCACTTTATACCAATAAAGCGCAGCACGGCTGAAGAGTCACACTGTTCCTGGGCTCGCCGCGCAGCGCTCAAGCGGGAAGCGTCACAAGTGTGGTACCGAACTTGGCTGTACATATCCAAGCAAAAGAAAAGAGAACAAGTTCGTACGAACTTGTTCTCTATTTTTCAGGTTAATTGGCAAGGTCCGCTTGAGGGCTGACGATATGCTTCGCGTAACGGTCGGCTTCCGCCTGAAGTTCCGCCTCGGGCGCATCCGACAAATGATAGGCTGCAAATACGGGGAGAAAAACGCCGTTGCATTTCTCAAGCGTGCTCTGAATCGGTTTCATAAACTCGCTTAGCGTGTGCCAGTTGGAACCTCCGGAACGATATTGATTTTCGGTACCGCCCGTTGTCGTGGCGACGATAAATTCTTTTCCCGTCAAATGGACGCCATCCGTTCCGAACGCCCAGCCGTAGGTGAGCACATCGTCAAACCATTTTTTCAGCAGGGCCGGAGAGCTGTACCAGTAAAGAGGGAACTGGAAAACAATCCGGTCGTGTTCAGTGAGCAGCCGCTGCTCTTTTTCCACATCAATCGTCCATTGGGGATATTCCCGGTAAAGGTCGCGTACATAGACGCCGGGGACGGTAGAAACTTTGCGGGCAAAAGCACGGTTAACTCTGGAAGCTGTTAAGTCGGGATGAGCCGTAATCACCATTATTTTCATAATCAAACATCCTTTCAAAGTAAATTGGAAATCGTGGGATAATCCGAATCACTCTCTCATTATTATTTAGATTCTTATTTTTGAGAAGTAGGATTTTTAATCGGACTTAGTCTGTAAAATCATACCTTGAACTGCTGCGCATAGTACGAAAAATAAGACTATGTACGAAAAAGAGAAGTACTTTTATTAAACGGGCCGATTTGATAAAGTAACAGAAAAAAGGAACTTATCAAAAACGAATGACGGAGGGGAATCGGATGCCGTTAAATGATAGACAACCGGGGACGACTGAAGGAATTATGACCACGCTGGATGTGATCGGAGGCAAGTGGAAGCCGCTGATCTTGTTTATCCTGCTTCATCAGGGCACCAAGAGGTTCGGAGAACTCAGGAAGCTTCTTCCGTCGGTTACCCAGGGGATGCTGACCAATCACCTTCGCGAGCTTGAGCGCGACGGCTTGATCGTACGCAAAATCTATCAGGAAATTCCGCCCAAAGTGGAATATTCGATGTCCGATCACGGGCGTACGCTGAGCACAATACTCGCGGATATGTGTGGCTGGGGATTTATGCATCAGGGAGTGATTGAAAGCAGCGGTCAGGCTGAGCGGAGCAGGACGGGAGAGAGTGATTGAGGCCGGTGCGGGAATTTTTTATTTCAGCAGCCTTTTTCATAAAATCACCTTTGACCGGAAACGTATAGGGATGACTTTCTTAAAAGTCATTAGCTGTTATATATTATAATATATGGAAATGTATTGAAGTCAAAATAAAACGACAGGATACTATCTTACCAGTATTCATAACCGGCCATGCGGATCAAAGCCTTTTCCAGGGGTCTTTTTTTGTAAGCTGAAAAGAACACCCCCCCATATTTTTAATGACACAAAAAAGGTCTAATTTAGAATAATGGTTTACCGACAAGCTATTAAAAAAAGAATGTGTTTTTTAGATAGGCTGTCCGTTTATGACCAGTTTCACATCGATATTGCCGCGAGTTGCCCTGGAATATGGACAAACGCCATGCGCGGCTTTCACGAGCTCTTCTGTCTGGTCCTGTTGTTCACATTCAGTTGGACGGTCAATTCAAATCCGCCGTCAGGGGGATCGAAGATATAATACCGAACACAAAGCTAACGTGTGGTTCCAATTGTCTTTAACCATAAAATACCCCACCGATAGGTGGGGTATTTTAGCAAAATTCCATACAATAGATTCTAGTAAGGAGCTCCTATTTCGGTGCATTTATCGAGCGAGGGACACTGAACAACCGGTCAAAATGTCGCATAGATGACTCAAGCGGACCATGGGGCAGCCGTGAGATTAACCAGCCTGCTACCAATGTTATCATGGCAACTAGCAGATCACCGAGGGGAACTCCATCCAAACTATAGTCGATTCTTGATAGCGTAAGCAGCCAAACGACGACGAACTGAGCCGCATACATGGTCAACGCCACGCGTCCGACTCCGGCAAAAGGGACCAATATGGCGTTGGTTTTCTTGGGTACGAGGAATACGATTCCCACTACCAGCAGTGCAAACCCGAGCCCGGTCAGCGTCTGGAACGTTGAAGCGCTATGCGGAACCGTCCATAGAAGCATATGCCACATCGGCTGTTCCATGTTAAGCGGCCAGATGGCATACGGGTCTGGCATAGCGGCGGTACCTTGAACAGTGACAAGCCACGATTCAAATGAACGGCTAAGCTCAGGGAGGACATAAGCGGCCAGTGTCTTACCTATAATGAGCAACATGAGGCCGCCGATCGCTAGTAAAAATGCGGTTCGTTTTTTGGTCAGGTCAAGGCTCCCGATTGCCATACCCGCTACGAAAGCAGGGGCGAGCGCTAGGGTGGACATCGGACCGCCGGCAACGTCTCGAAGCAGGGATGCTCCAGATAGGGCACTCATGCCCAGAAGCATAAGTGGGGGGGCTAGAAACATCAGTGCAACGGTAGTCGTAACGAGTGTGCGGTTTGAAAGACCCACCAGTATCAATGCTAAGACGAACATGGCAGCGTAAGCGGGCAAAATCACTCCGAAAGAGGTATTCAACATGATGAGCAAATATCCCATAATATAGACGAATACCGCGCGAGCCAGCATCTTTGCCCAAAAGGCGGTTGTATCCTTTTGTCGATTCTTCATGCGCTGAGCCATGATGGAGTAGGAAATCCCGCCGCAGAGTACAAACAATAACGTTGTGTTTCCGGAAACGATGGTAGTAATCCTTTCTTTCGATGCAAAGTGCTGCAAATACATACCGATAACCGCCAAACCTCTCGCAGCATCCAGCGCCAGAAGACGCCCGGCTCCCTGTGGGTTGCCTCGTCCATTCGAGAAGGCGTTTTCCGGTCGTCTGTGTCCGCTGCCCGTTCCTTTCTCCTTTTCATTGCCGTTCTCATCCGGCATTTTGAAACGATCTGACAAATTCGATTCCTCCTCACTAGTGCTGGTTTCATTTGTCGCAATGTGTTTCCACTATATCGGGAGGATGTCGCCAAAGTTTGATCACGATGTAAACAAAGTGTCACAAACCAATCCTGTGACATTTTGTTTACAAATTGATCAAACGATAGTGACATCTGCTTGCTATATTGAAAAATGAGGCTAATCCGTCATTTTAATAATCCCAAAAGAAGCCTATTCTCATTTCAAGTCTGCGTTTTTGGGGCTTAACGAACTATAATTTGTTACGATTTGAATGTTCATTAATTGAGACATTGGCTTTAGGGAAAGGTATGGATGATCCTTACAAAAAAAACGGGGGTTACGATGAATCAAGCAAAAATTCTCATCATTGAAGATGACGCGGCAATAGCTGACTTACTATCATACGGGCTTTCTATGGAAGGGTTCGAAACGAAAACGACGGCATGTGGAGCCGAGGGAATGATGGAGCTTCAGCAATTTCAACCCGATCTCCTGCTTCTCGACTGGATGCTGCCGGACCAAAGCGGGCTGGATATTTGCAAGAAGGTAACGGCAAGTCATAATTTACCGATCATGATGATTACCGCGAAATCGGATATTACGGATAAAATACTCGGACTGGAATTCGGCGCGGATGATTATATAACAAAACCATTTGATTTGCGGGAAGTAGTTGCTAGAATACGGACAATCCTCCGGAGGGTTGATCAAGCGAACAAAAGACATGATGATCAGCGGAAAGTGATTCGGCTTGAGCATATCGAGATCATTGTGGAAGAACGTCTTGTTCAAAAAGATGGTCACGCAGTTGATTTGACTCCTAAAGAGTTTGATTTACTGATGACACTGATTGGACATCGAGGAAAAACGTACACACGTGCAGAATTGTTAGATATCGTATGGGGGTATGATTTTCAGGGAGATACCCGTACGGTGGATACTCACATCCAAAGGCTTCGTAAAAAGCTGGATGCCGGCGATCTAATCGCCACTGTATTTGGAATAGGCTATAAATTCGAAAATAGGCGGTAAAACGAATGATTCGAAATATTAGCGTCAAATTTATTATCGGTTTCTTCTTAATATTTTCGCTCTCTTTTCTGGTGTTAAATCAAACCGTGAAGGAGTCTATTCAGACCAGTAACAAAAAAATAGTGACCTCGGAGTTAATTGGACTGAAGAACAACAGTAACATTTATGTACGACAATCTTTTCTGATCAATCATTTTTCGAACAATAGGCTTTACTTTGGCCAAATGGCTGAGGAGATGGCTAACGACTTGAATCATGCCACTGGCAGCAGCGTCGGCGTATATACAGTGGACGGGGAACTGCTGTATTCATCGGATAAGTCAATTCCGCATCTAACAAATGGCGATTTAAAAGAAGCAATAGAGGGGAAGACTGCATACAGCATCACTTACGATCGAAACACAGCATCCGTTCTATTCTCGTACCCTGTTTTCATTGATGGAACGAAGGTTGGAATTTTACGGTTTTCCAGAGATTTCAGTCTGCTCTATGAACAAAGCGGACGGATTAAGGAAATCATCTTTTACATTGCGATGGCTATTTTCGCGGCAGCTTTCCTCTTTTCATATATCCTCTCCAGGCACATTACCATCCCCCTTGTCAGACTAACTCGAGCCTCAAATGAGGTGAAAAGCGGAAACCTGGAAGTGCGGATCCAGTTCAGGCGGAAGGATGAGATTGGAAGGCTTGCAGACAACTTTAACGAAATGATCGATCAAATTAGCAGGCAGATGACGATTATCCGAAAAGACCGGGATCACCTTCAGGCTCTTCATGAACAGGAGAAGCGATTTTTTGACAACATCACCCATGAACTTAAGACTCCGTTAACTTCGATATTAGGATATGCTGAGATTATACGTAAAAAAGGAGAAGCGGACCGATATTTTTTCGAAAAGGGCATGAACCATATCATCGAGGAAAGCAGACGTCTTCATGGCATGGTTTTGAAACTGTTGGAGGCGTCGCGCCCAAACATTCAGATTATGGAGCCTGAAAGGGTCGATGCGGGAAGCATTTTGAAAGACGTGTGCGAATCGATGGGGATCCGGGCTCAACGCTATAAGAAAAGCATTCGGTACGAGATCCAAAATGAATTGATCGTATATGGTCAAGGAAACCGATTACGCCAGCTCTTTATTAATCTACTGGATAACTCAATCAAATACAGTACGGATCAAGCAGAAATATTCGTAACGGCGAAGAGGGCTGACACGAAAATTCAATTTGTTTTTAGCAACCCGAGCGATCCAATCGAGACCGATCAAATTGCTTATTTATTTCAGCCGTTTAATCTGGGCAACAATCAAGTATCTGAAGAGGGAAGTGTCGGGCTGGGGCTCAGCATCTCCAAATCCATTGTCGATGAACACGGCGGGAACATCCGTATGACGAACGAAAACAACCAAACGATAGTTACGGTAGAATTAGAATATTTGAATGTCCGGAAGGACGGAAAGCCGATATGAAGAAGGCACTTTTCGCAATAGCAGTACTCTTGTTTCTAATCTTGGTTTTATCCGGCTGCGCTCTGTTCGAACCCGAAACAGAGACGATTGTAATTCCGAGTCAGGAAGAGAAGCAGACTGAAAATGAAGGGATACAACCCTTCAAGGTAAAGACAATCTATCGGCTACCCGATGAATTCACAAACGCCGGTCAACTATTAGGATGGTCCGGTAAAGATTCTGTAATTGCTTCGAATAAGAAAGGTAACCTATCAGAACAAACCGTATTAAAGCGTATGGCTCCTCCTTACGAAAAAAGTGAGGTTATTTCTGGAATTCAAATGGATTCGCCTCTTATCGAACTGTCTCCTGACGGTTCACTCATCCGTGAGATCTCAAGCACAAGGTATGGAACTAAATTGAAGCTGATGTCACTAAAAGATGGCAAAGAAACCGAGGTAGCAAATTTCAGCAATAATAAGGATCTGTATCTTCAGAATGTCGCATGGTCCAACAACAACCAATATCTTTGTTATTTGGTAATTGATCCGATTGAAAGTGGAAAAGCCTTTATTCACTTATGGGACGTCGGTAACCAATCCTCCACAACATATACGATAAAAAACTACGGAAAGGGAAACAGCCTTACAAAAATCAACGTATCTGATGACGGACACAGTGTACTATTAACCGCCTTTCAATCCGGTAAGGCCAAGAAAAACATCATCATGCTGGGGACGGTCAATGGAAATTCAATCGATATACAATACGAACATCAGAGTGATGAAGACCAAGTGGCTTGGCTGAATAACGATCAGTTTGTATTCCTTGGAACCGATGGTACGTTATTCGAGTATGATCAACGTACCAAAGAACTATCTGTGCTGCTGGAAAAAGTGGAGGGATTTAAACTGTCAAAAGACAGGAAATGTATTGCCTATTCAACTTATGGCCAGGACACGATTTACGCAGGAAAGATTCAAGGGAATAATGTTCTGTCTAACGAACCTGTTTATCATGGTTTGAAACCATCCCAAATGTACTGGAGTCCCGGCGAAAAAGGTTTACTTGTCTATGGGCAAAAGTTTTATTCACCTTCATCAAATACCCAAACGATGACAACGGATGGTCAGGTACTGCTTATCGAATTCCAATAAGCCTCGTTTATGATTCAACTTAATGAGCCTGAATACCTAAAAACTAACCTTGCTTACGGATCAAATCGTAAAGAAGGTTATTTTTTTGTCCAAAAAGGAGCGGAGCTTGTGACAACTTGTTTACATCCTGATCAAACTTTAGCGACATCCGGCAGCTATATTAAAAGAGTAATAAACATCCCATATACAGACAAGGATGAAACATAAAGGATGGGGAAGCAAAAGCAATTATTAAAACGTTATATGCCTGGATTAGACGGTTTAAGAGCCATATCCGTATTAGCTGTTATTGCGTACCACTTCAATTTGAAGTGGGCTAAGGGCGGGCTGCTGGGAGTAGAAGTTTTCTTTGTTCTATCCGGCTACCTAATCACGGATCAACTTTTATGGGAGTTGAAAACTCAACGCAAAATCTCTTTATTGCATTTTTGGATTAGAAGAATACGAAGACTACTGCCGGCAATGGTCAGCATGCTTATGGTCGTGGCATTAGGGTTGATTCTCATAGATCCTTCCAGAATGCAAACATTGAAAGGAGATTTCCTTTCCTCCGTTTTTTATGTGAATAACTGGTATCTCATCTTTCATCAGGTATCGTATTTTGAAAGTTTCGGACCGCCTTCTCCGATCGGACATCTTTGGTCGCTGTCTATTGAAGAGCAATTTTATGTGATATGGCCGCTTCTGTTAATCTTTCTAGTCAGGCTTTTAAGGCGCCAGGGTAAGCTTGCTGTATTTATTCTTTTAGGGGCTGCCGTTTCCGCCATCGCAATGGCGCTCCTGTATGTGCCAGGGACGGATCCTAGCAGAGTTTATTACGGAACGGATACCCGGGCATTCGCTATCCTGATTGGAGCGGCGTTAGCCGTTGTATGGCCAAGTTGGAGGCTAACGGACCGAATTTCCTCAAGGGCCCGCTCGCTTTTAGATTTATTGGGAGCAGCGGCGATGTTGATCTTGTTTATCATGATGAATCAAACGAATGAATATGATTCTTCACTGTACCCGGTCGGCTTCTTGTTTCTGTCTGTAGTTACTGCGGTTATCATTGCCGTGCTGGTGCATCCAGCCAGTCAACTGGGAGCCATCCTGGCAGCCAAACCTCTTAGCTGGATCGGGAAACGATCTTATAGTCTTTATATATGGCATTATCCGGTCATTATATTATCAAGGCCGGAGGCGAATGTCGGGGAACCCGGATTCGTTGACATTTTGCTGCAGCTAACGCTCATTTTTATGTTGTCTGCTCTGTCCTACAGGTTTGTGGAGGAACCGATTCGAAAAGGACGTTTATGGTGGACTCGCTCTAAGGAACTGAACAAATCTACTTTGTAACCACCAACAAATTAAATCTATTTTTGAAAGGATGAAATGAAAATGAAGAAACATAAAGTAGGGATAACATGGGTTTTTGTCATTATCCTATTAGCTGCTGGATATTTCAGTCAGCGTCATCAGAGCTCGAAAACAACAGAGCAGGGAGAACTAGGGGGACAACAAATCACAACACCACAGCAGATCAAAGCATCCTCAGAATCTGCTCCCCCAAAAACGGAGAACAAGAAACCTCCTCAATCTCTCGATGGAGAAGGAATTACGGTCATTGGAGATTCGGTCATAGTCGGTATTGAGCCTTATTTGAAAGAAAAACTACCCAAAATTACGGTTGATGGCAAGGTTGGAAGACAAATGTCCCAAGCCCAGAAGCTAATCGATGATTTAAAAGCCGAAGGGAAATTAGGTGATCGCATTATTATCGAACTCGGCACCAACGGACCTTTTAACAACAAGAGTCTTCGCAGTCTGCTTCAGTCTCTTTCGGACAAGCAGGTATTTGTAGTCACCACGAGAGTTTCAAAAGGATGGCAGGACACGGTCAATACAACTATCAAGGACGTAGCCGGTGAATTCCACCATGTTAAAATTGTTGACTGGTATGCAGCCAGTGAAGGGAAAAAAGATATTTTTTATAAAGACGGGGTTCATTTAAAGCCTGACGGATCGAGATACTATGCATCTCTTCTTATCGAAGCCTTGCAAGAACAGTAAGCGTAGTTTCCTGTTGTCGTTCAAGAAAGGAGAAACAACATGTCATTAAAAACGAAGAGGATAGCAGCCGTTCTCGCATTGATTTTGATTGTGCTTTCCGGTCCGGTTGTCTATTATTTCTACTCTCTATATAAAGGGTTGGAAGGTTTAAATAAAACAGATAGCCAAAAGTCTCTATTTGCCGCTGCTAACGCAGCGGAGGTTGAGTCAGTAGAGCCTCCTAAATGGTTGGGAACGGAGCCGGTCAATATTTTATTGATGGGGGTAGATGCTCGTGGAGTCAATAAAGGAGAGATCCCCAGATCAGACACCATGATGGTTGTCTCTCTGGACCCTGAGCGTAAAAGAATTCATTTGTTTTCAATTCTTCGCGACACGTATGCGGATATTCCTGATCACGGCAAAAATCGGATTAATACGGCAATCACGTATGGGCCTAACACGGCTATGAAAGCGGTAAGCGATTTGCTTGGAATCCCTGTTCAGTGCTACGTATATACAGACTTTCAGGGTTTTATAAAACTAGTGGACGAAATAGGGGGAGTTGATTTCTATGTCGAGAAGGACATGAACTATGAGAGCGCAGCCGATCAGCATGAATATGATATTCATCTTACCGAAGGAAAGCAGCATTTGGATGGGAAAACGGCATTACAGTACGTTCGCTTTCGTCATGACGCCTTATCGGATTACTCCCGGACGAAACGCCAACGGGACTTCGCCGATGCGGTGGCCCAGAAAATGAAAAGCACAACATCTATTATGAAACTCCCTTCCATTCTTGAGAAAGTCAGTCCTTATATGGATACCAATCTAACGGTAAATGACATGTGGAAGCTGGCGTCGGTAGGATATCAAAGCAAACTGGAAGGAAGTGAACAAATTCCGCCAATGGAGCTGATTAAGGAGACCCATATGGGCAAAGCGGCTGTTCTGGATGTATCGAGCCGCAAAGAGCTGAAAGACTTTGTTCAGAACATAATGGAAGCGGAAAAATCTGTTCCCGCCGAATCTAAAGATTCTTTGAAGACTGGGGAATCACGAGTTTCTGCTGGGAAGAACGAATGAAAGAGGGGGAGCAGAGGTTGAAGAAAAAGCTTAACAAACATGCCTTTGGCTTAATGATTTCATTTTCCCTAATGATCGGTACCGTGGATCCAGGCCATGTTAAGGCGGAACCCGTTCAGGATGTAGAAAGCCAAACGGCATCCCACGATCAAAAGGAGAATAAGACACTCGCACGGGGGAAAGCAGTTCAAGAATTAAAAATGAATCATCATGTTGCGTCCATGACGGAGAAAAGAACCTTCCAAGTCAAGTTTACACTGCCCCAAAATGTGGATAGTAAAAGCATAAGCTGGACCTATGGCGGTAAGCCGCTGTCTGAATGGAAGAAATTCGCGCAGCGGGATTATACGGGACCCTCCTTTATAACGGTAAGCGATGGTAAGGCGAAAGACGGGCAATACACGGCGAATATCACTTTCGATCTACCCTATGACACAGATAATCTGGCCGAGCCTCGCTTACAGCGTCCCCTGTATGCTTCATTGATGGGTACCTATGAGCTCGCTGCAACTGCTCACGGACAAGTTATTGCCCAGACACCGGTTAAGTTAACGCCGTATGACAGCTTCCACACTTATGATGAGCTAAAAACGGATATTGATGCGGTTACAGCGCAAGCGGCTAAGAAGAATGACCGGTATATTAAAACCATATCGATTGGAAAATCAGTCGAAGGCCGTGATATTTATCTAACGATCCTTGCCAAAGATAAAGCCTCGGTAGATCAATATCAAAATGTGACTCACCCAGCCATGACGAATAATCCCAAGCAGCTGCAGGCTGATATTCAATCAGGTACTTTTGGCGACTATAAGGTACCGATTTGGTTGAATAATATTCATCCGAACGAAGCTCCAGGAGTCGACTCTATTTTCAATTTCTTTAAATCTATGGCGCTAGATGACAGTATATCTTATGATACGAAGGGATCTAGCGGCCAGAAGAGCAAGATCAATTTAAACATGGACCAAGCACTAAACCAAGTCATTTTCCTGTTCGTTTATACGGACAATCCAGATGGACGTGTTCACACAACACGAGCGAACCCCAATTATTTTGATTTAAACCGAGACAATTCTTATCAAACCCAGCCTGAAACACGCAGTGTTACGGAACAAATTGCAAAATGGTCCCCTTTGTCTTTTTTGGACCTGCATGGATTTGATTCCAACTTCCTGATTGAACCGACTACGCCGCCGCATGATCCAAACATCGAATATGATCTGCTGATTGACAGTATGTTGGAACAAGCGAAGGCGATGGGCGAGGCCGGAATTGCCAATACAAAGTATAACGATTATCACATTCCTTACGAAGAACATCAGAAATCCGTGAAGGATCCGAAATATGTACCTAAAGGCACCTCAACAGGCTGGGATGACGCAACTCCCGCATATACAGCTGTATTTGCCATGCATCATGGGGCGTTGGGACACACGCTGGAAGTCCCTGAATCAAACGAAGAGTCGACTAAAGCACTGTATTACAGCGTGGCGGGGGCTACCCATTATGTGATGGAGAACAAAGAGAAGCTGTTCATGAATCAGTTGAAAATATACGAACGCGGGATAGATAATAAGGATGATCGTGCAGTAGATCCATATTTGGTCAATGCCAAAGATGAAATCATCGGCCGTCCGCGTTCAGGCAATCAAAACTTCTTCCCGGAGTATTATGTACTGCCAATCGACAGAAGCATTCAGAAAAATGCATACGAAACCTATCGCATGATCGAGTACTTTCTTCGCAACGGAATTAAGGTGGAACGATCCATAAAGCCCGTTACCGTCTCCGGGACAACTTATCCTGCGGGATCATTTGTCATCGACATGCATCAGTCTTACCACGGCTATGCAAACTCGGTTCTTTATGATGGTATTGATGTGTCGGACTATGAGTCGGTTGCAGGTGAGATCGTTCAGGATTTTCCGGTTCTGCGCGGATTTAATCGATATGTTATCAGAGAACCCCGCGTTTTTGAGGGTAAAACCGCTCCGGTAATATCGGTAACGATTCCGGCTACTGCCATGCCGGACAAACCATCCGTTTACGTTCTCCTTCGAAATACGAACAACGATGCGATAAAAGCTGTTAACGAGCTCTTGGCATCTGGAAAACACGTAAAGATGCTCACAAAGACCGAATCGGAACATGAGGCTGGAGATTTTGTCGTCTCTTATGACGATCTGAACCCGCTGGCTTCCAAATACCTGCTTGATGTGAGTCCATTTGGCGATCATATGCCGGTTGGTAAAGAGCTTAAAAGCACTCTTGTAGGAGCACTCGGTGAGCCGGCGTATGTCTTGGAAAACTTAGGGTTTAAGGTGACTTCAGACCAGGCTCAGGCGGATGTTCTTGTCAATACATTTGATTCTTCCGAGCAGGTGGGGAAAGGCAAACCATATATCGCGTACGGAAATATGGGAATGGTAAACGTTCAAGATTGGATTCCCGGATTTTCGTTCGGGGGGCCCAAATGGGAGCGATATGAGGGAGTATTTCTGGCCGACGTCAAGCAAGACAGCGTCATTACAGCCCCTTACGATAAACAGGAGTATTTTTATACCATTACAGGTTCTTATATCAAAACGGTTCCTAAGACAGCAAATATTCTTGCAACGATAAGCAGTAATGATGATTTCTACAAGGCAGGCTGGTGGCCCGGACACGAAGCTGCCAAGGGACAGATTATGGCCTTTACTTATAAGGAAAATAATAAAAACGTCACGGTTTTCTCCAACGATCTGACCAATGGTGCCCATTCGCAGCACCAGTTCCGTCTCCTTGCCAATTCGATATTTAACGCCGTGTCTAACCGAAACCAAAGTTCCGAATCAGCAGTCGGTTTCAGTGATTTACAATCAGTAGAGTCTTGGGCGGGCAGCGAGATACACGAATTGGCCCGTCTAGGATTGGTAAATGGGTTTAATGGTGGACGTTTTGAACCGCTTAAGCAAGTAACCCGCGTCGAGTTTTTGGCGATGATCGTGAGAGCCTTCAATCTATCCGACCAAAAAGAAAATATCTCCTTTAAAGATGTTCCGCCAGCAAGCTGGTATGAAACCTATGTAAAAGCTGCAGTCGGCTTAAAACTGGCAGAAGGAACAGGCGAGGGCTATTTTGAGCCAAACCGCGCGATTACGCGCGAGGAAATGGCTAAAATATCGGCTAATGCCATGAAGATTACTTCGGGCGCTGCAGCTGGCAATATTGAAGAAGCTCTTGCTAAATTTGGGGACAGGGAAACCATTGCTCCGTATGCCAGAGAGGCTGCCGCACTTCTGACTCAGAAAGGGATCATCCATGGATTACCCGGAAGTACCTTTGGTCCTAAGGCAGTTGCCACCCGGGCTGAAGCAGCCGTTATTATTAGTCGCATAAAACAAGTCGAAGGCTAATCGGCAATCAATCCAATATTTCTGTAAGCCCCATTCGAATGAATGGGGCTTTAACTTCATATCGATGAAATGAAACCAATTCACTTCGCCGCATTGCTTGTAACAGAAAGTGATCATTGATTTTTGCTGAATTGTTAATAAAAGAGTACATAGAAAATCCCCGACTCTGATTGAGCGGGGATTTTGTTGATTTTAGGACTCTAGGCTGCGAACAGCAATCGAATATGAACCATAATTAACATATATTAGGGTTGTAGATAAAGGAGAATAAAAAAGGAGGGAGAGTCATGAATCAATCTTCATTTAAGACGGATGGAACTTTAAATAACAACTAGGGGAGGAAATCCCTCCCCAAAGCTCAAAATGCCTTTACGAAAACGTCGTATGTAGTGATTTGTCCATTTTTATTTACACTAATGAGAGCCTGCCCAGGTTGTAATCCCTTAACATACGATTGGAATTCTACGACAACTGCATTCTGGGGATTATTAAGAATGGTTACATATCCATTTGTGTTATAAACTTCACCGATACGCAGGATTAAAGTTTGATCTGCGTGAGGCGATACAGTACTGGCATTGGCATTTACTGGGGACGCGAACGCCCCGACACTTCCAAAAACCAAAGATACTCCTACTAGGGCGCCAATAGTTAATGCTTTGAAATTCATAAATAAGTTCCTCCTTTAATTTGATACTGTAAATATACCATATTTTGGTATTTATACCATGGTCAATTAGACTCATTTAGACGCAAATTTATTGTAGAAATACGATGAATGTTGACTTATTTTCCATCCATAAAGAAAGCTGTCGAAACTTTCTCGACAGTCTGAGCAGGTCTTTCCACGTTAGAGGGCAAGCTGCTAGCTGATTGTTTTTCTTTCATAAGCGTTATCTCGAACCATTCGGAAAAGATCCTTACGGAAAAGTACCAGACGTCTTCTTAAGAAAAGTTCGATAAAACAATTCTTTTACAATGTCTGTAATATTGTGTTAAGTATAGTTTGAAGATTAACTTTAGCTGTTGCAGTTCTAACACCATGCTATTTCTTGAAAAAAGTTAAAAACACCATTGCAAGAAAACAATTCGAAGGGGGCTTTTTTAATGGCATTTAAGACAGAATATGAGTTTGAATTACCGAGAGGGTTTGAAGATAGCAGTGGGAATATTCATAAAAAAGGGGCAATGAGACTTGCAACAGCCGCTGATGAAATTCTACCCATGAGAGATCCGCGCGTTCAAGCAAATCCACAATATTTAATGGTCATTATCCTTACAAGAGTTATTACTAGATTAGGCGACCTTCCAATGATTGACACGAAAGTGATTGAACAATTATTTATAGCTGACCTCGCATTTTTGCAAGATTTATATCAGAGAATAAATAAAGATGAAAAACCTGTAATACCTGCCACTTGTCCAAATTGTGAGCACGAATTTATTGTTCCGATTCCAGCTGGACTTAAATGGGACGACTAGAGTAACGGTGAGAAGCACATGATTTATATAACCGGAGACATACATGGAACGATAAGCGTGGGTAGTAGGCTTAATAAAAGGAACTTTCCAGAACAAAAATCCTTAACGAAAAAAGATTACGTAATCGTTGCCGGTGACTTTGGTTTAATATGGGATGGGAGTAGAGAGGACCAGTACTGGCTAAAGTGGCTCGACAAAGAAAAGCCTTTTACGACTCTGTTTATTGATGGGAATCATGAAAACTTTGATTTGCTGGAACAGTACCCTGTTGAAATTTGGAATGGTGGGAAGGTACATAAAATCAATAACAGCGTTATTCACTTGATGAGAGGACAGGTATTCACGATAGAAAATAATAAATTTTTTACGTTTGGTGGAGCTGCGTCACATGATAAAGAGTATCGTAAAGAAGGGAGGTCTTGGTGGAGGAGAGAAATGCCTTCTAAAGATGAATACGAAGAAGGTTTAGAAAATCTTAACAGGAATAATTGGAATGTAGACTATGTGATCACGCATACTTGTTCTACTTCGGATCTGGATTATATTTCATCGCTATTCAATATTCACATGGAGAAGGATGAAATGCATCCTTATTTTTATGAGGTTGAACAGAAACTGAAGTACAAACGGTGGTATTTTGGCCACTTTCATCAAAACGTTGAATTGCCAAGGAACAAGCGGCTTATATATTCGGACCTTATAAAAATACAATAAAACGAATCATTTATGATACGTATCCAACACTTCTTCGGGGCAGTCGCTATAAGATGTTTACTCAAAAGATTAAGTAAATTTTATCATCGTTATTCACCCGCTTCGTGTTCATTTCCCCCCCTCCAAAAAAAATGATCAAACCGCTGTGCAATCAAATTCATACAATTCACGAAGCAAAGTATAAATGTACATAGACTGTGTTGGATGAGATGAGAGGCAGCGGTTTGGTAAAATTCTGAGCACAGACAAGCATTCAACAAACATTATCGGACTATAAATTTATTGTTTTATCAAACAGCGAATTTTGTGTGTTCCCAGTATATAAATCTTTTAAACTTTAATTATTTTTCGTACGCACGGACAAAGCCATTTCCCGCAGCCCAATAAGACCCAGTGTTTTTAATAATGAGTCTATAGGTTCCAGGTTTAACATTTGTCCAACCGATTGTTTTGTTGTTAGAAGTAAGAAGTTCTCGCACCGAAATTTCGCCGGCTTTATTTTTTGTAGTTGTTTCTTCTAAATCATAAGCCATATCGGCTGACCAAGCTGTTCCCTGACCTTCTCTGTCTTTGGTTTCCCATTGAACAAGCGTAACGTAAACATCTGAGCTTTTATTCGTGGTAATAGTTCCGTTTGAAGGCAGAGGGCTGCCGCTTTTACTAAGCATCGAGAAGCTATATGAAAATCCTGTACGATCTTCTTGGGTGGTAATGATGCTAGGAACGCTTAAATTTGAAATGTTATCAGCAGTAGCGTATGTATTTCCGGAAAAACTCAAAACTGAGGCTACAGCGAACGAAAACAATGCGACGGCTTTTACTTTTTTCATAATGATTTGTCTCCTTTATCCTTTTAATTTTAAATATACTGAGAACACATGTCTATAGTACTATCAATAAACAAAAATGTAAATAATTTCATGGATATACTTTTTGTTATTTACAATAATTTAAAAGAAAAATTTCTGTCTATATTTTAATTTATCCGTTCTAAAGATAGGGCTTTGATGCAACAAGAGTCCCTGCTAGAAAGCAAGGACTCCCGCAAATCAATTTATTCTTACTACAGTAAAACTATCGGTCTCCCAATCGCCAAGCCATGTATCCCAATCTCCATATGCATAAATTTTAAGCAGGACTTTAATGGATGCTTGTGAATTAACGGGAACTATATTAGATACAGCCGCGTCGAGAGTGACTGAGGAACCTATTGTTCCACTTCCTACCTGAACCATCTGAGTACTGTTCATCAGATAGAGTTGGGAGTAAGCTGCACCAGCGGTTGACTTTTCTGCTGTAATTTTTATTTTGTTCGTGCCCGGTCCGTAACTGTTAACGTCCGTGTAAACCCTTGCCTGATTTTATTTTTAGTTTGCCATCCTGAATCTGCCAGAGGTGTAATTAATCCTTGAGGAGATACAGCATTTTGTTCTGCAAGAGCTACGGAAGATACAGAGCTGAGAAGTAAGGCGGCCGCTAAAAATGAAACAATAGATTTTTTCATAGTAACCCTCTCTTAAATGTAAATACTTGTACATATTAGGATGAATTACTTTAGTTTTATTTGTAAACATACAATCTACATATCAATTCTCTTAAAATGTTAATAGTCAACTAAAAATTATGTTTAATAATGGATATACTTATATTCTATATAAATAAGTTATAGAGAATGCTATATTCATGGGGAAATAACAAATAGGAGGTTGTAATAATGAAAAAATCATTGGTTACATTTGTATTGGCTGGCGTACTCTCTCTAGTTGGCGTGTCTGAAGCTTTTGCTGCAAATCAATATGAGTATGCATCTTTAACAAACAATCAAAACGGTGCGACAAACTATGTTGTTGGTCAACATGCATACGGAAGATGGACGCTTCAAGTAACAAGCGGCACTGTTAAGGCACACCTATATGAATCGTGTCCAGGTTATCCTTCATTTATGTATTTAGAATCGTTAACCGTTACCGCTGCTTCAGGGAAAAGTGCCGAAAAATCAAGTGACTATTATATGTCGGGTGGATGTGCATATCAAGTTGAAGTAAATAATGTTGAAAACAGTGCAGTGAGCTCAAAGATACACATTAGAAACTACAAGTAAACTATTGCTTTTCCTTGCTCCTCTTAACGAATAATGAGGAGCAAGGACTTTAAATAATATAAATCTGTTCAGTATGGTTATGGCAATTACTGCGAAAATAGAAGTTGTGTGGGGAATGATTGGAATATGACAGAGACAATGTAAACCTTTTGCAAGATAGTTTAATAAATTCGGAATAAATATCAGAGATGGGATATGGAAATTTTTGTACTGAATCAAATAAGATAAAGGATCAGAAAATGAAGTCATTTTTATAGCTGCGCGTCTTGGGGATTGAGCCGGTCAAAAGGAAGTAATGATTTAGCGGCTTTCTCTAGAGAAAATGCATCTTACACAGAATAAAAGTAAGGAAATTCTAGAATTAAAGAACAGTAAAATCAATAAAAATTGAATTTTCATAAGAGGCTACAATTAAGTAGTACTCGAAATATTTCGAGTTGTAGAAGCTAAGAAGCATATCGTCTACGATAAAATGAAGACCGAAGAATCGAACGTAGGAGAGTTTTCAGAAAATTGTTTTTAGCAATGTTCAAGAAATTCCCTTGCAAGATAAATTGATCAAATTATATCAAAGCGAATTTAAAAAGAACAACCGACTAGAAAAGAAACTGAATAAGGAATTTACTGAGCTGCGTTTCTTAAACTTAAATGAAATAAAAGAATGAAACTGTACATTGCGGGCATTAACCATAACGATCCAATGTGTCGGAAGCAATTTTAATTGAATGGATGCGATTGATAAAAGACGAGAACACAGATAACCCAAGTTTTGTAGCGCCTGAGTGGGACGACAAATTTTTAAAATGGTGAAATCTCAACGCGCAAATTCTCTGGAAATGATAATAAACGAATGGGACTTTTTGTTCTTAGAAGAAGCAAAAGACTTTTCATTTTCTAAATCCACCAATTGTATGGTTAGACAATGGCAGAGATTTCGACGAAGCTGTCGTTTCTAATTTCTCTATGTACAGAATGAGTTACTTAAAAAAACTTAAACGCTGATAAAAATAGACAAACCTTTCTGAGGAACTTAAGTACAAAAATAAGGGAGGATGCTATTAATTTGGTAGGGGACAATCCATCTATCAACAAAAAGCGGGACAGAATATTTTATGAGGCGATTGAAGATCAAACTGAGAATAAAGAAAGAGCCTGGGGAAATCGTTATAGTTGGATCAAATCATGCTACAGATACACCTAGGAGCATGAGAAACTTATTGGAGCAACGCGGGCATCAATGTATTGTTAATCTCATTGATCCCATTTAAGGTAATAAAATGAGTCTTACATATATTAAAAACATTCCTATACAAGGTTATATTCAATCGAACTGAGCTAATATATAGTAACATAAAATTACAAATTTAACAAATACATAACAATATTCCTATTTAATATACCTTATATTTTTGGTAATATATGGAATAATATAAAATAGGAGTTGATATTTTGTTTAGTTTATCAAAGACAGCTTTATCTCTGCTTCTAACAACAGTTGTAGTCGGAGCAACGCCAGTTGTTTCTGCAAGTGCTCTAAGTGAATCAAAATCTTTTGTTACAAGCGAAGAAAATCAGCAAGGTTTAAGCATTCCATCAACAATAGAGGAATTGCTAAAAGATCCAAGATATAAAGATTTGACCTTTACTGATGGGAGTGTCAGTTTATACAAGAGACTCGAATCTCTAAAAAATGAATATCTCAATATCACCGCCGAACAGGTCACTGATATTTATATGAAAGAGCGCGGGATCGGCTATGAAGAAGCTAAATCCATATGGATGGAACTTACACCTGCCGAGAAAGCTTTAGCTATTTCAAATCCTATAATTGCTGCGATTATTGATAGTTGTAAAGAAAAAGCATATTCTTATACAAAGACAAATTATGGTAAAAGTGGACAGGGAGATACTAGTGATGCATTCCGTCACGCTGTTTGGAATGCTCTGATGTGTAAATATGCTGGTAAGCAATGGGCTTGGTCATACGGAACAGCACACGAGCAAAAAGATGATGCGTACTACAATAAGGTATTCGAAGATGGTTATACCGGAAGGCAACATACTACTATGGATCTTCACAACAACGAAAAAGGGAGAGATACATGGAGCATATTGACTGACAGTATTGCCTGGACAAGCGATGGTGATTTGCAAAATAGAGTTATCGCTAAGATAAATGCAGGTGAAATGTATATACTTCACAATTAATAGTATTCTAGTAGAGATACGGAATAAACTCTCCGTATCTCTACTAGAATATCAACATTGAGAAAGTAGGCAAAAAATGAAAAAATGGATAGTCATACTTTTATCAGTTGCAGTATGTATTTCTGTATTATCTTTTTTATATTTGTTTAATGGGAAACCATTACCAGAAGCACCTAGAGCCTACATTAAAAGTACGAGCATAGTTATACCAGTGGAAACCGCATCGTATTATTGGAAATTTGGTAAAGAAAAGAACATGTCCCCTTGGTATGCAGTCAAAGATAAAGAAGCTATAATCGTACCTAAAAATTCAACAATTAAGATTTCCTTTAAGAGAGAACCGGATGGTCCTCCGATTATTAGACAAGTCATTACTGACAATGACAATAGAGATATAGAAACAAAGAATTCTAACGAAATAACAGTACCGTCCTCAGAAGGAATTTACATGTATAGTATTAGTGCAGACTGGTCTGAAGGAAGCGCTCAATATGCAATAAAGGTGCATGTTAAGTAAAGCTTATGCATTAGGTTAGACGAATTTAGAATGATCGTTAGTGGACTCGTTTGCAAATATAGTAACAGGAAAAATAAAAATCAGTGCCATTACTAAAGATAGTATTTTTGAAATATTTTTAGACATTCTAACTCTCCCATGTATCGCCGGCCGGCTAGGTAAATTTGCCGTATTCATACAATTGAGTCAAATGTGTTAATTTTTCCTTTAAATTATTACTCAATGTGTTTTTGTCCATTCCTACTTGATTGATAGATCTTTCCATCTGTATCTTCACTATAGTAATAAGTGTTCTCAGCTTCATCGTTAAATTGAACCGCAACTGCATAATCATTAATACCAACAAATTTTTGCGCCTTAACTGTTTTGAATGTGTAATCATTTGATTCGAATCCCTTGGTACTAAGATGTTCTACCGTTCTTTTTTCAAGAGATTGACTAATTGCAGTGTTAATTTTTATTTCACTTCCGTAAAAATCTCCAATAAAAAAACCTACAGCTGACATGAAGACAAATAACACAATAAGCCAAATTTTACGAATAGTTCCCACTCCCCTTGGTGGAATAGAATAAAAATTCGAATAGAGCGAGTCCTGTGAAACGCACTCACAGGGCTTAGAAATGATTCTTGAAATGCAATCAATATACTATATATAGTAAAATATGTAAAGTTCCACATTGGTTAATGAAAAGAGAAATTGATGAATGGATATTTATATAAATAAAAATATGAAATACATAATAATCGTGGAGACGATTAAGTATGGTTATGGATTCTACCACTAAGTTTTAACAGCAGAACAAATTATTCAGGTTCTAGGCTTTGGAAGAAGGAACGACTATGAATTTTGAAGAACCTCCTTTTTCCAGTTAGTCGGATAGAGAAAAGAGATACGATAAACACATTTAAAGACGTGATTTTCAATTGGTTAAAAGGCAAAGAAAGCAGGGCATAAGCCCTTGCTTTTTTTATTTTAGAGTGTTAATATTTCAATTACAGTTAAGTGTTCTTAGGTCGGTTTTGTGGTAGGATTTTGGTAGGAAACTTGTTGATATCAAAGGAAATGACGAGTAATCAAAGTAACTGAAGATTTCTCGGAAATCCAGCAGTATCAAGGGTTTGGGTAACCAATGAATATTACAGGTCACCAAAAGAACATACGAAATTGAATATTGAACCTTCGGGGTAGGGTGAAAGTCCCAACCGGCGGTGATGGGTACGCAAGTACCCTAAGCCCGCGACTCCCGGCTGTTACGGCCGGGACTGACTTGGTGCGACTCCAAGGCCGACGGTAAAGTCCGGATGGGAGAAGGTGAAAAGCAGCTTCATTAAAATTTTTATTTTAATGAAGTCTGTTTGTCGATGCCCCCGTTGAACTTCCAGCGGGGGCATCGTCTCTTTTCGGAAGGTTCAATTCAAAACATTCCACAGGGGGTTTTTGAATTGGAGAATGCTTTAGGTCTTAACGGAAAGTCCGCATTAACGAGAGGAAAAGGGATCAACGGCATCTGGTATGTCGCGCTGGGCGCCACTTTGTGGGGGCTTGATCCGCTTTTCCGCATCCTGCTGCTGAAAAGCTTAACATCGGCGCAGATCGTGTTCATCGAACACCTGCTGCTCGCCTGCTACGCGCTTCCGGTCCTGATCCGGTACCGAGAACAACTGACCGGGAAGCTGACGCTGGCTGTCATCGGCGCGCTGCTGTTCATTTCGTGGGGCGGATCGGCAATCGCCACGATTTTGTTCACGTCGGCGTTTGCTCATGGGAGCGCGAATGCCGTGCTGCTTTTACAAAAGCTTCAGCCCTTATTCGCGATTACCTTGGCGCGCGTACTGCTGAAAGAAGCTCTGCCGGCCCGATTTTTTAAATACATCTTTTTCGCACTTGCGGGCACGTATTTGCTGACGTTCGGGTTTCAATCCCCGTCGCTGGGACTCAAAGATCTGGGCACCATGAGCTGTCTGCTGTCGATTCTGGCCGCAATTCTCTGGGGCGGGTCCACGGTCATGGGCAAATATTTGCTGCAAAAAAATCTCGATTTCCCGATCGTAACTTCGCTCCGGTTTTTACTGGCCATTCCGCTGCTGTTTATCGTGCTGATGGCGAGCGGGGACGCCTGGCAGCTTCATAAAGCAACGGGCGAGTGGGCGCTTATTGTTGTGAACCTGCTGTTCCAGGCGTTTTTCCCGGGGCTGATCAGCATGCTGCTTTACTATAAAGGGTTGTCCTCGACCAAGGCGTTTCTCGCGACGATCGCGGAGCTGTCCTTCCCGGCCGTCGGTGTTCTGATCAACTGGCTCGTATTCGATCAGGCTCTGACAATCGGACAGTTGGCCGGCTTCCTTCTGATCTGGTCCACGCTGTGGTTTATGGGACGCACCCCGGAAAGTAAAGCCGCCGCGTCCGGCGCCAACGAGAAGCTAGACGCTTCGGCCGTTTAATTGCAACGCATCCAAAAGACTGCCTAATCGGCGGTCTTTTTTTATATCCACCGAAAGCGGAGCTCCACTTGCACGGAGCGAAAGAATTGAGTTTAGTTGAACTTCAGGCAGGTGTGCGGGAGAGTATAGCCGGATTTCCGGAAGATACTATGCTAAAATAAATACAGTACCATTATTTTACATAACCCCGCTAAGTGAGGTGTACGGAAATGAAACGCTCGGTTATGCTTGACGAGATTCATGCCCTTCATCCCAATGAAGCGAAGGGCCTACTGCTGCAAATGCTGGAGCAAGCACAGCGTTACGAAGAGCTGCCCGAGAAAAAACATGCCCTTCAAAAACAAATTTTAGAGATATGGAATGGTCACTTGGCCCGAAAACAGGCGGAGAACGAGGGAGAAGCAGGCCATGTCCACATTGTGATGGGACTGTCCGATGCGGGAGCTTTGAAGTATGCGCTCAGCAGCCTGGGCAGGAGGAAAGAAAGCGAGATCCTCGCGTTTAACGATTGTTTTTCCGAAGGGCCGATCCGGGAGCTGGAGACGGAGAAAGGGCGGAAGTTCCGGCTGGAATGGATGTCCGAACGTTTCAGGGAGTATGGGCACGCCCAGCTAACAGGGATCCGGCACGGTTCAGATACCATTCTTGAGACTATGCGCGGCTTACCCGCCGATAAGGACATTACAATCTGGACCGGTAATCACGCCCACGAGCAGATCGGGATGCGTCTTGCCCTGTCTGTCCTCCGTGATGCTCCGAATAACGTCTATATCGGCCAGGTTTCGCAGCTGTATGAAGGGATAGCCGCCCGTTTCGATCCGGTGCCGCATTCTTACGCATTCGGCTTTCTTTCCATAGAAGCGATTGAAGAAATCGTACGGATTCATGAAAAGCAAAAGCAGCCGCTGTCAGAGCAAGCAAGGCAAGCATACATCCGGGAATGGGAAGAGCTGTCGGCTTCCGATGCGAAGCTTCATATCTGGTCGGACGGCAAAATAGTACCGGCTGCCGAGGAGAGTTATGACGAGGCGCTCGCGGCTCTTGTCGGTCAAATGCAGCGTGGCAGCAGTGATGACAAGGAGGAGTTCGTCCCGGCCAGCCGGGTGATTATGGAAGCGCTGGAGAGCTGGGGCGGCGCCGTTATGATAGAGTTCATCGAATACCGGCTGTGGACGTTGATTAGCGATGGACGGCTAAGGTTCAAAGGTGTGCCGGCTGCCATGCAGTCTTATAAAGTGGCGCTGGCCGAATCATCTTGCTAGGCAGAAAATGCAGTTCGCGGCAGTTATCCGATAAAAGCTCCCCGAATGCAAAAGGAAAGCGCGATTCGAAACCGCGCTAGCACGCTAAAATGCCGGGTGTGCTGAGCCGGCTCCGCATCGACGGCGGCCAAACCCCGCACACTGTCCCCCGGCACTCAAAAAAAGCAGGTTCCCCTCATTGATCGGGAACCTGCTTTTTTGAGTGCTACTCGCCCGCGGCGGTTTTTTTCACATCCGACGCTTTGATGCCGCGCATAATGCTAACCTCGACGCGGCGGTTTTTGGACCGGCCTTCGGACGTGGCGTTTGAATCCACCGGCCGGTACTCGCCGTATCCGATCGAGCGGAATCGGCTCGGATCGATGGCTTTATTTTCAAGCAAAATTTTCATGAAATTCAGGGCCCGCCTGGAGCTTAAATCCCAGTTCGAATCAAACTCCTTGTTGTTGATCGGCACATTGTCGGCATGTCCGGCCACTTCGATCCGGTATTTCGGATATTGGCTCAGCATATCGGTCATGGCCTGGGCCAGAAGGCGAGATTCCGGTTTGATTACGGCAGACCCGGAGGCGAACAGCGCTTTGTCCTGGATCGTGATCATTAACTGGTCGTCGTTCAGGGTCGTTGTCAGCTCGGAGCCCAGCTTGTTGTCCGTGATGTATTGATCGAGCTTCTGTTTAAGCTTCTCGAGATCGGCCTGCTCGGCCTCGTACTGCTTTTGCAGTGCTTCGCTTTCCGAAGGGTTCGGGTTGTCATGCTTCTTGAGCGCGGTACTGGTGTCCTGGTTCAACGGGATTTTGGCGGAGGTTTCGAATGTCCCGGTTCCCCCGGTAAAAGCGGAGTTCAAAGCCCGCATAATACTGTCGTATTTTTTCGAGTCCACCTGGCTGGAAGCGAACAAAATAATGAACAGGGCCAGCAGAAGCGTCAGAAGGTCGGCATAAGGGATGAGCCAGGACTCATCCAGATGCTCCTCATGATGTTCTTTCCTGTGCTTTTTACTCATTGTCCATACCCGATTGTTTCGAGGAGTCCTCGTCTTCACGCTGGGAGCTTGGAACGAATACGAGCAGCTTCTGTTTGACGGCGGAAGAAGAAATACCGGCCTGAATGGATAGGAGTCCTTCCACCATCATCAGCTTCAGCATGACTTCTTTTTTGGATTTCTGTTTCAGTTTATTGGCGATGGGATGCCAGAGAACGTAACCGGAAAAGATACCGAGAAGAGTCGCGACGAACGCCGCGGAGATCAGATGGCCGAGCTTCTCGATTTCGTTCAGGTTGCTCAGCGCCGCGATCAGGCCGACGACCGCTCCCAATACCCCCAGAGTAGGGGCGTACGTTCCCGCCTGCGTAAAGATTTGAGCGCCGTTCCGGTGCCGATCTTCCATAGCCGCAATATCTTCCATCAACACTTCGCGTACGAAGTCCTGATCATTGGCGTCGATAATCATCCGCATTCCGCTTTTAAGGAAGGGATCGTCAATTTCGTTCACTTTTTCTTCAAGAGAAAGCAGGCCTTCGCGGCGGGTAAGAGCTGTCCAGTCCGCCACCATATTAATGAGGTCTTTTTTGGGCATAAGCTTTTGCTCGGTGAAAACGATTTTCAACAGTTTAGGAAAATTTTTAAGTTCTTCGCCCGAAAATCCGATAAAAAGAGTGGCCGCCGTCCCGACGAAAATAATGAGCAGAGCGGCGGGGTTGAACAGAGCAGTCAGGCTGGCCCCTTTCAAAACCATGCCGACGCCTACGGCGATAATTGCCAGTATAATACCAATAATAGAAGATTTCTCCAAAGTTCGCGCACCTCTTCGTTGTAGGTTGTAAGACCTATATCGACAAGGGTACTCATAAAGTTAACAGTTATTTTCAAGTTCTCGCAAGTGTCACAAAAATCACACAAAACGGCGAAAAATAAGCTTTTTTGGCGTTTTTGGATCGTTTTTAAAAGGGATTTCCGCTCTGACCGGCGAAGGCTTACTGAATAATTTCGACCTGATTCGACACATTCCGTATTACGCACGATGAGTACTTTCAACGGGGACAAAAAAAGATTTTGATAAATTTTTCTCATTCCGGATTTGGAAGATGTCCGGCTTTTTCGCGATGCTTTCCGAAAGTTTTTTTAACGTGCATACGCAGTCGCGACTTATGGCATGATGTGCATAGCGGCATGACTTGTGCTAAAATCAGATTTTATCAAATCTCTAACAGCAGGTGTTTTCATGTTCAGTTTCTATTTGTTTCCGATTTCGTACGCTTTTCTAACGTTTCCGATTGCGGCGGTCCTGTTTACGCTTCCTTTTCTGATCGTCCAGTACCGCAAGTACGGGTATGTACACTTTTACAGGGCTTTGCTGCTTTACTTGTTTCTTCTGTACATGATGAATGCCCTATATCTGATCATTCTGCCGCTTCCTCCGAGCATCCACAACGCGCCTCCGGCGGTGGAGTCGTATGCCCAGTGGATTCCGTTCCACTTCCTGGAAGATATTCTCAAGGAAACGGCCGTAGTGGCGGACCAGCCGCGCACCTATCTGCATTTGCTGAAGGAACGGGCGTTCCTTCAAGTACTTTTTAACGTGCTGCTGACGGTGCCGTTCGGTATTTTTCTGCGGTATTATTTCCGTACAAGCTGGGTCAAATGCCTGTTGTTCTCCTTAGGACTGTCTCTGTTTTTCGAAATCACGCAGGTCACCGGCCTGTACGGCATCTACGATTATCCATACCGGCTCTTCGATGTCGACGACATTATGACGAATACGGCGGGGGGCATGATCGGATTTGTGGCGGCGGAATGGCTTTCTTCCCTGCTGCCGAAGATCGAATCGCTCGATGACAAAGTGGACTTGGCGGTCAAACGCGTCACTTACACCCGGCGCGGACTGGCGTTCCTGTTCGATTGGTTCGTGATGAGTCCGGTACTTGCCATTTTGGCTGTACTCAACGTACCGCTCCCTTATGCGGCGGGCGTCGTGCTGTATTTTATCGTGCTGCCTTATTTCACGAACGGCCAGACGCTCGGCAAATGGATCGTCCGCATCCGTCTCACAGGCAAATCCGATAAAATAACGATCTATGAGCTCTTCGTCCGCTACGGGCTGCTGTATCTCTTCGTCGGGGGACTGAATCAGCTGTACATCCGGGCAGGGATCGAGAATCTTCCGGATATCCTGATGGTCATTGCGACGTTCGCCATGTTCCTGTTCAATGCCTGGTTCGCTATCCACGTCCTGCGCTGTGTATTCAACCGCAACCGGCAGTTGTTTTACGAGAAGAAAAGCGGTACGCGGCATGTAATCAAATAGGAAAGCGGAAATGAAAAGTAATCAAAAGCAGCCTCAGCCTCTCTTATAGGGACTGGGGCTGTTGGAGCAGGATTTTACAGAAACTGATCCTGTTTTAACCCCAGGCAGATTCTTTTTTTCGGCCGAAACCGCTATATTTAAAAGAGGACTTACAATGAAGGCGCTTCCTCTAGGAGGAGCCTTGAAGCGGAGGGAACCGGAATGAAGAAGCCCGTCGATATCGGTATCGTGCTGAGCCAGCTTGACCTGGCTTGGCAGAAATGGCTGGATTATAGGCCGCCGCAAAATCACAAGCAGCCGGTTTGAGAACTTGGCACCGGTGCGGGTGCCGGCACCACTACACAAGACTGCAACTCGAAAATCCGTACCGGCAGGAAACAAACGGAGGCAAACTATG
Source organism: Paenibacillus sp. RC84 (assembly GCF_041260495.1). NCBI lineage: Bacteria > Bacillati > Bacillota > Bacilli > Caryophanales > Paenibacillaceae > Paenibacillus > Paenibacillus sp. RC84. Next base: position 164,675 of record NZ_JBGBYL010000004.1, read on the forward strand.
TTAAAACCGAAGACGATCGAGGCCGATTGGGGCGGCCATCTTGTAAAACTGACCTGGATTGCTGCCGCAGCGCCTCCCGAAAAGGATGTCACGAGTGTGCATGGCGTCTGCTTTTACGAAGGCAAAATATTGCTCGTCCGCGTCAAAACCCGCGGTTTTAACTTGCCGGGCGGGCACGTGGAGGCGGGTGAGACACCCCGGGAGGCCCTGCACCGCGAATGCCTGGAGGAAGGCTGCGTGGAAGGAGTGATCCGTCCGGTCGGGATGATTGAGGTGAGCCATGAGAACAACCCGAATTTCGATCCGGGCGGCAAGTATCCGCTTATCGGCTATCAGGTTTTTTACCGGATGGATATAACCGCCTGCCGCCCTTTCACCCGGGAAAACGAGTGTACGGCCCGCATTTGGGTCGAGCCCGGGGAGCTGCCGCATGTGATCGAGGATCACGAGCTCATCCTCTGCGCCGTGGAAGCGGCGCTGAACACCGGACCCGTAAGCCCCCCGCTTGACGATTGAATAGACGAAGGAGGAGAATGGCATGCCCGAGAAACAGAACGGACAAACCCCCGCCGTACTCGTAACGGGAGGAAGCACCGGAATCGGCCGGGGCATCGCCCTTGCATTTGCCGCGGCAGGCTACCGGGTCGCGATTACCCATTATCGGGATGGGGATGCTGCAGCGGCAGCGGCCGAAGAGATTTCACGCTTGTCGGGAGTCCCATGCGGAGTTATCGAGGGTGACCTGAGGAAGCTTGAAACAGCCGAAGGGACCATACCGGATGCCCTGCGAATCCTCGGCCGCCTCGACATTCTCGTAAACAATGCCGGCATCGGGCTGTACGGCCGCATACAGGAGCTGCCCGCGGAAAACCTGGACAGCTTATACGGACTGAATTTCCGCGCTCCGCTGCTTCTGATGCGGGATGCCTCCCGGCACATGATTGAGCGCGGCATTCGCGGGTGCATCCTGAACATTACCTCCTCGCGGGCCGAGCGGGCGTATCCGAAGGATGCCGCCTACGGCGGACTCAAGGCCGGCTTGGAACGGGCCTCCGAAGCTGCCGCGCTCGATCTGGCGCCTTATGGAATCCGCGTCAACTGCCTGGCTCCCGGCGCCGTACTTGTGCGGGAACCGGAGCCGCAGCTTGACAAGTTCGCCGAGACGGTCCCCCTGGGCCGGATAGGGCTGCCGGACGATATCGGCCAAGCGGCGGTATGGCTGGCATCCGGGCAGGCGTCTTACGTGACCGGCATTTCGCTGCGGATAGACGGCGGCTTGATCCTGCCGGGGATGCCGGAGGACGGCAGCGCCTCTTGGAATCCGGGCGTATAACAGGCAGAGGCCCGCAAGGCCGGCGGGTCAGTTGAAGACGCCCGAGCCTACAATTTCCACGTTGACTTTCGGATGGAAACGGACGTTTTTATACTCCTGCAGCCAATCCATGGACTTCCATAACTTTGGATGGCGGGCCATCAGCTGTCTGCCGATCCCGAATGCATCACAGCCGCTTTCCTGCAGCTTCTCGATCACCGCTTCGGCGTCCCCTGTCAGGAGAGCGGACAAGTCTTCGTTCAGCCGGTGCACCGTATCTTTTTGATGCAGATGATCTTCGGCAAATTCCGTCACTCTCACAGGAAGCTTCAGGTCCAGATACACATCGACCTTGCGGTCTTGGACCTGGACCTTCAATTTTCGTTTGCTTTTTTTTCCCCCTGCATCGAACGTGATGTAATTCTCCAGGTTACTCCGGTCCCCCTCTTTAATTTTCCGTACAAATCTTGCCGTATCTTTGTGAGTTCCCGAGAGAAGCGAGTACAGAATGGCTTCCTCCACATTCAGGCTGCCTGTCATCCGCTGACCGTTAAACAGAGCGACCCCTATGGCATCGACGTTTTTACCGTCTTGTTTAAGATAGGGGAGCACGAAGTCCTGACCGGGATCCAGCAGCAGCGTGAGCATCGTTTCCAGCGATAATTCGGGAAAAATGCTCATCTCTTCCAAGCTTTCGATTTTCCTTGTAATAAATTCGCCGATGAGAATGTTTCCGACCTGTTTCAGCCGCAGCATTTCGTTCGTGGAGCCGTCTACGATGGCAATTTTAACCCGGGAAGTAGGATTGCGAGGGTCGCGGTACAAAACATCCAAGTACGGATAAAAATCCTTTTCCGCTACGCTTTTGCCGAGCAGCAAAAAGCCGTATTTGAAGTACCGGATATCGCCGGTTACCTTGGTGCGGATGACGTCACTCGTCTGCCTGACGGAATAACCGACGCCGGACTCGACCTCGTTCTTCGCGGAACCCTGCTGCTCGGTTTGTTTGGACTCATCCACAACTTCCATCGTCTGCATCAGCCTGCCGTCGGGTGTGAGATCATACCCCGCCCCGTATCCCAGTCTGGCATTTCTCAAACTGTCCTCATCCCAGCAGCCCGGCAGCACGGCGAGCAGGAGCAGCACGGTCCCGATACGTCCGGCCCGTCTCATGCGGGTTCACCTTCTTTCTTCTTGAGTGCGTAAGATAGCAGCAGGAGCAGAAGCGGGAATCCGACGAGGAAAAAATAAGCCGACGCGTCCGCGATATACGAGAAAAGCTCGAACTGATCCTTCGTCTGCGGCAGATACGCGATGGCACAGGAAATGATCACCGCAAAGGGCGCGGCTTTTTTATGGTCCTTATGCTTTAGCAGATGGCCGATGCCGAATGCGGCCGCATAACAGTAGCCGGTCATGGAGGCTACCATGGAGATCATCCAGATGGGGAGGAACAGCAGATCTGCGCGGTCCATCGCCCCGAATGGCAGCGAACGCAGCAGATACATAACGGGCTCCGGAATCATATTCAACTGATGGGGACTGAAAACGGCCATGCAGGTAAACACCGTAAAGGCGTAAAACAAAACGACAAACCACGTGCCTGCCGACACGGCTTTCAGTTTGCCCGCATGGTTTCCTTTTACGTAAGGATAAATGATTAGAATCAGCTCGAACCCGTACATGGCGGTGATCGTTTCTTTCGAGCTTATAATGATATTCCAGATTCCCGCCTCGTTAAGCGGAAGCAGGTACAGAAGATTCGCGCGATGCACGCCGTATCCGATAAGGAACATCATAGGCCCGATGAGAAACGTGAACAGGATAAAGATGCGCGTAATGGTGCGAAACGTGCCCCGGATCAAATAAACGCCCGTCAGCATAAACAGGAACAATACCGCCCAGCGCGGAGTGTTCTGGAGAATCCAGCGGTTGATGATATCGAACGCGCCCATCATGACGACGCCGCCGACCAGAAGAAAGTAAGCGACGTAGGCAATTCCGATAAAAGCGCCCGCATATCGGCCCGTTACGGCGGACGCGATCCGGAACACGCTGTAGGATGGGAACCGTTTCATCAGCATCCACATCATAACCAGGATCAACTGCAGGAAGACGCCGGCGATCAGGACCGAAATCCAACCTCCGCCTTTGGCGAGCTGGTGCAGACGGTACGGGAGCGACAGGATTCCGACACCGATTTGGAGCTTGATAATGAGCAGAAAAAGCTGGCCTTGCGAAATGGTGTCTTTGGGTTCAATCTTCATCCCGTTTCCAGCTCCTTGAGGTCGCTTCTTGCTTCATGATTTTAGGATTGGCGTCATGAGGACGCCCGTTGAGCAGCCACGAAGGAAAGCGGACAAACACGTCCTTCATATCTTTTATTCTCAGCGGTGCGAAAGGAGAGAAGTAGGGCGTGCCGAAAGACTCCAGTTTGCACAAATGGATGGTCAGGAGCATGAGACCGAAAGCGATTCCCACATATCCGAAAATAGAGGCGGCGATCATCAGCGGAAAGCGTAAAATCCGCACGGCCGAGCTCATTTCATGGGACGGGACGAGAAAAGAGGCGATCGCGGTCAGCGAAACGACGATGATCATCGTGTAGGACACGAGTCCGGCCCGTACGATGGCATCCCCGATGACCAAACCGCCGACGATGCCGATCGTCTGTCCGACCCGGCTGGGCAGCCGGATTCCGGCCTCGCGGAGCAGCTCGAAGATGAGTTCGAGCAGCATGGCTTCGACGATAGCGGGAAACGGCACGCGTTCCAGCGAGCTTTTGATCGTATGAACAAGCTCCAGCGGCAAAATATCCGGGTGAAAGGAAACGGTCCCAATGTAAATAGCCGGAAGCGTGAATGCCAGCAGAAAACTGAACATCCGGATCATCCGGACAAAAGAACTGACGATCCAGCGGCCGTTATAATCGTCCGGCGATTGGTAGAAGGCGAAGAAGGTGACGGGAACGATAAGAACGGTCGGACTTCCTTCCGTAAGAATCACGACGCGTCCTTCCATTAAATTGGAAGCGGTCCGGTCCGGGCGCTCGGTGGCCAAATGCTGCGGGAACACGGAGAACGGGTGATCCTCCGTCATCTCCTGAATAATTCCCGTTGTCAGTACGGTATCGGTGGAAATGGACCGGATCCGTTCCTCGACTTCCTGAACGAGCTCGGCATTGGCGATATTATTCATATAAACAATAGCGATCCGGGTTTGCGTATGCGTGCCGGCCTTATAGTAGCGAACCGTCAAATAAGGGCTTGCGATCAGCTTGCGGATCAGAAACAAGTTCACGTTCAGAACTTCGATGAAGCCGTAATGCGGACCCCGGATCACGCCTTCGTTCTCGGGTTCTTCCACGCTCCGTTTGTAAACCGCTTCGGTTGCCAAAACATAAAACCCCTGAAGACCTTCCAGAAAATAAACGCATTTCCCTTGAATCAGCGCTTGGACGGCGTTATCCAGCGGAATTTCGCGGGTCGTTTCGAGAATATTAAACAAGTTATCCGGCTCTTGGCCGGTGTTTTCGTGCAGAGGCTGGACCACATGAAGCTGTATTTTGTCCTGATCGACGAGCGATTCGAGGTAAACCAGCATCCCGTCCGTTCCGGCGAAGGGGAGAGGCTGCTGCTTCATATCTTCCGTATAGCATAGACCATGCTGAAGATAACCGATATTGATGGCAATAGAATCGGAAGCCTGAGGGGGCTTTGCCGGTTCCTGGAGATGTTCACCCGGGCCTGAGTTCCGGGCAGCTCGGAGAAGCTTGCGATAGAGACTCATGCGATACACACCCTTTGGATTCGATATCCATAATGTGTTCCAACGGGATTGCCATTATTCTCTATGGATGGGGGAAAGCGGCACATTCAGCCTTTCGCACAGCCGGTAGACACAGTACGCGCCCTTCAACTGATGCAGATTCATCCGTTCCAGATACCGGAGCGAATCGCGGGCGATGGCTTTGGCCGCTTCCAGATTGTCAGGATCGAGAAGCCCGATCGCTTTTTTCAGCTCCGCGAGCTCCTGCGAATAAATGGCCTGCCGGAGCGTGAGGATCAGCCGGATTTTGCGCACCTGCAGGCGGCTGAACGTCCGGTATCCGTTGGCCGGATTCCGGGAGGCGGTGATGAGCCCCGCTTTCTCCCAGTGACGGATAGCGGAGCGCGGGACACCGGTTTCCATCGACACCCGGCCGATGCTTTGGCCGCCCGGGTCTGGCGCTTCCTGAGCGGTTTCGGCTTCCCCGCTTTCCAGGTAGGCCAGCGTGTCGTCGGCTCTCCGCTTGTCCCGGAAGAGAGCGGCTTGGGCTTCGGTCATGCGCCAGAGGGCGGAGGCCCACTCTCCTTTCTGGAGCCGGCGCAATACTTCCGCGGTGATGTCCATGCCGAAGCCGGGCGACATCGCCTGGATGCACTCGAAATAAGCCGCATGCAGCTCCGTATAGGTCCGGTGACCGGAAGCGGTCCGATCTGCGGGAGGGACGAGTCCTGCGGCTTCGTAATTTCTTAAAGCACTCGTGCTGACGTGCAATTTTCGGGCGATATCGATGGGTCTGAAATTCATGGGAATGACCTCCGTATCAATCTAAACCTTCAAGTAAGGTTATAAGTATTTTATCAAAAAAATGCGGTTTCAAAGGATTAAAGTTTTGAAAACTTAGAATTCGCACGCATGTTATACAATGAAAATGAGAATATGGAGAGCCGGAGAGTTTAAAAAAAGCTACCGGTGGGAGAGGAGCGGACTGATGACGTTTGAAGAGGAATTTGAAAGACAGATCCAGAATTTAATAGACAAAGGCTATCCCGGTTTGGCGGGATTGGAGGAAGCGGCTTTTCGCGAGCTTTTTGCCCCGTTACAAGAAAGAGCCGCCAAGCGGATGCGGGAAGATTTTAAGACGGGAGAGGGCAGCCTGCCTTTCGTCCTGGTCATGGCGTCCGGTACAATTCCACGGGATGAGATGATGCAGCGGGTGGAACGCGGCGGGAAAAACGGCTTCAGCGTCATGGAGGCCGAAGATCTCGCAAGGTTCAGCCCTATCCAAGGCGTGGAGCTTCCCGAAGGAGAAGCATACTTGCTCCTGGACGTGGATACGGGTTCGGAAACGCTGAACCGGACGCCGGATGAAGCCATGAAGTCGTTTGCGGAATGGAACCGGTCTCCGCTGACGATCGAGGAGGGAATTGCGGTGATCACCCAATTCCCGGACATTTTGCAGAAAAACCACGGATTTTCTCTATGCGGTTCCAGATGCGGCGACCGGAGGGTAAGCGCACTGTGGATTAGCGGCGGCAAGCCGAAGCTGGGCTGGTGCTGGGCCGGCAATCCCCATACTTGGCTGGGATCGGCCTCCTGCGGAGCTAGAATTTGAACGTGCGGCCTGGGTTTTGTATGCCGTCCTTTCCGTTACAGTCAAGAAGATTCCTAACGGGGCGCTGCGGGTAATAAGGGAGGATTGTCCTTTAACCCGCCGTGAATAATAGGGTTTGCATAGAAACGGGTACAATGCGGCAAATTACAATCACTTCACTTCTACGAAAAACGGAGGGATACGTATGTCAGCGGAATCATTTTTGCAAGCGGTCCGGGAAAGACGCTCTATTTATTCAATCAGCGGAGAATCCCCGGTTTCAGACGACAAGATAGTGGAAATCGTGAAGGAAGCGGTCAAACACACGCCTTCCTCCTTTAACTCCCAAAGCGCCCGGGTGCTCGTGCTTCTCGGTGAGCAGCATCATAAGCTGTGGGACATCGTCAAAGATATTCTTCGTACGATCGTCAAGGAAGACCAGTTTGCCGCCACGGAACAGAAGGTGAACAGTTTCCGCAGCGGTCACGGTTCGGTTGTGTTTTTCGAGGATATGTCTGTCATCGAGAGTCTGCAGGGGCAGTTCCCGAGCTATCAGGACCATTTCCCGAACTGGTCCCAGCAGTCGAGCGGCATGCTGCAATATGTCATCTGGACGGCGCTGGAGAGCGAAGGGCTTGGAGCGACGCTTCAACATTACAACCCTTTGATCGACGAGAAGGTAAAAAGCACTTGGAACCTGCCGGAATCGTGGAAACTGATCGCCCAGATGCCGTTCGGCAAGCCGACGGCGCCTGCGGGCGACAAGGAATATAAACCGGTTGAGGAACGGGTCAAAATAGCCAAATAACACCGGCGAACCCGACCTGAGGCCCCATTTCTCCCGCAGAAATGGGGCCTGTTTCTGTTACCCGCACGTTTACAGTACCTTTTTTTATCCTAACCCACATGGATGTGCCTACTTCCCAGAACGGAAAATATGAGACATAATTAGTTTGAAGTTAAGATTATTTCCGACAAGAAGGGAAGAATTCAATTATGGCAACAGTCCTATACATTACGGCTCACCCGCACGATCACCAGACTTCTTACAGCATGGCGGTAGGAAAAGAATTTATCGAGGCGTACCGAGAAGCCAATCCGGCCGATGAAGTCATCGCCCTCGATCTTTATAACTCGGATATTCCGCAAATCGACGCGGACGTATTCAGCGGCTGGGGCAAGCTGCGCTCCGGTTCTTCGTTCGACCAGCTTTCCGCTTCCGAGCAGGCGAAAGTTCAGCGTCTGAACGACATCGTGGAGCAGTACATTGCGGCCGACAAGTATGTTTTTGTCTCCCCGATGTGGAACTTCTCGTTCCCTCCGGTTCTTAAAGCCTACATCGATGCCATCTGCATCGCCGGCAAAACGTTCAAGTACACGGAAAACGGCCCGGTCGGCCTGCTGACCGACAAGAAAGCCATTCATATCCAAGCAAGCGGCGGCGTCTACTCCGAAGGTCCTGCCGCGAGCTTTGAGAGCGGACACAGCTTCCTGAAAAAAATCATGCAGTTCCACGGCGTACCTTCCTTTGAAGGCATCTTCGTGGAAGGCATGGCGGCTATGCCGGATAAAGCTCCGGCGATCAAAGAAGCGGCTATCGCCAAAGCGAAAGAAGCGGCGAAACGCTTCTAATCACCCTCCGGCCTGGAGCCGGAGCTGCCAGCCGGGAACACCCCGGCAAGCGCAAAAAACCTCCGTTTCCCTGTCAGGGAAGGAGGTTTTTTGCGCTTGCGGGGCGAGCACGGGGCCATCCGTCGCGTCTGCGGCCTGCCGCAGGTCTGTCAACCGGCTGCGGTGCCGGCCCGGTCAGCCGATTGTTAAGGCCTGGCCGAAGCCGCCCGGCTTTCCGCGTCTGCGGCGGATTCCGCGTTGCGATGCTTCATATGCTCGACATGGGCCGCGCCCCAGACGTGCATGGAATGGAGGATGGGCTCCAGGGTCCGGCCATACTCCGTAATGGAGTATTCCACTTTGGGGGGAACCTGGGGATAAACGACCCGCCGGACGATGTCCTGTTCTTCAAGCTCACGGAGATGCAGGGTCAGCATGCGCTGGGTAATATCGGGCATCAATCTTCTGAGCTCGTTAAACCGCAGCGTATCTTTGCTGATTAAATGCTGAATGACCAGAGGTTTCCATTTGCCGACAATCATGTCCAGAGCCACGACCACTTTGCACTGCTCGGGGATAATTTCCATGGGACGGCCTCCTTTCACGGTACCTTTTTTACTACTATAGCATATCTTCGCTTCTACTGCCTCAGGCCCCGTATATATGACTCTACGGATGTGCACTTGACACCGTGACGCCGCCAACACTACAATGGGTAGTGGAAGGGGGCGGCCTCGTGAAAATTCATACGTTTAAAACGAACGAAAGCGGGCTTAACCGGTTTTTCGGACCTCTGGAAGCCAAGATCATGAATATTTTGTGGGACGGGCCCGAGATGGCGATCAAGGACGTCCAGCACGCGCTGGAACGCGAGAAGCTTGTGAACTTCAACACCGTTATGACGGTCATGAACCGGCTTTTGGATAAAGGAATCTTGTCGAAAAGAATGGACGGAAGAACGTCGCTTTACAGGCCGGTCCAATCCAGAGACGAGTTTCTCGAATGCCAATCGAAAGAATTGACCCACGAGCTTATGGAGGAATTCGGATCGTCTCTGGTGGTCAACCATATGCTCGATGCCCTGGAAGAGGTGGATCCCATGCTCATTGAGAAGCTGCAACAGAAAATCCTGGATCTCCAGAAGGACAAGTAACATGTGGCAGTCCCGGTCCAGATTCATTTTCCGTTCGTCGGTTCTGATTGCGGGCGTTGTCCTGTTTCAGATGACCATGTATGCCCTCCATGTCCTGTTCGGCCTCAGAATCGGGTTTAACGTGCTGGATGTCTGCACCGAATGGATGCGTTCCAAAGGTATTTTATCCGTCGCCCATCTGCTGGACGCCTTCGTGATCGGCACGTTCGCATACAGTCTGTGGCAAATCTGCCGGCAGTTCGTCCTGTCCCGGAGCATCTACGCCAAGCTGGCCGCGTACAAGCATACGAAGCTGTCTGCGGAGCTGAACCGGATGTATCCCGAAGCGCGGGGGAATATCGTCGTGGTCGTGTCGGACGAGCCGATCGCGCTGACGATGGGATTCGGCAGGCCGGCGGTCGTCCTGTCCACCGGACTCCTGAACTTGCTGGAGCCGGGTGAGGCCGAAGCCGTTATCCATCATGAGCTGCATCATCAGCAGACGGGAGATCCGCGCAGCATGTTCTTCCTCTCGTTATTGGCTTCGGTGCTGTGGTATCTTCCCGTACTGAAATGGTTCCACCACCAGTACAAAATCGCGCGCGAGATACTTGCGGACAATTACGCGATTTCGCGCCAAGGCTCTTCCCGCGATCTCGGCAGCGCACTGCTGAAGCTGCTCCGAAGAGGCGGTACGGTTGCCATGCCGTTCGCGTACGCATCTTTCGCCGATACTTCGATCAATTACAGAATCCGAAGAATCGTCGATCCGGAATCCCCGATTTCTTTCCGGCCGCCGCTTACGCCGACCATGATTTCCGTTTATGTTCTGGTCATGCTGACCTGGCTTTTCGTCCAGATATTGTTCTGAAAAATTTTTTGAGCACAGACACTACGATTCGTAGTGTTCTTGCGGCCACAAACACTACACATTGTAGTGTTAAAAACAAGGAGGAAATTAAAAATGAATTCAATTAACAAATGGCAGTATGGAGCGTTTATTTTACGGATTGTTCTCGGCTTGATCTTTCTCGTTCACGGCTATCAGAAGTTTGAAGGCGGGCTGAGCGGCGTTGCCGGGTTTTTCGGCAGTCTCGGCCTTCCCGGATTTATGGCGTACGTGGTGGCGGTTATCGAGCTCGCGGGCGGCATCCTCATGCTGATCGGACTTGGAACGCGCTGGATTGCGGCGGCATTTGCCGTTATCATGCTGGTGGCGATCTTTACGGCGAAGCTGAGCCAAGGATTCACCGGAGGCTATGAGCTGGAGCTGGCGCTGCTCGGTATGTCCCTGGGCCTGTTCTTTACGGGCAAGCAATTCCTGGCTTTGGAAAACGTGTTTTCCCGCGGGAAGGCGAACGCCCTGTAAAAACGGGCTGGCAGCAGGCTGCCGAATCGGCCGGATCGGCGGGCTGGAAACGCGCAAGAGGAAGCCGAAAAAATCAAGGCTTCGAACCGTTTTCGGGCGTCAACCGAACTGTTGTCTGAGACCGGGCGGGTTGCTGGCGTGCAGTATATATGCACAGCGATTCGCAAGGCCGATTTACACAACGAAAACCGCAGGGCTATCGGGGCTCTGTGGTTTTTTGCCGTTAATTCGGGACTCCTGAGACACTATGAAAAACAATTGTAAAGGTTTCGTAAATAAAATCATATTCAAATCGCCGCTTCTGTTGTAAAATCGGAACTATGTTTCAAAAAGGCAGTAAATTTTGGCATAGCCTTTTACGGGAAGCAGAGGCTGTTTCTAAATCGGAAGCGGCCGCCAACTTTACCACCACCGAAGGGGAGAGTCATCATGAAGGCAAAGAAAGCAGTGAGTCTGACTGTATCCGCTATGCTATTATTCGGAACCGTTTTCACAAGCGGCCGGGCTGCGGCGGAAACGGCTGAACCGGCTAAACCGGCGAAGGCCGACACGGAGATTTCCATTCTGGGAACCTCGGACATTCACGGACGATTCATGCCGTGGGATTATGCGCTGGACGGGCCCAACACGAACGGAAGTCTGACCCAGCTTTTCACCATGATCAAAAAAGTGCGGCAGGAGAATCCGAACACGGTTCTCGTAGATGCCGGGGACATGATTCAGGACAACTCCGCGGAGCTGTTCAACGACCAGCCGAAGTCTCCTATGATGGTCGCCATGAATGAAATGAATTACGATGCCTGGGTCATGGGCAACCATGAATTTAATTTCGGGCTCGACGTATTCAAAAAGATTACTTCGCAGTACAAAGGACAAATGCTCGGCGGCAATATTTACAAAGACAACGGGGACAGATTTCTCCCGGCGTATACCATTATCGAAAAAGCGGGCGTGAAAATCGGCATTATCGGGATGGACACCCCCATGACAGCCGAGTTCGAGAAGGGAACCGACCACCTGGACGGAATCCAGTTCAAAAACCCGGTGGAAGAGACGAAGAAAGCCGTAAAAGAGCTGGAAGGCAAAGTCGACGTGATGATCGGCCTCATGCACATGGGGATCGAGAACGAGAACGGCGTGCCGGGAACCGGTGTTGCGGACGTCGCCAATGCGAACCCGGAACTGGCCGCTATCTTTGCCGGCCATATGCACAAACTGGTCAAATCGGAGACCGTTAACGGCGTTCTTATCGCCGAACCGGACAAGTACGGCACCCATGTTTCCCGGATCGACCTGACCTTTACGGAGAAGGACGGTAAAATGGTCCTTAAGGACAAGAAAGCGGCCGCTCTTCCTGTCAAAGACGCAAGCGGGGTTACAGCCGTTTCCGATCCCGAGCTGGAAAAAACGCTGAAGCCGTTTCACGACTTTGCGCGGGCGGACGCCAATATCGAAGTGGCGCAGCTCAAAGGGATGAACCTCGTTCCGAAGAACGAGATTGAAGGCATTCCGAGCGTACAAATCCAGGAGACGCCTTTATCGGACTTTTTCAGCGAAGTGATGCTGCATTACAGCAAGGCTGACGTAGTCGCGCACCAGATCGACAACGACAAGGCGCGTTTGGATATCGGGCCGATCAAGAAGAAGGATATCGCGTACAACTACCAGTTCGCTCTCGGCGAAATTACGGTCTATAAAGTAACGGGCAAAGATGTGAAGGATTACATGGAATGGGCGGTAGGGTATTTCAATTCCACCCGGCCGGGCGACGTGACCGTCAGCTTCGACAAAAAACGCCGCGCGTCCAAATACAGTACGAACGATTTCTTCGGCGGGGTCAAGTATGACATCGATTTGACGAAGCCTTACGGCAGCCGCATTACGAATCTGCGTAAAATGGACGGCACTGCCATCCGGCCGGAAGACAGCTTGAAGCTGGGCATGAACGCTTACCGGATGGACGCGCTGAAAGCGAAAGGCGGCGCTCTGGAAGGCCGCAACTTCGAGCAGCTCTGGTCGTCGAAAGACGCGTCCGCTTTCGGTGAGATGGGCGGTACGATCCGCAGCCGCGCGATCGCTTACCTGAAAGAAGTGAAGAACGGGGTCTACGAGCCGAAAGTCCAGAACAACTGGAAAATTATCGGCGTGGACACGACTTCCCCCGAGCGGGCCGATGTGGTCGAGCTGATCAATTCGGGTATCCTGTCGGTACCGAAGACGGAAGACGGCAAGTACACAAACGTGGAGTCCATCAATATCCTGGACGCCGTCACGAAAGAAGAAATCGCCGCTCTTGCCGGAAAAGCCAAAGTGGACGGAAGCCTGTTCGACGGCGTTCAGACCAAAGGCGAATTTTACCGCAAGCTGAACGCGGCGGTTAAAGCGGCCGGAAACGGCAGCGGAGAACCGACCGCGCCTCAGCCTAAGCCGGAACCGAAGCCTGAGCCAAAACCGGAACCAAAACCGGAACCAAAACCGGAACCAAAACCGAAGCCGGCCGTTAAGAAGCAGGCCCAGGTGACGTCCTACTTCCTGAATGTGCGGACAAAGGCGTCCGCGACAGCGAAAATCATTACCGCCGTACCGAAAGGGACGATTCTGGAAGTGCTCGGCACCAGCTACGGCTGGGTGAAAGTATCCTATAAAGGAACCATCGCTTACGTTTACGGCGAGTATGTGAAGATGCTTCCGTAACGAAACCAAGCGTAAACAGCAGTCCGGCCTTTAGGCCGGGCTGTTTTTTTATGGCCTGCTTTGCATGCAGCGCTCGACTTAGAATTCATTCTAACCCGGACACTTTCGTTCATAACCTGTTCGGACTTCGCCGACACCTTCTTTTACGGCAGAGTACGACGCGGTTGGGGTAATTGACGAAGCCGGGCCGGACATGCAACAATTTTCGGTAGGAGATTCCGCAGCCGTCTTTTAGCGTCACGCAATTGAAACGGAAGAAGCCCGACTGCTCCCGGGAAGATTTCTGGCGCCAAACAAAATCAGCCCGCTGCGGCCGGTACGGCAAGAGAGTGTAACAGCCACTACAAGGAAAAGGAGCGATTTCCTTTGAAAATCGTCATTGCGCCGGATTCCTATAAAGGCAGCCTGTCCTCCAAGGAAGCGGGGCTTGCCATCGAAAGAGGCGTTCGCCGGGCAGGCATCGGGAACTTCACGACCTCCGTTATTCCGATGGCGGACGGCGGCGAAGGGACCTTGGAATGTCTCATGGAATCTTCTAAAGGCCGGATGGTTCGCGCCGTCGTGAAGGACCCGCTGGGCCGTGACATATCCGCCGTCTTCGGTATTCTCGGTGACGGCAGGACCGGGGTCATCGAGATGGCCAAGTCGTCGGGGCTCTATTTGCTGGAAGAATCCGAACGGAACCCGCTGCTGACGTCCACGTACGGATTCGGGCAGCTGATTGCGGCTGCGCTGGATGAAGGATGCCGCCATTTTATACTCGGCCTGGGCGGAAGCGCCACCAACGACGGAGGAGCGGGGATGCTCCAGGCCCTGGGCGCGGAGCTGCTCGACAGCGGAGGCAGGCCTCTCGCGGCGGGAGCAAGCGGAGGAGCGCTGGGCGAGGTCGCCGGTATTTCCGCGGACGGCCTCGACAAGCGGCTGGCCCGCTGCACCTTTACGCTGGCGTGCGACGTGACCAACCCCTTCACGGGTCCTCACGGCGCATCCGCCGTTTTCGGGCCCCAGAAAGGAGCGGCGCCGGACATGGTCGACCGGCTGGAGAGCAACCTGGCCCGCTTTGCGGATGTGATCCGGGAAGCTACCGGCACGGCCCTGCACGGGCTGCCTGCAGCGGGAGCGGCGGGCGGTTTGGCCGGGGGCATTCTCGCTTTCTTGAATGCCAGGCTGGAATCGGGCTTCTCGGTCGTCTCCGCGGTTACGGGACTGGAGGCGGCGGTCAAGGGAGCCGATCTGGTCCTTACCGGAGAAGGCCGCACAGATTCCCAGACGGCAAGGGGCAAGACGCCGGCCGGAGTCGCCGGGCTGGCCGCGAAGCACGGCGTGCCGGCCGTGGTTCTGGCCGGGTCCGTGGGCGAAGGGATCGAGGAGCTTTACGGGCAGGGAGTCACGGCCGTGTTCAGCCTCGTAAACGGGCCGATGACCCTCGAAGAGGCGATGCGCCGCACTCCGGAGCTGCTGGAACAGACGGCCGCGCAGGTTATGCGCGTTTTCGCCGTCAGGAAGTGAGGGTTTCTTCCGCCGGCTTCGCTTCGGGTTTGTGCTCCGGAACCATCTCACCGGCATGGAAAACTTTCCGTGTCAGCTCGATAAAAGCCAGCAGGGGAGGCGTCATCCATTTGTCCTTGTGCCAGGCGATTTGGGTGAACAACGCGTCTTCGGGCGCTTTCCAAGCCAGCTCGGTCAGCTTCCCTTCACGCAGGTCTGCGGCTACAACCATGCCGGGCAGAATAGCGATTCCGAGTCCGGACATGACGCACTGCTTGATAGCTTCGATGCTTGCAAACTCGAATTTGTTTAGCGGATAGACGGATACGGAGCTGAAGGACCGCTCCAGGATGGTCCGGTAGGAACAGCCGGCTTCCGTCAGCAGGAACGTTTCGTGCTCCAGATCCTTCGGCGTCAGGTTCTTCACGTCCGCGAGCGGATGATCGGGCGAGGCGACGATTTTGAGCTCCTCCCGGATCAGCGTTTCGATATGCAGTGCTTCCCGCGGCTTGCAGCTGTCCATGATAAAGGCGATATCAAGAACGCCTTCCAGCAGCTGCTCCCTGGCATGAGCATCCGAATTCGAAGGCCGGAACACGATCTTCACATTCGGAAAGCGGGCTTTAAATTCTTTGAGCAAAGCGGGAAGACGGTACGTGCACTGGCTTTCCTGGGCGCCTATCACAAGCGTTCCGGCCTGTTCTTCGTCCCCGCGGACGGTATGTTTGGCCTCTTCCGTCAGGGTAATGATTTTGTCGGCGTACAATTTAAACTGGCGCCCCGCTTCCGTTAAAACGAGCCGTTTGCCGAGCCGTTCGAACAAGGGGGCCCCAAGCTCGGATTCCAGCGCTTTGATTTGCGCGGTCACACTGGATTGGGCAAAATTAAGCATCCGGGCCGTCTGGGTAAAATTCAGGTTCTCGGCGGCGGTTTTAAACGTCAGAAGTTGTTTGGTTTCCATCGCTGCTTCTCTCTTTCATCGAAAAAGTTGCTTGATGACATCGAAATAATCGTCTTTGGTGATCGTTCTCTTTATTGTAAAATGAGAGGGTAGTGTCCGGCAAGCCCTGAAACACCGGAACAAATCACGAAATGAAGAGAACGAGGCATCCCCCGCCCGCACTGCGGACGGGCACGAGCCTGCCGACTTATCGAACCGAGGAGTGAACGCAGCCATGTCAATCGCAGTCATTTACGGGGGAACACGTCCCGATGGAAATACGGAGCAGCTGACGGAGGAAGCCGTCAAAGGTCTGACAGTCGACCGGATTCAGCTTAACACTTACACAATCCGGGCGATTATCGACGGGCGTCATGCGGAAGAGGGATTTCCGGAGATGAACGACGATTACAAAGAAGTGATCGACCGGGTACTTGCCGCGGACGTTCTTATTTTTGCGACACCGGTGTACTGGTACAGCATGTCGGGGATCATGAAAAACTTCGTGGACCGCTGGTCGCAGATGATGAGGGACGGGGACTACCCGGATTTCAAAAAAACGATGGCCGCCAAAAAGGCCTACGTCATCGCAGTCGGAGGCGACCTGCCGGAAATCAAGGGACTGCCGATGATTCAGCAGTTTCAGTATATTTTCGACTTTATGGGCATCCGTTTCGAAGGCTATATCCTCGGCAAAGGGAATAAACCGGGTGATGTCCTGCACGACGCGGAAGGAATGTTTGCGGCGGAGCAGCTGAGAAACAAGCTTGCGGCGCTTTAACAAAGAAGCGGCACGCCTTCAAGTCGCAGCTGGGGAACGCCGGCAGGAAGAAGCCGGTCCGGAAGAGCGCTGAAGCGGAATGCAGCACCCAAAAACCGGTCCGCTCTATGCGAGCAGACCGGCTTTCCGTCTATCAGACGGACAGGCCTAAACGGCTGATCAGCGTCTTTTCCAGTTCCTCCGGGGCCAGCGGCTGTCTGCTTTTGACGTCACCGTCCGTCTCGATCAGCTGGTCGCCCGAAATCGTCACCCGTCCCGTCACGGTCGCTTTTGTCGCAAGCAGCTTCTGCGTAAAATGGGACTCGGGGGACGTCTGGTTGAACGTGCACGCTTCGGCAAAGCTCTCCAGGGAGCGGGGCGCCGTCGAGAAGCGATACAGCGCACTCCAGGCCCCGTCTTCGCCGGCACGCTGGAGATCGTACAGGTCGTCCGCTTCCGCCACTTTCGCTGCCCGGTAAACGCCGCTTACATCCTCCACCGGTGTCCCGTCCAGCGGAACAGGGGAGCGGGCGGAGTCGCCGAAGCCGACGTCGATCAGGTAGGACCGGTCCAGTTCCGCCAGAATGGTCGCATGGCTTTCAGGCATCCCCCAAGTTCCGTCCGGCTTGGCGACGGTAGCCGCAATCAGGCGCACCTTGAAACCAAGGTCCTTGAGAAGTGTGCTGAAAAGTCCGTTGAGCTCGTAACAGAAGCCTCCGCGGCGGCGCCCGACCACCTTTTCATAAAAGGAAGCGATGTCCAGCGTGATCGGCGTTTGACGGATTACGTCCAGATTTTCAAAAGGCACGTGAAGCATATGCTGACGCTGAAGCTCCTTCAGGGCAGCCAGATCCGGCTTGGCCGGACGGCTCGTGTCCATTCTTTTCAAATAAGCTTCGACATTCATGCAAGCACCACCTCATCAAATAGAAGTCCGATTGATTTTTCTATTCCAGACTACCTCCTTATGGAAAGTCATACAAGTGCCGGATGGGGAAGCCAGGTAAAAAAGAGCGGGACAACGAAATTACCGCCGCAGCGCCGAAGGACAAAAGCGGGTTGACATTTTACCGAAAATGCTGTAAAAATGAAATATCTGAAAATGAAACCGAGAAATTCATTGACGAGAACGAGTACGCTGATCCCTTGTTCCCCAGAGAGTTGGCCCCGCGCTGAAAGCCAATGGACAAGAATGAGCAGAAAATCCTCTCCGAGAAGGAAAGCTGAAGCAGGCTAGTAAGCTGACCCGGGATCCCGCCGTTACAAGGGACGCGTATGATCGTACGCAGATGAGGTGCCGCACAGCTTTTATCCACAAGGCTTTGGCGGAACAAGGGTGGTAGCGCGAGATACAATCTCGTCCCTTACGGGACGGGATTTTTTTGTTGTTTTAAGAAACGTAGCCGGAAAGGATGACGGAACATGAACAAAGTCGATGTCAAAGAAAAAGCAAGAACCCGGGAACTGCGGGTCCTGAACCAGTGGAGGTCCGACGATACGTTTCGTCGGTCGATCGAGAACCGGGAAGGCAAGCCGAACTTCGTTTTTTACGAAGGTCCGCCTACCGCTAACGGCAAGCCGCATATCGGGCATGTGCTCGGCCGGGTCATCAAAGATTTTATCGGCCGCTACAAAACGATGTCGGGCTACCGCGTCATCCGCAAGGCCGGCTGGGATACGCACGGACTGCCGGTCGAGCTGGGCGTAGAGAAGCAGCTGGGCATATCGGGCAAGCAGGAGATCGAGGAATACGGTGTGGCCAAGTTTGTGGAAACGTGCAAGAACAGCGTGTTCGAATACGAAAAACAGTGGCGCGAGCTGACAGAAGCCATCGCTTACTGGACCGATATGGAGCATCCGTACGTGACGCTGACGAACGATTACATCGAGAGCGTCTGGCATGTGCTGTCGACCATTCACAAGAAAGGGCTTCTGTATAAGGGTCATCGTGTCAGCCCGTACTGCCCCGACTGCCAGACGACGCTAAGCTCGCACGAAGTGGCGCAGGGCTACGAAGACGTCAAAGATCTGAGTGCCACGGTCAAGTTCAAGAGCAAAGCCGCGGACGAATATTTTCTCGCATGGACGACGACCCCCTGGACGCTTCCGGCGAACGTGGCGCTGGCGGTAAACAAAGATCTCGATTATGTCAAAGTGAAACATAACGGAGACGTGTACGTGACGGCGCAGAATCTCGCCGACAAGGTGTTCGGAGGCGAAGCGGAGGTCCTCTCCGTGCATAAAGGGGCCGAGTTCGTCGGAACCGCATATGAGCCGCCTTTCGGCTATTTGAAGCTGAACAAAGGCCATCTGGTCGTAGACGCCGATTATGTCAGCGATGCGAGCGGAACCGGGATCGTGCATATCGCGCCCGCGCACGGGGAAGACGATTACCGCACCACACGTCAGCATGGGATCGACTTCGTCCATGTCGTGAAGCAGGACGGCACCTATGCCGCGGAAATTACCGATTTCGCGGGCCGTTTTGTGAAAGATTGCGACGTCGATATCGTGAAAAAGTTGTCTGAACGCGGACTGCTCTTCTCCAAAGAACGTTACGAGCACAGCTATCCGTTCTGCTGGCGCTGCAAGTCGCCGCTGCTTTACTACGCGATGGAAAGCTGGTTTATCCGGACGACGGCTGTCAAGGACCAGCTTATCGCGAACAACAACGAAGTGAGCTGGTATCCGGGCCATCTCCGTGAAGGCCGTTTCGGGAAATTCCTGGAGGAGCTGGTGGACTGGAATATCAGCCGCAACCGGTACTGGGGAACTCCCCTTAACGTATGGGTATGCGGGGATTGCGGAGAGGAATTTGCTCCGGGAAGCCACCAAGAGCTGCGTGATCGTGCCGTCGATCCCGTGGATGAGAGTCTTGAGCTTCATAAGCCGTACGTGGATGACGTCAAGCTTCGCTGTTCGTGCGGCGGGGTGATGGAAAGAACGCCGGAAGTGATCGACGTCTGGTTCGACAGCGGCTCGATGCCGTTCGCCCAGTATCACCATCCGTTCGGAGACGAGAAGACGTTCAACGAGCAGTATCCGGCCGATATGATCTGCGAAGGCATCGACCAGACGCGCGGATGGTTTTTCAGCCTGCTGGCGGTTTCTACGCTGTATAACGGCCGGGCGCCGTACAAGGCGGTCATTTCAACGGGGCATGTGCTGGATGAGAACGGGCTGAAAATGTCCAAGAGCAAAGGCAATGTCCTCGACCCGTGGGACATTATCGAAGAGTTCGGGACGGATGCGTTCCGCTGGGCGCTTCTGTCGGACAGTGCCCCCTGGAACAGCAAACGTTTCTCCAAGCAGATCGTCGCGGAAGCAAAATCGAAGATCATCGATACGATTCACAATACGCATGCGTTCTTTGCCTTGTATGCCGATATCGACGGCTTTGATCCGGGTTCGTTCGAGCGGAAACCGCCGCGTAATGAGCTGGACCGCTGGATTTTGTCGCGGCTGAACAGCACGCTCGCAAGTGTCGTCAAAGGACTGGACGCGAACGACTTCCTTAATCCGGCGAAGCAGATCGAGGTGTTCGTGGATGAGCTGAGCAACTGGTATATCCGGCGTTCGCGGGACCGTTTCTGGGGAAGCGGCATGCCGGAAGACAAAGTGGAGGCGTATCAGACGCTCCACGAAGTTCTGCTCACACTGGCGCGGATGATCGCGCCGTACGCTCCGCTGATCGCCGAAGACGTATACGGCAATCTCGGAGGGAAAGGCAGCGTGCATCTGGCCGACTATCCGAAAGCGGACGAAGCCGCCGTCGATACCGCGCTGGAAAGCGAGATGGAGACGGCTCGGCAGATCGTCGAACTGGCCCGCAGCGTCCGCAACGAAACGGCGATTAAGACCCGCCAGCCGTTGTCGGAGCTTCTGATTTCGCTTGACCGCGAGTTCGCGCTGGACCGTTTTGAAGCGATCATCCAGGAAGAAATCAATGTGAAGCAAGTTCGTCTGGAGCAAAGCGATGCCGGTTTCGTCCAGTTTGCTTTGAAGCTCAACCTGAAAGCGGCCGGCAAAAAATACGGCAAATTGGTCGGTCCCCTGCAAGGTTATTTGAAAAATCTTTCTCCGGAAGCAGCTGCTGCAGCGGTCGGCCGGGGTGCTTTGGATACGGAGGTGCAAGGGGAAAGCGTCCACCTGACGCTGGATGAACTGCTCGTGGAAAAAACGGCGAAGCCGGGGTTCGCTTCCGCATCCGGCTACGGCCTTACCGTTGCCCTGAATACGGAAGTGACCGCAGCGCTCAAGCAGGAAGGGGCCGTCCGCGAGGTCGTCCGCGCCGTTCAGGATTACCGCAAAAAGCTGGATCTGCCGATTGACCGGCGCATCACCCTTGTGCTGGATGCCGATCCGCAGCTTAAAGAGGCCTTACTGCGGTACGAACAGGTACTCCGCGATAACGTGCTGGTCAGCACGATCCGTTACGAGAACGCGGAAGGTATGGAGGAAGTCGCCCTCGGCGAGTCCACTCTCCGGATGCGGGTAGAATAAACGAAGCTAACGAGCCGGCTGCGTCCGAAGAGGCTCGCAAGATCGGGAATCGGGTTCTTCCGCGAAGCGGGAGGACCTGATTTTTTTGTACGGGTGCGGTATGATAGAAGGATACGGAATGTGAAGGAGTCAGGGTGATGACGGAACCCCGCAACGATGTGCAGGGCTGGTTCGTGGGTCACCTTGAGAAGGAGGGGCAGGAGTATGTGTTTGCCCTTAATATAGAGGCGGATATGAAGGCAAACGGCAGCGCAGCCCGTAAAATCGCGGGAGAAGTCCTGCGCAGCATGAAGCTCTGGAACTGACCGACGCCAATACGCAAATGCGAATCACGAAGGAAACGGGAAGGGAACCGGAGCAACCGAAGCATTTGAACATTCAGGGGGCGATCTCATGATAAGAAACGGAAAGACGCTGGCGGGAATCGGAGGCATCCTCCTTCTGCTGCTTTTGCCGGCCTGCAGTCAGGAAGAAACGCCGCAGCACGCTTTCGAGGCCTATGTGAGCGGCTGGCAAGCACTCAATTACGAAGCGATGTACGACAAGCTGTCACCGGCGTCCCAGACTAAAATCAGCAAAGACGATTTCGTCAAAAAATACGAAAGCGTCTATAAAGGGATTGAAATGACGGATTTGACCGTCAAACCGGCTTTTCCGGAAGAACTGCAAAAACCGGTCAAGAATAAGGACGAGGTTTCCGTCCCGTTTCATGTGGAGCTGAACACGCTCGCCGGCCCGGTAAAATTCGACCAGACCGCCCATCTGGTGAAGGGCAAGAAGGAGAAAGACACCGTCTGGCAGGTCGATTGGTCGCCTTCCTACCTGTTCCCCCAATTGAAGGACGGGGATAAAGTAAGAGTCCAGAGCACCGAAGCAGTGCGGGGCGAAATCGTGGACAGGCGCGGCAACAAGCTCGCCTACAACGGCCCGGCCAAGCAAATCGGGGTCGTACCGGGCAAGCTGGGCGATGCGGCGGAGCAGACCAAAGCGAAGCTGGCCGGTAAGCTGGGGATGAAGGTGGAGGAGATCAACCAGAAGCTGTCGGCATCCTGGGTGAAGCCGGAATCGTTCGTTCCGCTCGCGTACATTCAGGACGGCGAAACCGAAGCTTACACGAAGCTCCCCGGCGTCACGTTCAGCAGCAAAGAAATCCGGACCTATCCGTTTGACGAAGCGGCGGCTCACTTGACCGGATATATCGGACAGATCAGCGCGGAGGAGCTGAAAAAGCTTCAGAGCGAAGGCTACCGTACGGGCGACGTAATCGGCAAGGCGGGGCTGGAGCAGATTTACGAGAAGCAGCTCAAGGGCCAGCCCGGTTATAAAATCTTCATTACGGGGGCCGACGGCACCGAGAAAGATACACTGGCCGAGAAAAAAATGGTTCCGGGTCAGACCGTGACGCTAAGCATCGACGCCAATCTCCAGAAGCTGGTCTACGAGCAGATGAAAAAAGATGCCGGATCGGCTGCCGCAATCCAGCCGCTTACCGGCGAAATACTCGCTCTCGTGAGCAGTCCGTCGTACAATCCGAACACTTTTGTGAAGGGAATATCAGGCACGCAGTATAAGCAACTCAGCGAGGACCCCAAGAAGCCGTTCCTGAACCGCTTTACGAAAACTTTCTCGCCCGGTTCGGCTTTCAAAATGCTTACAGCAGCGGTGACGATCGACGGAGGGGTGCTGAACCCCGACGAACAGAAGCCGATCAAAGGGCTCCGCTGGACGAAGGACGCATCCTGGGGCAGCTACTACGTAACCCGGGTGCATGATGCGAGTCCGGTCAATCTGCAGAGCGCGCTGACGAACTCCGACAACATTTATTTCGCCCAGGCCGCTCTGGAATTGGGAAAAGATAAGTTTGCCGAGGCTTCCGCCAAATTCGGCATCAACGAGAAGCTTCCGCTGCCGTATGCGTTCGACACCTCGCAGCTGTACAACAAGCAGATCGCAAACGATATTCAACTGGCCGATTCCGGTTACGGACAAGGCGAAGTGACCATGACTTCCCTGCACATCGCTCTGACTTACTCGGCGCTTGTGAATCAGGGCAATATCATTTATCCTTCGCTTTTGAAGGAAGACAAAGGCAAGGAGAAGTACTGGAAACCATCGGCGATGAAGCCCGAAACGGCTGAACTTTTGAAAAAAGATCTTGTCGAAGCGGTCAAGGATCCGCGCGGCGTGGGACATGGAGCGGCTGTACCGGGCAAGCTTATCGCAGGTAAAACGGGCACGGCCGAGCTTAAAAAGAGCAAAGGGGAAGAGGGCCAGGAGAACGGCTGGTTTGTCGGTTTCGATGCGGCCGATCCCCAGCTTCTCGTGTCGATGATGATCGAGGATGTAAAAGGAAGAGGAGGGAGCGGCTATATCACCTCAAGAGTTAAAGCCGTCTTCCAGCAGTATGCGAACGGAATCAATTAAATAGCGGCAGGCAAAAGGCTCTCTTTGCGTAAGAAGAGGGTCTTCGCCTGCTCCTGCTGCGCGGTCGGGACGGCGTGGTGTAGGGTCTCTTTTAACCGGGTACTATAAAAGAAGAGGTTCCCTTCCCGAACGGGGACGATTCAGGAAAGGAGTGTACCGGGATGGATGCCAAAGAAATGGAAGAACAGCTGGTCCGCAAACTGACGGAAGGCGAGATGAAGGAAGAAGACAGAGAGGAATCCGCGAGAAAACGGCTCATGGCCAAGACGGAAATCCGCATACAGGCTACGACTGATCCCGTGGTCGAGGAAACCCGGAAGTACCGCGAAATGGCCGAGGAGCTTGACGGCCGGTACGACCGGTATACGCACTTGTTGGAGGTAAAAGGACCGGATTCCTCCAAAGATCAATCTTGAAGGACAGAGAAGCACCCGCCTGATGTACCAGGCGGGTTATTCGGGTTTGACGGACTTCTCTCCGTATTTATTGCGGTAATGGCTGAGGGCAAGGAGCGGCCAGATGTACCGGTAGCTTTCGTAGGTGTTGTAGAAGCTACCCGGCAGTCCCGCCCCTGTCGGGTATAAGGAAGTCCAATCCCGCTCACCTAGAGCGGCGACGAGTCTCTGTATGCCCCGGTCGATTGCCGCCGACGGCCGGGGATGAACCGCGATCAGCGCGTCGAGGGCCCATGCGGTTTGGGACGGGGTACTGGCCCCGAGACTTTCGTAGCGGCCCACAATGTCGCTGGCGCACGATTCTCCCCAGCCCCCGTCGGGATTTTGTACGCTCAGGAGCCAGCGTACCCCTTTGGCAACAGCGGGATGATCCGGCTTCAAGCCGACTGCCGCCAGCCCCGTCAGCGCCGCCCACGTTCCGTACAGGTAGCAGATCCCCCAGCGCCCGTACCAGGAACCGTCCTTTTCCTGGTTAGCGACCAACCAGTCGGCCCCTCTTCGAATCCAGACGTGCTTAACGTCCAGTCCTACTGTGCTGCCGAGAAATTCCAGCGTCCGGCCTGTCAAGTCGGCCGTAGAAGGATCGATTGCCGCATGCTTCGCGCCCTCCATGGGCAGGAGCGTGAGCAACTTTTCGTCCGTGTCCTTCTCGAAAGCGGCCCAGCCGCCGTCTTGGTTCTGCATGGACATGATCCAGTACAAGCCCCTGTTCCATGCTTCCCGGCCGGCAGTCCCTTCGGAGCGTAGAAATTTAACCGCGCGGAGAGCGGCTGTCGTATCGTCCACATCCGGATTTCGCGTATTGGAGGGGGAGAACCCCCAGCCTCCGGGTACCGGATGGGAAACCTTCCGGCCCCAGTCGCCGATCTTCCGCTGCTGTTTGGCGAGCAGGTAGGAAGCGGCCTTCCGGATTCCGGGAGCTTCCGGCCGGGCGCCCGCTTCTTGCAGCGCATAGGCGATCAGAGCCGTATCCCATACGGTGGACGGGGCGTTCTGCATAAGCAGCCTGCCTTCGGATACGCACAGCATGGCCTTCAGGCCCCTTACCGCCTGCTCGATAGTCGGATGGCGGCGCTCGAAGCCGAGCGAGAGCAGCGCGAAGACGAGCAGGCACGTGCTGCTGGCGTAGCTGTACAGCGTGCCGTCGGGCTCGATCCGCTCGAGCATAAACCGCTCGGCTTTCTTCACCGCGCTCCCGTGAAGCTGGCCGGGAAGGGCGGCGAGCTGCGAGATCCCCGCCTGGATGGCCGCCAGCAGCCCGCCCGGGCCGCGTTCCGGTTGTGCGGAAGAGCCGGGCACCGACCCGTAAGAGTCGCCGCTCTTCCCGTCCTCGTCCCGGCGTACACCCAGCGCGGACAAGTCCGGTGTCCGCCTCGTACGGACGGAGAAGTTGCGGTCCGCCATCAGCAGAACGGGCGCCAGATGAACCCGCGCGTAGGCGGACAAATCGAAGAAGCTCAAGGGAGCCGACGCCGGCAGGAGCAGGAACTCCAGGGGGATCGAGTACGCCGCCGGCCACGGAATCTGCCCGGTTGCGGCCAGAATGACGCGTGTCAGGACGTTCGTAACGCCGGTGATCCCTCCCCGGGAGCGGATAAAAGCGCGGACGTTCACCAGGGACGGACTGCTGTCGTCCGAATAGCCGGAGAAGAGCAGGGCGTAATAGGCTTCTACGCTTGCGGCCAAATTGCCGTCCTTCTCGTCGGCATACAGCTTCCAGGAGCCGTCGGGCTGCTGGGTGCGGACGATGCTGTCGTGCAGCCGTCGGATCAGCGCCTCATCGTCCGCATTTTCCGTTTCCAGCGTGCGGAGCAGAATAATCAGATAGGCGCTTGTTGAAATTCCGTTGTCGTAGCAAAATTTCCACGTTCCGTCCTTTTCCTGGTTTCCCAGCAGCCATTCGGAAAGGCTGTGGATGGCATGAGCGACCTCCCGCATAATAGGCATCGGATTACACACCCCTTTTTACAAAGTCGGTATTCATCGAATAAACAGCGGATACCGGTAACTTTTTTCATTTCCAATCGTTCTTATCAGTGTATGTAAAAAAATCCCGGATAGTTGTGCGGCCGGGGGAGGCGCGAAAAAAACAAACAGGCACCTGCTAGAGCGCCTGTTCGAACGGTCGTCTGCTGATTCGGGTCGGTTTAAAGTGCGTTCGTTAACTTAGTACAGGAACGTGCGGCTAACGATAACCAGCAGAATGAAGAGAACCAGAATTACCGCCGTGCTAGTGAAAAGTCCACCGTAACCAACGCCGCAACCTACTCCTGCTCCTACTCCTCCAACGTATCCCATATCGATCCAACTCCTCTTGATTTGATTGATATTACCCTACAACATATGACGAAGGGAGGGAGGGCGATTGTGCGTTTGACCCGTAAGGGGAAGCGCCTGAATGGAAGAGGGCGGCGGAAAAAGCGGATCTTTTATAATGGAATAAATTGGATAAAAAAGTTACAAAAAATTAATGTTTTACGAAGCCGAACGCGGAAGGAAGCGGACGGATACAGATGGAACCTTATAAAGTCTTCTTTATTTTGAAAAAGGGGTTATAAGCAGTATGATGAAAGCACTCAAAATTTTTCTTTCTCTTCTCCTCGTTGCAGGATCGATTTACCTGGTGCGCCAGAGCGCTCCGCGTTTTACCTACAAAGACCAGGTTGCCGTCCTGCTTTATCACCACATCAGCGATACGGACACGAGCAACGTCACGATTACACCGGCGCTGTTCCGCAGCCAGCTCACTTTTCTGAAGAAAGAAAATTATCACTTTATCACGCTCCAGCAGTTCAAAAGCTTTATGGCGGGCGGGAATGTGCCGGAGAATGCCGTCCTGGTTACGTTCGACGACGGGTACGAAAGTCTATACGACCAGGCTTATCCGGTGCTGAAGGAGCTTCAGGTTCCGGCCGTTAATTTCGAGATCACGGGAACGCTGGCGGACCCTCGTGCGAGCAAGCTCCATTTTCTCGACGAGCGGCAGCTGAGAACGATCGCAACGGATCGCGACGCCAATATTTCCTGTCAGTGTCATTCCGACAGCATGCACGACAAACAGAACGGCAAACCTTTGCTGACGACGAACATTGTGGTGGACGGCAAGCAGGAGACGGAGGAACAGTATAAGAAGCGGGTGGTTAACGACGCCCTCGACTGCAAGAAGAAACTGAAAAAAGCGGGAGAAGAGGAAGTCGATTCCTACGCGTATCCCTACGGCTATTATGATGACCGCGCTACCTCGCTCCTTCAGAGTGTCGGGTATAAGTACGGCTTCACGGTTCTCAGTGAAATGACGACAAGAGCCGACGATCCTATGCAGATTTCGCGCATCACGGCCGGAAGCCCGGATATCACGCCCCAGGTCCTGAACCGGACTATCCAGCGCAATGTGACGGACTTCAGCCAGGATTATAATTACGTGCCCCTGCGGGACACGCTGAAAGATCTGGGCGGCACGATGACCAGGAACAAGGACCGTACGATCACGTTCTACCTTCATGGCAAGCCTTACATGCTGGATCCGGAATCGGGAACGATTGAAACGGCAGGGAAACAAATTCCGCTTAAACATCCCCTTCTTTTAAAATCGCGCAAAGCGTTTATTCATTTCAAGGATCTGGAGAATGTGCTGGGTATACAAATCGCCCATAATCCTTTGCGTAATTCGTTTTTCGAGCGTCTGACTCCGGCCAAAGCAAGAAACATTGAAACG
This sequence comes from Paenibacillus sp. RC84, assembly GCF_041260495.1. Lineage (NCBI taxonomy): Bacteria > Bacillati > Bacillota > Bacilli > Caryophanales > Paenibacillaceae > Paenibacillus > Paenibacillus sp. RC84. The sequence goes on from NZ_JBGBYL010000004.1 coordinate 192,437, forward strand.
CTTACAAAATCTTAGAAAATGTTAGAAAATACGAGAAAAAGGGTGAATGAAACCGGTAAAACGGTTCTTTCGCCTATTTTCGATATTTTCTGAATATTTACAATAGTTTAATATTTGAGGTAAGATAAAGCCAAGGAGGAACACAAATTTTAAATGGGTATAAGGACATAACCACTTCAACTTGACAGCCAGGGGTGATCCCTATAGGACCATAACCACGAGAAGTCCAGACTACAGGAAGGGAGATGAATCCGTTGTACCCAGTTAGCGAAGCATGCCCTTAATAATCGAAGCGGAGGCATGCGGGAACCCAGGAAACGAATGAAGCAGAATGGAGTGTAAACGGACAATTGAATACGTTCAATCAAGCATAGGGACCTGCCGATTATCACGGATAACCGGGGTCCCTATTTACGTGTCTGTTTGTTCCGAGTTTGATCCGAAACGGTGCCGGAGGGCGCTTTTTTTATGTCTTTTTTTGGCTGTCCTTCGGGTTCGGTTACCTGAAATTTTAATCCCCAATGAAAAAAAAGAGGCCTTATGACCGCTATCCGCCCCCTGTACAATAAAGGAACCGGGATTTCCACTTTAACCGACAGGAGGTGCGGATACTTGCCAACCAGCAATCGCTCCCGTACGCCGGCGGCAATCCAGAGCAAACGGGGAGCGGCAGGCTGGATACGCCTGTTTTACAAACAGCGCCAGCTGCAGACGATGGCCCTTCTCGGGGTCGCCTGGATTCTCATTTTCAACTACATACCCATGTATGGGATTTTGATCGCCTTCAAAAATTTCAGCATCATTAAGCCCGTCTCCGAGGCGCCCTGGGTGGGATTCGAACACTTCCGGGCTTTCCTGGAGGACGAGAACTTGCTCCCCGTCATCCGGAATACACTCGGAATGAGTCTGCTCAAGCTGGTCATCGGATTCCCGCTTCCGATCCTGTTCGCTCTTTTTTTGAATGAATTGAGATCGGTGCGCTTCAAAAAAACGGTTCAGACGATCTCGTATTTACCGCACTTTTTGTCCTGGGTCATTCTAGGCGGGATCTTGTCCACCTGGCTGGCGGATACGGGATTGATCAACAAGCTCCTGGAAGGACTCGGAATTCTTCGTGAACCGGTCGCCTATCTGGCCGAACCGGCTTATTTCTGGGGCATTGTCGTTTCGACCGACATCTGGAAGGAGCTGGGCTGGTCGGCGATCATTTATTTGGCGGCGATGGCCGGGGTTTCCCCGGAACTTTACGAAGCGGCCACGATGGACGGGGCGGGGCGTTTTCAGAAAATGCGGGCCATCACGCTCCCGTCGATTAAGGGAACGATCACGATTCTGTTTATTCTCGCCATCAGCGGTGTGCTCAATTCCAACTTCGACCAGATTCTGGTGCTTCGGAATTCCTTGAATGAAAGCGCTAGCAATGTGATTGATGTTTATGTGTATCAGATGGGTATCGCAAACAGCCGGTTTTCTTACGCGACCGCGGTCGGACTCATCAAATCCGTCATTGCCCTGGGGCTTCTGCTGGGAGCCAATTACGTGACCAAAAGATTTAATCAGACATCACTTTTCTGAAGAAAAGAGGCTTGGAATTGATTCTGTTTAAACGGAAAACAGCGGGGGAAGCGATTTTTGATGGTTTAAACGGGCTCGCGATGCTGCTTGTCTGTTTTGTGACGCTCTATCCGATCTGGTACGTGCTGGTCCATTCGTTCAACAACGGGACCGATGCGATGCAGGGCGGGATTTATTGGTGGCCGAGGGAGCCGAGCCTGGACAATTACCGGGCCGTTTTTGAAAATACGGGGATTATGAAGGCCATGGGCATTACGGTGGCAAAAACGCTAATCGGCACCGCGGCACACGTGTTTTTCACCTCGATGGTCGCATACGCGTTCTCCCGCAGGGAGCTGGCCGGACGACGGGTGTATATGATGCTGGGCACGGTGACGCTTTTTTTCAGCGGGGGGCTGATCCCGACCTATCTGCTCATTCGTGATCTGGGACTGCTGGACAGCTTCTGGGTATACATTCTTCCCGCGATGTTCAATTTCTTCGACCTGATTATTTTTCTCGCCTTCTTCAGGGAAATTCCGGCGGGGCTCGAAGAAGCGGCGAAAATCGACGGCGCCGGCGACTTTACGATTTTTTGCAGAGTGGTGCTCCCTGTGTCCATGCCGGTAGTGGCTACGATCGCCTTGTTTCACGGGGTCTATCAGTGGAACGATTATTTTACGGGCATGATCTACATCAACAATCCCGATCTTCAGCCGATCCAGACCTTCCTTTACAGGGTGGTGGCCCAATCCAGCTCGAACCAGATGCTGGCCGCTGCTCCCGGCGGGATGGCCAAGAACGTCACCTCCCAATCGATCAAGCTGGCGACGATGGTGGTCACTACGCTCCCAATTGTTCTGGCTTATCCGTTTCTGCAAAAATATTTTGTGAAAGGGTTTATGATTGGTTCCATCAAAGGTTAGATTGAAGTATTCATGATTCGTGTAAAAGGAGACCGATCTTATGCGCAAAACGAGCAGGCTGGTTCCTCTGGTTCTCAGCGCCGTCCTGGCCTTAACGTCCGCGGCATGCAAGCAAAGAGGGGCGGAAGGTGAAACGTCCAAGCCGGAGTCCACGGCCGCCGAAGTCAAGATCGACCCGAACGCGCCGGGGTGGAAGAGCGACACGTCGCCCGTCACGTTCGACTGGTATTTGAATTTCTCCTGGTTCGGGAGCAAGTGGGGAGCCGATCCGACCTCGCAGTATATCACCAAGAAAACCGGTGTGAATCTTAACCTGATCGTACCCGCGGGCAACGAGAACGAGAAGCTCAATACGATGATCGCGTCGGGCAAGCTGCCGGATTTTATCACGCTCGGCTGGTATGAGGACGGGGTCAAGAAAATGATCGAGGGCGGGATGGTGCTTCCTCTCAACAAGCTTGCCGACCAGTACGATCCGTATTTCGTCAAGGTGGCGGACCCCGCCAAGGTGTCGTGGTATACGCAGCCGGACGGGAACGTATACGGCTATCCGAACGCCGCGGCCTCTCCTAAGGATTACGAGACTTCGGGGGACAAACAGACGTCGAACCAGACCTTCCTGGTCCGCAAAGATATGTACGAGGCGCTTGGCAAGCCCGATATGCGGACGCCGGAAGGCTTCCTCGGCGCATTGAAGGCCGCGAAGGAAAAGTTTCCCGAGGTTGGGGGGCAGCCGCTCATTCCGCTCGGACTGCACGAATTCGGGGACACCGGCAACTATTCGCTGGAAGATTATAACCAGCGTTCTTCCATTCTGCAGAACTTCCTTGCCATTCCGATGGAAAAAGACGGCAAGCTGTACGACCGCACCACGGACCCCGAGTACGTTAAATGGCTGAAAACGTTCCGCAAGGCCAACGAGACGGGCTTGCTCGCCAAAGACATTTTTATCGACAAGCGGCCGCAGATGGAAGAGAAAATCGCCCAGGGGCGCTACTTCGCGATGATGTATCAGCGCACGGACTTCGCCGCTCAGCAGAATGTGCTGTATGCCAAGGACCCGAACTCCGTGTATATCGCCGTGGACGGTCCCGGCAATGCGAAGCAGGACCCGCCCGCCTTGAGCGGGGGCACGATTTCCGGCTGGACGGTCACGCTGATTTCCAAAGACGTGAAGGATAAAGCCAGGGCCATCCGTTTTCTGACGTATATGCTGAGCGAAGAAGGTCAGAAGGATTTCTATCTCGGAGAGAAAGGCGTTTCCTACGATACGATTGACGGCAAAGACCAGTTCAAACCGGAGGCGCTCGCTCTGCTCAACAAAGACCGTGCGGCGTTCGACAAACGGTACGGGTCCTCCTACACATTCTGGATGCTGATGGATACGACGATGAACTTGAAATGGGCGCCGCCCGCCGTGGAACCGTTCAAGCAGTTGGAAGAGTGGACGAAAGGGAAAACGAAAAGCTTCTCTCAATTTGATCAGGTGAATCCGACGGGAACTTCCGAGGAAGGGATCATCGCGGGCAAAGTAACCCAGTTGTGGGGCAAGGCGCTGCCGAAGCTGCTGCTCGCCAAGAGCGACGGGGAATTCGACCAGATTTTCGCCAAGTTTCTGAAGGATCGCGAAAACGCGGGCATCGCCAAGGTGGAAGCGTACCGGCAAAAAGTGTACGAGGACAATCTAAAGAAGCTTCAGCAGTTTTTGAAATAAGCTTTTCAAAGAACCCAGACTTCTGGGTTTTTTGGAGTTTTGGCGATATACTGGAACTAGTCCGATTGCCATAATTTTGCTTTTGCGCTGTCCGATCGGGCTTTCTTTTTTCCGATACTCGACTAGGATGTGATGCGGTGGATATGACAAGCCGGATATCCGGCTGGAAAGCCCGGACGATCCAGGCGGCAGGCGCCGTTCCGCTGCAGACCCGCTTGATCGTCTCGTATATTTTTATCATGCTGATTCCGGTTGTGCTGCTGTCGATGTACTTGTTTAACTCCTTTTACCAGAGCACGATCCGGGAAATTGTCAAATCGAACGAGTCGATGCTGGAAGTGGAGAAAACCAATATTTACAATCATATGGAAACGATGGAGAGAACCGCCCAGCTGATCGTTTCCGATACGGCCGTCGCGGAATATTTGCAGAGCAACCGCAATCTCGAAGTGAACGAGCTGCTCGAATACCGCCGGAACGCTTACGACAACCTGCTGCGTCTTCAGTTTAACAATCCGAATCTCGCTCATATCCGGTTGTTCACGAACAATGCGAACGTGAAGGAAATATGGCCGGTTTTTTTCAGCGAATCCCGGGTTACCGGCCAGCCCTGGTACAAACAAGTAAAAGAAAGCTCAGGCACTGTCCAGTGGATCTTCGGGCATTCGGACCCGGATCTCATCCGGGATACGTCTGTTCCCTCGATGGATGAGCGGGGGAAAGTATCGCTGCTGCGGGAAGTCAGCTTCGTTAAAGGCCGGCATGAGGCGATCGTGCAGGTCGATATGTTCTTCGATCTATTCTTCCCGAAGACGTTCAGCCGGGTGCAGGACGGACAGTCGCAGATGATGATCGTCGACGGAAGCGGGACCGTTCACACGCTTTATGATACCGCTTTCTTCCGCAAACTGGCGCCGTCCGAATTTCTCGACCGGTTGAACCGGGACGCTTCCCTCGGCGGCAGCTTTGAATTTACAAGCAAAGGAACGCGGTATTTGTGCGTGTACGCGAAGCTCGACCGGCTCGGCGCCTTTATGCTGAACATCGTTTCCCTGGAGGAGCCGTTTTCGGATATCGCGAAGACGCGCAATAATCTGATTCTGGCTGTTACCGGCCTGATCGCGCTGCTGGCGGTGACGACGTATTTTCTGCTGTCGCTCATTCTGAAAAAGCTTCACGTGCTGCAAAATTCGATGAAAAGAGTGCGCCAGGGCAATTTTCATTTCGACATCGACATTCACGGGGGAGGCGAAGTGGGGGAACTGGCTCATCACTTCCGGCTCATGCTGCGCAAAATTAACGAGCTCATCGTGGAGGCGGTCAATAAGCAGGCGGCGACGAAGGAAGCCGAGCTGAACTCGCTGAAAAACCAGATCGATTCCCATTTTATGTACAACACGCTGGAAAATTTGAAAATGATGGCTGAAATCGGGGAGCAGTACGCGCTGTCGGACGCCCTGACCTCGCTCGGCGGCATGATGCGGTACAACCTGAAGTGGACCAGCGATTATGTGCGGCTGGCAGACGAGATTCAGCATATCGGCAATTATATCGCCATTATGAACATCCGTTATGACGATAAGCTGCGCCTGCAGCTTGAGATTCCGCCTGGATTTTGGGACCAGAAGCTGCCCAAGATGTCTCTCCAGCCGATTGTGGAAAATGCCGTCAAGCACGGAATCCGCTCGGCGGGCGGCGAAGATGTGCTGGTGATTACCGTGAAAGCGCGGGAGCTGGACGACCGCATGTTCATCAGCGTTCACGATGACGGCAGAGGGATGACGCTGCGTAAGCTTGAGGAGCTCAGGCTCACGATGAGCATGGAGGACGAAGCGTTCCGGCACCGGCATTCCGCTGGGGAACTTCGCGAGCGGGAGGGCAGCGGAATCGGCCTGCGAAATGTGAACCAGCGCGTACGGCTCTACTATGGCAGGGAGTACGGGCTGCAGATAACCAGCAGGGATGGAGCCTGGACGGAGGTCGTCCTGAGCCTGCCGCTGCTTTCATTAACCGGAGGGGGATAACGGCTTATGCGCAAATTGTTGATTGTAGACGATGAAAAGAACATCCGGCTCGGGGTTTCCTCCATGATCCGGAGGGAATTTGCCGGGACTTACGAGATTGAACTCGCCTCGGACGGAGAGGAAGCGCTGCGGATTGTGCGCGATGCGGGCGCCCATATCGTCATTACGGACATCCGCATGCCCGGAATGGACGGAATAGCGCTCCTTCGGGAGCTGCAGACATTCCCCGTCAAGCCGCTCGTATTTATTCTGAGCGGGCATGACGACTTCGCCTACGCCAAGGAAGCGATCCGCAACGGCGTCAAGGGCTACCTGCTGAAGCCGATCGTGCGCGAAGAGCTCTACGAAGCCTTGCGGCAGGCCGAGAAGGAGCTGGACCGGCAGGAAGCGCGGCCGGGTAAGTATTCCGCCGGCTCCGGCGAGCTTGAATCGTTCCATTCAAGCCAGCTGAATTACATTCTGATGCATCCGGAGATGGATGCATCCGAGATCAGGCAGCGGCTGGCTACCGTAGGGTTCGCGGACAACGGCAACGGCAGCGGCAGCGGCTGGAGGCTCGGGCTGCTGCGCTTTCCGCCGGATCTGCGCCCCCGCGAGCTGGACGAGGGGCTCGCACGGCTGGAGCGGCTGGTTCCGCGGGACCTGCAGCCGCTTCTGAACAGCGCGAGCACGTTCGTCTTCATGGACAAGGACCGCAGCCTTGTCCTGCTGGCGCCGGACGACGTCGTGCTGCGCCTGCTGCGGGCCGCTGTCCCGGACGGGAGCAGCCCGCTGCTGCGCGCGGGCGTCAGCCGGGAGAAGTGCGATGCGGCGCTGTTCAAGGAAGCCTACCGCGAGGCGCTGAGCGCTCTCCGAAGCACCTTTATTGCTTCGGCCGGCGGCTGCGTGCAGCTTGTTGAGGAGCTGGAGGAGAAGCGGAACCGCGGAGAAATCCCGCGCGAGCACATCCGGCAAATTTCCAACAAGCTCGGCACGGGACGACTCGAGGAAATCAAAGCGCTGCTTGCGCATGTACTGGACGCGCGTACAGCGCGCGAAGAAGGCGTTGCCTACGTGGAAGCGGTCTCCAGCCTGCTGAACAAGGATGTGTTCGATCAGGTTTTTCATACGTACGGGGAGCAATCCGTGGAGATTTTGAGAATATACAAAAAAGCCGGCACGATCGACAATTTCGAACATTACCACGAATACGCGGATTGCGCAGGACGTCTGGTCGAGCTGCTGGACGAATACGTCGGTCGGATGAAACAAGTGCACGTCGATCACATCGAAATCAAGCGGGCGGTCAAATACATGGAAGAAAATTATGCCCGGGATCTCAACATGGCGATGGTATCCAACTATGTATCGCTGAACTATACGTATTTCAGCAAAATTTTTAAGGAATATACCGGGGACAATTTCGTCGGCTATCTTAAGAAAATCCGCATTTCCCGGGCCAAAGAGTTGCTGGAAAGCAGTCATTCCAAAGTGTATGAAATCGCCGAACAGGTCGGCTTTGAGAATACGAAGCTGTTTACCCGGGTTTTTAAGGAAAAAGAAGGCATCACTCCGCAGGAATACCGCGCCAAACGGTACATGGAAGGATAACCCGAAATAACGGACATCTAGCAGTGAAACGAGGCCTATTTAAAGGGACTCCGTCGGCGGAGCCTGGGAAGCTTTCGTCATTACGGCGGCTCCGTAAACCTTCTTGTACACGTCAAAAAGTCCCTTCCTGACGGAAGGGACTTTGGCTGCCGGACATTCTCCGGCAGTTTTTTTATTCGTGTATGGCCCGGATCTCCCCGATGCCGTTCATGTATTTTCTCAATGCCTCGGGAATACGGATCGAACCGTCCTCCCGCTGATGATTCTCAAGCAGCGGAATCAGAATACGCGGCGAAGCGACCGCGGTGTTGTTCAGCGTGTAGGCGTACGTCAGACGCCCTTCCGCATTGCGGTAGCGGATGTTCGAACGCCGGGCCTGGAAGTCAAGCAGGTTGGACGACGAATGCGTTTCCCCGTAGGCATTCCGGCTCGGCATCCAGGTTTCGATGTCGACCTGCTTATACGTTTTTTGCCCCATATCCCCGCAGCAAACCGCCACGACCCGGTACGGCAGCTCCAGCAGCCGCATCAATTCTTCCGCGTTTTTAGTAATTTCCCGCAGAAGTTCATCCGATTTCTCCAGACTGTTTTCGCAAATAATGACTTGCTCCACCTTGGCGAATTGATGGACACGGTACAGCCCGTGGACGTCTCTTCCGGCCGATCCGACTTCACTCCGGAAGCAGAGGGAGACGGCCGCCATCTTTATAGGCTCTGCAAGATCCACGATTTCATTGCTGTAGTAGGAGACAAGAGGGACCTCCGAGGTGCCGACCAGCCATTTGTCTTCATCGGCCAGCTTGAAAGTCTGATCTTCCCCGAGGGGGAAGTAGCCCGTGTTTAGAAGGGCTTCCCCGCGCGCCATCAGCGGCACGTCCACGAGCATAAAGCCCTTCTCGGTGAGCAGATCCAGGGCAAGCTGCTGAACCGCCCGGTGCAGCAGAACTCCCGCGCCCGTCAAGTAATAGTGGCGGGGGCCAGCTGTTTTCACGCCGCGCGGGATGTCGATCATGCGATGAAGGTTCCCCAGCGCTACGTGATCCTTCGGCTCGAATGTGAAGTCGGGGAGAGTGCCTGCCCGGTACAGCTCGATATTGTCTTTGTCGGATTGTCCGGCCGGGGTATCGGGCGACACGGGATTCGGCACGCGCAGCATCGCCGCCGTGTACGCCTGATCGGTTAACCGGTACGCCGCCTCCAGATCGTTCAGCCGCAGATGAATGTCCTTCACCGCTTGTTTCTTGCGGGCGGCCTCGGGCTGATCGCCCTGCTTAAGAAGCATGCCGATTTCTTCGGTAAGCGCATTGCGCGACTGCCGCAACGCCTCGATCTCGGCCAGCCGGCTCCGCCGCACCTCGTCCAGTTCCAGAAGCTCCGGGATGGAAACTTCGATTCCTTTGTGCCGGGCTGCGTACTCGACTTCCGCTTGATGGGCCCGTATCCATTTTACGTCTAACATGGCACCGCACTCCTTTTTTTTGGGTATACAAAAAGCGCCCGTCGTCTTCATGGGACGAGGAGCGCTTTTATGTTCTCGCGGTGCCACCCAAATTGACCGGACGTTTGCGGCGTCCAATCCACTTTAGTTCCGCGGTAACGGGCGGACCCGGTTAACTTAGGGGAAGCGCTGTGCTTCTCCTTGGCGATAACGCCTCCGAGTTGGAATCTCTTCACTGGCGTGATACCGATATAATGATTTTGCTTAGTATATACCAGGTTTGCTCCGGTTTCAACCCCCATTCGCCTCCATCGGACGGAAACCCGACTTGCCCGCTCCACTGTTGCGCGGAACTCCATCCTGTGGCAGTTTGTTTTTTCTTCATGCCAAATGAAGACGATTTCCGTTATTTTCCGTAAAATAAACATATGGAGGTGTCGAAGTTTGCATTTTTTTCTGCGTTACGCCCACCGGATTTTACGTTTAAGCAACGGGCTGCTGGCGGTTATGGCCCTGTTGTTTGTGCTGCTCGCCTCCGTGCTCGCTTACTGGCTGGAACCGGACACGTTCGAGACCTGGTTCAACAGCCTGTACTGGGTCATGACAACGATGGCGACCGTCGGGTATGGCGATTATTTTATGAAAACGGCTTTGGGCAAGCTGTTCACGATCTTTCTGTATCTGTTCGGAATCGGACTTCTCAGTCTCGTAATCGGAAAAATCATTGATGCCTTTGCAACTTTGAAAATAAGGAGGGAAACCGGAAAAGTGAATTATCATGGCCGCGGTCACATCGTCGTCATCACCTGGAATAAGAAGGCTTATTCCGCCGTAGAGGAACTTATCGCTTCAGATCCCGAACTGGAAATCGTCATTATAGATGAAAACGAGAAAATTCCTTACGACCACAAAAAGGTTCATTTTGTAAGCGGCGACCCCACTCTAGATAAGACGCTGATCCGGGCTGGGCTGGATAAAGCCAGATCAGCCATTATTTTCGCCGATGAAACAAGCAGCGGTTCGTCCCTGGTGGACGGCAAAACGCTGCTTATCGCGGCCAGCATCGAAAGACTCGCTCCCGATGTTTATACGACCGCGGAAATTATGTCGGAGAAGCATATTCAGAACTTCCGGCACGTAAAAGTAAACGATTTCATTCTATCGCACGACGCGGTTTCCATGCTGGCCGTCCGGTCGGCGCTGAACGAGGGCAGCGTTGAGCTGTACATGCAGCTGATCAGCAGGCAGTATGGGGGAGAGATTTACGAAGTGTCGGTGAATCCCGCTTGGGCGAACTATTACGACGCCTTTCAGGACCTTCTTAAAAAAGGCGCGACCCTGCTCGCCGACCGCCAGGATTTAAGCATCAATACACGGCTGAACGATCCGATTCCGGCGGACGCGAAGCTGTTCGTCGTATGCTCGCCCGAGACGTACAAGCATTTGCGGGACCATACATAACCCAATCGTCTAAAAAGCGGTCTGTCGAAGATAAACGGCGGACCGAGCAACAAGCCAAACCTTGGAAAGGGTTTGGCTTTTTTTATGCGGAACCGGGCTTAATGGCTGAAATGCGATCCCAAAAGCTCGTTTTCCAACATGTTCGAGTTACGGTTGAAGCAGGGGCATATGTTTCATGGATACTCAAAATTTGATGTTGACAGGGGAAACGAAAGACGGTATATTTTCCGTTATACGTAATCGTAACGATTACTATTAACATAATGAAAACGCCAGTCGCCCTTACATACCGGGGCTGAAAAGAAGACGGACATGCTAATCGCCGCTTTAACGAGGCGGAGTTCGGTGATCATGACGCGCTAGTAATACCGAATAAAGGAGTGCGATGAAATGGATAACAAAATACCCGTGACGGTATTAAGCGGCTACTTAGGCGCCGGAAAAACAACCCTGCTGAATCATGTGCTGAATAACCGGGACGGCTTAAAGGTGGCCGTTATCGTCAATGATTTGAGCGAAGTGAACATGGATGCGGATCTGATCCGCGACGGCGGTGGGATTTCGCGGACGAACGAAAGCCTCGTCGAGATGTCCAACGGCTGCATCTGCTGCACCCTGCGCGACGATCTGCTGAAAGAAGTGGAGCGGCTGGCGAAAGAAAACCGCTTCGATTATATTCTGATCGAATCGACCGGGGTGGGAGAACCGCTGCCTGTAGCTCAAACTTTTACTTATATCGACGAGGAGCAGGACATCGATCTGACCCGGTACTGCCGTCTGGACACCATGGTTACGGTCGTGGACGCTTTCCGGTTCTGGCATGACTACGCTTCTGGAGAAACGCTTCTGGACCGCAAGCAGGCCGTCAGCGACGACGACAATCGGGACGTGGTCGATCTGCTGATCGACCAGATTGAATTTTGCGATGTGCTTGTGCTTAACAAATGCGACAGGATCGATCCGGACGAGCTTCTGGAGCTGGAGCGCGTACTCCGTTCCCTTCAGCCGAAAGCGAAATTCATCCGGTCCGTTATGGGTGAGGTGGCTCCGGCCGAGATTTTGAACACGAATCTGTTCAATTTCGAAGAAGCCAGCGCTTCCGCAGGCTGGATACGGGAAATGGAGAAGGAGGAGCATACGCCCGAAACCGACGAGTACGGAATTTCTTCTTTCGTGTACGAGCGCACCTTGCCCTTCGAGCCCCGGCGTCTAAAAAGCTGGATGGAGGACTGGCCGGCGGAAATCGTGAGGGCCAAAGGAATCATGTGGCTCGCTACCCGGAACAAGTTCGCCCAGAATCTCAGCCAGGCGGGTCCTTCGATCCGGTTCGGACCGGCGGGCTATTGGGTGGCCGCGCTCCCGGAAACGGAGAAGCAGGCAATCCTTGCCGAAGAAGGAGATTCCATCCCGCGCTGGGACCCTGTTTACGGGGATCGCATCAACAAAGTGGTGTTTATCGGGCTTGATTTGGATCAAGGGGAAATTGTCCGTTCCCTGGATGCCTGTCTGCTGACCGCAGAAGAAATGCGGAGCGATTGGAGCCGTTTTGCGGATGAACTGCCTAATTTGGTCGGTGAGCTGAACGAGGCCTCTTTTTAAACGGAACAGGAGGAGGATAAGGAGGAGGTGAATGGGCATGAGAGTGACGGTTACGCTGGCGTGCACGGAAACGGGCGACCGCAACTATACGACGACGAAAAACAAGAAAACTCAGCCGAACCGGCTGGAACTGCGCAAATACTGTCCGCGCCTTAAGCGCCACACGCTGCACAGGGAAACGCGCTGAAGAAACGGCATCAACTCGATACAGGGAGGGTATTTCCTGATTTTGGATGGAAAAGAGCGGGTAACCGCTCTTTTTTTTGTTTAAAGGTATAGTAGACATGGCCGCAGCTAAGGGAGAGAAGGGTTGACGATGGAAAAGCCGAACAAAGATACGGAACAAACTTCCTGTGAGGACGCGACAGCGGTGCGGGAGGGAATTAAAAATTTTATTAATTATTTGCTTTCCCGGGGGCCGGTGGACAAGGTGATCGACGGGGCTCAGCAGGCCGTGGATTTCGCTTCCGCCAACATCCCGTTCGAGGCGGCTGCCCGTTACCGGCAGGAAATCGGGGGCATTTTTACGAGTTATGAGCAGCTTCTGTCTATACCCGGCATCGGGCAGGAGGTAATCGAAGAACTGGGTTCATATGTGAAGCATTTGGATCTGGCCAAGCTGAACGCCCTGCTGCCGCAGACAACGTCCGGTAACAGGGTCGACGCCTACGTGAACGGTCCGGACTGCCTGCGCGTCCTGCTGGACGAGATCGGGAGAGCGGAGCGGTATATTCACTTTTCCGTGATGCTGTTTTTTAACGACCAATCCGGGAAAAAAATCGCCGGAGCGCTGCTGGATGCGCTGAAGCGGGGCGTCAAAGTCCGGCTGATGGCCGATTTCGGAATTACCGCCTTGGGCTACAACATGAACCTCGCCGTCGGGGATATGGAGGAAGTGATCGAAACACTCAAAGAAGCCGGAGGCCAGGTCATCAATACGTTCAAAACGTGCTACGGCAACGAAGAGTGGCCCGCCAAGAGAGCGGAGCTGGCTTCCCGGGGAGTGCCCGAAAGCAGCCTGTTTCTCCAAGATTACGTCCAGGAGCAGATGACGATGGGAGTCAACGTGGTCAATCACCGGAAATTTATGATTGTCGACGGAATCAGCTCTATTGTCGGCTCCGTGAATGTAGGGGATCAATATTTGTTCGATACGCCGGTTTTGACCGATCCCGAACGAATTTATGCGGAAGGGGACAGAGGTCCGAGGCTTGGCGTACCGGCCCGGGAAGAAGAGTGGCACGACGGATGTTTTCGAATCCGGGGAGCCGCAGCAATAACGCTGAACCGGATCTTTTCCTTTCAATGGACGGTGCTTGGCGGAGACGTGTTCGATCCGGAAGATTCTTTCTACAAGCCGGAGAGAGATATGCGCTTCGGTGACGAAGAATGCACGCTGTACGCGAGCTTTCCCGGGAATCCCGTAAACGTGATCCAGCAGTATTATTTGTCCCTGCTCACGTATGCCGGTGACGAAACGGTGATCGTCAACCCGTACCTGATCGACCAAGCCTTCTGGGACGAGCTGAAAAGCCTGGATGAGCGGAGGTCGGAGTGCATCGCGTTATGCAACCCCTTGCGTGTCAACGACCATCCGACCAACGGATCGGCGGTGCGCAGCAACATGTACGAGCCTTTTCTCAAAGGCGTCGCGTTCTATGACTACAGTCATACGGAGCGATTTTCTCATTGGAAAATCACCTATGACAAGCGGTCCGACTGCGTGTTTCACGGTTCCTACAATATCAATGAACGAAGCGCCTGCCACGATTTCGAACTGGGGGTGCTGGTCAAAGGCAGATCGTTTGCGGATCAAGTGAAAAAAATGATCGACTATGATTTAAGCGTATCGGAGAAAATCTCCGGGCCGGAAACCTTTTTTAAATACCCTGCCCTGCATCCATCCACGTATTGGAACAAACTGACGCAAAATTTCACCTGACCGGATCGACGGGGTTGAAGGGACTGACGGAACGGGCCGAACGGCAGGAATGACGGGACTTCCGGCTTCCTATTCCTCGCTTGTTTACGAGCCTCCGGACGGCTCTGCATACGGTACGATGGGTGCGTACACCTGAACCGGTTTAACGTCACAGAAAAAGAGCGGCGCCTTCCGTCGGACAACGGGAGGGCCGCTCTTTTTCGTTCAATAGGGGCGGCGAGCAGGAGCGCTCGCGCCGGAGTTTATTTTTTCAGCCACAAGGTCGGGACGTTGGCAGGCTCCCAGCCGACCAGGGAAGTGTGCGACTGCCGGCATTCGTATGTGCTGCCGTTATACGTTACGAGCGTGCCCGCCGTATAAGCGGTGTTCGGAGCCCACGGAGCGGCTGCCGAAGGAGCGGAGGTCGTAGCGCTGACGGCATTGCTGTCAGCCGATTCGTTGCCGGCCGCATCGAAAGCGCGCACCGTGTACGTGTAGGCGGTACTGGCGCTCAATCCGCTCACCACGGTATCCAGCGCTGTGCCGGAGACGGATTTTACGAGCGCGGCGCCTTGATAGACACGGTAGCCGGTTACACCGACATTATCGGTGGAAGCGCCCCATTTGAGCGAAACGGACGAAGAAGTCGGCGAACCGACGACTTGCAGCCCGGAAGGAGCGGTAGGCGCTGTCGTATCGGCTGCGGCAGCCGTTGTTTTGAACGTCACGGCGTTGCTGGCAGCCGAGTCATTGCCGGCCGCGTCCGTGGCGCGGACCGTGAACGTATAGGACGTGTTCGCCGTCAATCCGGCCGCGTTGTAGCTCAGCGTCGTTCCGTTCGCAGTCGTGCCGACGAGCGTGGAGCCGTTATAAATCTTGTAGGCCGTCACACCGACGTTATCCGTTGCCGCGCTCCAACTGATCGTCGCGCCGGTCGCCGTAATGTTGGAAGCAGACGCGTTTGACGGTGCAGTCGGTGCCGTTGTATCGGCCGGTCCGCTGCCGCCGAAATTGGCGTCGATTACGTTGTAGAAGGCATTCTCCGTATCCGCGATTTCCCATACGGCCAGAATGACCTGGTAACCCGTTCTGCTTGGCACATTACAGGTGTCCGTATACGTGAATCCCGGTTGTTTTCCTTTAAAGTTGACGGAGCAGAAAGGCTGCAGATCGAAGGATGCGCGGCTCAAAGGCGCGTTTGGATCCCAGTTCTGCTTGGTGATATAGTACTTCCAGCTGGTAGTCGCATGATTGGCTTCAATGGTCCATTTGAACGTATTCGTTCCCGAAGACATGTTCACTTTGGTCCAGCGTGTGGCCGATTGCTGATCCAGTTCCGGAAACAGGCCGCTTGCGCTGGCAATTTTGCCGTCCGCCGGTCCGGCTGAGGGGAATCCCTTGTAGGCTTCGAGACTTTGCGGCTCGTAAATGATCGCACCGCAGTTTTTATTTTTGCCGGCAGCGCACAGGTAACCGCGGCTTCCCGGTGATTCGATGTATCCGTGTGCCGACGCTTTTTCGGTAAAAAGGAGCAGGCAGAACGCCAAAGCCAGTGCCAGTCCGCTTGCGATCAGACATTTGGCCAGTACAGGATTGCGGAGCGAGATTGGGGTCATAAAAGAGCCTCCTTGAATGGATTGGGGTTCGAACCGGAACGAAGGGGCGCTGCGCACGATCGCTTAGAGATTCGTCAATAACCTCCTTTCGGTAAAACGGGAGTTTGAGGACGATTGCGGTGCAAGGTTGCCGGTCAGCCTCCTTTCGGAAGTGGTGTTATATAAACTCTCGTGAGAGCTTATACCGGATTCGAATGCCGGGGTGGGTGATAAAACGCTTACATTAAACGGAGGAGGAGACTTACAAAGTAAGCTCCATGGAGGTGAAACAGCCTTTTATAACTAAAATATACATCATTTACCATGATGACTCAATCATTTATTTCTAAACTATCGAAGGAAAAAGCAAAGGGACGAACGAAGGCTTAAATCGGTTCAAGTCGCCCGGATGAACAGCAGCTCGTAAGTAACCGGGATACGTCCCTGTGTGCCGTAATCTTTTTCGTAATGTTCAAACATGCCGCTGAAAAGGCGTCTGGGGCTCAGGCCCGGCAGCTGTAAGGCGTTAGTCGTGCTTGCGCCGAGAGATTTCACGCTTTTTAAGAAGAGGGCGACGTCGGGAAAATACTCGGTCCGCACGAGGCGCGTCGTCCGAATCTCGCCGAAGCCTGCTTGACGCAGCATATCCGTCCACTCGTCCCCGCCGTGAAAAGACAAACCGTGCCGCTGCGTCGGGACTTCCATAGACCGGTAAGCTTTGTCGAAAGAACGGTGCAGCTCGGTAAACGTAGCCGGGCCGAAGGTGGCAAACATCAGCTTGCCGCCGGGCTTCAGGAGCCTGCGCAGGTGAAACAGCGTCTGCGCGGGGCGGGTGAACCACTGGAAGCAGGCGCTGGAAGCGATCAGCCCGTAAGAAGAAGAGAGGGCATCGGCGGCCCATTTTTCGATATCGGCCTGCAGGAACCGGACGGAGTCGGGCTGGTTGTCCGGGAAGCCGGACGAAGTAGGCGCCGGCGCCGAAGATTCCCGGGGAACGCCGGACCCGCGATCGTTTCGCCCGCTGCGATCACCCAGCCGGTTTCTCGCCGCTTCCAGCATGGCGGGCGAGAGATCGGCCGCGGTCATTTCGCCGCCGGGCGGCAGCAAGGCCGCCAGCCGCTCCGTGAGCAGGCCCGTGCCGCAGCCGATTTCCAGCACCGGCAGATGGCCTGCTGGAATACGGGCAAGCCGGCTATCCGGCGGCTGCTGTAGCTCGTCCCGGATCAGCCGGACAAGCTGCGCGGTCATAAATCGCTGAACCGCGGCATTTTGGTCGTAAAGCCCGGCTGCGCTCCGGTCAAACTGACGCCGGATTCTGCCGCTCAAATGAGTCATTCCACCAGCTCCTTATCGTTTCGGCGGTTTGCCGTTCTTTTTGCAGAAAGGGAACATGGCCGCATCCGGCGGCTTCCACGAGCACGGTCTGCGGAACGCCCGCTTGTATTTCCAGTGCCGCGCCGTAGGGGCATACCTTATCGTGCATACCGTGAATCAACAGGGCCGGGCAGTGAATGTCCGGCAGCACGTCCCGCACATCCTCGGCGACGAGAAGCTCTAGGCCGGCGATAAGCCCCGGCACGCTCCAACCGCTCGCTTCGGGAAGTCTGGCGTCAAGTCCGTCCCGACGTTCCTCTTTCGTGAACATCAGCCTGCGGAACTGCTGAAGCACCCGGTCCGCATCTTGGCGGAGCGCCGGAATCATGGCCTGCACGGAAGCGGGAGCCCAGCCTGAGTGTTGCTCGGCGGGCCGGCGCACAAAACAGGCGGTGGCTCCGATCAACACCAGCCCGTCCGCTAATCCTTCGGAAGCGAGCCGCAGGGCGAGCAGCCCGCCCAGTGACCAGCCCGCGATCAGCAGGGGAGCCGGAAACGCTCTCTCATGCGGTTCGCCATGCGGTTGGCGAGCCCGGAGAGACAGAGCGAGGCGACGGACCGAATCTGCGATAGCCCCGGGGGATTCCGCCGAGCCGTAATCCGCACAGAAATGCCGGAATTCCGGAAGCTCCCGCCGGACATCATCCAAGACGGCAGGCGGCATGCTCCAGCCGCTGAGCCATAGGATCGAACCGCTTTTTTTCGAGTAAGCACGGGGACGTTCATAATATGCACTTGGTTGGAGGGCAAACTCCGTCTTAATGGGTGTGGAGTGCTTCGCGCTCTGTTCTGCGCCGCCGTGTTCCTTCACCGGGTGAACGCCCCGGCCGGGCGTTTGAGAAGGGGCACGCTTCATACGAGAATCTCCGCTGCCGCTGCCGCGCTCACGATGCTTTCGGCAGCCTTGCTCAATACGGCATCGCTATGCGCCGCCGAAAGGGAGAAGCGGACCCGGGCGCTGCCGGCCGGAACAGTCGGAGGGCGTATGGCGGGGGCTGCGATACCGTGCCGTTCGAGCGCTTCGCACCAACGAAGCGAATCGCGACTGCTTCCGGCAATTACGGGAACGATGGGCGAGTCTCCCGGCATCACGTTCAGTCCGGCTTGCGCAAGCCTTTGGCGGAACCGGCCGGAAACTGCCCGGAGATGATTCCGCCGGTCATGCGCGGTCTGCACAATCCCCAGTGCCCTGTATATCCCGGCAGCAACGGACGGCGGCAGAGCGGTCGAATAAACGAGGGGGCGAGCTTTGTTGACCAGCCAGCGGATCAGAGTTCGGCTGCCGGTAATATGCGCTCCGTACACGCCGAAAGCTTTGCTGAACGTTCCCATGATGACGTCGGCTTCCCGGTGCACATCCATGGCGTGGCAAAGCCCTTCGCCGTTCGGTCCATACACCCCCTCCGCGTGAGCCTCGTCCACCATGAGCATCGCGTCGTAATTGTGTTTCAGCTCCACCAGCTTGTGCAGAGGGGTCGAATCTCCATCCATAGAGAAGATGGAATCCGTTACAATCAGCCTGCGCCTTGCTTTATCGGATTTTTTGAGCAGGTGTTCCAAATGCTCCATATCGTTGTGCCGATAGCGGACATGCCCGGCCCGGCTCAGGATGATGCCGTCCGTTATGCTGGCGTGATTGAGCCGGTCGGAAAAAACGACGTCTCCCCGGCCGACCAAGGCGCGTATCGTACCGAGGTTGGCCATATAGCCGTTAGCGAAGACGAGCGAGGCTTCCTTCTTCTGCCAGACGGCCAGCTCGGCTTCCAGTTCGCTGTAAGGCGGCCGGTTGCCTGTAAGAAGCCGGGAAGCCGCCGCTCCCGATCCGCATTCCTCGAGCAGCGCGCCGCGCATCGCTTCCGCGATGTCCGGATGACGGCTCAGGCCCAGATAATCATTGGAAGTCAGATCAAGAAGAATCTGCCCTCCGCGCATCAAATGGCCGGGAAACGAGCGGGATACTCCGGTATCCGTCAGCGTCCGCTCCAGAGATTCGTCCGCCAACATCTGCAGTTCATTATCGATCCAGTTCATTGTGTTCATATCCGCACCTCGGAACCTTCTCCGGAGAGTTCCGGTGACGGCTCCAGGCACTTCGACAAAAAGGAGCGGACTGGAGCCAGATCCAGTGTCGTATGTACGGTCTCCGCGAGCAGGTGCGGCCCCGGCCCGTTCCCTATAGGCGGAAAACGGCCCAAAACCTTGACGCCGCCGAATGTTTCGATTAAGGCGGCATTTCCGGCAACGCTCGGGTCCAGCCCGTCCGGCTCGTTTTGTACGTCCGCAGCCTCAAGAACCCCCGGAGCCCCAGGAGCGCAGGCGCCTTCATTGAGCACGACACCCAGAATGTCAACCCCGTACTGCCTCAGGAACGAGACCGTCAGGAGGGTGTGGTTGACCGTGCCGAGTCCCGCGCGGGCTACGATCAGCACCGGCATGCGGAGGAAGGCGATCCATTCCGCAAGCAGGGCGTCTTCCGTCAAAGGGACCGCCGCCCCGCCCGCTCCTTCGACAAGCATCGCATCGTAGCGTGAACACAAGGGCTGCCCGGCTTCATAAAGCATGTCCATCGTCAGACGAACGCCTTCTGCCTTTGCGGCGAGTAAAGGCGCAAGCGGAGCGCGGAACGTAAAGGACGCCACTTCTTCCGGCGGCTCGGAAATACCGCTTCCCGCCGCAAGTTTTTCGGCGTCGCTTAGGCCGCTGCCGATGGGTTCGCCGGACTGCACCGGCTTCCAGACGCCCACGTTCCAGCCTTCCGAGCGCAGCGCGGCGGCCAAGGCGGCCGTGACGACCGTCTTGCCGGCTCCGGTATCCGTCCCGGTTACGAAGATTCCCCGGATTCCGCTCACGGCCGCCACCCCTGTTCCGTAACGTCACGGATAGAAGCGGCGATGATGTCCGTCATGGCCCCCAGCTCTTCCCGTGTGCTTGCCAGTGGGGGGATGAAGACGATTACATTGCCGAGCGGCCGCGTCAGCAGCCCCAGTTCCCGGGCTCGCGCACATACATGAACGCCAATCCGTTCCTCCCAGGCGTAGGGCTCCTTGGTCTTTCTGTCGCGGACCAGCTCAATTCCGACGAGAAGACCTTGCTGCCGGATATCGCCCACGTGGGGGCTTGCTTTCAGGGAAGAGAGCTTGCCGGCTACAAATTCGGCTTTGGCGGCAACGCCTTCCACTACACGGCGTTCTTCCATCAACCGGAGATTCTCCAAGGCGACCGCGCAGCCCAGCGGATTTCCCGTATAGGAATGACCGTGGAAAAACGTTTTCTGCTCCTCGTAATCCGCATAGAAGGCGTCATACACGTCGTCGGTCGCAAGCGTAGCCGCTACCGGAAGATAGCCGCCCGTCAAGCCTTTGCCCACCACCATGAGATCCGGTGCCACGTCTTCGAGATCGCAGGCAAACATAGCGCCCGTGCGTCCGAATCCGGTCGCCACCTCGTCCGCGATCAGCAGCACGCCGTGCTTGCGGCACAGCCGGGCGATTTCGCGAAGGCAGCCCTCAGGCATGACGATGATGCCGCTGGCGCCCTGCACAACCGGCTCGACGATGAGACCGGCTATTTCATCGGCTCGTGCTTCGAGCAGCAGCCGCAGCGTTTCCAGCGTTTCGGTCATCGCGCCGGATGCGCCGCCCGGGTGCCGGAAAGAATCCGGGTAAGGGATCGTATGAGCGTCAAAAAGCAGCGGACGGAAAACTTCATGATACAGCGGAATCGCTCCTACGCTAACCGCGCCGATCGTATCTCCGTGATAAGCTTCTTTCATCGTGATAAACGTTCGTTTGCTTTCCATGCCTTTGTTGCGCGCGTATTGATAGGCCATTTTCAGGGCAATTTCCACGCCGGTTGCGCCAGAATCCGAGAAAAATACTTTCCGGAGCCCGTCAGGTGCGATTTCCGACAGTTTAGCGGCCAGTTTGATGGCGGGAATATTGCTTAGTCCGAGCAGGGTGGAGTGTGCAACGAGTTCAAGCTGCCGGATAATCGCCTGGTTCAGTTCCGGAACACTGTGGCCGTGCACGTTGAGCCAGACGGATGAAAAGCCGTCATAATAAGCTTTTCCCTCTGTGTCAAAAAGCCGGACGCCATCTCCGCGTTCGATAATGACGGGATCGGCAGCGTTGTAATCCTTCATCTGTGTAAAGGGGTGCCAGAGGTGGGCTTTGTTCAGTTCAGCCAATTGTTCGTAGTCTGTAAGCAAGCAAACCGCATCCTTCCGTTTTAATTGTCAACCTTATATGATAAATACAGGTTAACAATATAACGTTCATTCGAAAATATCAAGTTTGCAGATCGAATGATAGAGGAGAGGAACGCAAAAAGAGAGCCGCTCGTCCAGCGGCTCTCTTCATCCGGTTTTGAATTCAACTCACGTTTCGTCGTCGTTCATGAGGTCTTGGGTGCAATAGATATTTGCAACCATCTCAGCACCCCATGCCCCAACAAGCCCCCAAATGTGTTCAAAATCAGATCATCCACGTCGAACGTGCCGATGGTCAGGATTAACTGGGAAGTCTCCAGCCCCAGGCTGAAGGTGAAGGACAGCATGAATACCTTGGACCAAGGATTCGACATGCCTCTTAACAGAAGAGGCAGCAGCATGCCGAAGGGCATGAAGATCAGGATGTTCCCGGCGAAATTCACCCAGCTTTGCAGGGTGGCTTGCTCGAAATAAGATTGCAATTCCCCGTTTCATGCTGGTCTTTGTCCTGCCTCTCAAAGCTAAAGCACAACATTTAAGATGATGTGGGGAAAAGATAAAGATTTCCTTAAGCTTCCATAGAGGGGCCTCAAGACTCTCTCTCAACACAGCTTCTCGCCTAGCTTTCCGGCAGTAGAATGCCATTTCCTCACAATTAATTTCTCCGTGGTAAAAATCTTGCCTATTAGTCATATCTCCTTACACATCCAGCTAAAATCTATTAAATTCAAGGTTCAAGTGACCGTGTGTATTCTAGTCACTTGCGTTTGTGAAGCCTAAAAAAAGTTTCTCATGTTATATTCATGTTATGTATACACGGCTCAGTAATCATTTTGGTCACTAAAATAAAATTCCAATTAAATTTAATCGCTTACATTTTGCTTTAAAAATTTTATTTATAATACATGTTATTTATATTGACACCGTATAAGGCTATGACTATTATTATAAATATCACTGGAGAATATAAAGAAAAAAAGACAAAGTTTTCGTTAAATATCTGTTAAAAACATCAGTTTACAGTCAAAATCCTCATTAATTAATTCATTGATAAAAATAATGGAGAATGAATAGTGAAAAAACATGACCAGGATTTTATGAAACGCCAGAATCGGCTGACGGTGTTTGAGATCATCAAGCACCAGCAGCCCATCTCCCGGGCTTCCATTGCCAAGCAGACCGGGATGAGCCCAACTACGGTAAGCCGCATTGTGGCGGAGCTTGCAGAGGAAGGGTATCTGCTGGAGTCCGAACAGGTCTCTGCCGGGCTCGGCAGGAAGTCCACGCTGCTTGAAATGGTTGATGCCGCCGTGCTTTCGGTAGGCGTTGAGCTGGACCGCCATCAAGTAAATATTGGCATTGTGGATTTGCAGGGCAATGTTGTAGCCATGAGCCAATATCCGCGGTCAGTGGAAGAGAGTCCCGAAGTTACGCTGGAACGCGTTGGAACAGAGATTGACCAGCTTACGAAATCCAATGAGATCGACTGTGAGCGGATCATCGGAGTTGGTGTCGGCCTTCCCGGGATTATAGATAATGACACGGGAGAAGTTATGTTCTCCGTACAGCTCGGTTGGAGAAATGTCCGGCTTGCTGAACGGCTTAAAGAAATCACCGGTTATGATGTGGCGGTGGACAACGAGCTCAAGGCCAAGGCCCTGGCCGAGCATATGAAGGGCGCGGCGATTGGCTCACAGCGGACCGTCCTGCTTGGTTTCGGGAATGGAGTAGGTTCGGCGTTCATCATGGAAGGGGAGATCTACCGGGGCAGGACCAACAGCGCCGGTGAAATCGGCCATACGACGATTGATCCGAACGGCATGCTGTGCGACTGCGGGAAGGCGGGCTGCCTTCAGACTTACATCAATATCAAATCATTGCTGTCGGAAGCGAACAAGATCCGGCCGGTCCGCTCGATCGAGGACCTTTTTGAAGCCAAGAAGGCAGGGGAACGCTGGGCACTGCATCTGATCGAACGCGCGCTGATGTACATGGCGATCACCATTAACAATGTGGTCTGCATGTACAACCCGGACAGTGTCATCCTTAGCGGGGAACTGACCGACAAATTCCCGGAGATCCTCGATGAGGTGGTCGACCTGTGTTATTCGAAATATGTGTGGGAGCCCCTCAGGGGTGCCTTCCGGATTCTGAAGTCTGAACTGCATGAGCAGGGCGTAGTCATCGGCTCGGGATTGATTTCGCAAAACTGTTTTTTTGCATTGGAATAAGTCAGAGCAGTTAAGCAGGGGAGAGCAGGATTGGACATTAAGGAGGGGACAACGATGAGATTTACACCATTAGTTGAGGAGTACCGCGGCGGTGTGCTGGAGAACGTGCATTACGGAGCGGTCAGCATCGTGGATGAGAAGGGCCGAATCCTCTATTCGGCAGGTGACCCTGAACATCTCACGTTTCTAAGGTCGGCTGCCAAGCCGTTCCAGGCGCTTCCGGTTATGAAAAGAAAAGTTGACGAGGTGTGCGGACTCACCGGACAGGAGGCGGCCTTGTTTGCTGCATCCCACCGTGGAGAGCGCTTTCATATTGATGCGCTGGAATCCATGCTTCTGAAGACAGGCATCAAGGAGGAAGGGCTGCACTGCTGTGAGTCGTATCCGCTCAATGAAGATGCGAAGGCCGAGCGCCACCGGGACCGCGAACCTAAGCGGAGAATCTTCCATAACTGCTCGGGCAAGCATACCGGACTTATTGCGCTGAGCAAGCATATGGGCTGGGATGAGCGGACGTATTACGAACCTGAGCATCCTGTTCAGAAGGAGATTGTGGAGACCCTTGCTTATATTGCAGAGGTTCCCGAAGCTTCGATCCCGCAAGGGATTGACGGCTGCGGACTGCCGATCTTTGCACTACCGCTGCACAAGATCGCCTATTCCTTCCTGAAGCTGGCCTGTCCGGACCTCATTGAAGATAAGGAGACACGGGAGGCGGCGGCCCGGATCGCCCGGCTGATGAATGAGTACCCCGATATGATCGCGGATACCCGGTTCGTCTGCTCGGAGCTTCTCAAAGACCCGAACCTGTCGGCCAAAGGCGGCGCAAAGGGAGTGTACGGCATTGGGCTGAGAAACGAAAGAATCGGAATTTCCCTTAAGGTGTCCGACGGTTCCGAACAGGTGTGGCCGTGCATGATCGCTTCGATCCTCGAGCGCCTCGGCTACAGCAATCAAGAGACCATTATCCGCTTATACAAGCTTGTACCGAATTCCATCGTCAATGACGGGGGAACGGAAGTGGGAGAACGCCGGGCGGTGTTCGAACTGAATCCTTCATCCAGGGAATAACCTCCAATCCTGCAAGTAAGCATACCGGACATGGAGCGATTCTATATTAACTACTTTTGAGGAGTGAGACGAATGAAGGTTCAAGGGAAAATGTGGTCCACACTAATGCTGCTGCTGATCTTCGCTGTAGTTGCCGCAGGTTGCGGAGGTAATACGGAAACTGGCAAGGAAAGTGCGAATACGGGCAAGAGTGAAGGTACTCAGACCGTATCCAAAAACAAAAAAGATGTTGTTATTGCCATTAATGCTAACTTTATTACACTGGACCCTCACAACACGAGCGATACTCATTCGATTACCGGAGCAAGAACCATGGTTGAAGGCCTGATGGGCTTCGACGAGAACATGAAGGTCGTTCCGGTGCTGGCCGACTCCTACAAAATTAGTGATGACGGTCTGGTATACACGTTTACATTGAAGCAGAACATCAAATTCCACGACGGTACGGATTTCAATGCCGAAGCAGTTAAGGTGAATCTGGACCGAATCCGTGATGAGAAGAACAACCTGAAGATGCGCAAGAGCTTCGCCAAAGTCAGCAAAGTTGAGGCTCCGGATGCCAAAACCGTAGTCATCACCTTAAGCGAACCGTATAACGCCTTCCTGAACAAAATGGCGATGGCCCTGATCGTAAGCCCTAAAGCACTGAAGGAGCAGGGCGAGAATATCGGTAAAAATCCGGTAGGTACAGGTTCTTTCAAATTTAAGGAATGGGTGCAGGGCGACCGCCTTGTGGTGGTGAAGAACCCGGATTACTGGCAAAAGGATCTGCCGAAGGTGGAGAGCATCACCTTCAAGCCGGTACCGGAGAACGGTTCCCGGATTGCGATGCTGAAGACAGGGGAAGCGGATTTCATCTATCCGATGCCAACTGAACAAGTCTCCCAAGTAGAGGGGGACAGCAATATTGTGGTAGATAAAACGGATTCCACAATTGTCCGTTACGTCACACTCAACACGATGAAGAAGCCGTTCGATGATGTGAAGGTTCGTCAAGCGATTAACTATGCGATTAACAAAGAAGCTTACATCAAAGTCGTCAAATCCGGTCTGGGTGTGAAGCTGGATTCTACCATGTCTTCCAAGACGCAGTACTACTCCCAGCAGAGCGGTTACGACTACGATGTGAAGAAAGCAAAGAGCCTGCTTGCAGAAGCCGGTTATCCTGATGGCTTCACGGCCGAGATCTGGGGCGAGAATGATTCCGAGACAATGAAAGGCATGCAGTTCATTCAGCAGCAGCTGGCTCTTGTTGGCATCAAGCTGGATGTGAAGTCGATGGAAGGCGGTACCTTGTCTCAGCAGATTAACTCCGCTGCTACACCAGAGCAGGCCAAGATCCAAATGTGGTATGTAAGCTGGTCCCCGTCTTCCGGTGACGCAGACGGCGCTACAAGAGGTCTGTTCAGCAGCGAAATGTTCCCTCCGGCAGGAGCCAATACGGCGTACTATAAGAATCCGAACGTGGATCAATGGATTGCCGACGCCAACAAGGCGACTGATCCAGAAAAAGCGAAATCCATTTATGCGGATATTCAAAAAACAATCTGGGCTGATGCCCCATGGGCCTTCATGGGTGTGGATCAGGTGATTTCAGGCAAGAGAGCCAGCCTGAGCGGCGTAAAAGTATTGCCGGACGGCTCCATCACCGTTCGTGATGTGGAAGTGAAGTAATCGTTACTTATGGACGAACAAGTCCGGGGATACGAGCAGGGAGCAAGAAGCAGAAAGTAAGAAGCTAGAAGCACTAAGCAAGCAATAGCTTGGGGTTGTTGATGCAAAGCAAGGGGCCGTTTCTGTCTGTAGCTGAGGAGCGGCCCCTCTTATGTACTTGTTCAATGAAGGGGGCTCACATGATGGGAAGATACGCGCTACAAAGACTACTTGGAGTCATTCCGCTGCTGTTTGTCGTATCGGTGCTGGTCTTCATGTTCATACACTTAATCCCCGGCGATCCGGCCCGGCTTGTCGCGGGCAAGGAAGCCACGCTGGAGGAGATTAACGGCATACGGGCACAACTCGGGCTGGATCTGCCGCTATGGCAGCAATATTTCAATTATATGGGCAAGCTGCTGCATGGCGATCTGGGCAGTTCTCTGCGGTCCGGCCTGCCGGTATCCGACATGCTGATGAGCAGATTGACGCCAACCCTTATTTTAACGTTTTTGAGCTTGGGCTGGGCATTAATCATCGGTCTGCTGATCGGTACGATCTCTGCGGTTAACCGCAACAGGTGGCCGGATTACGTGGGCATGCTGACCGCAATTTCAGGCATCTCGATCCCAGGCTTTTGGCTGGGACTGGTGCTGATTCAGATCTTCTCGGTACAGCTCGGCTGGTTCCCTACCGGCGGAGTGGATTCCTGGAAGTCCTATATTTTGCCTTCCCTCACACTTGGAGCGGGAATTATGTCCATGCTTGCCCGGTTCTCCCGCTCATCCATGCTGGAGACGATGCGGGAAGATTATATCCGGACGGGACGTTCGAAAGGGCTTAGAGAGTTCGTCGTGGTTGGACGCCATGCGCTGCGCAACTCGCTGATTCAGGTTGTCACTGTGGCGGGTCTGCAATTCGGGTTCCTGCTGGGCGGCTCCGTGATGGTGGAGACGGTATTCAGTATTCCGGGTCTTGGAAGGCTGCTTGTGGATTCGATTTCTTTTCGGGATTATACCGTGATTCAAGCGCTGCTCCTGCTGTTTGCGACCCAATTCATCCTTATTAATCTGATCGTTGATATGCTGTACGGTGTGCTGAATCCGAAAATCAGGTATGCGTCTAGCTAGGAGGGGAACAGGATGGACAACAATACAACGGTGATGGGAGCCGACTCCTCAGGGGCTGGTGTGACCCTGGTGACGAAGCCGACCAAAGGCCGTGCAGCGGAGTTCTTCAGCAAGTTCTGCAAGCAGAGAGCGTCGCTTGCAGCAGGCATTTTTATTATTTTTCTGACGATTATAGCGATCTTCGGTCCGCATCTTACACCTTATGATCCGAATGTGCCGGATTATGATGCGCTCATGACTGGTCCATCGGCCGCGCATTGGGCCGGAACCGATGAATATGGCAGGGATATCCTGAGCCGTCTGCTTGACGGAACAAGGTTGACCTTGGCGGTCAGCTTGAGTTCCGTGCTGATTGCGGCTGTGCTGGGTACCGTGCTTGGATTGCTCAGCGGATATTACGGAGGCTGGCTCGACCGGCTCATCATGCGGGGCAGCGATGTGCTGTTCTCCTTCCCGGATCTGCTGCTGGCTATCGGGATTGTGGCGATTCTGGGCCCGGGACTGTCCAATGTGGTCATTGCCGTTGCCGTGTTTGGCACGCCGTCATTTGCGCGGATTATCCGCAGTGTCACCTTAAGCGCCAAAGAGACATTATTTGTGGAAGCAGCCCGCTCGATGGGCGCGAAGAACGTGCGCATTATATGGCAGCATATTTTTCCGCAGACCGTGCCGAGTGTGATCGTGAACGTAACGATGAAGATCGGCGGTGCGATTCTGGCGGCATCCTCCTTGAGCTTCCTGGGTATGGGGGCGAAGCCGACCGAACCGGACTGGGGCGCGATGCTGAGCATGGGGCGCGACTATTTGAGCATCGCTCCGCACATTGTGTATTTTCCCGGGATAGCGATTTTTCTGGCTGTACTTGCTTTTAACCTGGTTGGGGACGGACTGCGTGATGCGCTGGATCCCAAGACGAAAAATTAAAGGGGGACAGGGCCATGACACCCAGACTGCTTGAAGTGGAAGGGTTGAAGACAGAGTTCAGACGTGATGGCGGAAGCGTACTGGCAGTGTCCGGCATTGATTTTCACATCAATAGAGGTGAAGTGCTGGGGCTGGTCGGCGAGAGCGGCTGCGGCAAAAGTGTGACTTCCCTGTCGATTATGCGCCTGCTCAAAGACACACCGGGAAGGATTGCCGGCGGGGCAGTCCGGTTCGAAGGCACCGACCTGACTCAGATTCAGGAGAAGGAGATGCGGAAGTTCCGTGGCAATGAACTGGCGATGATCTTCCAGGAGCCGATGACCTCCCTGAACCCGGTGCTGCGAATCGGACGGCAATTGGAGGAGCCGATTATGCTGCATCTCGGATACAGCCGGAAGCGTGCACGGGAGCACGCCATTCATACACTGAAGCTGGTCGGGATTCCAAGGGCGGAGGACGTGGCCGATGAATATCCGCACCAGCTGTCCGGCGGAATGAGGCAGCGCGTGATGATTGCGATGGCCATGTCGTGCGGCCCGAAGCTGCTTATTGCCGATGAGCCGACAACGGCGCTTGATGTGACCATCCAGGCGCAGATTCTGGACCTGATGAAGCGATTGAAGGAAGAACAGGAGATGGGCATGCTGTTGATTACACACGATCTCGGTGTTGTGGCGGAAATGTGTGACCGGGTGGTTGTTATGTATGCGGGACGGGTTGTGGAAGAGGCACCGGTTCAGGAGCTATTCGCAAATCCCCAGCATCCGTACACCAAAGGCCTGATCCAATCCGTTCCCAAGCTGCGCCAGAAGGTTCGCCGTCTGGAATCCATTCAGGGCAATGTGCCTGACTTAAGTGCGATGCCTCCAGGCTGCAAATTCATGCCGCGATGTGCGTATGCGATGGAGCGGTGCCTTCAGGAACCGGAGCTTCTGCCTGTGGAAGGACAGGAGCAGCGCAAAAGCCGCTGCTGGTTGACGCAGATGGATACATCGGAAGGGGGAGACAACCAATGATACAGTCACACACAGAGACTCCGCTGGTTGAGGTAAAGGGGCTGCGCAAATCTTTTGCCGTGAAAAAGGGCTGGTTCGGCGCGGCCAAATACTTGCGCGCAGTGGATGGTCTGTCCTTCGCTATACGCAAAGGGGAGACGTTCAGTCTGGTCGGGGAGAGCGGCTGTGGGAAGTCTACGACCGGGCGGCTTGTGAATCGGCTGCTGAAGCCAACAAGCGGTGAAGTATGGTTCAACGGACAGAATATCAGCAACCTTTCCGACAACCAGATGCGTCCAATGCGCAAAGATATGCAGATGGTCTTTCAA
This sequence comes from Paenibacillus sp. RC84, assembly GCF_041260495.1. NCBI lineage: Bacteria > Bacillati > Bacillota > Bacilli > Caryophanales > Paenibacillaceae > Paenibacillus > Paenibacillus sp. RC84. Next base: position 222,173 of record NZ_JBGBYL010000004.1, read on the forward strand.
GATCCATACGCATCGCTCAATCCGCGGATGAAAGTGAAGGAACTTGTGTCTGAACCGCTGCTGATCCATACGAAGCTCAGCGTGAAGGAGCGGGATAAGCTGGCCCGGGAACTGCTGGAGACAGTAGGCCTCAGCAGCATTCATGCCGAGCGCTATGCCCATGAGTTCAGCGGTGGCCAGCGGCAGCGGATCGGGATTGCCCGGGCGCTGTCCGTACGTCCGAGCCTGATCGTGGCGGATGAGCCGGTCTCGGCGCTGGATGTGTCCATCCAGTCCCAGGTGCTGAACCTGATGCAGGATCTGCAGGAGGATTATGGCCTGACGTATCTGTTCATTTCCCATGATCTTAGTGTGGTTGAGCATATTAGCGACCGTATCGGTGTGATGTATCTGGGTACGCTGGTGGAAACGGCGGACAAAGACACGCTCTATGACCGTCCGCTTCATCCGTACACCCAGGCGTTGTTGTCATCCGTGCCGGTTCCAGATCCGAATCAGAAGCGGGAGCGCATTATTCTGAAAGGGGACTTGCCGAGTCCGGTTGATCCGCCTTCCGGCTGCCGGTTCCATAACCGCTGCCCGGCCTGCATGGATATTTGCAGGCAGCAGGAGCCGGTGTTCCGGGAAGTGGAACCCGGACATCAGGTCGCCTGCCATCTCTATAATGAAGCCTGATTAGGCGGCTTATTACAATGCTTAAGGAAAGGATCGCCATGCACATTACACTAGATATGACTGAACGGGCGGATGTTCTCATTCATCCGGTATATGCGGGGGAATCCCTTCCCTATGCGCTGAATGAAGCGCGCAAGCGGCAGGGCACCATGACCTGGCTGTACGCCCGTTCTGCAGATGAAGCGGATGTGCTCGCCGCCGGAATGGGGGAGCGTTGTGCCGTGACGCTGGAACGGGTTCGCCGCGCCGGGGGCGCCGCGGCACGGACTCTGCTGCAGGAAGGGCGGGGCAGCGCAACGCTGCTCATACATCCGGGCACAGTAATTGGAGTTGGAGGCAGTGAGAGCATAGAGTCAACGGCCGCGTGGCTGCAGGCCTGGATTGAGGGCTGGCTGCTTGGATTATACCGGTTCGATAAATATAGAAATGTCACGAAAATAAGCGGCAGTGTGAAGTTGAATCTGCGGTCTGCAGATTGGCCTGAACTGTCCGCGGCCGGGCTGAATTCGGTCATTCAGACGGCCATCCACCGGGCGGAGGCGACAAATTTGACCCGGGACTGGGTGAATGAGACGCCGGGTACGTTGAACCCGGATGCTTTTGTGGAATGGACGCGGGATCTCTTCAAAGACAGGCCGGTAAATATTTATGTCTACCGGGGACAGGAGCTAACTGAGCGCGGCATGAACGGCCTGCTGGCAGTGGGTGCCGGGAGCCAGCACGCTCCGGCGCTAATCGAGCTGAGGTACGAAGCCTGCCCGGATGCCCCGATGCTGGCCTTGGTCGGCAAAGCCATCACCTTCGATATGGGCGGCATGAACGCGAAGACGGGCCGGGACATCAGCGATGCCCGGATGGATATGGGCGGAGCGGCCGCCGTCATCGGCGCGATGGACATTCTGGTCCGGCAGCAGGCCAAGGTCCGGGTCACGGCCCTGATCGCCGTGGCCGATAACCTGCCGGATGCCCGCGCCACGCTACCTTCATCCGTGATTGCTTATCCGAACGGCTTGACCGTTCAAATTGTAAATACGGATGGAGAAGGACGGCTCGTGCTGGCAGACGCGCTGATCCATGCGGCCGGGCTTGGCGCAGCGCAGGCGATCGACATTGCCACGCTAACGGGCAATGTCGGGGATGCGCTGGGACTCGGGATCGCCGGCATATGGGGCGATGCCGATATGACGCGCGAGCTGGCCCGGATTGGCGAGCATAATGGCGAGCGGCTGTGGCCGATGCCGCTTATGGATGATTATGAATCCGAGCTGAGAAGCAATTATGCCGACCTGCGTAACGTGGGCACCTCTACGCTGGCCGGCGCCATCACAGCAGCGTTATTTATTCGGCGGTTCGTCGACAAATCCATGAACTGGGTCCATATTGATATGGCCGGCACGGTACAGTACAAGCAGGATGTCGGTTATGCAGAGGCGGGAGCGACAGGGTATGGCGCAAGACTGCTGGCTGATTATGCGGTGAATTATGTTCGGAAGTGTGATGCGGGAAAGGCACCAGGGAATGGAGCAACGGATGCAACAGAGGACGTATCAGAGGATGTGTCAGAGAATACATCAAAGAATGACGCAAGGGATGCAGCAGGCTTTGTATCAGGGGACGTACCCGTAAATGAATCCCGGAAACAGGTGGGTTCGATATGATCCTGGAAGTCATCGCTACCTGTATTGACGATGCGTTAAGGGCTGAAGAAAATGGGGCAAATCGGCTGGAGCTGATCACGGCCGTTGCCGAAGGCGGGTTGACGCCGGGCATCGGATTGATCCGCCAGGTTGTAGGGGCTGTGCAGATTCCGGTCCATGTGATGGTCCGGCCGCACAGCCGCAGCTTTGTGTACAGCAAGCTTGATCTGGAGACGATGATAGCCGAGATCCAGGCCATTAACGCGGCTGGTGCCGCAGGCATTGTAGTCGGTGCACTCACGGCGGAAGGGCTGATTGATGAAAACGCGCTGGGAGTGCTGCTTCCCTGGGCGGACGGGATGCAGATCACCTTCCACCGGGCTTTTGATGAACTGGAGGATCAGCTTGCAGGCCTGCAAACGCTAATGCGTTACCCGCAAATTACCCGGGTGCTGACCTCGGGCGGACTGAAGCCCGCAACCGAGGCGATGCCTGCTATTCGCAGACTTGTTGAGGCCACCGAAGGCCGCTCGCTTCGAATTCTTGCCGGGAACGGCCTGACTCCGGAAGCGGCCGGGTCTTTCATCGAACAGACCGGAGTTCCAGAAGTTCATTTCGGCTCCGCGGTCCGTTACGGACGTTCCGGTCTTGCACCGATTGATCCGGTGCAGCTGCGGGCATTGGCTGACAGCCTTGCTCCGTATTCCTGATCTTGATCTGGAACTGCTTAGGTATTGCATGCAAGAACAGGGAAGGCAACTGAGAATGGGACGAACCGGCTGATTGCGCTGGTAATTACGTTGATGATTGTAAGTGCTGATGAAGCAGATCGTAATTTCCAGGAGGCAGACAGCAAGCTTTGGTATTGCAAACTGTAAGCGTTATCCGTGCGAAATTCCTAAATCTGCATGAAGCAACGGCAAGCAGATGAAGCAAGCTGAAAGCTTCAACAGTACTGAGTCAACCAGGGCAGCGGGTAAAGCGGGGAAGAAATGCATGAAATATAGAGCGAACGTTGTCTTAAGTCCCATCCATACAGATCTGAAAATAGGTGATTGATTTGCAGAAAACAGACAAATATGTTGTGGGAATTGACCTTGGTGGAACAAAGATCGCCGCAGCCCTCTTTAATGCTGACGGTGAGATATTGAACCGTGAACGCATGGAGACGGCGAACGCCCGCACAGCGGAAGAAGTCGTGCAGCGCATGGTGGAGATGATTCATTCCGTGTCCATGGAACACCCGGTATGCGGCGTAGGTCTAGCCTCGCCTGGGACCGTGAACAGTAAGGACGGTATCGTGCTTCAGGGCACGAACCTGCCGGAATGGAACAACGTCCCTCTGAAAAAGTGGATGGGAGACGCACTTGGCGTCGTGGTGGAGGTCGTTAATGACGCGAACGCAGCGGCATGGGGCGAGTATGTCCGGGGTGCGGGAAAAGGCTCCGGGAACATGGTATACATCACGTTCAGTACAGGGATCGGTGCGGGCATTGTCCTCGACGGGAAGCTGCTCCTGGGCGCGACTTCCTTTGCCGGGGAGCTGGGCCATAACATTGTTGTGCCGGGTGGGCCGGCATGCATCTGCGGGAACAATGGCTGCTGGGAAATGTACGCTTCAGGAACCGCCATCCGCAACTCGGCGCTGGAACTTATGCTGAGCAACCCGTCCGTGATTGGAGAACTGGCGGCTGCAAGCGGTGAAGAGATCTCGGCCAAGCATGTGTTCGAAGCTCACCGTCAGGGTGACCCCATCGCCGCCCAAGTGGTGAACCGGGCGGTTCATTACATGGCGCTGGGCTTGGCCAACGCGATTCATACATTCAATCCCGACCGGATTGTAATCGGCGGCGGCGTAAGCAAGGCAGGCGACCTGCTGTTCCCGGCGCTTAAGGCGGAGACCGGGAAGCTGGTCATGAAGCCATACCGCGGCACGTATGAGATCGTGCCTGCGGGATTGCGGGACGACGTCGGCCTGATCGGAGCCGCGGCTTTGTTTCATACTTGATTTAAGCGGGAACTAATGAACTTTATGCTAAGCAACGGAGGGGGCGGAACGATTCTGAAGAAGCGAAGCGTTCGCCTTTGTCCCGGATTTCACCCGCTAAGCGGTATAATCCAGAAATCTGGGGACAACAGCGATCGCAAGAACGTTCCGTATCCGGAGTAGTCTTTTCAGCCGTTGGGTGTATTTAGAATCACTTCAAAGGAGACGGGGGATTGTCGCATGAGCACAAGAGAGCAAAGGACCCGGTGGTTTTTGCAGGACCGGTTCGGCATGTTCATTCACTGGGGATTATATTCCATCCCCGCCAGGGGAGAATGGATTCGAGGCAACGAGCGGATGAGTTATGAGCAGTATCAAGTGTATTTTGACGAGTTCGACGCATCCCGGTATGAACCGAAGAAATGGGCGAAGGCCGCCAAGGCTGCAGGACAAAAGTATGCGGTGCTGACGACCAAGCACCACGACGGCTTCTGTCTGTTCGACAGCAAGCTCACGGATTTCAAGGCGACGAACACCCCGGCTGGACGAGACCTGGTTCGTGAATATGTGGACGCTTTTCGCGAGGAGGGCATTGTGGTCGGACTGTATTATTCGATCATCGACTGGCATCATGACGATTACCCGGGATATGGGGACAAAGCGCACCCGGATCGGGACAATGAAGCGGCCAAGAACAAGCCAATCGACTTCGACCGATATCTGGACTACATGCATGGTCAGGTGAAGGAGTTGCTCACGAACTACGGCAAGATTGACATCATGTGGTTCGATTTCTCCTATGATGATATGACCGGCGAGAAATGGAGAGCGACCGAGCTGATTCGGATGATTCGTTCCATCCAGCCGGATATCATCATCGATAACCGCTTGGGCGGTAATATCCGGGCGGCAGAACCCGAGGAATATGCCGGGGATTTCTTCTCCCCGGAGCAGATCATTCCACCTGGTGGCATCGTGGATGAGAAGGGGGAAGTTGTCCCTTGGGAAGCGTGTATCACCCTTAACGATAACTGGGGTTATCATGCTGCGGACAAGAACTACAAGTCAGCCAAGCAGGTGATCCGTACCCTGGTCGAATGCGTCAGCAAGAACGGGAACTTGCTGCTTAACGTGGCCCCGGATGCGAAGGGCGAGATCAACCGGGAGACACTGGAGGTGCTGGACGAAGTAGGGGAATGGCTGAGACTGAACGGTGTCAGCATTTATGGCTGTAAGGCGGCCGATTTGCCGAAGCCCGAGTGGGGCCGCTACACCCAGAACGGGAACAGGCTGTATGCCCATGTATATGACCGGGGGATAGGCCCAATTTACTTCGAAGGGTTGAAGGGCAAGATTGAGAAAGCCAGACTGCTGCGGGATGGGACCGAACTTAAGGTAGAAGTTCCATGGATGGCGCTGGAATACTCCGACATTGAGAACGGCGCCTTCATTAATCTTGCCGGATCCAGGCTTCCGGATGAGAGCGATACGGTGATTGAGCTTCATCTGAGATAGGGCTGCGGCTTTAACTTTTAACAGAGTACAATCTATAGGGCCAAACAGAATTGCAGGACACGGAAGGTCATTCCGTGTCCTTTTTTTCATCCTCTTTGATTGAGCTATAATTATATGGATTCACAAATTATGGATACATATAATTGTATTAGAGGTGATGCATGCGAGAAGCAAGGAAGAAATGATGGGTCTGGGTGTGAAATTTACGGTTCCCTATATTCTTTTCATATTAATTTCAAGTGGTTCCATACATTCTTTTTTTCGTGCTTATCACGTGACGAGGCAAATTCAGCAAAATCAACTAAATTAGTTCCAGACTTTTTTATCACCTGACATCAGGGTCAGATTGCCGAACTGTTTGCCCTCCTTCATGTAGGCGAAAGCCTGTACCGCGTCGCGCATCGGAAACACTTTATGTACGACAGGTTTGAGGTTGTGTTTCGCCACAAATTCGAGCATCGCATGGAATTCTTCCGAGCTGCCCATGGACGTTCCGATCACACTCAGTTGGGGAAAAAAGAGGGCGCGCAGCGGAAGTTCGACGGTATCTCCCGAGCTGGCTCCGAAACTGACGATACGCCCGTCCGGTTTAAGGATGTCGAAATAGTTGGGGTAGGTGGCGGGACCTATGCTGTCCAGCACCAAATCCGCCTTCGTTTCCTCGAAGCGGGCTTTCCAGCTTCCGCCGCTTTCAAAGCAGAAATCGGCACCGAGCTGCCGGGCCAGTTCCAGCTTGTGTTCGCTTCGGGACGAGACACTGACCCGGGCCCCGGCAGCCTTGGCCATCTGGAGCGCGATCGTGGCGACACCTCCTCCGATACCGGGGATGACGACGTGCTGCCCCGCCTTAAGACCGCCCCGGGTAAATAACGCGCGGTAAGCGGTCAACGCGGACAAACCGAGAACGGCGGCTTCCTCCCAGGTGAGGTGAGAAGGTTTAGCGACGGCATTCTCTGCGGGCACGATGATAAAATCGGCAAAGGTCCCGTCGGAGGGACTTCCGATGATTTGAAGATCTTCCGGCAGGGAATCCGCTTTTTTCCAGTTTAAAGTCGGATTCAGCGCAACTTCCAGGTTCAGAAGGTCGGGGGAAACGCCTTCTCCGATTTCCGTTACGATTCCCGCTCCGTCCGAGCCGGGTATTAACGGTCTGTCTCCGGCATTCCGGTCATTTATAACGAACAAATCGCGGTGATTGAGACCCGCTGCGATCAGCTTGACTTTAACTTCCCCGTATCCGGGATGCCTGTCTTCCGCTGTGGAATAGACAAGTCCGTCTACTCCGCTTTTTTCTCTATGCAGAACAGCTTTCATAACAAATCCCTCCGGTACAAAATCTTGTTGAATCAATAAGTTCTGACACGTTGAATTTTACACAGGGCCGGTCATCAAGTAAAATCATTAGAAATGAACAAAGGTATCGATTTCACTAATGGAATGTCAGGGAGGTCCAGATGGAGAGCGGTGATTTGAAAATATTCCGTACGGTGGCCCGGGAGGGGAGTATCACCAAGGCGGCGCATATTCTGAACTATGTCCAGTCCAATGTGACCAACCGGATTCAGCTCCTCGAAACGGAACTGGGCACGCAGTTGTTCTACCGGTCCAGCAAAGGGATGAAGCTGACGGCGGCCGGTCAAAATTTGCTTGGGTACGCCGATAAAATTGTGGTTCTGCTGGAAGAAGCCGTGAAATCGGCCCAAGCGACGGATATTCCGAAAGGCCCGCTCCGGCTGGGCTCTCTCGAAACGACGGCCGCCATCCACCTGCCGCAGCTGCTGACCCGGTATCACGGTCTGTATCCGGAGGTCGAGCTTTCGCTGATCACCTCCGATTCGCACCAGCTTATCCGCAAAATCAAAGATTACGAGCTGGACGGAGCCTTCGTATACGGACCGGTCTCACAGGAAGAGCTCAAATGCCAACCCGCGTTCGAGGAAGAACTGGTGTTGATTTCAGAGCCGAAACAAACGGATCTTGCCGAGCTGCTGAAGAAACCTCTGCTGTTTTTCGGTTCGGGCTGCTCCCACCGCGACAGAGTCGAGCGGCTGCTGGTTAAGGAAGGCGTCGAGGCCCGCCACATGATCGAGTTCGGTACCCTGGAGGCCATCATCGGAGGTGTCTCGGCGGGGCTTGGCGTCTCCCTGCTTCCCCGTTCGTCGATCAGCAGAATCGTTCAGGCCAGGGAGGTTTACCTGCATCCCATTCCGGAGGAGTTCCGGGAAATCAACGTCGTGTTTATTTACCGGAAGGATTTGTTTAAAACGGAAGCCTTCAAGCGGTTTCTGGATTTTTTGCGGAGTGAGGGGACAGGCGTCGTGGAAAATCCTGCAGCGGCAGCGCGGGGAGCGAGTTCAGCCCCGGGCCCGGGTCCAGCGGACAACCACCCCGCGGATTCGTAAATTCGACCGTACGGTCCGGTCAGGGCCGACATGCCGGGGCCGTTCCGGCAGGATGCGTCCGCTGCGGCAGTTCCGACAGGGTACCATCGCTTGCCAGGCAGCGACGGATCGCGCGCATCGACAAGTAAAAAAAACCGATTTCCGGCAAAGATCCGGAAATCGGTTTTTGGGGTCGAGCCGCTTACTTCAGCTGCCACAGCGCCGGAACGTTGGAAGGCTCCCAGCCTGCGATCGAGGTGTGCGGCTGACGGCACTCGTAAGTCGAGCCGTTGTACGTCACGAGATTGCCTGTTGTGTAAGCCGTGTTGACCGCCCAAGCGGCAACCGCCGGGCCGGAAGCTGTCGTTACCGAAACCGCGTTGCTGTTAGCGGATTCGTTGCCGGCGGCGTCAATCGCCCGCACTGTGAACGTATAAGCGGTGCTTGGCGTCAAGCCGGACACGGTATACGTAAGCGTCGAGCCCGAAACCGTGCCTGCAAGCGTTGTGCCCTTGTAAATCCGGTAACCCGTAACGCCTACATTATCGGTGGCGGCATTCCAGCTCAGGGCAACCGACGAGGAAGAAGCCGTTCCGGCTGTCAGACCGGCAGGTGCCGTTGGCGCCTGGTTATCGACAGGAGCAGATCCCGTCGTGAACGTAACCGAATTGCTGGCCGGAGAAGTGTTGCCGGCCGCATCGACGGCTTTCACCGTGAAAGTGTAAGCCGTATTCGGAGTGAGGCCGGTTACATTGTAAGAGGTAGCGGATCCGCTTGTTGTCGTAACGAGCGTGGAACCGTTATAAATCTGATACCCGGTTACACCGACGTTATCCGTCGAAGCGCCCCAAGTCAGAGTAGCGCCCGTTGTCGTCACGTTGGACGCGGCTGCGCCGGACGGTGCTGTCGGAGCGACTGTGTCGGAAGGATTGCTGCCGCCGAAATTAACGTCGATCACGTTGTAGAAAGCATTCGCTGTATCGGCGATTTCCCAGACGGCCAGGATGACCTGATAACCTGTTCTGGCCGGAACGTTACAAGTATCGGAGTAAGAGAACGGCGGCTGTTTACCGCCATAGTTCACGGAGCAGAACGGCGTCAGATCGAAAGAGTTTCTGGTCAGTGCGGAATTCGGATCCCAGTTGGCTTTGGTGATGTAATATTTCCAGCTTGTCGTCGCATGGGCGGCCGTCAGCTTCCAAGTGAACGTGTTCGTGCCGGAGGAGATGTTCACTTTGCTCCAGCGGGTTGCGGACTGCTCGTCCAATTTCGGGAAAGTTCCGCCTCCGCTCCCGATTTTACCGTCGGCAGGGCCCGCAGCCGGGAAGCCTTTCGCATATTCGAGGCTCTGAGGCTCATAAACGACAGCTCCGCAGTCTTTGTTGGTTCCCTGCTTACAGAGGTAAGCCCGGCTGCCGGGCGATTCGACATAGCCGTGGGCGGACGCTTTTTGAGCGAGTAAAAGCATGCAGAAGGCAAGGATCAGAGACAATCCGGCGGCAAACAGAATCCGGGTCGTGACAGAGCGGGAGATACGAACAGTTGACATATAATTGGCCTCCTTTTAATGGGGAATGCTAAGAGAACGGCTTGAAAAGTCATTATCCTGGCAGCGGTAGTCCTGGATCATCTCCTTTCTGTGCTTGCGCAACGTGCAGAACGGAAATTTCGCGGGGCAACGCTAGGCTATCCCTCCTTATAGCAGGTAGATTTATACAAACTCCTGGGAGCTTATATACATAGAGAATAGGCGGAAACCGGGAGCTTGGAAGAGTTTGCGTGCGAGATGCAGAAAGCGGAGCAGGCAGAGTTGACCGGCATTCCGGGGTCAATGGCAGGTTGACCAGGCAATTATCGAGGTGCGGCTTAAACAGGTTTAAGCGCTTACAAGATTGAGGTTAAAAAAAACCGGGACTGAGAAGAAAGAGTCGTTTATCCAGAAAGATTATACCCGTATCATACAATCTATGCTAAAATTTGACAACCCTTATTTTCGTAGATTTAGTAAATTTATTCATAGATTACGGCTCGGAACGCAGGAAGGTTCGGTTAAAAACGAATTTTATCTTTGTTGTTCGGCAAGTTTGGACTACAATATTAGACAGGTCTGTGCATCGCGGATAAAAGATAGAGAAAGAAAGAGGGATAGGATTGCTTAAACGTTTTTTTGCTTATTACCGTCCTTACAGAGGATTGTTTATTCTGGATTTCGGCTGTGCCGTGATCGCGGGGCTACTTGAGCTTGGCTTTCCGCTTGCGGTGAACTTGTTTCTGGACAAACTTCTTCCGAGCGGGGACTGGTCGCTGATCACTTGGGCTTGCATCGCTCTTCTGGCGATTTACTTACTGAACATGGTCCTCAATTACGTCGTCACGTACTGGGGCCACATGCTCGGGGTAAACATCGAAACGGATATGAGGAAGAAACTGTTCGATCATATCCAGAAGCTCTCGTTCCGGTTCTTCGACAATAACAAGACCGGTCACCTCATGACCCGAATTACTAACGATTTGAACGAAATCGGGGAGATTGCCCACCATGGGCCGGAGGATGTTTTCATCGCCATAATGACCTTGATCGGGGCTTTCTTGCTCATGCTTTCGATCCACGCGAAACTGGCGCTGCTTACGTTTATTGTCATTCCTCTGCTTGCCTGGTTTGCCATCTATTTTACCAAAAAAATGACCCATACGTATGAAAGGCTGTTCGGTAATGTAGCCGAATTTAACAGCCGGGTCGAAAACAATATCAGCGGAATCCGCGTAGTTCAGGCATTCGCGAACGAAGAATACGAAAAGAATTTGTTCAAAGGAACCAACCAGCAGTATCGTCAGACGAAACTGCTTGCCTATAAGCTGATGGCGAAAAGCATGTCGATCAGCTACATGATGATGCGCTTCGTTTCGCTTTTCGTTATGCTGTGCGGAACTTATTTCGTCATCCAGGGCGAATTGTCGTACGGCCAGTTTGTCGCGTTCCTGCTCCTGTCCAACGTGTTTTTCCGTCCGATCGAGAAAATCAACGCCGTGCTGGAAAGCTATCCGAAAGGCATTGCCGGGTTTAAAAGGTACATCTCGATTATCGACACGGAACCCGATGTGGCGGACGTCAAGGACGCGGTGAGCGTGGATAAGCTTAAGGGCGACATTGTCTTCGATTCGGTTACATTCGGATACGACGATCAGAAGAATATTCTCGACAAGCTGAGCCTGAACATTCGGGCCGGGGAAACCATTGCCTTTGTAGGGCCGTCCGGCGCGGGCAAAACGACGATCTGCAGTCTGCTTCCCCGGTTCTACGACTGCAAAAGCGGCGCTATCCGCATCGACGGCATGGATGTCCGGGATATGACGCTGGAATCTCTGCGTAACCAGATCGGAATTGTGCAGCAGGATGTGTACTTGTTCGAAGGCACCATCCGGCAAAACATCGCTTACGGAAAGCTGAGAGCGAGCGAGGAAGAAATTTGGGAAGCGGCACGGCAGGCCCAGCTGGAAGAATTTATTCTGAAGCAGCCGGACGGAATGGAGACGATGATCGGCGAAAGAGGCGTCAAGCTGTCCGGAGGACAGAAGCAGCGTCTCGCGATCGCCAGAATCTTCCTGAAAAATCCGCCGATTCTCATTCTCGACGAAGCGACTTCGGCGCTGGATACGGCCACGGAGCTGGCGATTCAGCAATCGCTGACCGAGCTGTCGAAAGGGCGGACGACTCTTGTTATCGCCCACAGGCTCGCCACGATCAAGAACGCCGACCGCATCATCGTCGTAACCGAACGGGGAGTCGCCGAGGAAGGCTCCCACAGGGAGCTTGTCGCGGCCGGAGGCATCTACAGCGGCCTTCACAAAGCGCAGTTCGGCGTCTGACGCGGTCAGTGTGGGCAGCCTTGCGGCAATACATGAAGCAGCCGGGCAGAAGCCCGGCAGGAGTGTGAACGGAACCCTGCCGCAATAGCAAGTATGAGCCGCTTTTTAAGCGGCTTTTTCTTATGGGAGCGGCTTTCCGACAAAGGTAAGAGCATGAACCTTAGCGGTCCATGCTCTTGCCTGCATGCTTATAGAAGCTGTTACCCGTGTCTCTCAGCCGGAAAGAAATGAACCAAAGCAGCAGCGCCAGTCCGGCAAATAGGAACAGCGTAACCGAAAGCTCTTCCAAAGCCAAGCTCCAGCCGATTAGAAGCGAAATGAGCGATCCTCCCAAGCTCGCGGCAGCGATAAAGTAGCTTGTCACCTCATCTACATATCCCCGCTTCACGGAGGCCGCAAATGTAATGGCAACCGGAAACAGGGGAGATGCCGCAATGCCCGTTAGAAAAATGACCCCCAGCGCCAGGATTGCATCATGGAGAAAGGGGAACACGCCTAAAAGTAAAATCAGACACAGAGCGGAAATTTGCAGCATCGGCAGAGGCGGAATCTTCTTTCCTTTAACGGCGAGCACGGTTCGTCCGATAACCATCGAAGCCCAGAATACGGAAACTCCGATCAGGCTGTAGGACTCAAATCCGCCGACAATCATCAGTGAAGGCAAAAAGTTCGCATAGCTGGTCTCGATCCCGGCATAAACGAAGGCGAACAGAATGAGCAGGCTCAAGCTGCGCTTTTCCCCTCTCATCAATCCGCTTTCCGGGAAAAACTTCTCCGTCCCGCTTCCGGCTCCTTCGGGTTGCGGAAACTGCTGTTTCGGCCGGACGACTGATATCACGGACACCCAAGCCGCCAGCAGCACTGCAATTGTACTGAGCAGGGAATACAGAACCAAGGGAACCACGTCTTCGCCGGCCAGCACATGGATAAGGATGGGGAAGAGCAGGGCCCCGAAGCCGAAGAATACCTCCAGCTTCGCCATCCCTGCCTTGCCGTTTTCCCCCTGCGCTATGATTAAAGCCCCTACGGTCGTCTCCAGCGTGCCCGCCCCGTATCCGATCAGGAACCCTGTCAGAGAGAGTAATTCCCATCTGTCGATCCACAGATAGCCCGCCAAGGCGGCCCCGACCATACTCAGTCCGATCGTAATGACGACGAACGGGCCGATTTTCTTGGATAGAACGGGAGAGAAGAGGACACCGATGAGAAACCCGATAAACTGTACGGACAGGATCACTGAGATTTCCTGGGCCCCAATGTCGTAGCGTGCAAAAAAATGAGGTGACAAACTGCCGATGAACACATGAACGACGCCAACCAGAAAATAAAAGGCGCAGCCCATCCAAAGGACGATTCGCATCGTCGGCCTCCAATCTGCGGAAGGCAATCAGGGGATTAGGCCTGCATCACAAGCGTGCCTGAAAGATCCTTCGCGTGTGTTTCGAAGAACAGATTCAGCGTAGCTTGAGAACGGTACCCGTCCGCAAAGCTCGGCAGACCCATTCGGCTTTTCCGGAGAATGGCGTCCACCCATGCCATCTGCTCGATTCGGAATGAATCCGCCCATCCGTGAAACTCGCCTGCCGGGTCCGTCAATAAAGCGGGAGGGAGATCGAAGCTTGCGGACGAAATTCCTTCCGTGATGGTATAGCTCAGTGGATTGCGGGTGTGATAATGGAAATTTTTGCGGTGTCCGATGACTTCGATGCCAAACCCGCATTCCTCGGGAACCGTGCTCTTAGAGGTAACCATATGAATGAACACCTGATTACGGAGCTGTCCCAGAATCTCCGAATAGTCGTCGACCTGGACCTCCCTGTTTTCTTTTTCCTTCACATGAGTGGCCATTTTGACACGGATCGATTCGGGCCGGAAATCCGAACGGAACAGATACCAGATCATGTCGATCAGGTGTATGCCGAGATCGCCCAGGGCGCCGCTAGTTTGCTTGCTGGCTTCGCTGTCTCTCCAAGTGAAGGTTTTTTTTCTCAGAGCGCTGTCTTTCTTAAAGGAGATATTGAACGAAATGATGCCGCCGTGTCCGCCGTTGCGGATGAACTCCATCAAGATATGGACGAATGACAAATACCGGTAGTTGAATCCCAACATGGCGATGGCATGGGCCTTCTCCGTATAGTCCCGCATCACCTGGGCTTCCTCGAGAGTGATGGCCATCGGTTTCTCGCACAGGACATGCTTGCCGGCAGCCAAGGCCTGCAGCGCGTGCTCCTTATGCTTGAAGTTAGGGGAAGCGACAATAATGCCGTCCGAGGAATCCAACAAGTCCTCGTACCTTTCGAAGGCCTGTCCCCCGAAGGTGGACGCTAATCGTTCGCCTGCGGGCTGATGGATATCATGTACGCCTGTCAGGACGGCTTCTTTGACCGTTGACAGTGCTTTGGCATGCGTCATGGCAATATTCCCGGCTCCGATAATACCAATCTTGATCATCTTGATTTCCTCTCCCTTATCCGTGGTTTTTCTCTCTGATCAAACAAAGGGTCTTTGAATCGTCATGCTCCCGCTTGCAGGTGATCTTTCAGTACATGAAGAATGCCTTTCACATAAGCTCCTTCGGAGACCAGGGGATGCAGGCCCTTGGCTTCCTCCGTCGCGTTGTGAACCAAGTAGCCGTGCCGGACGGCCTGGAGCATAAGCAGGTCGTTTCCGCTGTCGCCAAAAGCAAATGCATGCTCGGGTTGAACGCCGTACCGCTCCAACATGAAGCGCACGATCTCCGCCTTGCCGGTCCCGAGCGGAATAAAGTCCACGTCATAACAGTCCTCCGGATCGCCCGCCAGCGGATTGCACCGGTTGATATTGACGTCTACCCGGTACCGGCCGGCCAAATCGCGGATGTGCTTTATCGTATGCAGGTCCGTCAAGGGATCCCTTTGCCTATAGTAAAAATTCCACTTGAAACGGGAGCTGCCCAGCTGGGTCTGAGGGGTCAGGTCCACGTCGTACTCCCGCGACAACTCCCGGACCAGCGTTTTGACCGCTTCTTCGGAGAAACCGCTGCTTTCAAGACGGAGGTCCCACTGCTCATCCCTCGCGCCGTAATGTTCCTGAGTCACATAGGTCAGCTCCGTCCCGAGGTCGCTTGCGATAAAGTGAGGGAAAATCCGGAATTTCCCCCCGCTCATTTTACGCAAAATATCCTCGAGTTTGCTGCCGCTCACCCAGCCGATCATCAATTCTCCCTCGCGGCTCTTCCGTTCAATGAACGCTTCAAGCTCTTCCAGTTCCCTGCGGTGCTGGTCCAGCAGGACGTGCGGGAAATAAGTTTCGTCAAAGTCGCAGAACACAAGGTGCTTTGGCTTCAAGGGATGTTCCAGCCGGATGAAGCTGTCCTTATACTCCGATAACACGTCGCAGTCCCTCCATCAGATGATCTTGTTCTTCCCAGGTCAAATGCGGATACATGGGCAGATGCAGCAGCCGGCTGTGTGTCTGCTCCGTTTGCGGAAGCCGCGCATCCTTATAGCGGGCATTCACGAACGGGGTATTCTGCCTGTGGGACAAAACGGGATAATAGATATCGGTTTCGGCCGAATACTTGTCCATCAGCTCCCGCCGAATCAGGTCCCTGTCTGCGCTCAGGATTTGAATGGGGAAGTGATGCCAGACATGATCATCCGACAATTCGGGCAGCCGGATTTTCTGGCTGTCGGCCAGCGATTGCAGGCCTTGGCGGTACCGGTCGGCAAGAACCGTCCGTTTGAAGTTGTTCAGGGACAAATGTTTCATCCGCTCGATCCCGATGGCGGCCTGCAGGTTATCCATTCGGCTGTTGTATCCGAAGTCCCTTACTTTCCGGTTCTTGACGTTGACCTCAAATCCGTGATAGCTGAACTGCATGCAGCGCTGCGCCGCTTCTTCATCATCGAGAGCTATCGCGCCTCCTTTGCCGCATACCCCCACATTCTTGTACGGGTTGAAGCTCAGAATCAGGGCATCTCCCTCCCGTCCAAGCTCCGTTACGCCAATTGCTTGGCAGGCGTCCTCCACAATCTTCAGGCGGTAGCGGTCCGCGAGCTCACGGAGACTTGCCATATTCGCTTTCTTCCCGTATAAATGCACCGGGAGGATAAATCGGGTTCGGGTCGTAATGGCCGCTTCTGTGCTTGCCGGGTCCAGCGTATAAGTATGCGGATCAATATCCGCATAGACGGGGATACCGCCTACTGCAAGCACGGCATTTTCGGTTGCGGCAAAGCTGTTGGCCGGCATAATAACTTCATCGCCGGGGCGAAGGCCCAAGGCGAGCAGAGCCACCATCGCTGCATCCGTCCCGCTGGAGGTAGCGATGATATATTTTTTTCGCAGGTAGCCTGACAGGATCTCTTCAAAGCGGTTCACGTACGGTCCGCTGGTAAACTGCCCTGTCGGGAGCACGACTCTCATCACCGCCAGAATCGCTTCCACCTCTTCTGCGGAGATCAGCCTGTTCACAGGCAGGAAGTCGACTTTACCGCGGAATTCCGAGAGGGCGGGGAATAGGGAGCGAATCCAAGTATTAATTGTATTTTCTCTCCCTAAAATGTATAATTTTTCTAGTAACTGGGTGTTCACCAAATGGTTTTCAAAGCAATCCGGTTCTACGTCACGACCTGTTTTGATGCGATCCAACAGATGAAGATAGTCCTTGCTTGTTCCCCAATATTTGTTTTTAGTGGTCAGCACGGTTTTTCCTCCGTTTCCCGAATTTATTGATAGTTCCTATCCGCCTTCATCGTAAATTATGAAATCGATGACAGGTCAAGACATTTTTTGGAGGAAAATCCATGCCTACGATACAAGAGATCGCCAAGCTCTGCAAAGTATCGACATCCACGGTGTCGAGGGTCTTGAACAATCATCCGTATGTTTCCGAGAAGATAAGGAGAGATGTGTTACGGGTTATTGAAGAAATGAACTACACGCCGCATTTTTTGGCCAGAGGGCTGCGCACCAACAGCTCCAAATTACTTGCCGTCTCCGTCCCCAAGGCGGACCATCCCTTTTTTGCGGGCCTGATCAAGGGAATATCGCTGCAGGCGCTGGAATTCAATTACAAGGTGTGCGTATTTCAGACCTTCTATTGTAAAGAAAACGAGCTTGAATTGATGAAGCTTCTCCAGAATAGGGAAGTGGACGGGATCATTCTTGGCGCACTGGAGAACTTGTGGGACGATATCGCTCCTTACCTGAAGCGGGGGCCCATCCTCATGTGCAACGAGTTTCATGAAACCGCACCGGTCCCCATTCTGTGCTACAACGAATTCGAATCAGGATATACCGCGGTGCGGCACCTGATCGAAAGAGGATACCGGGACATCGGCTTTTGCTTCGACACGGCCAACAGCGCAGCGCAGAACATGCGGAAGAAGGGGTATTTGGCCGCCCTGTCGGACCACAACCTGCCTTATCGTGAGGAGTGGATCTTTGACGGAGCCTTTTCGATCCTGGACGGCATCCGTATTATGGACCGGATCCACCATCTGCCGGAGAAGAAACCGACCGCGCTTTTCTCGGGCAGCGACCAGGTTGCGGCAGGGTTGATCAAACAGGCTGTGAATCTCGGATATAGCGTGCCGGGTGACTTGGCCGTGATCGGATACGACAATCAGCCGATCTGCAGAGTAACGACGCCGACCATTACGAGCATCGACATTCCGGTAGAACAGTTGGGACGACAAGCCGTTACCAGGCTCCTTGCCTGCTTGACGGAGGAACTCCCGTTGAAGCGCGAGGTCACTCTGTTCCCGACAGCCTTGGTGGTACGGGAGTCGACATGAGGGGAGCTAAGATTTATAGGATGAAAGATGCTCACCCAAGGGGAGTATGTTATTTCTTGCCGTGTGGAAGAAGACGATAGTGAGTCTGTTGATTCAGTAGAAGTAGGGCCCACTGTCTACCGCTTCCATAACCTTCATTTTCAAATCCTTATTAAATGAATAGATTGTTATTCAACCGCGCGATAGTAAAACAAATACAAGGGAGAATGAGGAATCATGAAGCGTTTTTCCCAAATGGCCCTATTAATGGTAGTCCTTCTTTTATTGTCCGTAACAACGGCGTTCGCTCAAACATCCAAGGTTGATGTCGGCAGCGGATTGGATCTTCTTATCGACGTCCAAGGAACATCTGTCCCTGGTAAACCAACTGTGGTATTCGATTCCGGCGCCGGTGATGACCATACTGTATGGCAAACGGCTTATGTACAACAACAAATCGCTCAAAGCACATTGACCGTTTCCTATGACCGTGCCGGTCGTGGTCAATCTGATGATGACGCTAATATTGCCAAGGACGCTGTGACAAAAGCAGCTCAACTTCACGCCTTACTTCATAACGCAAATATTCCCGGCCCGTACCTGTTTGTGAGCCATTCCATTTCCGGCGTGTTTGCTCGTACCTTCGCTGCTCTATATCCCGGCGAAGCAGCTGGTATTATCTTTGTTGATTCCACTCACGAAGATGTAGTTCAAGAATACGGAGAAGATTTTATCCGCGGCGACCTTGAGTACTCGGACGAGTTTGCATGGACCGACTGGTTGACAATTGATCAACAAATTCGTCAATTGCATGCACAAGATGCACTTCGTAACACACCGATCACGGTTCTTTCCGCTAACTGCCACGGTGTCTGCAATGAGCAAAACCCAGGCAGCTTGTTCGACGAAACCAAATGGGCTTCCTTGCAAAACAAAATTGCAGCCCTATCCAACGATGTTGTTCACACAACCGTTGACTCTGGCCATTATATTCAATTGAATAAGCCGCAAGCGGTAATCAGCGCTATCCATGCGATGTTTACACGTATCAATTAGCAATAACCGCCGAGAAGGTATAGATACTTTTATCTATACCTTTTTATCTTCTATACATTATTATCGTGGGAGAGTGATGATATGAGTGGGAATAGTTTAGTTAGAAAAGCAATGAAAGCAACGTCGAGGAGTCAGGTTTAAAATTCTTGCCATTGATTTCGACGCGATTCCAACCGGCGACACAAGAATCTCCTCTGCCCGGGTTGGTTTTCTATATAGAAGCGCTGGAGTTACAAAACTCCAAAGCTACAAGGTCTGCCCGGCATCTGCCGTCAAAATCTGCCCCGTAACCGCCTCCTGTTCCAGAAGGGAGCAGATAATTTGGGCGATGTCTTCGGGGGTCGCAATCCGCTGGAGCGGAAGCTTGCCGATGAGGGCGTTCATCGTTTCTTCGCGGCCTTTCCACCAGCGTGTCGCTACCGCGCCCGGCGCGACGCAGTTCACGCGGATCTCCGGCGCAAGCGCTTGGGCCAGGGATTTGGTCAGCCCGTGGACGGCTGCCTTCGACACGGCGTAAGGGATGGAGGAGCCGAGACCCGTAAGTCCGGCTATGCTGCCGACGTTGACGATGGCGCCGCTTTTGTTCTTTTTCATCCGGGGAGCGGCGGCTTTGGCGCAGGTAAACATGCCTTTGACATTGACCGCATAAAGTTCATCCCAAACTTCCTCCGTGGCCGCATCCAAATCGCTCATCGGGATATGCCGGGTGACGCTGGCATTGTTGACAAGCAGGTCGATGCTCCCGAACCGGGCGGCAATCAGTTCCGCAAGCTCCCTGACTTCGCTTTCCCGGGTCACATCCGCTTTAAAAGCGGCGGCACGCCCGCCTTCTTCGGCAATCATCCGCACGGTGGATTCCGCATCCTCTCCGGATTGCGAGTAGCTGATGGCGACGATGGCGCCCCGCCTGGCCAGTTCAAGACTGGTCGCCCTGCCGATGCCGGTACCCCCGCCTGTTACCCAGGCGACTTTATTTTGCATGAACATGTACGATCACTCCTTCAAGGAATTCAATTTAGGTTTTCTGTATCCAGTTTAAAGGAAAAGAGTGATTTCATATACTTGAATGTTTTGAAGGAATCGTTCAAAATAATTGAATGAAGTGAAGGGAGGAACGCCGGTTGGATTTCAAAACGTTAAAGTCCTTTCAAAAAATCGTCGAACACGAAAACTTTGCCCGTGCGGCCGAAGAATTGGCTTATTCCCCATCAACTGTCACTACCCAGATTCAGAAGCTGGAAAGCGATTTGGGTGTGCTCTTGTTCGAACGCGGCAAAAAAATTGCCTTAACCGAAGCGGGCCGCCTCTTTTATGAACAAAGCATTCCGATCCTGCAAAGCATGGAACAGCTGCAAAAAACGCTGGGTGATCTTGCGTCGGGCGAGGCGGGGCATGTAAGGGTCGGCGTTACGGAGCCGACGGCCAGTCATCAGTTTCCCGGACTGATCCGCCGTTTTACGGATGTGTACCCGAACATTCGAATCTCCGTTGAGATTGCCGGAACGTCTGTATTGACGGATAAAATCCTTAAAGGCGAGCTGGACTTCGGCCTAGGCTCGTTCCCGGATTCGGCCGCTCAGCTCCATTTCGAGCCTCTGTTTACGGAAGAGTTTCTCCTGCTTGTGCCTCAAGATCACACGCTGGCCCGGGCGGAATCGGACTCGGTGACGCTGGGTCAGCTTCGCGAAACCCGTCTGCTTATTACGGCACAGTCGTGTCCTTACCGCAGAAAGCTGGAGACGGCGCTCCGAGAAGAGGGAAGCTTTCCGCCGGATACGATGGAGATCGGCAGCATGTCCGCGCTGAAACATTATGTCGCCGAAGGCCTCGGCGCAGCGCTTGTTCCGAGGATGGTGCTCGATCCCTTGCCGGAAGGCACGTTAGCGTTTCCCATGGAGGGGAGCGGAATTAACATGACGTGCGGTCTGATTTGCAGATCGGCTGATCTGCCGTTAAAGCGAGCGGGAAAGAACTTGTATGACTTTCTGCTGCACGAGTTCACCCGTCAAAAGGGATGATGCTCCTGTTCATTCCGGCTTGCCTTCTATAATTCGCCAAAGCAAAAAAACACCGACGCGCGGTGTTTTTTTGTTTATTTAGTTCCTTCGGGAGGTTTATACGAGGGGCCGGAATCGCCATAAATTAACCATTATCTTGGAAATTAACGAAAAGTTCATTCCCTGAAAAAGCTCCTTTAATCTTGTCACGTTAAGATGGAAGAAGAAGAGAATTAACCTTTGTATAATTATTGTTTCCGTATGTTGTTCCAGACTAAGCAGGCCGACTGGAAAATATAATTGACAGAATTGTACAAATTTACAAAAAACCTCTTGATTGTTATATCCGAGTTAACCTATACTATTAATTGGATAGGAGATCCACATGATATAAAAATATACAAATCATGAAACTGGAGGGATGAAAGATGTACACGGAAATTGCTGAAAGCAAATTGAACCAATTGAAGGAAAGCGGCCAATATCGCGAGTTTGTCACCATTAACCGGCTGCGGACAAAATACCCTATGGCTCTTGTCGATAACCAGGGAGATCACCCGGTGGTCGTATGGTGCAGCAATGATTATCTCGGTATGTCTCAACATCCAGTTGTTATCGAAGCGATGCACAAGGCGATAGAATTGTACGGAGCCGGCTCCGGCGGTTCCCGAAATATCGGAGGTTCCCACCACTATTACGCGGAGCTGGAAGCTTCGCTGGCGGAATGGCACGGCAAAGAAGCGGCTCTCGTATTCCCGACGGGCTACGGCTCCAACGACGCCACGCTCCAGTGCCTGGCGCGCATTTTTCCCGACAGCATCATTTTCTCGGACGCTTTGAATCATGCTTCCATCATTAACGGAATTGTCAGCTCCAAAACGGAAAAAGCCGTTTTCCGGCACAACGACGTGCAGCATCTGGAAGAACTGCTGGCCGCCCAGCCGGCCGACCGGGCCAAAATCATCGTGTTCGAATCGGTGTACTCGATGGACGGGGATATCGCGCCGATCCGTGAAATCGTGCGGTTAGCGAAAAAATACAAAGCCCTCACGTTCCTAGACGAGGTACATGCCATCGGGATGTACGGACCGCGCGGCGCGGGAATCGCGGCCCAGCTCGGCGTAGCGGACTCCATCGATTTTATCCAGGGAACGATGGCCAAGGGCATCGGGATTATCGGAGGCTACATAACGGGTTCGGCACCGCTGATCGACAGCGTGCGATCCTTCGCCTCGGGCTTCATTTTCACAACGTCCCTGCCTCCGGCCGTAGTAGCGGCCTGCTACGCCAGTGTGGAGCATTTGAAGCGTTCGAATGCGGAGCGCGGCGCACTTCACGCCAAGACGGCCCTGCTGCGCAATGCGCTGGCCGAGGCTGGCATTCCGGTGATGGAATCCAGCGAGACGCATATTCTTCCCGTTCTGGTCGGGGAGGCGAAAAAATGCAAGCTGGCTGCGCGCAGACTGCTGGAGAAGCATCATGTTTACCTGCAGCCGATCAACTCGCCGACAGTGCCGGTCGGTACGGAGCGGTTCCGGGTGAATGTGACTCCGAATCATACGGAAGAGCACATCTACGAACTCGTAAACGCCTTAACCGAAGTGTTCGAGTATTTCGATATCAAAACGCTGGCTTTGAAAGCCTGACCCGATCTTCCGGTTGAAAGGTCGGTTTCGTCAGCCTGCCAACAGAAGAAACGGGAGTGAATCGGCATGAATACGAGTCTGACCCTGCGGATAAGAAGGGCTTCGTTGGAAGATATAGGCGAGCTTGTGGAGCTCCGTAAAATTTTGCTCAGCCGGGGCGAGGGGCATTATGTCTCCCGCTCCGCCGAAGAAGACCTCGCCTGGCAGTCGGAGTACCGGAATTGGCTCCGAGCCAATCTGAAGGGAAACGACCGCATACTCGTGGCGGCGGGGAGCCTGGACGACGAAGAACGAATTTGCGCCTGCGCCATCGGCATTATAGACGACCGGGCGCCGATGAAAGGCTGCCTGAACGGTAAAGTCGGCTGGATTCAGACCGTGGTCGTTCATCCGGACAAGCGGCGCCACGGACTGGGCGAAGGGATTATGAATTATGTTTTATCCTGGTTCCGTGCCAACGAAGTAGGAAAGGTAACGCTCCAGACGACCCCCTCCGCCAAGCGGCTGTATGAGAATTTGGGTTTTTCGGAATCGGGGGAAGATCTTCTGATCAAAGAATTTTAATGATTCCCGGGAGGACGCGCATGAACGTACTAATTATCGGACTGGGCTATGCGGGAACCCGCTTCTCGCAAGCCTTCTCCAATCTGGACCCGGCGGTGACGGGAAATGAACCCGTTGAGATCGCATATGTGAACCGCAGCCCGAAATCGAACGGCTACCGGTATTTTTCCGACATAGAGACGGCACTGAAAAAATTCGAGCCTGCCGTAGTCGTCGTAAGCGTAAACGACGAATATCATATCGAGGTAATCAAACAGCTCCGGGGCTACCGGGGATTCGTTATTTGCGAGAAACCTCTGGTGCATCCTCAGGACGATCTCGATGAGGTGGAGGCAAGCTTGAAGCACACCTCGGGATTCGCTCTGGACCTAGTGGAGCGGTACTCGGATGCCTCGATCACGCTGAAGCAGTATGTGAAGGATCATAATTTGCGTCTCGTACGCGCCAACTTTTACTGGGGAAAGGACCGGATTAACGACCACAGGCCGACAAGCGGGGTGATCAGCGAAATTATTCATCCGCTCGATCTCGTGCAGTGGGTGAGCGGCGGAGATGCGGAGCTGGAATTGAAGGATCTACAGGGCATCCGCTCCGATTTCTCCATTTCCGGAACGGCCGTGCTGGACAGTGCGGCAATAACCGCAAATCTGGCGGGAGCCGTCGTGACGGGCTACAGCAGCTTCGTCAATATTCTCCGCAAGCGGGAGGTCGATCTCGTCTTCGCCTCGCCGGCGAATAAGCTGATTTTCGCGACGATGATTTTTGACACGCCGGTCTGGGATATCGATTATTTGCGGATCTGGGAAAAAACGAATACCGGAGAACGCGTCATCGTGGATCTCAAGACGGAAATCGACGAAAGCCGTCCGGAGCTGAACACGATCCGCAAGTTAATCCGGCTCGTCGGCGATGCTGCGGGGTTTGCCGCTTCAGGGGCGGAGCCTTCCCAGCCTTTCGCGGATTTGCCAAGTTCCCTGAAGCTCCAGAAGCTGCTCAATACGATCGACGCGGACGCGAGGACAATCGGCCCTGTACAGTATGTCGTCGGCTCCGAACGGGAGTTTTTCAATGATGAAACGAACTGGGAACGCCTCGGCTGAGCTTCCGGGTCTACCATCGAACAAGATAAGCGAGGGAGATTTCCATGCAAAAAGTTTTACTGCTTACCATCGGCATGTTCGCTTTGGGCTTTGACGCCTACGTGGTGGCGGGTCTGCTTCCCGCAATCGGATCGGAATTCGCCATTAACGCATCGCAGTCCGGTCAGGCCGTAAGCGTGTTTACGCTCTGCTATGCACTGGCGGCGCCGGTATTCGCCACGATACTGGCCGGCAAGCCGGTAAGGCGCATACTCCTGCTGGCGCTCGTCGTGTTCACGCTGGCCAATGCGGGAACGGCTCTTGCGCCGACCTATACGCTTCTGCTGCTCTCCCGCGCGATTGCCGGGATCGGAGCGGGCCTGTATTCGCCGCTGGCGGCGGCGGCAGCGGCGGCCCTCGTTTCCAGTGAGAAACGGGGGAGAGCGCTCGGCATGACGCTGGGCGGAATGAGCATGGGGACCGTCATCGGGGTCCCCGTAGGGCTGCTCATTGCCGAACAGATCGGCTGGCGTGGAACGCTCTGGGCCGTAACGGCACTCGGCGTCATCGCGATAATCGGCATTACCGCTTGGTTTCCGAACTTTCCGGCTGCGGCTCCGCCGTCCCTGCGTCAGCGTCTTGCCATGATGACGAACGGACGCGTTGCCTCGACTGTCGGCATCACATTTATTACGAGTGTCGCCAGTCTTGGGCTGTACACGTACGTGGCGTCCGTCCTGCAGGATCTGGCTGACATCCAGGCTATCACGCCGTACTTGTGGGCGTGGGGAATCGGCGGAGTCATCGGCAGCTTTTCCATCGGGACGCTCATTGACCGTACGGGACGTCCCGGGCTGCTGATGACCGTAATTCTGGCGCTGATGGCGCTGGCAGTCTTCGTCCTTCCGGTCGGGATTCACTACACGCTTGCCGCTTTCGTGGCCTTCGTCGTGTGGGGGGCGACCGGCTGGGCTTCACAGGCTCCGCAGCAGCATGTGCTCCTCGTCCTTCAGCCTGAACACGGACCGGCCGCCGTGGCGCTGAACAGCTCCGCGAATTATCTCGGCAGCGCGGTAGGCTCCGCCCTTGGCGGCGCGGTTCTGCTCGCGGGGCTGGCACCCGGCCAGCTGCCGATCGCGGCGGGCGCGCTGATTGCGGCGGCGCTGCTCGGGCAGATCTGGATCGTCTCGCGCAGCCAGGGCTTTGCCAAAGCCGGCCGGGAAGAGAAGATCCAGTCTTGAGCGGGATCGCGTGAGCGCGAATGCAAAAAGACCTTTCAGCCGCTCAGCGGCATGAAAGGTCTTTTTGTCGTCCGCGCCAGTCGTCCGCGCCAGTCGTCCGCGCCAGTCGTCCGCGCCAGTCGTCCGCGCCAGTCGTCCGCGCCAGTCGTTCGCTCTAGCCGCCGGCGTACTCGCTCCGGACGATCCGGACGTTCTCGTCGTGGCAGCCGTCCGTAAAGGCGGAGCGGTAAGCGTGCGCGTCCCGGAGCGCCAGCAGAGCGTCGCCGTCGTCAGCCTGAACGGCCCCGATCAGGCTTGCGAGGTACCGGTCCGCGAGCTCCAGCCGGCGCTGCATTTCGCGGACGTCTCCGGTCGCCTGCCCGTGTCCGGGGACAAGCAGCTCCAAGTTATGGGCGCCGTAAATGCGCCGGACAGTGTCCAATGTCCGCTCATATGCTTTGGCGCTGTCATAAATGAAGGGCAGCTCGAAGTCCGACAAATAATCTCCGGCGATCAGTATGCCTAACGGCTCGACCACGGTCATCAGCCCGTCAGCCGTATGACCGGGTGCGAGATAGAAAGTCAGGCGGGTTTCTCCGAGCTGGAACACCTGCCCGTTTCCGGCCGCTGCGATATCAACATGCGGGAACTCTACGGGATAGCCTCGGTCGATATAGTGGCCGGCATCGAACGAAGTGATGAGGGCCAGCTTTTTATCTTTATCCGGGTGGCTCAGCAGTCCTTCGCTTCCGATCGTGACAGCCCCCGGGAACGCCTTATATCCGATAATATGGTCGAAATCGCCGTGGGTAAACAGCACGTAAACCGGCCTTTCGCCCCGCACGGCTTCGACATGCTGCCGGATTTCTTCGATCTCCCGAGGCAGCCAATTCGGATCCGCGATCAAGACGAGATCATCTGTCACGATTACGGTCGAGGTTGTTTGGTATATCGCGCTTTGAAAGACAGTTACATGTCCGCTCTGGTATTGGATCATACGTTTCATAATCTCCTTGCTCCATGGACGATTTGCGCCCGGCATTTAAGAGAAATTGTAGCACCCAAAGACGGAGAAAGAAACCGGGCGGGCTTATCTTTTGAAAGAAACCTTTTATTCACCGGCGGATGAAAAAAGATACCGCTTACCAGAGAAATGAGTTATGCTAGAAGCATGACGAACTTTCTCAACGAATGGAAAACCCAACTGCTCGAATACAGCCGGAACATTCGTCTTTTTTTCGTGTTTATTTTCGTGTGGAATACGGGTCTCGGCATGTTCGGGCTCGTGTACAATTTGTACGTCCGCGCTCTTGGCTACGATCAGACGATGGTTGGACAGTTGGTCGGGATGACGGCCATAGCATCCGCAATCATATTAATCCCGGCGGGAATAATGAACGATAGATTCGGGCCCAAGCGGATCGTATCCGCCGGTCTCTTTTTTGTGCTGCTGGCACTGACGGCCCGCTCTCTTTTCGAATTCAAAAACGCCCTGCTCGTCACTTCGTTTCTCGGCGGAATGTCGCAGGCGGTCGTATCGGCTACGATTATTCCTTTTATGGCCAACAATTCGACGCCCCGGCAGCGGGTTCACTTGTTCAGCTTCAACATGGCGCTAAGTATGTTCGCGAGCGTGGCGGGAAATATGCTGGGCGGCGTTTTGACGGACATGTTCCAGTTTGCCTTCGGCATCTCGGAAGTGCTCAGCTTGAGAACGACTTTGCTGATCGGCGTCGGGACGATGGCGCTCGGACTCATTCCCGTGCTCTTGTATACATCGGAAGCTTCCGGAGAAAAAGACGAAAGGGAGGATAAAAGGGCCGGTCCTAAACCCGGCTGGCGGCAAACGGCATCCAGGCATAAATCTTCGCTGCAGATTATCGGGCTGTTTGCGTTTCTGAGTCTGCTGTCATCGACGGCGGGCGGGATGATCGTGCCTTATTTGAACGTGTATTTCGAGGACAGGTTCGATGCCTCCAAAACGATGATCGGCTTCATCGTGTCGCTGGGTCAAGGGGCGACCGCGCTTGCTTTTCTGCTCGGTCCCGCCATTGCGCGCAAAATCGGCGAAGCGAGAGCGGTCGTCCTGCTCCAGTTGAGCTCGATTCCTTTTCTGCTGATTACGGCGTACTCGTCTAATTTTACACTGGCCAGCGTAGGATACTTGTTCAGACAGGCGCTTATGAATGCGGCGAATCCTTTTTACAGCACGATCAAAATGAAGTATGTCGACCGATCGATGCGGGGACTTGCGTCCAGCTCCGGGGAAGCGATGTTCAATCTGGGCTGGTTTCTGGCCTCTCCGGTCAGCATGGGACTTGTGGCGACGTACGGTTCTTACTACGGCTACGCCTACGCTTTCAGCATTACGGCCGTCGTTTATACCGTGATTTGTATTCTGTTTCACGTGTTCTTCGGCAAAGAACGCTTCAAGCCGGTGGAGGAAGCCGAGCAGGCAGCCGGGTAACAGCCGATTTGATCGGGATGCTTCCGAATGGAAGTGTCCCGTTTTTTATTTACACGTCTCGATTGCCAAGGATTGACAGAAATAAGAGGGATCGCTATAATCATAACATACTAATATTATCGGTTTAATCAGATATCGACCAGGTCACTGGAGATACGGTCTTTCCCGGAGGGAAGCTGTGTCTCCTTTTTTTGTGGGGCAAAATAAGCCCGCACCGGGAGAGGCGGCAGAGTGCGACTTAAACTTAATGAAATGGAGAGGACTTATGATTTCATCCAGACGTAATTTTCACAAGGCAGTTTTGACTGCACTTATTCTCGTGATCGTGTCCGGCTGCGGGGGAAACGCGGGGAATACCGGCAGCGCAATCCCTCCGGCCTCTGAAAACGGAGCAGCCGGGCAGCCGTCCGCCGTTCAAGGCGGCACGTTTACTTACGCGCTCGCCGGATCGCCGTCGGGACTCGATCCGAATGTGGTGCCCGCCGCACTCGATTACCGGGTTATGCGCTCCATTTACGACAGTCTTGTCGTCCAGCTGCCCGACCAGTCCATCAAACCGTGGCTTGCCGAGGAATGGACGGTTTCACCCGACGGAAAAGAGTATACGTTCAAGCTGCGCAAGGACGTTAAGTTCCATGACGGAACGCCCTTTAATGCGGCAGCCGTTAAAGCGAATTTCGACCGGATCGTGAATCCGGCTACGAAATCCCGGTTTGCCGTTACCCTGCTGGGTCCTTATGAATCGTCCGATGTGGTCGATGAATACACCGTAAAGGTGCGGCTGAAATCGCCTTACAGCGCGTTTCTGAGTTCGCTCAGCCAAGCTTTTCTAGGAATCGTTTCACCGGTGGCCGCAGAGAAATACAAGGACCAGCTTACCAAAAACCCCGTGGGCACCGGCCCTTTTAAATTCGTGAGCTGGACCGAAAATTCGGCCGTGACGCTGCAGCGCAATCCCGACTACAAATGGGCGCCGGAACTGGCGACCAATAAGGGCGCACCTTACATAGACAAGCTTGTATTCAAAATTATTCCCGAAGAAGCGACACGTATCGGAAGCGTACAAAGCGGGCAGGTTTCGGCCGGAGAGACGGTGCCTCCCCAAAATTTCGTCACTCTCAAGCAGGACCCGAACGTGCAGCTTTTCCAGGCGGAGTCTACGGGTATTCCCTACACGCTGATGCTCAATCAGGATCATGCGCCCTGGAACGAGCTGGAGGCCCGCAAGGCCGTCCAGTTGTCAATCGACTTCGATGCCATCGTCAAAACGCTGTATCTGGGCGCGTATACGCGAGCCTGGTCTCCGCTGACTCCGTCCGTGCTTGGCTATAATCCCTCCTTGGAAGGGGCGCTCAAACCCGATCCGAACGAAGCGGGCCGCCTGCTTGACGGACTGGGCTGGATCAAGGGGGCGGACGGAATCCGTGAGAAAAACGGCAAGAAGCTGACCATCCATTATATCGACGCGTCGCCGAACAGGGAGAAGCGCAACGACATTGCGGCAATGATCCAACAGCAGCTGAAAAAAGCCGGAATCGCCGTGGAAGTGGAAATTTTGGCCGATACGACGACAGCTCTTATGGTCAAGGGGACGAATGATCTGGTCGGCGTCAGTAATGTTTCGGGCGACCCGGACATTTTGCGGAGCTTTTTTCACACGAATGCCATTCCGAAAGACGGGAAGTGGGGGCACAACCACACCCACAAATCCGATCCCAAGCTGGACGCCTGGCTGGAAGAAGGGCTTAGAGAGCAGGACCCCAAGAAGCGGGCGGAGATTTACAAGCAGGTTCAATCGTATCTGATCCAAAATGCATACGGATTCCCCGTGTACGTATTTCCATATACCGTCGCAGCCGGGAAAAACGTGAGCGGACTTAAATTCGATTCGCTGGGATATCCGTTGTTTTACGATGTAAGCCTGAAAAAATCGTGACGGGAGGAAGCCGGGTTGATTTACGCCATCGCAAGAAGACTGGTCTCTTCGCTGCTTGTCATAGGAGGCGCTTCGGTTCTCGTCTTCTTTATTCTGTACCTGCTCCCGGGAGATCCGGTGGTGATGATGCTTGCCGGGACGTCCGCTTCTGCGGAGACGGCAGCGAATCTGCGGCATCAGCTGGGCTTGGATCAGCCCGTGATCCGGCAATTTCTCGTCTATGCGGAAAATTTGCTGCGGGGGGATTTCGGGAAATCTCTCGTTAACGACGACCCGGTGCTCCCCAAAATTTTGGAGCAGTTTCCCGCAACGGCGCTGCTTACCGCAGCGGGTACTTTCCTGGCGGTTGTGACGGGAATCTGGCTCGGCGTGCTTTCGGCGGTTCACCGCAACAGCTTCATTGATTTCCTGGCCCGCATCGTGTCGCTGTTCGGAATTTCCATGCCGACCTTCTGGTCGGGCATCCTTCTGATCCTCGTTTTCTCCGTCCGGTTGAACTGGTTTCCGGCCGTAGGTTCGGAAGGGTGGGAGTCGCTTGTTCTGCCGGCGGCTGCGCTTGGACTTGTGGGATCGGGTTTTATCGTGCGCATGGTACGGAGTTCCATGCTTGAGGTTATGAACGAACCGTTTATTACAACTCTGCGTTCCAAAGGGCTTAGCGAAAGAGTCGTCATGTACCGGCATGCGCTGCGCAGCGCCCTCATTCCGGCTCTTACCATGATCGGTATCCAGATCGGAGAACTCATGGCCGGGGCCGTCGTGATCGAAACGGTCTTTTCCAGACAGGGAATCGGCAGGCTGCTGGCGGGAGCTATCTTGTCCAAAGATCTTCCGGTCGTACAAGGCGTCGTTTTCTTTACCGCAATCGTGTATGTCCTTGTAAATGTGCTGGTGGACTTGTCCTATGCTTTCATCGATCCCAGAGTGAGAAGGGCCGTCTGATGCTGGCGACCGTTAAAGAGACGCGTGAAAAAGGGGGGGAGCGGTATGAAAACTGCAGCAGAAGTAAACTACATGCCGGAACAGCTCACCCGGGAGCGGAGCCGGGAACCGAAACAAAGACGGAGAATGCCGGGTTTTTTGCGCCAAGGGGATCTTCCGTATTATGCGGCGCTCTTAATCGTCTCGGCGATTGCGCTCTGTGCAGTCGTTCCGCAATGGCTGGCGCCTTATCCGCCGGCGGAAATGAATGCGAATGCCCTGCTCCAGAAGCCGGGCGCCGCCCACTGGTTCGGGACGGATTACTATGGAAGGGATATGCTCAGCCTTCTCATATACGGGGCCAGAGATTCACTTCTGATCGGCGCAGGTTCCGTTCTCATCGGAGGGGCCGCAGGCATGCTGATCGGCAGTCTGGCCGGTTACATCGGAGGCTTCGCGGACGGAATGCTCATGCGGATCATTGACGTGCTCATGGCCATACCGGGCTTGCTGCTGTCACTGGCCATTGCGGCCGCCTTGGGGCCGAGTCTGCTCAACATTGTGCTGGCCGTCAGCGTGTCGCTGGTGCCCAAATTTGCCCGGGTTGTCCGCAGTCAGGTGATCAGCATCAAAAGCCGTCCCTACATCGCTGCATCCCGGTCGATCGGCGCGGGCGGAGGTCATATTTTCGTGAAGCATGTGCTTCCTCACGTCTTTTCTCCGCTGCTCGTCATGGCGACGATAGGAATCGGATCGTCCATTCTGGTCGGCTCTGCGCTTAGTTTCTTGGGGCTGGGTGTGCTTAAGGAGATTCCGGACTGGGGAACGCTTCTTTCACAGGGCAGAGGTTATTTGACCGTCGCCTGGTGGAATGCGACTTTTCCGGGACTCGCGATCACACTCTTGGTGCTGGCCGTCAATCTGGTGGGAGACCGCTGGAGGGATGCCCTCGACCCCAAACGGCATGCAAAATGAACGGGAGAAAAACCCGGAGGGGGAGGGGACGATCATGGCAAAGCCGATTCTGGAAATTGACCGGTTGAGGGTGGAATTTACCAAAGAAAACGAAAGCCTGACGGCACTATCGGAAGTCAGCCTGCATATCAGACCCGGCGAGACGCTCTGTCTGGTCGGGGAATCCGGCAGCGGCAAAACGATTTTGTCCAAAGCGATCCTCCGTCTGGTGGAATTTGAAGGGGGGAGCATCACTCACGGCACCATCCGGCTGGGACAGGAAGACGTAACCCGGCGTCCGCAGAAGCAGATGGGCGGAATCCGGGGCAGGAAGGCCGCGATGGTTTTCCAGGAGCCGATGGCGGCGTTCGATCCGCTTTTTCCGGTCGGAAAGCAAATCGCCGAGGCGTATCTTCGGCATAACCGCAGCTCCTATAAGGAGGCGTGGGAGCACGCAGCCCGTCTGTTCGGCAAAGTCGGCATCCCGGAGCCCGGCCTGCGGATGAAGCAGTACCCGGGCGAGCTGTCCGGGGGAATGCTCCAAAGGGCAATGATCGCAATGGCGCTGTCCTGCGCTCCCGACCTGCTCATTGCCGACGAGCCGACAACGGCGCTGGACGTAACGATCCAGTCGCAAATCTTGACCCTTCTGAAGGAGATCCAGAAGGAATACGGCATGTCGATCCTGTTCGTCACGCATGATCTGGGCGTGGCGGCCGAGATCGCCGACCGGGTTGCCGTCCTGTATGCGGGCGGAATCGTCGAGATCGGTGAGGCGGATGCGTTGCTCCGGACCCCGCTGCATCCTTACACCAAGGGGCTCATCGGCTCCGTCACGGGTTTGGAGACGCCAAGGGGCTCCCGGCTTCCTTCCATTGAAGGAAGCATTCCCTCGCTGGCCGAGCCGCCGTCCGGCTGCCGCTTTCACCCCCGCTGCCCGCATGCCGTCCAGAGGTGCGCGCAGTCCGCACCGCCTCTGGAAGAGATCGCGGGACGCGAGGCGGCGTGCTGGCTTGCCGGAGAACTCCGGCAGAAGGAGGATGCGCAGGCGGCGGAAGCCTCGCCGGACGTTGTCCGGGGGCGGGCGGAGTCCACGCCCGCCGTGATCCGGCCCGCCGCCGTCGTTTCCGCTCCGCCGGAGGAAAACACCGCAGGCGGAATCTCCGGCGATCGGACGCCGCTGTTTTCCGTCCACGGCCTGCGGAAAACATACCGGCTCGGAGGCGGGTTTCTCCGCCGGCCCAAAGGGTCGATCTATGCCGTCGACGATGTCACCTTCACGATCCAGGAAGGAGAGACGTTCGGTTTGGTCGGCGAATCCGGCAGCGGCAAGTCGACTCTCGGCCGGACACTGCTTCATCTGGAGCCGCCTACGGAAGGTGAAGTTCTTTTTGCCGGCAAAGAGATTTCCGCCATGTCTCCCTCGGAGCTGCGGAAGGCGAGAAAACAGATGCAGGTCATTTTCCAGGACCCGTACGGCTCGCTTAATCCGCGCT
The DNA here is from genome assembly GCF_041260495.1 of Paenibacillus sp. RC84. NCBI lineage: Bacteria > Bacillati > Bacillota > Bacilli > Caryophanales > Paenibacillaceae > Paenibacillus > Paenibacillus sp. RC84. The sequence goes on from NZ_JBGBYL010000004.1 coordinate 255,330, forward strand.
GGACAGTCGGGCAGTGTATCGGCGAACCTTTGGCTGTCCACGGGACGCACCAGGGGAAAGAGCGCAGGGATAAAGTCTCGGAGCTGCTGGTTTCGGTCGGTCTGCCCCCTTCGGCGGGCGAACGGTATCCCCATGAATTTTCAGGGGGACAGCGTCAAAGGATCGGCATTGCCAGAGCGATGGCTCTGCAGCCCCGGTTTATTCTGGCCGATGAGGCCGTATCGGCTCTGGACGTATCGGTGCAGGCCCAAATTCTGAATCTGCTGCAGGAACTCCGGGAGAGGGAGAATCTCACGTATCTGTTTATCGGGCACGGTCTTCATGCGGTCCGGCATATGTCCGACCGCATCGGCGTGATGTACCTCGGCAAGCTTGTGGAAACGGCTCCGAGCGACGAGCTGTTCCGCCATCCGGCCCATCCTTACACGGCCGCTCTGCTGGCGTCCGTCCCGAGGCGCGACCGCAGCGGCTCACCGGAGAGGATCCGGCTCGCGGGCGAAATTCCCTCCCCGGCCAACCCGCCGTCCGGCTGCCGGTTCCACACGCGCTGTCCGGCGGCAACGGCGCTGTGCCGGGAGGTTCAGCCCGAATGGATAGAGGTAGGCCCGGGACATACGGCGGCCTGCCATTATCCGCTGTAAAACGGTCTGCTGCTGCAGGTTCTAAAGGCGAGGTGACGAAAATGGGAGATATTTTCCGGCTGGCGGAGGAAAGCGACACCGGACAGCTGTTAACGCTTATCGAGGGGGCTTATCGAGCGATCCGGGACCTGAACATCGACTTCAGGGCGACACGGGCGGATTACGAGTTCGTTCGGACAAACATGGAGGAAAACGCGTGCTACGTTTTGGAGCGAGACGGACGGATAAGCGCAACCCTTTCGCTGAAATACATGGAAGAAGTATCCGTGTATCCGTTCTTGTTTATGTTTGCCGTTCACCCGGCGGAGCAGTCTCAAGGTGTGGGCAGCCGCCTGCTCCGTTACGTGGAGGAAGAAATCGTGCGGGATACGCTTTTGTCGCCCGCTTCGACGCTCGCAACCTCACGTAAGCATCCGTGGCTTCTTCCCTTTTACGAGAGGAAAGGCTACCAGCCCTTCTACGAGAGGGATCTCGGAACCGACGACCGACTGGTTTTCATGATCAAAAACCTTCGGAGCGGGTCCGGCACGGACCGTGAAGACCCCGTTCATTCGTCCGGCGAGACGGGAGCAGAGCGGTATTCTTTTCCCGGGGATCTAAAGAAAATTTGAAGTGGAGGAATGTTACGGTGAAAAAAAGACATCGGGTTACTTGGCTGATTGTACTGGCCGCTTTCATGACCGGCTTATCGGCCTGCGGGGCGCCTGCCGCCTCTCCGGCCTCGTCGCCGAATCCAGGGGGAGAGCCCGGCAAAGGAGCGAATACCGGCGAAAAGACCGTGTATATCGGCATTGTGAACGCACCGATTACACTCAGCCAGATTAACGACCAGGGCGATTCCGCCTCGGACAACGTGATCGCGCTCCTCAACGATTCACTGCTGAATCTGAACGAGAAATTTGAATTTACTCCGAAGCTGGCGGAGTCCGTCGAGACGAAAGACAATCAGACTTTCGTTGTGAAGCTGAATCCATCTGCGAAATGGAATGACGGTAAACCTTTTACGACGGCCGATGTCGCTTTTACGCTCCAGACCGCTCTGCACCCGAAAGTCGAGACTTACTTCAAGCTGAATTTTATCGAAGGGCTGAACAATGCGGGGAAGCTGGAGGAAGGGAAAACGGAAATCAGCGGCCTCAAAATTGTGGACGATCGCACATTCGAAGTGCGGACGAAGACGCCGGTCGATCCGCTTCTTTTCAAAGAACGGTTCGGAACGAAAGTATTTTTCCTGCCGAAGCACATCCTGAAAGACGTTCCCCCGGAACAGATCGCGACTCACCCCTACTTTCAGAAACCCGAAGTAACGATCGGGGCTTTCAAATTCGCCAACTTCGTAAAGGGCCAGTATGCCGAGGTGGTCAAAAACCCGAACTATTATTTGCCGCCGGCCAAGCTCGACAAAATCTTTATTAAAGTGCTTCCGGCCGCCAATCTGGTGGCACAGCTGCAAACGGGCGAAATTCATATGAATTCGCTGCCTGTCGGTCTCATTCCGATCACGGAATACGAGAAAGTAAAGGCGCTGCCGAACGTGGAACTTACGACGAGCAATCCTTCGATTCCGCCCGAACTCTTCTTCAACACGGCCAATATCAGCGATTCCCGCGTGCGTCAGGCCTTCGCTTACGCGATCAACCGCAAGCTTATTGTCGATCAGCTTCTGAAAGGCCAGGGCGAAGTGATTGACGGCGGCATTCCGAGCTATCACCCCAATTTCAATAAAGACATCCAGCCATACCCCTACGATCCGGAAAAGGCGAAAAAGTTGCTCCAGGAGGCGAAATGGGACACGAACAAGCCTATCCAATTCCTGGTTCCGGTGGGCAATAAAGTGCGCGAGCAGGCGGCGGATATTCTTGTCCAGAATTTGCAGGCCGTCGGTTTGAAGGTTCAGGTTCAGAAGTATGACTTTGCCACGCTGATCCAGAAGGTGCGCAAAAAAGAGTTTGATCTTACTATTTTCAACCGGGACTTTTATATTGAACCGAGCTCGTATTTCACTTTGTACAAAAGCGACAGCTCGAGCAATTACTACAGCTACAAAAATCCGAAGGTGGATGAGCTGATTACGAAAGGGGAGACGGAATCCGATCCGGCGAAGCGGCGGCAGATCTACAACGAGCTGCAGGCGGTCATCCATGAGGATGTGCCTACGCTCGCGGTTTACTCGGAGAAGCGTCTGCTTGCCGTCTCCAAAGACGTTCTGGTCGGAAAACCCCGCGATATCGGGATGTACAACAATACGAACGAGTGGGATTTGAAAAAATAGAAAGGCGTGAGGGCGATGGGAAAGCGGCACTTGGTGGAGTGGCTGGACGGCCATGAGGAAAAATTCGAAGAGCTTGCGCTGAGGATCTGGGAACAGCCTGAAGTCGCTTATACGGAGGCGTACGCCTCGAAGCTGCAAGCCGCCGTGCTGCGGGAAGCCGGATTCTCGCTCCGCTCCGGTATCGGGGGCGCCGTCACGGCGTTCGTTGCCGAGTTCGGCACCGGAAAACCCGTCATCGGCATCCTCGGGGAATACGACGCGCTGCCCGGCTTGTCACAGAAGGTGAGCGCCGAACGGGAAGCTCTCGTTCCGGGCGGACCCGGACACGGATGCGGACATAACCTGCTCGGCACGGCCGGTGTGGCCGCCGCCGTTGCTTTGAGCCGCCGCATCCGCGAAGAGAAGCTCCCGGGTACGATCCGGTATTATGGCTGCCCGGCCGAAGAGGTTATCTCGGGCAAAACGTTTATGGCCCGGGAAGGCGTGTTCGATGACCTCGATACGGCGCTCACGTGGCATCCCGGCAGCTCCAACATGCCGTGGAACGTGCCGACGTCGGCTCTTACGTCGGTGGAGTTTTCTTTCAAAGGCCGGGCGTCCCATGCGGGAAGCTTCCCGCATTTGGGCCGTAGCGCGCTGGATGCCGTGGAGCTGACGAACGTCGGCGCCAATTATTTGCGGGAGCACGTGGTGGACGGTTCGCGGATTCAGTACACGATCACGAACGGCGGACAGGCCCCGAATATCGTGCCGGAAGACGCGAGTGTCTGGTACTTCCTGCGGGGCTCCAGCCGGGATCACGTCGACGAGCTGCTCCGGCGTTTGCAGAACATCGCCCGCGGAGCCGCTCTGATGACGGAAACCGAGGTGACGTGGGAGATTAAGGCGGGCGCCTACGATCTGAACGTCAACCATACGCTCAACGACCTGCTTTACCGGCAGAAGGATGAGGCGGGCCCGCTTTCGTTCACGGACGAAGATATCCGTCTGGCCTCCGCCCTCGCGGATACGCTGCCCCCGGATCTCCGGGAGTCGGCACTGAGGCGCCGGGAAGAGCTCGGACTTCCCGCCGGGGAACTGCTGCCGGCCGGGTTCGTGAACGTGAAGCCGGCGCCCAAAACTTTCGGCGGAGGCTCGACGGACGTCGGCGACGTCTCGTGGATTACGCCGGTCGGGCAGATTATCACCACGTGCGCGCCGTTTGGCGTGCAGGTGCATACGTGGCAGGCGACGGCGTCTTTCGGCTCGCCGATCGGCCTCAAAGGCATGCACCTTGCGTCCAAGCTCCTGGCGCTTGCGGCCTACGAGTTGCTGACGGACGGCGGGGTGCTGCTGGCCGAGGCCAGGGCGGAGTTCCTGCGTGCCACGAACGGCCGCAGGTATGTGCCTGCCATACCCGGTGACGTTCAAGCGCCGGTGCTAGTCTGAATACTCCGGTGGCTATCGGACGCTTCGCACGGCTATCCCCCATGCGGATAGTTCACCATGAGGCGCCTCATCGCGCATGGCGGGCTCGCGGGGCGGGAACTGCAAATTATATCCGAGGAGAGGTGAATGTATGCTGCCCGTGCTGGAAATCCACCGTCTTCAGACCGTTTTCAAGACGGGACAAGAAGAAGTAACGGCCGTAGATGAAGTCAGTTTTCAGCTTCTGCCCGGCGAAACGGTCGGTATTGTCGGCGAGTCCGGCAGCGGCAAAAGCGTGACGGCCCTTTCGGTCATGAGACTGCTGGGCAGAAGCGGCCGCATCGAGAAAGGGGACATCCTCTTCCAGGGAAGCAACTTGGCGCTATCGTCGGATTCGGAGCTAAGACAGCTCCGGGGACGGGACATGTCGATGATTTTCCAGGAGCCGATGAGTTCGCTTAATCCGGTTTTTACGATCGGAGAACAGCTTCTGGAGGTCATCCGGCGGCATATGGATTTCTCCCGTAAAGAAGCGCGGGCCTATGCCATTGAAATGCTCGGAAAAGTAGGACTTCCCCGCGCCGAAGTCCTGATGAAATCGTACCCTCACGCGTTGTCCGGCGGCATGCGCCAGAGGGTCGTGATTGCGATGGCGCTCGCCTGCAAGCCGAAGCTGCTGATCGCCGACGAGCCGACTACGGCGCTGGATGTGACCATCCAGGCTCAAATTCTGGAGCTGATGAAACAGCTTCGTGAAGAGAGCGGGGCCGCCATCCTGCTGATCACGCACGATCTGGGTGTCGTCGCCGAGATGGCGGACCGGGTCGTAGTGATGTATGCGGGCCAAATTGTGGAGGAGGCGGATGTTTTTACGCTGTTCCGCGAGCCGCTGCATCCGTATACAAAGGGGCTGCTCAACTCCATGCCCAGAATTAGCGGAGACGGCGGACAACTGGAGGCGATCCCGGGGACGGTGCCTTCCCTGAACCGCATGCCGGAAGGCTGCCGGTTTCATGCCCGGTGTGCGTGGGCTTCCGCCGTTTGCACGCAAGAGCAGCCGGAACTGACCGCTCTGGAGGGAGGCCGCCGGGTCCGGTGCTGGGTCTCCCAGGTGGAGGGCAGGCTGCCCGAAAAGCCCGTCCGCAAGGAGGCTGCCTTATGAGCGGCCGGCCTGAAGTTCCTGCGGCGGACGATGTGCCTCTCCTTAAGGTCGAGCATCTTAAAACGTACTATCCCGTCAAAAGCGGTGTTTTCGCGCGTACGACAGGCTACGTCAGGGCGGTGGATGATGTAAGCCTGACGATCCGCAAAGGGGAAACGCTGGGTCTTGTGGGAGAATCCGGCTGCGGCAAATCGACGATCGGCCGTTCTATCGTGCGGCTGGAAAACCCGACTTCCGGGCGGATTCTTTTTCGGGACGAGGATATTACGACCAAGACCCGAAGGCAATTAAAGCCGGTAAGGACGCGGCTGCAAATTATTTTCCAAGATCCGTACTCCTCCCTGAATCCCCGCAAAAGAGTAAGCGAGCTGCTGTCCGAGCCGTTTATCGCCCACAAGCTTGCGGATAAAAAAGACATTCCCGCGCGCGTCGGCCGTCTTCTGGAACTGGTCGGGCTTCCCCGCGGTTCGGGAAACCGGTTCCCGCATGAGTTCTCGGGAGGGCAGCGGCAGAGAATCGGCATCGCCAGAGCGATTTCGTTTGAACCGGAGCTGATCGTGTGCGATGAGCCGGTTTCCGCACTCGACGTGTCGATCCAGGCCCAGATTCTGAATCTGCTCGGCGATCTGCAGAAGGAATTGAAGCTGACCTATTTGTTCATCGCTCACGGGATAGGGGCGGTCAAGTACATCAGCACCCGGATCGCGGTCATGTATCTGGGTAAAATCGTTGAAATCGGAAGCAAAGAGGAGCTGTTCCGGAATCCGAAGCATCCGTACACCCGGATTTTGCTGAATGCTTATCCGCCTCCGGACCCGACAGCCCGCTCGGCGGGCCGGATCTTGATCCGCGGCGATGTGCCGAGTCCGGAACACCCGCCGTCCGGCTGCCGGTTTCATACGCGCTGCCCGTATGTCCGGGACTTGTGCAGAACGGCCGAGCCGCCGCTGGGCGCCGAAGCTCATGCCGCCGCCTGTCATTTTCCGCTGGATGAACCGGCAGATCACTTGTTTTGAAATCAGAGGATAACGAGCCGGCGGCAAGAGAAAGGAGGGAGCCTCGCTATGCTTCCGTATACGATCCGGCGGATTCTGATTGCGGTTCCCGTATTATTCGGCATCACGGTCATTAACTTCTTCCTGATCAACATGGCTCCGGGCAACCCGGTCGACATGTTAATCGATCCGACGATGCCTAAGGAGCTGCTGGACGCGCGCAAAGAACTGCTGGGCCTTAACGATCCTCTGTGGATGCAGTATGCCAAGTGGCTCGGCGGCCTGCTGCACGGAGAATTGGGCTATTCGTTCAGCTCTTACGCCCCCGTAAGCACTTTGATCGCCGAAAGACTGGGGCCTACGCTGGGGCTTGCGGCGGCATCGCTGGCTCTCGGCCTGCTGATCGCCGTTCCCGTCGGCATTATTAGCGCGGTCCGGCAAAATACGAAGTTTGATTATGTCATGACGGGGCTGTCCTTTGTCGGGACCTCGATCCCGCAGTTTTTTTTCGGACTCAGCCTGATTTATATTTTTGCCGTCCAGTTAAGAATTTTGCCGACGGGCGGAATGTACACGCTGGGAGCCGGCGGGGGTGTCTGGGATCTGATCCGTCATATGATTCTTCCGGTCTTTGTGCTTGGCGTTTTTATCGCCGGCAAGAAGGTCCGGTACGTGAGGGCGAGTATGCTTGACGTGCTGAAGCAGGATTATTTGCGGACCGCCCGGGCCAAAGGGCTGCATCCTTTTATCGTCACGAACAAGCATGCGCTCCGGAACGCGCTGATCCCGATGATTACCGTCATCGCGATGGAAATTCCTCTTCTGCTCGGAGGAAGCATTCTGATCGAGCAAATTTTCCAGTGGCCGGGGATCGGCCAGTTGACCATTCAATCGATACTTTCCAGGGATTATCCCACTCTCATGGGGCTGAATCTGGCGGCGGCTTGTATCGTTCTGGCAACGAATTTGTTGACCGATCTTCTGTACTCCGCAGCGGATCCGCGCATTCGTTACAATGGATAGGAGGTGGAAGTTGTGGCGCTGACCGAATGGAAACTGGGCGAAACGAATTTCCGCAGCGGCACGGCAGAGACGGAAGCCGAGTCCGATTCGCCGCGGCCGTGGCGGCAGGCTTTACGGAAGTTCAGACGGCATAAGCTGGCCGCAGCCGGATCTGTCGTGACTCTGCTGCTGATTGCCGCGGCTCTGCTTGCTCCGGTTATCGTCCCGTATGATCCGAAGGAAGTGACGGGCGTTTTCTCGGCCGCTCCTTCCGCGGAGCACTGGCTGGGTACGGATCAGGTCGGCCGCGATGTATTCAGCCGATTGGTTTATGCGACCCGCGTTTCACTGATCGTCGGTTTCGCTTCGGTATTTCTGTATGTGACATTCGGGACGCTGGTCGGTCTGATTTCGGGTTATTTCGGAGGCTGGCTGGATATGGCGATCATGCGGATAACGGACATGTTCATGGCGTTTCCGTTTCTTATGGTCATCCTGGTTGTCGTGGCCGTACTGGGCTCGGACATGCGTACGATCATTCTGGTTCTGGCTTTGTTTTCGTGGCCGGGCGTCGCACGTCTGGTCAGGGGAAGCGTCCTGACGATCAAGCAGCTCGATTATGTCAGAGCGGGCACAGCCCTGGGCTACGGCACACCCCGTATGCTGTTCCGGCATATCCTTCCGAACGCGGCCGGCCCCGTTATCGTCCAAGCTACGTTCGGCGTTGCTTCCGCCATTATGAGCGAGGCGGGACTCAGCTTCCTGGGCATGGGCGTTCAGCCGCCGACCGCCAGCTGGGGCAATATGCTCACGGACGCCCAGTCCCTGACCGTGCTGACGGAACAGCCCTGGCTCTGGATTCCGCCGGGTGCGATGATTCTGCTCCTCGTTCTGAGCATAAACTTTGTCGGGGACGGACTGCGCGATGCCCTGGATTCACAGCCGTAATCGAGCGTATCCGCACGAGCCTCTTTTCTCGCTTCCGGCGGGATGAGAGGCTTTTGGAGGGTGTGCGCTGCCGCCCGCTTCCCGGAGTTTCGGAGAAAAGGGTTTTTTGCGTTTCTTTTTGCGGATATGCGTGTTTGCCGATTTATTGGCTTTTAAAGGAGATTTCGGTAAACTGAGTGTACAAGAAGAAGCAAAATTGTTGCGGAGCAGGTGCACGGATGACGGGAATTCACATTCTTATTGCAGACGACGAGAAAGAAATCAGGGAGCTGCTGAAGACGTATCTGGAAAGAGAAACATACATGGCGGACACGGCTCATAACGGGGAAGAAGCGCTCCGGCTTGCGGAGGAACGCGATTACAGTTTAATCGTGCTGGATCTGATGATGCCGAAAGTAGACGGGATCGAGGTGTGCAGAAGACTTCGCCAGACGTCGAACGTGCCGATCCTGATGCTGACGGCCAAAGACCAGGAAGTGGATAAATTAGTCGGACTGAGCATCGGAGCCGACGATTACATCACCAAGCCGTTCAGTATTCACGAAGTGATCGCGAGGATCAAGGCGCATTTGCGGAGATACAAAGTGCTGGGCAGCGAAAACAGCGAGAATAGTCCGGCAGCGGAAACGGCTCTGACCTCCGGATACTTGAAGCTGGACCCGAAGACATTCACGCTGACCAAAGACGGAGAAGAGATCGCGTTAACGGCTAAAGAATTTGAGCTGCTGAAATTTTTTATGACGAACCCCGAACAAGTTTTCACCAAAACCCAGATTTTCCGCCAAGTCTGGAACAGCGATTATCTTGAAGACGATAATACCGTCATGGTCCATATCCGCAAGCTGCGGAAAAAAATCGAGGAAGATCCGTCCGATCCGAAAAGAATCGTAACGGTCTGGGGGATCGGCTACAAATTCGCGGGTGAGAGACTATGAAAAGAGATCCCGTTAAGCTGCTGGGCATGATCCATTTGATTTTACTGGCGGCCCTGGCCGGGCTTACGGCAGTCGGCACCCCGAGCGCTTTGACGAGCGGGGTGCTGTTTGCCGCGCTTTTTGCGTCCGCAGCGGGACTGCTCATGTCCAGATTCCGATATACCGCCAGACTCCGGGACATCAACCGTCAGCTGGCAAGGGCGCTTGAAGGCAACGTGAACACCCGGATTTTGGCGAACGACGATCCGGCTCTGAACGAAGTCATTTTCTCGGTCAATGAATTGATCGGACAACTGGACAAGCTCCATGTTGATACCATAAAAACCGAAACGGGCCGCAAAAGGTTCCTCTCGAATATTTCGCACGATATCCGCACTCCGCTGACGTCCATCATCGGCTACATCGACGCTTTGAGAGACGGCGTGGCGGGAAGCGAGGAACAGAAGCGGCAGTATCTGGATGTGCTGGCCCGTAAATCCGGGGCCTTGAAGAAGCTTATCGACGAAGTGTTTCTGCTGGCCAAACTGGACGCGGACGAGATCCGGCTTCAACCCGTCAGGCTTGATCTGGCCGAAACCGTACGCGAAGCCGTCATCGAGTTCCTGCCGGTACTGCATCAAGCGGGGCTGGAGCTGGTTCTGCGGCTCCCCGAGGAAGCTTGTCCCGTTGTCGCGGACCGGGTCAGCCTTCTGCGGATGCTGAATAATCTGATTCAAAACGCCGTCAAGCACGGAGCGGAAGGGAATAAGCTGGGCCTGGAGTTGTCCTCGGCGCAGGGGAAGTACTGCCTGACGGTATGGGACAACGGAGCGGGTATTCCCGCAGAGGAGCTCGGCCTCGTCTTTGAACGGATGTACAGGACGGATGCGTCGAGAAGCCGGGCCGGCGGCGGGAGCGGTCTGGGGCTGGCGATTGCGAAAGCCCTCGCCGAGAAGCATGGAGGAACGCTGGGAGCGGACAGCGAGCCGGGCGTACGGACCGCTTTTTACCTGACTCTGCCGGAAACGGGCAAGGGTCTTCAGCCTGCGGACGACATTTTAAGAAACAATTAAGAACTTGTTAAGAGGCATTTAAAATCGGCTGCTTATCCTGAATAGAGACAGAGAAAAGAACCATACGGAGCAGGAGGGAACCATGAGCGCCATTATCAGAACAACGGGTTTGACCAAAACTTACGGAGACCAGAAAGCGGTGGACCGCTTGGAGCTGACCGTGGGGCAGGGACAGATTTACGGCTTCCTGGGGCGCAACGGAGCGGGGAAAACGACCACCATCCGGATGCTGCTGGGGCTGATTAAGCCCACGGAAGGACAGATCGAACTATTCGGTGAAAATTTGTTCAAACACAACCGAAATCTTTTAAGAAGGATCGGTTCAATCGTCGAACATTCGGGCTTTTATGAAAATTTGACCGGAGCCGAAAATCTCCTGATCAACGCGAGGCTGATGGGGGTCCACAAGAAGACGGCGATCCAGGATGCGCTTGAAATCGTCAGCCTCCACCAGGAGCCGAAAAAGCTCGTCGGACAGTATTCGATGGGGATGAAGCAGCGTCTCGGCATCGCGAGAGCCGTCCTGCATCATCCCGAGCTTCTTATCCTGGACGAGCCGACGAACGGTCTCGATCCCATCGGGATCAAGGAAATCCGAAGGCTGATCAAATCGCTCGCCGAGGAAAGGAAAATGACGATCCTCATTTCCAGCCACATTTTGCCCGAAATCGAACAGTTGGCCGATCAGATCGGGATTGTTCACCAGGGTCGTCTTTTGGAGGAAATTTCCTTCGAAGAACTGCGTAAACGCAACCGCAAACATCTGGAGTTTCAAGTGTCGGACGATAACAAGGCGGCCATGCTGCTGGAAAAAGAGCTGGACATTCACGATTACGAAGTCCGGGGTGAAGGCAAAATCCGCGTCTATTCTCATATCGGCCGTCAAGCCGGTCTGAACCGGTTGTTCGTGGAGAACGGCATCGACGTTTCCCGCCTTACGATCAGTGAAGACAGGCTGGAGGATTATTTCATCAAGCTGATAGGAGGCGGAACGATTGGTTAATCTGCTGTATACCGAACTGCTGAAATTAAAACGCGCGAAAATGTTCCTGGTCAGCGTCATTGGAGCCGCCGCCGCGCCCGTCCTTATGTTTATCGGATTCCTTAACATGAAAAGCGAAAAACCGGAGACTTCCGTCACGTATGAAATCTCCTTCTACAACACGAATATGTATGTGCTGCTGCTCAGCGGAACGCTGCTGTACGGCGTCATAACGGCTTACCTGTTCAACCGGGAATACGTGGAGGACACGCTCAAAAACCTGCTGACCATTCCCGTTTCGCGCACGAGCCTGCTTGTCAGCAAACTGCTTATGCTGCTGATCTGGATCGTCGCGCTGACGCTGATATCCTGGGGATTTACGTTCGTATTCGGGCTGATCGGCGGATTCGACGGGCTCACGATCCACGTCATTCTGTACTCGCTGGGCCGGTATCTGATCGGAGCGGTCCTGCTCTTTCTGCTGTCGACCCCTTCGATTTTCGTCACGTTCTGGTTCAAAAACTATGTGCCGACCATTATTTTCACGGCCATTGCCACTATGGCGAACGTAGCTCTTGTAGATAAGAAGTACAGCGCTCTGTTTCCATGGTCGGCGGTTCACGTCGTCGCCAACAAAGCGTATGTGCCCGAATATCCGGTTCTGTACTCTGTCCTTGTCATTCTGGCTGCGTCTATCGCGGGGTTGGCGGCAACGATTATTTACTTTAACAAATCGGATATTCAATAAAAGGAGCATGCGGCTATGAATCTATGGGAAGCTTTTGCGGCGTTTATACTCGGACTGGTCGAAGGGCTTACGGAGTTCGCTCCGGTTTCTTCCACCGGCCATATGATTATCGTGGATGATGCCTGGTTTCAGACCAAAAATTTGTTTACTCCGCAGGCGGCCAACACGTTCAAGGTCGTCATTCAGCTCGGCTCTATACTGGCCGTAGTCGTTCTGATGCGGGACCGCTTTATGAACCTGCTCGGCTTGAAAAAACTGCCGGGGCAGGACGAGGGAGGTCCGCGGCTCAACCTTCTTCAAGTCATCGTAGGACTTATTCCTTTCGGCGTTCTGGGCGTTCTCTTCGAAGATTATATCGACGAGTATCTGTTCTCCACACGCACGGTCGTCATCGGGCTTGTACTCGGAGCCGTCCTGATGCTGGTTGCGGAATGGCGGCGGCCGTCCGTCCCCAAGACCGATACGGTGGACCGGATGACGTATAAACAAGCGCTGGGCATGGGCTTGTTCCAGTGCCTTGCCATGTGGCCGGGCTTCTCCCGTTCGGGTTCCACAATATCCGGGGGAGTGCTTCTGGGGCTGAGCCACAGGGCGGCGGCCGATTTTACGTTTATTATGGCCGTTCCGATCATGGCCGGCGCAAGCTTTTTGAAGCTGCTCAAAAGCTGGGACTCGATTCCGGCGGAGGCCATCCCTTTCTTCGCCGTCGGCTTTGTAAGCGCCTTTGTGTTCGGCCTGATTTCCATCCGTTTCTTCCTGAAGCTGATCAACCGGATCAAGCTCGTTCCGTTCGCGATTTACCGGCTCGTGCTGGCGGCAGTCATTTACATGGTGCTGCTTTAGACGAAGCGAAATTTTGGTTGTTTTTTGTTTAAACCGGGTGATATGATCAAGGTAGATTAGGAACAAACCTCCAATTATATATATACAAGAAGGAAGGAAAGTTCAAAATGCCCTTAATTGATCTGCCATTGGAAAAGCTGAAAGAGTACCAGGGAAGAAATCCGCGTCCGTCGGACTTTGACGAGTACTGGGAGCGCGCGCTGGCCGAACTGGATTCCGTAAATCCCCAGGTGGAACTGGTTCCGTCGGACTTTAAGGTCCCTTACGCCGAGTGCTTCGACCTGTATTTTACCGGTGTAAAAGGGGCACGGATTCACGCGAAATACGTGAAACCGAAATCGGACGGCAAACCGCATCCGGCGGTTCTTCAGTTTCACGGCTATACCGGCCATGCCGGAGACTGGCTGGAGCGGCTTCCGTACGCCGCGCTCGGCTATTCGGTAGCGGCGCTGGACGTACGCGGTCAGGGCGGGAAGTCGCAGGATATCGGCGGGATTGGGGGCAATACGCATCACGGTCACATTATCCGCGGACTGGATGAGCACCCCGACGAGCTGCTGTTCCGCCATGTTTTCCTGGATACGGTCCGTCTGGCGCGAATCGTGATGGATTTCGAGGAAGTGGACGGCAGCCGCGTCGCCACGATGGGCGGATCGCAGGGCGGCGCGCTGGCGCTCGCTTGCGCGGCACTGGAGCCGCGCATCCGCAAGGTCGCGGCCAACTTCCCGTTTCTGAGCGACTACAAACGCGTCTGGGAAATGGATCTGGCCAAGGACGCTTACGCGGAGCTGCGTACGTACTTCCGTTTTTTCGATCCCCAGCACAAGCGGGAAGACGAAGTGTTCTACAAACTGGGCTATATCGACATTCAGCACCTGGCTTCCCGGATTACGGCGGATATTTTGTTCGGCATCGGCCTGATGGATACCGTATGCCCGCCGTCCACGCAGTATGCGGTGCTTAATAAATTGAAGGCGCCGGTACAGCTGGAGATCTACCCCGATTTTGCTCACGAGGGACTTCCGGGTATGGGCGATAAACAATTTATGTTTTTGCAGCAGTTATAAAAGGACCGCGAAGGCCGGGGGATTTTTCCCTTGGCCTTTGTCGTGTTTCCGGCCTATAATCTGTAGTAAGTCAGACATCGTCGCGGATACATGAGGATGTTTGCAGGAAGTCGGGTATCATCACGGGAAAATGCGGAGGGGGATTCGCCATGACGGAGCTGAAACGTTGCCAGGAGCGGGCACTGGAGGCCATTGAGGCCAAAGCAGCGGCGGAGGAGCCGCATGCGAGGGAGAAGGCCGTGGAAATTTTGCGCGAGGCGGATTTCGACGCTTTGTCCGCGGAAGAGCTGTGCGCAGCGGTTGTGGCCCGCTCCCGCGTCACGCTGAATTTTCACCCGGACCGGCTCATCGCGGGGGGCCTTACCGTTGCGGAAGGGCTGCTGCAGGACGGCGAATACCGGAGCCAGTTCGAAACGCGCATCTCCAGCGGCGGCTTGAGCGCTTATCCGGGCGGGGACCGCGACCGCTGGGAGCGAAGCCTGTTCGCGGGCGCGTATCAGGCGGAGAGCGTGCAGTCGTGCGACCGGCCGAAATACGGCGCGCTGAACGTGATGCGCTACGCGGACGGGGCGTCGCCGCGCTTCGGGTCCTGCCATTTCCGGCTGAAAGCCGGCGTCCTGGACCGGTGCACGTTTACCTGCGGGGACAGCCATGCGCAGCCGGAACATGCGGGCACCCGCAAGGTGTTTATGCCGGTGCTGGCGGCCCTGCTCGAAGAGGTGCGGACCACGGGCTCGGCGCTCGCTTCGAATGTGCCAGGAGCGGGGGCGTTTGCAGCCCGCTGTCTGAGCGCGGCGGAGCCTGCGAGCAAAGACGGGCTGCCCGGTCCGGGTGCCATCGGCGGAATAGGCCGCGCCCTCGACGCCTACATCGAAGCGCAGATACACGGGGCGATCCGCCTGGAGTCCGACGTGGACGCGCTCGTCGCGGACCCGTCGTTTCAAGGCACCGCCATCGGCACGCAGCTTGACGCGCTGAGCGGGGCTTACGGCATTCCGCTCTATTGGCATCGCGGCTTCCGGCTTGCCGCCGGATCGGTGCCGGAAGATTTCCGCGGACCCGTTATGCCTCCGCTTGCGCGGCGAGTCGCTGCGTCCTTCGGGACGGGGGCGGCGTCCCCGGACATGTTCGATGCGGCCGCGATCGGCAGAGCCGCGGCCAGCTTGCATCGTCAGCCGGAAGCATGGGCGGACTTCGGGACTCCGGCCGAGGTGCTTCAATATTTGAAGCAGCTGTGGCACGTGCTCGTCCGCTTCGGCTGATTGCCGGGCTGGGAAGTTGCTTTATTGCGACAAAGCAACTTCGCGTTAAACCGGCAGCTTGCTTTTATTTTTTCCATTGGGTTAGAATGATTAAAATTACTTGTTGAACAGGCTGAGATGGAGAGAGTAAGCGGATTGACATTTATGACAGGAACGGACCGCCACCGACTGAGAGCGTCCGAGAAAATGTCCCCGCCGAAGTTCACTCCGGAGCCGGTACCTGATGGACAGCCGCAAGCGGCTTTCTCTAGGGTTACCCGTATTCCCTTCGTTACAGGGCCGAAAGTGAGAGGACCGAACTTTTTTCATGCAGTCCGTTCTCTCGAATAAGGGTGGTACCACGACTTCTCGTCCCTTGCGGAGGAGAGGTCTTTTTTTATTTTCTGGACATAAAAAGGAGAGATTACGATGGCACAAGGAAATTTAGACGCACTGCGTGAACGGCTGGATACGATCAACGGACAACTGCTGGAGCTGCTTTCGGAGCGGGCAGAGATCGTCCAGGAGATCGGTCAGGAGAAGGAACGCCAGGGAGTCCCGAAATTCGATCCCGTCCGCGAAAAGAAAATGCTCGATGAACTGGTGGCGCTCAATAAAGGCCCGTTCAGCCACGAGACCGTCCGGCATCTGTTCAAGCAGATTTTCAAGGCGTCGCTTAACTTGCAGGAAGAAGGCCAGAAGAAACATCTGCTCGTAAGCCGCAAAAACAAGAGAGAGGACACGATCGTCACGCTGGGTGACGGAATTTCGGTCGGAACCGGCAAGCCTGTCATGATCGCGGGCCCTTGCTCCGTCGAAAGCTACGAACAGGTCCGTCAAGTCGCGGCTGTTCTGAAAGAAGCCGGTGTGACGATCATGCGCGGAGGGGCGTTCAAACCCCGCACATCTCCTTACGATTTCCAGGGTCTTGGCATCGAAGGGCTGAAAATTCTTAAAGAAGTGGCTTCCGAATTCGGCCTCAAAACGATCAGCGAAATCGTCGACCCGGCCCATATCGAAATCGCCTGCGATTACATCGATGTGATCCAGATCGGCGCGCGCAACATGCAGAACTTCGAGCTGCTCAAAGCGGCCGGCGATGTGCGCGTTCCCGTCCTGTTGAAGCGCGGTCTGGCGGCCACGCTCGATGAGTTCCTGAATGCGGCGGAGTACATCGTATCCCGGGGCAACACGCAGGTGATGCTGATCGAGAGAGGAATCCGCACCTACGAGAAGGCGACGCGCAACACGCTCGACATTTCGGCCGTGCCGATCCTCAAGCAGGAGAGCCATCTGCCGGTGCTTGTCGACGTCACCCACTCCACGGGACGCAAAGATATTTTGGCGCCCTGTGCGAAAGCGGCGCTTGCCGCAGGGGCGGACGGCGTAATGGTCGAAGTCCATCCGGACCCGGCTACCGCCCTTTCAGACGCTGCGCAGCAGCTGAATTTCAAGGAATTCGGAGACTTCTACAAAACGGTAACGGAGTCCGGCCTGTTTTAAGTATCCCGAGTCCGCATAGCGGAGCAGTTATAAAAAGAACCGGCACAGCTCCTTTTTTCCTCGGAAAGAAGGGCCGGCCGGTTCTTTTTTTCAAACGAGACGGTAATCGTCTATTTTCTCGCCGTCTTCCCAAATTTCCAGGAACAGCGCATCGCAATCTTCGAAATCTTCCGGTTTAAACGCCATTGCTTTCTCTTCGTCCGGCGTCACGCACACATTCTCCGTACTCTCTCCGTTAAACGCGAGAACCGCATAAATCTTCATCGTGCATTCTCCTTCTTATGAGCTAATGTCCTCCTGCCATTATAAATTTCTTGATCGTTTTAAGCAAAAGTAAAGAGGGATGCTTGATTGTATTAGTTACTTGGGACGCGAGTAGATCAGGCCCATTTTATATTCCGGCTCTGTCAGCGTGCCCTCATTGGTAAAGAGCAAGGAGGCTTTGTAGGTATCGGCCTCGAATTGGTTGAAAATCGCTAAGTTTTCCGATCCCATGGCCATTTCGATCATACCTCTGCGGTCCTCTCCGTAGATTTGTTTATAAAAGGATTCCGCTAGATCTTCCGACCATATCATGTAGTCTTCGTCGTCTTGCCGGTAAAAGGCGGACAGTGTCCCGGACATCTCCCCGTACATATCGTAAATTTCGTCATAGGTAGAAGACAAAAGGGGAAGATAAGCGACTTCCGTTAATCCGGAGGAGTTGAACTTGAAAGCCAATTGGCTGTCGTTTTCCTCTACAAACCGATTGTGATAGATCATGTAATCGTAACCGTCTTTGTCACCGGTGTATTGGATGTACGGTTTTTGATTCAGCGTAGCTTGCACCTCGACGGGACTCATTCCCCAAGTCCAATTAAAATAAGGATCGCTCACCGTAGAGCTGTCGCCTGATCCACGTTCCGCACCGCTGCGGATAACGATTTGCCGTGCGGATTCGTTCCAAATCACTTGATTGCCTGTCGCTTCGCCGATAAATCTCAAAGGGACGACTGTATTGCCGTCCACATTCGCCGGGGCCGCCTCCAAAACCTTGGTTTCACCATTAACGGCTGCATTTTTGTTGTTTATTTGCAAGACGATAGACAGCCCGTCTTTTCGGCCCGTAACGGTGTTGGTTTTGGAGTCCCACTCCACGGTTAGGCCCAGTTCTTCAAAAATAGGACGAAATTGGACGAGAGTTACCCCCGATTCAATCTCCGGCTCGACGTCGAAATGCACCCGCTCGTTTTGTATGAAAACTTTAACAGGGTCATTGGCAAAAACGTTGGCGGGCATTGCGAACGAAGCCGCAAGCAGGGCGGACAGAAGTGCGGTTTTTGTTTTCCGGTTCAAAATAAGTATCCCCTTTTCTTATGTAAAAATCTTCCGCAATCGTCTCACAGTTAGATAGGACTTTCAACCTATATTTTGGAAAAGAAATAGATTGTTACACGATTTTATAGGCTTATTTAAAAAACGAAACAATTATAATTATTTTTTCCCAGTGGTACGGATTGACAATTTGCCGTAGCAGACCGTATGATGGGTACAATTATTCGAAAGGAGGCCGGACACAATGACATTTACCATCTCCCGCATTCAATTGAACAGAGAAGTCCATTTCACCGGTCTCGACGGGATCATGTGAAAGTTGGTCAGGCGCATGTTTTCCGCATGCCGTCCTGAATAACCGTGCTGCAGACAGCCATGGACGCGAGGTCCATGGTTTTTTTGCGTTTATTTTTTATCAAGTTTCTCAACCAAGAAAGGAAGTCTATCTATGAAAGAAAACTACTACCGCCAGGTTAAACTGCCCTCGGGGATCGTACACGTGTACGCCGGACCGTCCTTGTATGAGGCGCTGGACTATAAAGTATTCGAAATGGCAAACAACAATTTGCAAATCCCGAACGGGATTTATATGAGTTATACACCGGACGTTCACGTCGGAGTCGGCACCTGCATCGGCACTACGGCCGTCTGGAACAGTGAGGACGGGTATGTATCCCCCTCCATCGTGGGGAGCGATATCGGCTGCGGCATGAGGGTTCATCTGACGAATCTGCACAAGGACGAACTGAAGGATTTGAAGCTGCGGAAGAAGCTGGTGCGCACGATTGAGAAGTACTTGCCGGTCGATTCCCATACCCGTGGACATTTTTCCGATATTCGTTTGGAGACGGTGGTGAAAAAAGGGCTTCACGGCCTTCCGAAAAAGTACATCCCCGACGGCTATACGCCGCGTAAAGCCAAATCGCTGACTCACGTGGAATCGAGCCGCTTCGGTTTTGACGAGAATTCGCTGAACCGGCTGCCGGAAAACGTCTGGCACCGTTCTCATCGCCAGCTCGGAACGCTGGGGGGAGGCAATCATTTCGCCGAAATCCAGTCGGTGGAAATTGCGGAAGAAAACCGGGCGACGGCGGAAGCATGGGGGTTGTTTGACGGACAGGTCATCGTCATGATCCATTCCGGATCGCGTGCGTGGGGCGGATCGGTCAGCCAGTTGTGCGGCAGCGACATCAAACGAATGATGCGGGCCGAAGGTATGGGGACAGCCGATCCTAATCTGCTGTTCGCCTCCTTGGATCACCCTCTGGCCGTACAGTACACGGATCTGATGTATTCGGCGCTGAACTATGCGGTCGTAAATCGCCATCTTATCGCGTATGCCATCCGGGAAGCAGGCAAAGACGTATTCGGCTCCAAATTCGAGCTGGCCACCCTCTACGATCTGATGCATAACTACGCTTGGGAGGAAGATACGGAAGATGCAGGCCGCCGGGTATTCGTCCACCGCAAGGGGGCTACGCGCGCGCTTCCCGCAAATCATCCGGATAATCCCGAACCTTACGCTTCGACGGGCCACCCCGCGTTAATTCCGGGCTCGATGGGAACTTCTTCTTATATTATGGTGGGTGCGGACGGAGGAAAAGCCAATTATCATTCCATCTGCCACGGAGCGGGGCGAATCCGGTCCCGAAGCGCTACGAAAAGGCTCGTAACCGTAGATGAATTTTCCGCCAGTATGCGCGTGGGTATGGAGGACGAGGTCGTCGTGAACCAGCGTTCCCTCGAAACGATTCTCGACGAATCGCCGCAGGCCTATAAGGATGTGGATCAAATTATCGAAAGTGTCGTCGGCGCGGGCCTCGCGTCCGTTGTTGCCAAGTGCAGGCCGATGGCTGTCATAAAAGGAGTTTGATAAAGATGCCGATATCAAAGAAAGATATAGGTTTAAGCAAGCTGATGAGCAAAATGTTGCGACACTCGCCGGGAGATTTCGGACTTGTTCTCGACGGAGAGGGTTTCTGCTCTCTGGGGGATTTTTTGACTGCTTTGAATCGTGTGTCCGGTTTCGAAGATGTTCGTCCCGAAGACATTCAAAGAGTAGTCCGCGAATGCGAAAAACAGCGGTTCGAGATTGCGGAGGACTATATCCGGGCCAGATACGGGCACAGTCATGAACGAATTACGTACGAGGCGGCCGAACCTCCTTCTGTCCTTTATCACGGAACGAACCGGAAGGCCGTTGCCCTAATTATGGCCGAAGGGCTCCTGCCCATGTCCCGGCAATACGTGCACCTGTCCGAAGGGCTGCATTTCGCTGCCTTAGCGGGAAAGAGGAGAGGAGAACTCGTCATTCTCGAGGTGGATACAGCCCGGGCCGGACAGAAAGGCGTCCGGTTTTATTACGCCGGGAACGAAGTATGGCTGGCGGACCGGATTCCGGCCGAATGCTGCCGTCCGATTGCCGATCAATAATCGTTATCAGTCGTGCCTGCAAGGGTGGAGTTTATTCAATAAGCGTGCTAACATAGATCATTGTCTTATCGAATAGCGGAAAGGGGATCAACCGGACATCATGAATCATGCACAACTTGCGGGTGAAACGGTAACGGCCAAGGACCGGTTCCCGCTCGCGCTCATTTCCTTAACGTGCGGCGCCTTTGCCATCGGAATGACCGAATTTGTCATTATGGGGCTGCTGCCCAATGTGGCAGGGGATCTTCATGTCTCCATCCCGCATGCGGGACAACTGATTACGGGTTATGCGCTCGGAGTAGCGGTCGGGGCCCCGCTGCTGGCGGTCGCTACACACCGTCTGCCGCAGAAAATGCTGCTCTGCCTGCTGATGGTGCTGTTTATCCTCGGCAACATGGTAGCTGCCATCGCCCCGAATTACGGCCTGCTGATGGGAGCGAGGCTGTTGACCGCGCTGGCGCACGGCACTTTTTTCGGCGTCGGCTCGGTTATCGCCGCCAATCTGGTGAAGCCGCATCGCAGGGCTGCGGCTGTCTCCATTATGATGGCGGGACTCACAATCGCCAATATCATCGGCGTTCCGTTCGGCACGTTTATCGGCCAGAATCTGGGCTGGCGGGCATCGTTCGGGGCAGTGGCCGTGATGGGCGTTATTTCGCTCATCGGAATCCTGGCCCTGATTCCGGTCATTCCGCGGGAGGAATCATCCAGCCTGGCCCGGCAGATCCGGGCGCTGGCGCAGCCGAGACTGCTGCTTGTTCTTCTTACGGGAGCTATCGGCTGCAGCAGCCTGTTCACCGTGTTCACTTATATCGCCCCGCTCCTGGAGCAGGTGACCGGTTATGCGGAGCACAGTGTGACGTGGATTCTCGTTTTATTCGGCTTCGGCGTTACCTTCGGCAATATTCTGGGCGGAAAGCTGGCGGACTGGAAGCTGATGCCGGTGATGATCGGCAGTTTCGCCGTACTGGCGCTTATTTTGGCGGTTTTTGCCTACACGGTTAATCTGCCCGCTGCGGCTGTAGTGACGATTTTTATATGGGGCGTCGCCGCTTTCGGAGTGCTGCCCGGCCTTCAGGTCAAGATTATGACGCTGGCCAAAGATGCCCCCGCCCTTGCTTCAACGTCCAATCATTCGGCCTTGAATCTCGGTAATGCCGGAGGAGCTTTCCTCGGCGGCATGGTCATTAACCAAGCCGGTTTATCGACGCTTCCTTGGGCCGGCGCGGTTTTGTCCCTGATCGGCATGGTGCTCGCGCTCTGGGTGTTCGCATTGGACAGAAAAACGGCCTGATCTCACCGGGCGGTACTAGCCCGTAGAGAAGCAAAACAGGCTTTGAGACCGCCAGTCATACGGTTCTCTAACGAGGCGGGATGTTCGCGCATATGAAACATTTTGCGAGGAGACCGAACTTGGGAAGCTTCACAAGGTTAAAGCCGCATACCGGCCGGTACCGCCGGAACAATGGAAGACCGCACAGACCTGTGCGGTCTTTTTTTTTATTCGGATTCTCAAAGGCCGGGACATCTGCTATAATCGAATGATATTGAGAATCATTATCATAAACCTGTATCTCGGTATATTTATCCGGGCAGACTCGGGAACAGAACAATATCCAACAGAATGGGAGGGGAAACGGTTGAGTGACTCTTTAACCGACAATGAAAAAATACGTCCGGCTTTATCGGCAGCCGTTACGGACGTTTCCTATAAAGTACGTCATGTTGAAGCCATCAAGGCCGGGGACGGCTGGGAAATGGATTACCGGCTCATCGATCAGCATGTGCTGATCGTCGTTACGGCCGGCGAAGGAGCTTTGAAGCGGGACGGCAGTCTTAGCCGCCTGGAAGCAGAGAACATACATGTCTGCTTGCCCGGCGAGGTAATCGGAATGAAGACGGAGTCAGGCGGTCTGGAGCTGACATGGGTCGGATTCGACCTTTTTTATGAGGACGAGACGGGTGAAGGATGCCGGAAGGGAACGTGGAACGAACCGCAGGTGCTGCCCGTTCATTCTCTTTCGCATTTTTCCGTGCTGAGCGAGGCGCTTTCTACCTACTGGCACAGTGCCGATCCTTTCGACCGGCTGAGAGCCCAGGCGGCTTTTCTTGAATTGATCCATTCGATTTCCGCCCATATGCGGGACGAATCCCCCCTGGATGCCCGAAGCGCTTTGGAACGCACCCGGCACTATATCGAAAATCACTACCAGACCAATATCACGATTGACGAGCTCGCACGGATGGCCGAAGTGTCTCCGAAATACTATGGGGATTTGTTTAAAAAAACGTACGGCCTCAGCGTAATCGACTACTTGACCGAGCAGCGGGTTAACCGCGCCAAGCAGTTAATGGCGTTATCCCAATCCCGCCTCAAGGACATCGCTCACGTAGTGGGCTATCAGGATGAATTTTACTTCAGCCGGAAGTTCAAGCAGGAAGTGGGCGTCTCGCCCACGGTTTATATGAAGAACCGGCGAAAAAAAATCGCGGTCCATCATTCGCATCTGATCGGCCAATTGTTGGCCATTCATCATCTCCCGTATGCGGCGCCCCTTCATCCCAAATGGACCGGGCACTATTACGAGAATTACCGTTCCGATATTCCCGTTCATCTCAGCGCCTACCGGTACAGCGAAGACTGGGAGCACAACATCGAGAAGCTGCGGGAAACGAAGCCGGACCTTATCCTTTCGATGGATACCCTCAATCCGGGAGAAAAAGAGCGCCTCGAGCAGGCGGGAAAAGTGCTGTATATTCCCGATCGCCCGGCGGATTGGCGGGAGCAGCTGCTGCTTATCGCCGCCCATCTGGACCGGACGGCCGAAGCCGAGACATGGCTCGGTAAATACGACCGCCGCGTGGAGTCGCTCCGCGGCAGACTGCGTAAACGGACGGGAGAAGAAACATTTTTGCTGATCAGCTTACATAAGCAGGAGATCCGGGTATGCGGAACCCGCAGCATGGGAGACGTGTTTTTTCACGAGCTGGGTATGAAGCCGGCCTTTAACTACACCCGGGACAAAATCAATGTGAAGATTCTCCCGGAGCAGTTGGCGGAGCTGGACGCGGACCATATCCTCGTCAACGTTTGCCAGGAAACGGAGACGCTCCGGCGATGGCAAGATCTGCAGGCGACGGCTCTTTGGCGGGATCTCCACGCGGTGCGGCAGAACCGGGTTTACGAAATCCCCTCCGACCCTTGGCGGGAATACTCGGCTTCCGGGCACGAGCGTATTTTGAGTGAAGTGGAAAAGCTCTTTTTGCGGAAATAGTCCAGTTTGAATTCCGTGTATTGTCCATGTCCCGGTAAAGAAACGTGGGTTATAATTTCAATTGAGAATTGTTATCAATACAAATATTCAAAAAAGAACCTCCCTCTTTTTTTTGTTATTAAGTGATAATGATTCTCAGCTTTTACAAAGAGAGCGTCGGGGGAATGGCATGGAAAGCATTAGAGAAAGAGGAAGTCTGGAGCAGCAAGTCTTTCAAGGCAGGACGCTGACCGTTTATACGCCGCCGTCCTACGGCTTGGCAGACAAGCGTTACCCGGTCGTCTATGTCAACGATCCGTCCGATTATATGGATTCGGTCACCAACCAGGCGGTTACCCGTATGGAAGAGCTTTTCCGGGAGAAGAAGCTGCCGGAACTGATTCTCGTCGGTTTGGAGCCGGATGAGCGGCTGGATGAATATACGCCTTGGCCGGCGAAGGCTCTGGTGGAATCCGTACAAGATTTCGGCGGCTACGGCAAAAAATACCTGGATCTCGTCGTTCATGAGCTTAAGCCTTATATCGACGGCCGCTACGAGACGTTGGCGGGACCTGCCGGAACGGGGATGATCGGTGCTTCGCTCGGCGGTCTGATCTCGATGTTTGCGGCGTTCGAGCATCCTTCGGTTTTCGGGAGAATTGGCAGCATCTCGGGGTCCTTCTGGTATGAAGGCATCACCGAGTATATGCGGGGGCATAAGCTTGCCGACGAGGGACAGAGGTTTTACATGTATGTGGGAGATCAGGAAGGCGTCGGCAAGAAGACGATTCAGAGTGCCATGATGGCCAGAACCCGGCAGGCTTACACGCTGCTTGCGGACTCCGGTTTTAACGGCGCCAAGCTGCGCCTCGTTATCGGCGAAGGCGGGCAGCATCAAGTTCCCGTATTCGTGGAACAGTTTCCCGAAGCATTGAAGTGGATTTTCGGTATGGATACAAACACATTTTTTCCGGATACGGAGAGGGGTTAGAGAAAAATGAAAAAAACATGGGTGGCAGCCGGTCTGGTTGCCGTAACACTATTATCTTCCGCATGCGGAGCGCAAAAAGAGGCGGCAAAGACAGGCGGCGCGGAAGCGGCGAAAAGCCCGGCCCCGACAGCGGCGGGTACGAACGATACGCGTAAAATCACTTACCTCGGCAAGGAATATACCGTACCGTCCAAAGCGGAACGCATCGTAGTGGCCGGCTCCTTCGAATCGATGGAAGACGCACTCGTGCTCGGCGTGAAACCGGTCGGCGCAAATTCGGTCGGCGGCAAATTCCCCGAGCTGTTCAAAAGCATTACGGACAAGGCGGAATCCGTGGGCGAGAAAACGCAGCCGAATCTGGAGACGATTCTCAAACTGAAACCGGATGTCATTCTCGGTTCCACCAAATTTCCGCCGGAAATGATGGAAAAGATGAACAAGGTTAAAGTCACGCTTCCGATCTCCCACGTTTCGACCGATTGGGAAGCCAATCTGAACGTGCTGGCGGAACTGACCGGTCATCAGGACAAGGCTAAAGAAGTGATCGAGAAATATAAAAAAGAAGCCGCCGCCGCGAAAGAAAAACTCGGCACGTCGCTGAAAGACAAAAAAGTGCTGGCGATTCGGGTGCGTGCGGGCAGCATCGCCATTTATCCGGAAGGCGTGTTCTTCAATTCATCCCTGTACGGCGATCTGGGCCTCACCGCACCCGAAGAAGTGAAGCAGGCCAAGGCGCAGCAATTGATTTCGATGGAAAAATTGTCTGAAATCAATCCGGACTATATGTTCGTCCAATTTTCGGAAGACGAGAATAAAGAGCAGCCGAAAGCGCTGGAAGACCTGGAGAAGAATCCGATCTGGCAAAGTATCAACGCAGTGAAAAACAAAAAAATGTACGTCAACGTCGTAGACCCGCTGGCGCAGGGAGGAACGTCGTACAGTAAGATCAAGTTCCTTGAGGCCGCTCTTCCGAAGCTGACCAACTAAATTTTAAACCGAAACGAGTAATCCGATATGAAAAGAAGTCTGGCAAAACCTCAATGGATCTTATGGGCTTCACCTGTGATCATCGTGTTCATCATAGTGCTGTCCATTCTGTACGGGGCCAAACAAATTCATCTGCAAACGGTCATGGACGCCCTGTTCCATTTCGATCCGGGTAATGTCGATCATCAGATCATCCGGACCTCCCGTTTGCCGAGAGTAGTGGGGGCGCTTCTAATCGGAGCGTTCCTTGCCATATCGGGCGCGCTCATGCAGGGGATGACAAGGAATTACCTTGCATCCCCTTCCATCATGGGGGTGACCGACGGCTCGGCGTTTGTCATTACGCTTTGCATGATATTTCTGCCCAATTCGTCTTCATTGGATATGATCTTCTATTCCTTGATCGGCTCCGCGCTCGGGGTCGGCATTGTATTCGGGCTCGCCTCGCTGCTCCCGAACGGACTGACGCCTGTGCGGATGGCGATCGTCGGCACAGTCATCGGCACATTTCTCAGCAGTGTTTCGGCGGCTCTTTCCATGTATTTTCAGAAATCGCAGAACATAAGCTTCTGGTACAACGCGAGACTTCATCAACTGGAGCCCAAGCTGATACTGCTGTGCATTCCTTTTGCGGTTATCGGTCTTATCGCGGCCTTCCGGATCGCGAAATCGATCACGATTCTCTCGCTGGGAGAAGAAGTCGCCATTAACCTGGGACAGAGAACGCTGCTGGTCAAGATTGTCGCGATGGGCGCGGTCGTTATTCTGACGGGGATCTCGGTAGCTCTGGCCGGCAAAATCGGATTTGTGGGACTGATTATTCCCCATATTACCCGCTTCCTGATCGGAATCGACTACAAATGGGTGATTCCGTGCGCCGGCGTGCTGGGAGGCATTTTCCTGGCCTTGGCGGACGTTCTCAGCCGCTTCCTGAATTATCCGTACGAAATGCCGATCGGTGTCGTGACCGCTATTATCGGCGTGCCGTTTTTCCTGTATCTGGCGAGGACGAGAGGCGGGGAAAAGCATGCCTAAACAATCGTTCAGCCGCTATATGCTGGTCCTTCTTACCGGCATAGGACTTATCGCGATCGCCGCTTATACAAGCTTGACCAACGGCTCATTCGATATCACGGTCGGGGACGTGGTGAATACGCTCCTCCGGATCGATCCGAGTCCCGAGAACGATCTCGTCATTCTCGAATTCCGCTTGCCGCGAATCGTGATTGCGGGACTGGTCGGCATGGGACTCGGCATTGCGGGAACCGTTATTCAGGGAATTACCCGCAACGGGCTGGCGGACCCGGGCATTCTCGGCATCAACGCCGGCGCCGGGGCAGCCATCGTTATCTTCATGTTTTTCTTCCAGGGCAAGCTGCACGGTACGGGCTGGTGGGGGATTATGACGATGCCTCTGTTCGGACTGGTCGGCGGGCTCGCGTCCGCCGTTCTCATCTACCTGTTTTCCTGGAAAAACGGACGGATCGATTCCCAGCGCCTGATTTTAACGGGAATCGCAATCGGAGCCGGATTCAGCGCTCTGGCTTTGTTCCTGACGCTCAAGATGGATGCCAAGGATTTCGAAATGGCCGCCGTCTGGACATCGGGCAGCATTTACAACGCCAACTGGAAATATGTCGTTTCCATTTTGCCTTGGCTGCTTATCCTGATCCCGCTTATACGCAGAAGCGCGTACACCCTGGATCTTTTCCAGCTCGAAGAGAGCAGCGTGAAAAGTCTGGGGGTAAATGTGGAAAGGCAGAATGGGATTCTTCTGCTGGGCAGCATCGGGCTTGTAAGCGCGTGCGTTTCCGTGTCCGGGGGGATCGGCTTTATCGGGCTGATGTCGCCGCATATCGCCAAACGTCTGGTCGGCGTTCATCATAACCGTGTTCTGCCGGTCAGTGCGGTTATCGGAATGCTGCTCGTCATCGGATCGGATTTTATCGCCAAAACGGTATTTATGCCGGTCGAGCTGCCTGTAGGTGTCATGATCTCGATCATAGGCGTTCCGTATTTTATCTACCTGCTGTTTAAGGCCAAAGCATAGAGGGAGTGTTCGTCCTTGAGTATCATACGTGTGGAGAATCTGGAAACGTGTTATGAAAAGAACAGCGTATTCCGTGATCTCAATTTTGAGGTGAAGGAAGGGGAGGTCACCACCATCATCGGGCCGAACGGCTGCGGTAAATCGACGCTGCTTAAAACGATCGGACGCATTCTGAAGCAGAAGAACGGGAACGTTTTTTTCCGCGGACAGAATTTGAATGCGATCCCGACCCGGAAGATTGCGCAGCATATCGCGCTCCTGCCGCAGAATCCAGTCGCCCCTCCGGAGCTTAAAGTGGAGGAACTCGTTTCGTACGGACGCTATCCGCACCGCAAAAACCTCAACAGGCTGTCTCCTCAGGATAAGGAAGTGATCGAGTGGGCGCTCACAGTCACGAATGTGGCGTCCTTCCGGGATCGTGAGATCGGAAGCCTGTCGGGCGGACAGAGGCAGAAGGTATGGCTGGCGATGGCTTTCGCCCAGGATACGGAAGTGCTGCTGCTCGACGAGCCGACGACCTTCCTGGACATGGCCCACCAGTTGGAAGTTCTCCAGATCGTAGAGAAAATGAATATGGAGCGGAAGCAGACGATCGTCATGGTGCTTCACGACATCAACCATGCGGCTCGGTTTTCCCATCGGATTGTCGCTATGAAGAGCGGGCAAATTATCGCGGCCGGGCATCCCCATGAAATCATCACCAGGGAAGTGCTGAATCAGGTGTTCCACATCGATGCCCGGATTATGCTGGACCCGGAGAACGGGGCGCCCGTCTGCTACGGTTATGAAAGCTATTTGCGCAATAAGGCGGCTTCGGCCGCAGGCAGCACGGAACCGCAAAAAGAAGCGGTAGGCGAAGGAGTGAGATAGATTGAGTACAGTCAACCGAGAGTATGCAGAAACCGGAGGGGCGGCAGCCGGAGTCTTGGAGCGTGTGACGATGCCGCGGTCCGAGCAGCGCACCATGCGGTCGCGCGCGGAAAACCGGGAATACCGGATTTTCATCGCCGTCCCCGAGGGGGAAGCGCCTGCATCCGGATTCCCCGTGGTGTACGTGCTGGACGCCAATTCCGTCTTCGGCACGATGGTGGAAGCGGTCCGCGTCCAGTCCCGGGCGCCGGAGAGAACCGGCGTTATTCCCGCTATCGTGGTCGGTATCGGCTATCCGACGGACGGACCGTTTCATCCCGCGCGGCATTACGATTTCACGCGTGAAATCCGTCTGGAGGAACTGCCCTTCAAGCTTCGAGCGGGGGAGCGGCCCGAGCACGGGGGAGCCGAAGCTTTCATGGCGTTCATCGAAGACGAGCTGAAGCCGCGGATCGAAGAGACGTACCCTATCGACCGCAGGAGGCAGACGATCTTCGGCCATTCGCTGGGCGGACTTTTTGTGCTGCACATGCTGTACGCCAAGCCGGAAGCGTTCCAATGTTATGTAGCGGGCAGCCCCTCCATCCACTGGAACAAGCGGGTGCTGCTCGAAGAGGAGCGGGCTTTCGCGTCCAAGCTGTCAGCCTCTGGCGGACAGTCGACGGAGGGAGCTGCGGATATAAAGCTGTTCCTTGCCATCGGGGAACTGGAAAAGTCGCATCATACCGGCGGCGGAGAGAATGCGTCCGAGCTTTGCGAGCGCCTTTCGGCATTAAGCGAATACGGCATGGTGACCGAGTTTAAGGAGTTTGAGGGAGAGGGGCACGTCTCCGTGCTGCCGCCGTTAATCAGCCGCGCCGTGCGGTTCGCGCTTCGTCCCGAACCCGCTGACCGGCAAGTGTAGCGGATTTTGCGCGACCGTCCGCCGCAGCGGTCCGGTGCCGTCCAGTTCATCGATGTCCGGCACGATTCATGTCAGGCCACGTCCGGGGCAACGGCAACGGCTGCATTCGGGCTGAGACGGACCGGAATATAGTTAAAGGGGGCTGCCCGCCAAGTCATTTGAGATGACTCGGCGGGCAGCCCCCTTTTTGCCGGCAAAGGGCCATTATTTCGCTCTGATTTCGAGAAGTTCGTATTTGATGACTCCTACCGGAGCATCCACGCTGATAATACTGCCGACCGATTTCCCCATCAGGGAAACCCCCAGCGGGCTTTCGTAAGAAATTTTGTTGTCGGCTACATCCGCTTCGGCCGGGCCGACGATCCGGTACTCCACTTTTTCGGAAAATTCGATATCGTTCAGCACGACAATAGAGCCTACTTTAACGGTAGACGTATCGGTATTGTCGGAAACACGGGCTTTTTTCAGCATCCGCTCAATCGTGATAATCCGGGTTTCCATAAAGGCCTGATCGTCTTTCGCGGAGTGGTATTCGCTGTTTTCTTTTAAATCCCCGTAGCTGATTGCGGTTTTGAGGCGGTCGGCCAGCTCTTTGCGCTTCACGGTTTTGAGCTCTTCCAGCTCCTGCTCCAGCTGAGCCAGCCCTTCGGGGGTTAAGATCACTTGTTCTTCTGCCATGTAAACATCTCCTAATGGTACCCAAACTTTTGATAACAGGTGTTTCTTGCATTGTACACTATATGAAGCGATCATGCGAACCTCAAGCCGGAAAAAGTCATCTTCTTTTTATTTTGGTAAAAATTGCATAAATTCTATTGAAAAAGAAGAAGGCGGCATGGTAACCTTGAATATAGTAAAAATTGTCAAAATGTATTTGTATTTGTTTCATTAAACAAAAATTGTCATTTTGTGACGAGCAGACAGGAGTGAGGCATTCCAGATGGTAGTTACCGCAAAATCGGCCGCCGATCAGTACCTGGAGAGACTGAAGGACCGGAATACCGTGTATGTCAACGGAGCAAAAGTCGATGTACGTACGGAGCCCGCATTTACGGGAGCCATCGCGTGCATGGGCCGTTACTACGATTTGCAGGAGGAGAAGCCCGAGATTCACTGTTTTCAGGACGAGGAAGGACTCGATGCTCCGATCAGCCTGCTCGTACCTTTAACCGTAGAAGACTTGCGGAGAAAAGGAAAGTCTTACAAGGAAGTCGCGGATCTGTCTTACGGCATGCTTGGCAGAACGCCGGATTTTATCAACGCGGCCCTTGCCACGCTTCATGCCCACAGCAAGCTGTTGGGAGAGAATGCGTACACCGATTTTTCCGCAAATATGAACGCATACTATCGTCACGTCAAGACGAACAATTATTTCGTCGGCCACGGCGCGATCAATCCGCAAATCGACCGCTCGCTGCCTCTCGGTTCCCAGGTCAACGAATATGCCGGCGTTAAGGTGATCCGGCACGACAAAGAGGGAATTACCGTCACCGGCGCCAAAATGATCGTCACGCTTGCGCCGATCGCGGACGAGCTGCTTATTTTTAACATGCCGGGGTTAAAGCCGGGGGATGAGGACTACGGCGTGGCTTTCGCACTGCCGGTCGATTATCCCGGAGTCAAAATCATCTGCCGCAAACCGCTTGTCAAATCGGCTTACCACGCTTTCGACCACCCGCTGGCCAACTCTTTCGACGAAATCGACGCGTACCTGATCCTGGACGAAGTATTTATCCCTTGGAATAAAGTGTTTGTGTTTAAAGACGTAGCGAAATCGAACCTGTTCTACGACAAAACCTTCGCGCGGAATCATACGGGCCATCAGGGGATTGTACGCGGCCTGTCCAAGGCGGAGCTTCTGACGGGAATAGCCGTCAAACTTGCCGGGATGCTCAAACTGGACGGGTTCGTGAACATTCAGGAGAAGCTGGGGGAGATGACCTCCTACGTCGAGCTTCTGAGGGCGAGCATATTGTTAAGCGAAGCCGACTCCGCCGTGAGCCACGAGGGTGTACAAACGCCGAGCATTAACGCCATACAAGCGATCCGTTACAATTTCCCCAAAATGTACGAAAAAATGGTGAAAACGATCCAATCTCTAGCGGCGGGCTCTATGCTGTCGACCCCTCATTACGAAGACTTTCTGGCTGAGGAGCTCAGCGGACTGGGCGTCTCGCTGTCTACGGGAGAGACGGACGCCGCGACCCGCTCGAAGCTCCTGAATCTGGCCTGGGATGCCTCCGGGGACGGGTTCGGTCAGCGTCAGCTGGTGTACGAGTTTTTCCATGCGGGGGACCCCATGAGAATTGCGGCCGGCCATTATCTTCATTACGACAAAAGCGGAATGCTGTCGATGGTCGACAGGGTGCTGGCTCGTGCAAACAAAGCGGATTAGATGCGCTTGTCTCGTGAAGCGGGACGGAACCAGGCTGCTGCTTGTCCGGGTAAGAGACAACGAGCGGTGGTACCTGCCCGGCGGAAAAATCGAGGAAGGCGAAGACCCCGAGGCCGCACTGAAAAGAGAGCTGAAGGAAGAGCTGAACCTGGACCTTCTCCCCGAAAGCATCACGTATTTGAGAACGGTGATCGGCGCCGCCTACAAGGAGGACGCGCAGGTCGAACTCGTCTGCTATGAAGCGGACTGGAACGGGCAAATCGCCCCGTGCTCCGAGATCAGTGAAGCCGGCTGGATCGAGATGGACCGGCATGAGCTGCTGGCTCCCGCCGTAGTGGACCTGGTCCGGGCGATCAAGAACGAAACCGAATCCGATACGAGGTGAGTTATGCTGTACAATGCGCAGAGGCTTCAAGCGAAGCTGAACGAACATAATCTGGCGGCAATCATATCGACAACCAAAGAAAATATCCGTTATCTGACCGGTTTCGAGCCGGTAGTGAAAACGCTGAATCCGTACCGGGGGCAATGCTATGCGATTGTGACGGCGGATTCGCCGGAAGAGGTGCACGTCGTGCACTCCGTAGGCGAAATCGATCAAATTCTCGACGCCCGCTCAAGCATCGGGCAGGTCGTAACGTACGGCACGTTCTACCGCGAACATCCGGACGGAGGCTCCCTGCCTGTAGAGGAAGAGCGTCTGAAATATTTGTCGGACGTGCACAAAAGTCAGGCCGGTCCCGAGGAAGCGCTGGCGGTTCTTCTCGCCCGTCTGAACCTTACCGCCGAACGGGTGGCGCTGGACGAAGACGGAATTACGGCCGCCGCATTCGGTGCGATCCGCGACAGGCATCCGCAGGGGGAATTCGTCGAAGGCGCAGCCCTGCTCCGGCAGGTAAGGGCCGTGAAGACGCAGGCGGAAGCCGACGCCCTCGCGTATTCGGCCGACTGCATCGACTATGCGATCGGTCAGGTCATCGGGGAGCTTCGCGAAGGCATTACGGAGCATGAAATCGCGGCCGTTTTTTCAACCTCCGTCGCCGCACGGGGCGGTCTTGCCGTCCTGCCCATGATTAAAGCAGGCAGGCACGCGGTAGGCGGGCAGCGCCGGCCGAGCCGTGACATCCGGCTGATGCCGGGGGACCTGCTCTGGTTCGACTGCGATATCGTCTGCGACGGTTATTGGGCCGATATCGCGAGGGTATTCGCCTATCGGACTCTTAAACCCGAGTATACAAAGTATGATGCTCTGTATAAAGGGCAGCAGGAGGCCATCCGGCAGGTGAGACCGGGGATGACGGGCAGCGACGTTTTTCAGCTTACGATGGACGCGGTTCACGAAGCGGGGTTTCCCGCATACAGAAGGCATCACGTCGGTCATGGAATCGGCCTGGAGCCGTACGAGCTGCCGATTCTGGCGCCGGGCAGCGCAGATGTGATTGAGGAGGGAATGATTCTTTCTGTTGAAACGCCGTATTACGAATTTGGCCTGGGTGCGCTGCATGTCGAAGATCCGGTTCTTGTAACCCGGGATGAGAGCATACGTCTGACCAAAGCGGATACCAGTCTAATCAAAATCGTGGGGTGAAATGATGATTCATACCGATATTACGGAGTGCATTGGCAACACGCCGGTCGTCTCGCTGAATGATGAGCTTGTACCGTTAGGCAAAAAGCTGTATCTCAAGCTCGATTATTTTAATCCGAACTTCAGCATAAAGGACAGAACGGCGCTGGGACTGGTCAAAGCGGCTATGGCGGAAGGCAAAATCCGGCCAGGCTCCATCCTGATCGAGTCCACATCCGGCAATCTCGGCAAATCCCTGGCGATGCTGGGGGCGGTGTACGGGTTTAAAGTCATTATCGTAGTCGATCCGAAAGTGAGCGCCAGCCTGCTGAAATGGTACCAGGCTTACGGAGCTGAGGTCGACATGGTCACGACGCCCGCGCCGGAAGGCGGATTTCAGAGGGCCCGGCTCAACCGCGTCCGGCAGCTGCTGGACAAGTATCCCGGCGCCTTCTGGTCCAATCAGTACGACAACCCGTCCAATCCGGCCTATCACGCGGAGACGACGGCGAGAGAGATTGCGGATCTGCCCGTTGATTCGATCGTCGGCGCCGTCAGTACGGGCGGCCATCTCTGCGGCATCGGAAAATATGTGAAAAAGCACAAGCCGCATCTGCACGTGGTTGCCTGCGACGTGGCGGGCTCCGCCGTATTCGGCCAACCGTTTGCACCCTATTTGATCAACGGAGTCGGCCTCAGCTGGAGAAGCGCGAACACGGACACGTCCGTGCTTGATGCGGTCAGCATATCAAGCGATCAGGAAGCCATCTCCGTCTGCAGGCTGCTGGCCCGCGATCACGGCATTCTGATGGGCGGATCGGGCGGGCTGACCGTGTTTACCGCGCTGGCCTGGCTCCAGCACAGCGACGCCTCCTCCGCACTGGCGATCATTCCCGACGCGGGAACGAATTACCTCGATCAGATCTACGACGACGAGTGGCTGACCGCCAAAGAAATCAAGCTGCTCGGCAGAGGGGAATTGGAGGAGAGGCTGGAGCACAAGGCGTTTACGAATTTACTCAAGCAGGAGACTTTAACCTGAGTGTGTGAGGAACCTAATTGTGCGCAAGACTGCCAGGCGCGATTCTTAGAAAGAACGGAGGACAAAGAATGGACCCTACGAGAGAAGCGTTTTCCAAATTCGTCGTGGACGAAGGCATCATCCGGTTCGGTGAATTTATTTTAAAATCGAAGCGGGTCAGTCCGTATTTCTTTAATTTCGGGTCGTTCGACGATTCCAGAAAATTAACGGCCCTGGGTTCGTTTTACGCCTCGACGATTGTGCGCGAACAAATCGAGTATGACGTGATTTTCGGACCGGCTTACAAAGGAATTCCGATCTCGCTGACGACTGCGCTCGCTTTGTTTAGCGGATACGGAATCAACGCGAATTTCGCTTTCAACCGCAAAGAGCCGAAGGCGTACGGGGAAGGCGGCAATATCATCGGCTCCGGCATCGCGGGCAAAAACGTGCTGGCGGTAGACGATGTGCTGACCTCGGGCAGGACCATCAAGGATACCAAGGAATTAATCGAACGCGAGGGCGGACGGCTTGCGGCTTTCCTAGTCGCGCTGGACCGGGAGGAGAAAGGCCAGGAGGGCCGCCTGTCCGCACTGGAGGAAGCGGCCTTGACCTACGATGTCAACATCTATTCCGTAGCGAGCATCCGGGATATTGTGGCTTACATGCGGACAGAGGGGAGCAGGGAGGATCTGCTCGACAGGATCGGAACTTACCTGCAACTGCACGGCACCGTCTGAACGTTACAAGGGAAGCCCGCTTGCACGGTCAGGTCCGGCTTCCCGGTTTTGTCTGAAAAGGGGAGGAAGTCAGTTGATTTATGAAGCCTTGGTGAAGCCAATGCTCTTTAGAATGGAACCTGAGGAAGCTCACGATTTCGTCCTGCGGAATTTGCAGAGAATCCAGCGGCAGCCCGGGCTTCTGTATCTGATTGAGAAGCTGTACGGGGTCAGGGAGGAGCCCGGTCTGGCCAGCGAACTGCTGGGAATCCGCTTTCCCAGTCCCATCGGCCTTGCTGCGGGTTTGGACAAAGACGCCCGGGCCGTGCCCGCGCTTTCTTCGATGGGGTTCGGGTTTTTGGAGGTGGGCAGCGTCACGCCTATCGGTCAAGCGGGTAACGACCGTCCGCGCCTGTTTCGCCTGCCGGACGATGAGGCCCTCATTAACCGGATGGGGTTTAACAACGGGGGCATTCAAGCCATGAAGGAAAGGCTGGAGAGCTGCAACGCTCTCAAAATCCCATTGGGCATCAACATCGGCAAAAACAAACAGACGCCCAATGAGAAAGCGCATGAAGACTATACGAAGTGCCTCCGTTCCTTGTATCCGTACGCAGACTTTTTTATCATCAATATCAGTTCGCCCAACACGCCCGACCTCCGGAAGCTTCAGCACGGGAGCGAGCTTGATGAACTGCTGATCCGCATTACGGCGGAGGCGGAGAGGCTGAATGCCCGTCACCGGAGGGACAAGCCCGTCTTTGTCAAAATAGCGCCGGACATGGGCGGCGGCGAGCTGGAAAACATGATCGGCAAAATCATGAAGCACGGTATCCCGGGCGTCATAGCGGCGAATACGACCGTGACCCGGAGCGGGCTGATTCATCCTCACCGGGAGCAAACCGGCGGACTCAGCGGGAAACCGCTGCACCGGAGATCGACGGAAATCATCCGCAGTATTTATAAGCAGAGCGGCGGCACGCTGAAAATCATCGGGTCGGGCGGCATCTTCACGGCCCGGGATGTGTACGAGAAAATCCGTGCGGGCGCCTCGCTCGTTGAAATTTACACGTCCTTTATTTATAAAGGACCCGGGATCAACCGGGCGTGCAGCAGCGAGCTGCTCGATTTACTGAAGCGGGACGGGTTTGCCAGCCTGTCCGAAGCGGTCGGGGCGGATCATGCGGCCGGCAGCGGCGCATGACTGGAAACAAGGCAAAAAGGCGGGGAATGCTCCCCGCCTTTTTTTGCCGTCAGATGTTGTTGACCGTCAGCTTGCCGCTGCCGCCGACGGATTTGATTTTGTTGATCAGCGCATTCTGGTTGCTGTTGGAAAGACGGATACAGCCGTAAGTCGGTCTGAGCGGGTACCACGAAGCGGAAGAGTCCGTGGAAGCATCGCCGCCGTGGATCATAAACCCGGATCGGCCGTTATTCTCGGCGATAAGCGCGTTGCCGCTCGTCGGATCGAGATTGACCCGGCTGTACGGGCCGTACGAGGACGTAGGCGTACCGGCGCCGATAACGGAAGCGGCATATTCGCCGGTAGGCGTATCGGCATTCGTCATTTTCCAGTTGGCGTGATTGTTGTTGTTGGCGGGATCGTTCGATCCGCGTCCCAGCGCTTCGACCGGACCGAAGACAAGCGCTCCGCTTCCGTCGTACATTTTCAAGGTTCCTTTGTTGTCGCGGTTGGCAGAGAAATTGGCAATAATATGGTAACTCATACGATCAGCCTCCAAATAGAATGTAGACGAGAATCCGATGGAGCCGCAGCGGGAAGGAAGGACTCCTCCTCCGTTTTCCGCCGCCTCGTTTTCCCTCTCATCTATGTAGGTAAAGGGGGAGCCGATTTAACAACCGGAACTAAAAAAATCTCCTTCGGAAAGGAGATTTTTCTGAAACTTAGCCGCACGCCGGAATGGCGCTTTCGTTCAGGTCTTGTCCGAGTTTTTGCCAGAAGTAGGAGAAACGTCATCGCTTTGTTTGACCAGCGCGATAAAGTCCGTCACGATGCTTTGGACGGCATCTTCGCGCGACATCCGGATGTAACGGCTGATTTTCAGAATATCGTCTTCGAAAACTTGCAGCAGCCGGAGCATGGCTTCGGGATCTCCGTCCTTGCTTAGCCGGACGAGATGGAGGAATTCTTCGTCTGAGATAGGAAGCGGAGCATTTTCCTTTTCCATTTGTTCACCGCCTGTTGAGTCATATTGAGATCCTTAGCGACCTGCGCTTCCGTCTTATCCTGAATGAACAGCTCGTGGAGGACGATTCGGCCCGTCCCGGAAGGGAGGGATTGGATCAAGGCGAGCACGTCCAGCCTGCTGTCGGAGCTTTCGGTAAAGCCCCCGGCCGTAAACGAGTAGGCGTTGTCCGAAACCGAATATTCGCGGTTGCTGATGACGCGGGCTTTATACTGGATGCGCCAGCCGATCCGGTACACTTCCTTTCTGTATTTCTCCACCAAAGTAGACTGCTGAGACATAAAAAATCACCCCTTCGTCTTTATCTAATAGGGTAATTCCAGCCGGTTTTTTACAACCGAATTTAGAACATATGTTCTTGTTTTCTCTCTTTATTATACCTGATTTGTTGTAAAAAAGACACGTTTTTTACCTATAAAATGAGACCGAAAGGAGGGAGAAAAGGATGGATCTGAATATCGAGAATCTGGTATCCCTGGTTGCCAATGTCGGCTTTCCGGTTACGCTCTGCTTCGTTCTGCTCCGTTACGTGCTGCAGACGATGGGCGAAAAGCTGGATAAGCTGGACAGTTCGCTGAACAAATTGTGCCGGCTGATTAAAGAAATCGATGCCCGGGCCGACCGGGGACGCGGCAAAGAGGACAAGAACGGCACGCAGCCGTAAAAAAAGATGAGCCCTGAGGGGCTCATCCGAATGCCGGGAACCCGCTGTCCGATAAGACAGCGGGTTTCTTTTTTTGTTCATATGCCGGTCGTCATAAAGGCCAGACAGCTTTCTGCGCAGAAGGAGATTGAATCCACACCCTCGAGATGTCGATAAGCCCGAACGAATCCATCTGCCTGCCTTGCAAAGAGTCGTGCAGATGGACTT
This sequence comes from Paenibacillus sp. RC84, assembly GCF_041260495.1. Taxonomy (NCBI): domain Bacteria; kingdom Bacillati; phylum Bacillota; class Bacilli; order Caryophanales; family Paenibacillaceae; genus Paenibacillus; species Paenibacillus sp. RC84. The sequence goes on from NZ_JBGBYL010000004.1 coordinate 293,711, forward strand.
TTTTGATCACATGGCAGCCGAAGAGCAGCCAGTCGTTGTCTTTCAAAGTCCGCTCGGCTTCCCGGAGCAGCTTCATCCTGGAAGGTTCGGGAAATCCGGCGAAACCGTCCAGAATGCGGTCCAAGAGGCCGAGCTGCTCCTCGGTGAGCAAGTGATGGAGGTAGTTGGAGCGGTTCTTGTAGTAGCTGATCAAGCCCCATTCAAGGTCGTCCTCCAGCACTTCTTCCGCCGCAAGCAGGTCCGCTTCGGCGGCTACCCGGCTGCGCTCGTAACTTTTCATCTGCTGCAGGGTGAGCGGGAGCCCCGCCTGCGCGCAGCGGTCCCGGAGCCAGCGGGCTTCTTCCTCTTCTTCTTTTTTGTTCATAAAAAAGAGCTTGAGCGGCTCGCCCCGGTAGCCGGACTTCCGAAGCAACCGGACGGCTTCTTGGATTGGCGCAGCCTCGAAGGAGGCTCCCTCGCTCTCGCTTTGGAGGAAACTGTCCGCCGGAGCGATCCGGTTGCCCTTCAGCTCCGCCACCATCGCGGCCCGGTCGAGAATCATCCTCATCGCTTTGCGGAAATCGGCGTTATGATGGATGCCGGGCTTTCGGAAATTGAACAGCAGGTAGCGGGAACCGGCTACCGGATTGATTACATTGACTTTGAGCTCGGTCTGCCCGGATTCCGCACCGAGGGCGGTCACGGAATCGTTCTCGTTCCCGCTGATCTGATAGCGCCGCTCGTTGGACGTATCTTCCGGCAGCAGCAGCAGCTCCACACGGTCCAGAAGAGGACGGTGCCCGTAGTAAGCGTCGAACGCACTCAGCACAAGCAGCCGTTCGCTTTGTTCGGCAATCCGGAACGGACCCGTTCCCGTCAGCCTATGAGAGGCGGGATCGAGATCGCCGGGTAGAATCGAAAACTGAACGGAGCTCAGGATATGGGGGAAGAAAAGGCTGCTGCGGCTCAGCTTAAAGGTCAACGCATACTCGCCGTCCGTCTCGATTTCACCGATATCTTCGCACAGCCATGCCGAATGGGGCAGCCGCTTCAGTCTCCGCACGGTGAACAGCACGTCCTGAACCGTCAGGCGGCGGCCGTGATGAAAGCGGACTCCCTTGCGCAGGAAAAAGGTCCAGCGCGTGCAGTGGTCGCTGCTCTGCCAGGCATGGGCCAGGCCGGGGACGAACCGGCCTTCGGCGGGGTCGTACGAAATCAGTCGGCTGCATACCTGACTGATCAGATAGGACTCGAATGCGGTGAAAATATAAGCGGGATCGTGGGTCTCCAACCGCTTGTTATGCGTAACCCTGAGCACATCGAGAAGGACCCCGCCGCTTTCTTCGACCTGAAAGCCGAGGTGCGAGTCCAGCATCGTTCTCAGCCGGTGTTTCAGAGAAACAGGCAGCGCTTCCATCGACAGAAGGTCGATCGCTTCTTTCAGCTTGCCTTTGTGCATCAGCTCCCGGAATAGGGGGAAGACAGCGTCTTCCGGTTCTTTCAGCAGCGTCAGGCGGGAAGAGTTCCCGCGTCCCCTCCCGGGCTGCCAGCGTATGTACTGCTCGTCCTCCAGCTTTCTGAGGATAAATTTCACATTGCGCGAAGAACAGCACAGCAGATCCGCCAGCCGCCCGATGGTAACGGGAAACGATCCGTCTTCGGACATCTCCGCTTCGGCCAGCAGCGGATAGAAGCGCAGAAAATGTTCGGTTATGTTCATGGCGAACTCCTTTTATACAAAGGTGAAAATCGTCATAGATCCTCGTCCCGTTTGTTCTCCTTTTGCACTTCATTATACACAAACGAGAGAGAAGAAAGCCATGAGGATTACGCAGCCCGGTTGGTCCGGAAGTCGGATTCCGGAATGGTAGAAGTTATAAGCCGGAAAGACGAAAAACGTCGTCTTCTCACGAAAACCTGCATATGATATATTAGGTAATACCTAAAAAATTAAGGTATAGCCTAATATATGCTGGGGGTGAGTGTTCTGCTGATCTGGATGTTACGGAAAATCATGGCGGAAAGAGGGCTGTGGACCGGTGCGGCGCTTGCGCGCCTTCTGAAAGAAAAGGCCGGTTACGACTTGTCGGCTCCTTCTATCTCCGCCCTTCTGAATGAATCGCCCAAGCAGATGAAAGCGGACACGCTTGACGCCTTGTGTACCGCGCTCGATTGTACGCCGGGAGATTTGTGGGTCCACAAGCCGTCCGGCAGAAAAGGCGCATAAGCAGGCAGTATTCAGAAGGAGATGAAGCCCATGGCCGTGAAAACGATCCTTCCTTTCGGAGATCCCATTCTAAGGAAAGAAGCGAAACCCGTTTCGGAAGTTAACGCGAGAGTGATCAAATTGCTGGATGATATGACGGATACGCTGTACGCCGAGGAAGGGCGGGCGGGCTTGGCCGCTCCTCAGATGGGCATTCTGCGCCGTGTCATTGTCATGAACTGCGGAGAGGGCCTTATCGAGCTGATTAACCCCGAAATCGTCGACATGCGCGGAGAACAGACCGGCCCTGAGGCGTGTTTGTCTTATCCGGGCTACGCGGGAATCGTGAAGAGAGCGGAATATGTGAAGATTACGACGCTCGACCGGAGCGGCAACACGAGTGAGCTGGAAGGGGAAGGCTACCTGGCGCGCTGCATTCAGCACGAGATGGACCACTTGAACGGCATTCTTTTCGTGGACCGTGTTGTCCGGAACGGTTTTTATCAGGAACAGTCGGGACAGCCCGCGGATCTTGCCGAGGTTATCCGTCAGACGAACCGGAAGTTTTAAGCAGCGCTGCCCGGATAAGCAGCCGGGAATTCAGGTTCGGGGCTGCTTTTTTGGGAGAAAGAAAAAGGCGGCATCGAGAACGGCATACAGGAATCCGGCCGCAAGAAAAAGACCGTTATACCGGGCGGAATAAGGAATAGTTCTCATACACAAGTAGCCGATGATCAGATACAGAAGAAGCCGGATCGGGAGCCTGACCGAAAACAGGTGAAACAGGACAGTAGGAAGACCGAAAACGGCAAGAAATAAAGGAAACAAGAAAAGAAGCGCGACAAAAAGAACCGTCGCCGTGAAAATTGTGGCGGATGAACCGCCGGGCTCGACCGTCGGCTCGAATCCCTCCAGACCGAAGGAGACGGCGGCCGTAAGCAAAGACAGAATGAGACTGGTCAGCAGAGGATGAAGCATTAGCAGCAAAGCCGATTTCTTCTTCACGAGACCCCTCCTTTATACAAAGTACCGTTCAAACGTATCGGCGCAAGCTCTCTTTCCTTTTTAACCCGGATATTTATGTCTGTAAGCGCAAAACCGATAAATGCTGCGGCTCTTTGAACTAGTTTATCCTTGCCGGATCGGCCCTGTCCATCGATTGATGAGGTTCAGACCGAATAAAAAATCGGATCTTCCGTCATTTTTGTCAGAAAAAGCGCCTTTCCCGAGTCTGTATGACAGGTCAACTTTTTTGCGAGGTGCTTATCTTGAATCACTCCACAACGGATTTAAAAAACTGGGAACAGATGGATGACAACAATCTGGTGCAGCGGGCACAGGAAGGGGAGCGGGAGGCGTTCGGAGAACTGGTCCGGCGGCACCGGTCCCGCATGTACGGGTATGCGCGGGCGATTACCCGGGAATCTTTTCTGGCGGAGGACATTGTCCAGGATGCGCTGGTGAAAGCTTTTCTGCATCTGGGCAAACTGGTCGAGGCCGATAAGTTCCTGCCCTGGGTACACCGGATTGTGCGCAATCAGGCGTTCACCCGGCTGAAAAACACATCCGTCCGCGAACGCGCTTTCTCGCAGCTTGCCCCGACGTTGAAGAGTCCGGGCGAAGAATCGCGGGAGTGGGGCGACCTGGACCGCATTCTGGACCGGCTCGGCCGTACGGCCGCCGGTAAAGCGGATGCGCAGCTCACCCCGGAAGAGGCGTATATGCAGAAGGAAACGCTGGAAATACTGACCGGGATCATCGGCTGTTTAAAGCCGCGGGAACGGCGTATTTTCGAGTCGCATTTCTTTGACCAGCTCTCTCCGCAGGAAATCGCCGGGCTGTTCGAGCTCTCCTCCGCGAATGTGTACCAGATTATCAGCCGTTCCCGGAAAAAAGTGATGCAGGAAAGAATCCGCATAACGGTTGGCTCCTATATGAGAACGAGAAAGGATATGGGAGATATGAAAACGGTTATGGTACCTGATCATGAAAGTTTCACGGAGGCTCAGAGCTGGACCACGGCGGCGGATGCCCTGTATGCGATGCTGAAAGCCGCGGGCGAGACGCTGTCCCATTCGATGGTTATGGGGCTTACCGGGCATGCGTTCCGGCTCAACATCGTGCCGTCCAGCGTTCATATTGCGGGCCCGACCGCCTACAGCTTTGGGGATGTCCTTTCCAGGGGATTGGAGAACATCGGCTATCAATCGTCTTATGTGGACGGGATGAGCGGGACGCTCGGAACGAATGCGAATCTTCTTGACCCGGCACTTTTGGGCAAAGAAGCGATGAGCAAACGCGGCATCAACCAGGCGCTGCCCGAAGCTCTCGACTTGATCCACCGTTCCCTCGACAGGGGCATACCCGTGCTGGCTTGGGACTTGTTCCTGCCCGAATTCGGGCTTATCTACGGATACGACGACGAGCGGCATTCGCTTCATGCGTATGAATGCGGAAAGAAAGATACGCTGGATTACGAAAATTTGGGGCGCAGCGTGAAAGAGGAGATTTTCGTGCTGGCACTCGCCGATTCCACCGGGGCGACCTTCAAGCAGCGGCTCGGCCGGGCGATGAACATGATCGTAGACCATTACGACGGCAGAGAACGGGATGATTGTACCGGTTCGGTAAAAGGGCTGGCGGCGTACGATGCCTGGATCGGAGCTTTCCGGGGAGGAGAAATCGAACCCAATGGAAATGCTTACAACATCGCGGTCGTAAGAGACGCGCGGATTCATGCCGTCCGGTTTCTGAACGAAGCGGCGGAGCAGTGGCCTCTAGCCGGAGAAACTGCGGCGAGTTCTGCGGATGTTCCTGTCCTCGCGCAAAAAGCGGCTCGGGAATACAAGGAAGCGCTGGAGCATTTCTCCGTTCTGAGAGAGCTGTTCCCGTTTCCGCAGGGCGGCGATCCTAACGAATCGGATGCTTCCGCCAAAGCGGTTTCACTGTTGGAACTCATTAAAGAACGCGAACAGACAGCAGTCGGCTATCTCCGCGAGCTGTCGGATCTGCTGCGTTGATGGAAAGCTCTCTTGATTAGAACAGGAAAGGCCGCCGGACATCCGGCGGTTTTTTGTTTAGGATGCCGCATGACAAAAAGAGGGTTTAAGTGAGGAAAGTATTGTGTTATAATTTTACCTATCGGTAAGTAAAAATAAAGCGAACAGGCTCGCTATGAGGGAGAAAAATCCATGTCCAACAATCAGACTCACCAGCAGATTCTCGAAGCCGCCTTCAAACTGTTTGCGGAACACGGCATTGATAAAACAAGTCTCGCCATGATTGCGGCCGAAGTCGGGATTACCAAGCCCGCCATCTATTATCATTTTTCTTCGAAAGAGGCGTTGATCGCGTTTATTTTCGAGGAAACGTTCCGGGACTATACATTTTCCCATTACTTCAAGCTCGACGAATTTACAAAGGAAAATTTTCAGACGCTGCTTATCGAGAACGGGTTGAAAATGCTTCCGCAGGAAGAAGAAGAATACAGCGTTCTGCGGGTTTTGAACGAATTCCTGCTGGCTGTAAGCCGTCAAGACGTCTATCGGCAGCGGCTGCATGACATCGAGGAAGACTTTCTGCTGGGCTTCACGGCTTTAATGGAAAAAGGCGTGGAACTCGGCGTCGTCGCTCCGGACAAAATTTCGGCGAAGGCTTATGTGCTTGCGCTCGTCATCGACAATTTAAGCAACTTCATGCTGATGGGCTTTAAGCCGGATGTGAGAGAAGTCTGGGCGGAAGCTGTCGCCGGCGTTTTGATCCGCGCCTGAAAATTTGCGGCTGTATGAACAGTTGTGCCGCTCATTTTTATTTTAAGCAAAGCAGGTGATGTCTTATGACAAGCTTCCCTACACAACCGGAGCAGGTAACGGTCGGTCTCGACAGCGCGTCGCGGATTATTCTGCTTGCCGGTCCGGCCCTTCTGGGAGGTGTTCTGGGCTACTTTATCCCCAGCCTCGCCAGACTGGCGCTTAAACTACCCTGGATCCCGTATCAAGGTCCCATTGAAGCTCTTACATCTTTTCACGGGCCCTGGGTCAGTCTTGTTACAGCTTTGCTGGGTGCGGCTGCGGGCTTGTGGTTTACGGGGCAGGCGTTTAAGGAAATCGTGTTCGTTACCCTCTCGGAGCAAGAAATTCAGCTGAAGAAGGACGGCCGGGTGCAGACGATTCCCAAAGAGGCGGTCCGGATCGTATTTATGGACGGCAAACAAATGGTCATTCTGGGAGCCGGCGGCCGGGAATTGGCCCGGGAAACGTACGAAGCTCCCGCGGAGAGCCTGCCCGCCGCTTTGCGGCCTTTCGGCTATAGCTGGTCGGGAGAAGGGGACCCTTACAAAGAGCGGTACGCGAGGTGGGTGCCCGATATGCCCGGCGTCAGCCTGCCCGTCAATGCGCTTCTGAAAGCGCGCGAACGGGCGCTGCAAAAGAAGGAGAAGGAAGAAGCGGCGGATCTGCGGCGCGAAATCGCCAAGCTCGGCGTCGTTGTCCGGGACGAGGGAACGCGCCAGTACTGGCGCGGAACGGACGAAGGACGCGGTTAGCCCGCGTCCTTCACCGCACGATGGCGGATGCTCTCCCGCATCCGGTTCTGTTCACCCGCATGCGTACCGGGGCTGCCTCTCTTTGAGACGAACGCAAGCTGTCGCATGACGTTTGTCAACGAGAGAGAGAAACCACTAGCGGCGCCCGGTTGCGTTTACAGGTCCGGCGAACCCGTTCACGGCACGCGTACGTAAAAACGCTCGTCGTGATTGTCCACCCGGACCGGCGCTTCGAAAAACTCGCTCAGCGTCGCCGTGTTCATCAGTTCGCCGGTCGCGCCCTGGCGCACGACTTCGCCTTTCCTGAGCAGCAGCGTGTGTCCGAACACCGGAAGAATTTCTTCGGTGTGGTGGGTCACGTAGATCAGGGTCGGCGTTTCTTCCTGCCGCGTCAGTTCGCGGATGCTCTCCAGCAGCTTTTCACGCGAAAACAGATCGAGCCCGTTGCACGGCTCATCCAGAATCAGCAGCTTCGGATCGGCCATCAGCGCTCTGGCGATGAGAACTTTCTGCTTCTCTCCCTGAGAGCAGGTCCTGAACTCGCGGTCCCACAGATGCAGGCAGCCCATCGTGCGCATAAGGGCTTCGGCTCTGTTTAAATCCTCGTCCGTAAGACGTTCGTACAAGCCGATTGTGGCGTACTTGCCGCTGATGACGACGTTTTGGGCTTGATCCGTCCCGTACAGCTTGTCCTGCAGGGAAGAGCTGACCCAGCCGATCGACTGCCGCAGCTCCCGCAGATCGATTTCGCCGAACCGGTGCCCGAGCACGGTAACGCTGCCGCGGGTCGGCCAGATATAGCCGTTAATGAGATTGAGCAGCGTCGTTTTGCCGGACCCGTTCAGCCCGAGAAGCGCCCAGTGTTCTTGGGGCCGAACCGTCCAGCCGACCCTCTTCAGCAGTTCCTTGTTGCCTGTTTTCCAAGTAACGTCTTTAAGCTCGATGATTGCAGTATCCATGGCTATCCGTCTCCATTTTCATAAAATTGCGGGAATGCCCCGTAAGCTTTTTATTTATCATAAAGAGAGATGCGGGCGCTGTCGATACCAATTGTGCTGAATCCGTGTCCTAAAAAAAGCAATTTTCGCTATTGCGGAGGAGGTGCAGGCCCATGAAGCTGGAAATGACCACCGGCCGTCTCGAATTGTACAAATACGAGGAAGCGTACGTGAACGAACCGCACCGCCATCCCGACTGGTTCCAGATGACGATCCCTGTCCGCGGAGCCTGCGAGTTTACGCAGTCCGGCATGACGTACCGCCTGGCGGAAGGGGAAGTGCTGATCCAGCGTCCCGCTGAGGAGCATTATTTCAGGACGGGTCCGGGGGAGAGCGTGCTGATTGTCAAGCTGCACGGGAGTCTCTTACCGGTACCGGAAGGCCGCGGGAACCGGTTCGACGTAAATCCGGCCGAAGCGGCCGAAAGGTTCGGAGTCTGGACGTCGGGGCTGATCAATTCCCGTAACGACGAGAGCCACCGGGCCGCCGAAAGCCGTGTCGTGCACGATGTAAGCCGGATGCTCGAAGCGGGGATGCCTCCGGCGCCCGGACATGCCGCGGACACGGAGCTCATCCGATCCATAGCGGACCCCCATTTGCGGGAGGCCTGGGACTACATGCGGGTGCATTACAAATCCGCGATCCCCGTGGAGACTCTGTCGGCCATTGCCCTGCAAAGCCGGTATCATTTTATCCGGTCCTTTAAAGCGGCAACGGGATTGACTCCCCACCAGACCATTCTGAAACTGAGAATGCAGGAAGCCCGGCGGCTTTTGATCCGCACATCCGAAACCGTCACGGCGATCAGTGCGGGACTGGGCTTCTCAAGCGCAAGCCAGTTTTACCGGTCGTTTTTGAAGGCCGAGGGCAAAACGCCCGAACAGTACCGCCGAGACAGCCGCATTTAACTGTAGACCGATATGAAAAACGGCCGCACCTGCTGCCGTTTTTTTGCGTTCGTCCCCGGCCGCTGTCTGCTTTTAGAAGAGCACAGCCTTTTTTCGACTAATCCCGTTTCTTTTAATCGGGTAAATAAATGCTTGTGCAACGCGTTACTTAGTTAAAAGGTCCTGCTAACGATAGGATTATAAGACTATATACATAAATATCCATTTTCCTATAGATTAGTAATGCAAACAAATATTTATAGTTAAAGGAGAATGATTATGTCTCATTGGAAATATCCGCTCTCTACCCGGTTTATGTATCGTGCCCTCTGTCTTGCTTTGGGGAGTGCCATTCTTTTGTCACCTATGCAAGCGCTTGCAGCATCTGAAACGTCGCATGCCGTTGAGGCGGGAAATTCTTTTTCCTCTCATAAAAGCGAAAATGATAACGCTTACAGAAAGGGCGGCAAGCATAAGCGTCTGACTCAGGGAAGCCAGTTGGAGGTCGGCGAAAGCCGTGTGCTCAGCTCCAAAGAAATCCGCAAAGAATGGGACGGCATCGAGCCGGAATACAGCCCGGATAAGGCCGTAGAGGCCGTCAAAGCGGCACTGCCGCAAAAGGATTACGAGGAGCTGTTCCCGTACCGGCTCGGATCGGCGCAGTGGCATGAAGCCGCTAAAGGGAAGGAGTACGACAAGGAAAACCAGACCGATTATTTCTCTTACGAGAACCTCATTCAGGCCGTAACCGAGGCGGCGAACATCAAGTATAAGGTCGGCACGCGGAAGGGGTCCAAAAATTCGCAGGAGGTTTTCCGGCTGGACAAAGAAGGGAAGACGGAAACGTTAGTCTCCCGTTCGGCCGATTTCAATTCGGAAGCCAACCGGGGCAAAATCATCGAAACCGAAATCGTGGATTACGGCACCTTCCTGAAAGAAGGCACGAAGAAAAACCGCAAGCGGGAGCTTGCCGCTCTGCTGGCCCATCTCTCCCACGAGACGGGCGGCGGATGGGATGCCGCTCCGGGCGGACCGCTGCGCTGGGGGTTGTTCTGGAATGAAAATATCGCCGGCCGGACGGGACAGAATATGTCCAATTTCGTCGATCCCGACAGTTCCAAGCTGTACCCGGGCTTCGGGGATAAGCGATATTACGGGCGCGGGCCGATCATGCTCAGCTGGAACTTCAACTACGGCCTGTTCAGCTCGATCATTTACGGAGACAAGAACATTTTGCTTAAAAATCCGGAAATCGTGGCGGCCGAAGGCAAAATCGGGTTCATGACGGCGATTCTGTTCTGGATGACGCCTCAGGCGCCGAAGCCGTCCGCGCACGATGTCATGATCGGCAGGTGGAAACCGTCGAAAGAGCTGGCCGAGAAAGGGCTGAAGCCCGCCGGTTTCGGCATTACGACGATGGTGCTTAACGGGCTGGAAGCAAATCAGCCTGAAACCCGTCGTGCGGCCCATTACCGGGATATTACGAGCCGGATGGGCGTCGATATCTCCGGGGAGAAGCTGGATACGCTGGGAATGAAGCCGTTCTGACGAAGCGAGAGGCTGTAGATACGCGAAGGCCGCCGGGAAACCGGCGGCTTTTTTTGCATTAAAAACTCAGCGGAATACTCAATATTCAGCTGCTGGTACCATCATGGATCGGCAGTTTTTTTGTGTTCCAGTCAGAGGACCAAGAGGCTCAGAATAATTCGCAATTGATGTCTCCTCGCTTTGCACCTCTTTTAGCGGCATGGTAAGGTAAAGCTGTTCCGCTATTTAATTGCTGAAGAGGTTGTGAGGCTGTCATGTATAAAATTTTCATCGTGGAAGATGACCCGAAAATAGCCGGCCTTCTGCGTTCGTATCTCGTCAAGTACGGATACGAGGTGGACGAAGCGGAAGATTTCGGCCGCGTTCTGGACGCGTTTCTGGCGTCCGGGGCTCATCTGATCCTGCTGGACGTCAATCTGCCGAGCTATGACGGATTTTACTGGTGCCGCCAGATCCGCGCCCATTCCGTTTGTCCGATTCTGTTTATTTCCGCCCGAGACAGCCAGATGGACCAGGTGATGGCGCTGGAGAACGGGGCGGATGATTATATAACGAAACCTTACGATATGGAGATCGTTCTGGCCAAAATCCGCAGTCATCTGCGGAGAGCTTACGGTTCGTATGCTCAGACACAGGAGGAAAGAACCGTGCAGTGCGGTTCACTCGTGCTGTATCCCGAGCGATATGTCGTCAGCGTGGACGGCCGGTCCGCCGAATTAACGCAGAAGGAATCAGTGCTGCTGGAGGCGCTGATGGAGAAGCAGGGACGCGTCGTCGGCCGGGAACGGCTGCTGGACCTGATGTGGGAAGACCAGCATTTTATAGACGACAACACGCTGAACGTATATATCACACGGGTCCGCAAAAAGCTCAAGGAACTGGGCTGCCCGCAGGCCGTGGAAACCGTAAGAGGGGCCGGTTACCGCTTCGGCGCAGCGCCTCCCGGACCCGTATGAGCCTGTTCTGGAAAGACCACAGGCCGCTGCTGCTGTTTTATCTGGCCCAGATGCTGCTGGTGCCCGCCCTCTACTGGCTGAGCGGGGAAGGCCGCCCGCCCGGGATCGTGCTCTACGGGATGGCGATCAGCTTCGCCGTGCTTTTGCTGTATCTCCTTTACCGGTACTGGCAGCAAAGTGCGCTCTACAACAGCCTGGACAATCCTTCGTCCGCCGCGGACGGCAGCTTTGAGATGCCGGGGGACTCGGCGCTCGCGGAGGCGTTCCGGGAAGTGCTTCGCGTGAAGGAGCGGACGTACGAGCAGCAGCTTCATGCGTATCAGAGCAAGATGGACCGGCATATCGAATTTATGAACCGCTGGGTCCATCAGATGAAAACTCCGCTGGCGGTCATGCAGCTTACGCTCCGGGAGCTGGAAGACGAGCATATGCAGAGCCTTCAGGAGGAACTCGACCGCATCCGGAAAGGGCTGGAGATGGTGCTCTACACCTCGCGGCTGGACCGGTTCAGCGAAGATTTCCGCGTGGAAACGACGAACCTTCTGCGGGTGGTCGGCGAGTCGGTGGCGGAGAACCGGCGGCTGTTCATCCGCAAAGGGATTGCCGCGAAGCTTCATATCGGCGAGAGTCTGGAAGTGTACACCGACCGGAAATGGCTGCGTTTTATGCTCGGTCAGATTTTGACCAATGCCGTTAACTATTCCGCCGGAAAAGGGGACAGCGTCTCGATTGCCGCTTTCACGCAGGGAAACGCCACCGTGCTGGAAATTACGGATCAGGGGATCGGGATTGCCCGCGAAGACTTGAAACGGGTGTTCAACCCGTATTATACGGGCCAGAAGGGCAGGCAGTACCACGAGTCGACGGGAATGGGCCTGTACCTGGTCAAAGAGATCGCCGGGAAACTCGGACATGCCGTCGAGCTGGAATCGGAGGCGGGTGCCGGCACGACCGTGCGGATTCTTTTCCGGCCTGGACAACAAACCTGACCGGAGGCAACCCGTACAAGAAGGGCGCTGCAAGCTGCAGTGCTCTTCTTTTTTGCCCGTGCGGGCGCGGCCTGCGAATACTTCCGAACGGAAAGGCGAACATAGTCTTACAGCGATTGTAAGGATACGTTAAGGTAAATCCATAGCCGGTCAGCCCTGTATTTTGTACAGTAGGGGTAAGCTAGCTGATTCACGAACACAAACCGGACAGAGAATTCCGGGACAGGAGTGAGAAACATGGATATTTTACAAGTCAAAGCCCTCCATAAAACATATCCGGGCAAAGTCGTGACCCATGCTTTGACGGATATTCATTTAACGATCGGGAAAGGCGAGTTTGTCGGAATCATGGGCCCTTCGGGAAGCGGAAAAACGACGCTGCTGAACATGGTGTCGACCATTGACCGGCCGAGTTCGGGTGAAGTGAGCATCAACGGGGAAAATCCGTACCGGATGAAGAAAAAAGACCTCGCCGTGTTCCGCCGCAGGCAGCTCGGCTTCGTCTTTCAGGATTTCAACCTGCTGGATACATTGACGGTTGCGGAAAACATCGTGCTGCCGCTGACGCTGGACAACCGCAAGCTCGGCGAAATGGAGCGCAAGCTGCAGGAAGTTGCCGAGCGCCTTGGCATCACGGATATTCTCGGCAAACGCGTCTACGAGATATCCGGCGGACAGCGCCAGCGGACGGCCATCGCAAGGGCTGTCATCACTTCGCCGGTCCTGCTTCTTGCGGATGAACCGACTGGCTCTCTCGACTCCAACGCCTCGCGCGTTGTGATGGAGTCTCTCGCGGAAATCAACGAGCGCGAAGGTACGACGCTTATGCTCGTGACGCACGATCCTCTCGCGGCAAGCTACTGTCACCGCATCGTTTTTATCAAGGACGGGAAGCTGGCCGCCGAAATTCACCGTGGCGACAGCAGGCAGACGTTTTTCCAGAACATCATCGATACACTGTCTTTCTGGGGAGGGAATACGAATGAACTTTCCTCAATTCGCGTTTAACAACGTCAAGCGCAACGGCCGGGCTTACTTTGCCTATTTTCTGAGCAGCGCGTTTACGGTGATGATTTTTTTCACGTATGCCGTATTCATTTATCATCCTCAGCTCGACCGTTCTCTGATGGGACCGATGACCCGAGCCGGGATGCAGGCCGCCGCTTATGTCGTGTTCGTTTTTTCATTTTTCTTCGTTCTGTATTCCATCAGCATGTTTCTCAAATCGAGAAACAAGGAATTCGGCATTTTAACGATTCTCGGTGCGGATTCGAGCCAGATCAACCGGCTGATTTTCCTGGAAAACATGCTCGTCGGAGCCGCCTCCATCGTTACGGGCATTTTCAGCGGGATTTTTCTGTCCAAGCTGTTCCTGCTCATCAGTATGAAAATGACGGGAATGGAAGATTTGCCGTTTTACTGGCCGTTCCGGGCTATTCTTCTGACCGCGGGTTCCTTCGCGCTTCTGTTTCTCGTTATTTCCCTGCTGACACTGCTTTTTATCCGTAAAAATAACGTTCTGGAGCTTCTGAACGGCAGCAAAAAGCCGAAAAAAGAGCCGAAGCTGTCAATCTGGCTCTGTCTGCTCGGTATTGTTCTGCTCACGGCAGGCCTTATGGCGCTGCGGATCGGGGAACTGGAACCCGGCAATATCTTTATAGCGGCAGTAACGGGGATTGCGGGTACGTACCTGTTTTATTCACAACTTACCGTATTGGTCATCCGAATCGTGAAGCGCAGCCGGAAGAGAGTGTGGCGGGGCACGCGGCTGTTGTGGGTGTCTGAGTTCAGCTACAAGCTCAAAGACAACGCCAGGATGTTGTTTCTTGTGACGGTCGTGACGTCCGTTTCCTGTATGAGTGCAGGTTTCGTCCTGTCCTTCGAGCAGGAGAACCGGGCGTATTATTTAAACGATCCGTCGGCGATTCGGTTCACTTCCTACTCCTTGGAGAACATAGACAATGAATTGAAGGTCATAGACGGCATACTTAAGGAGGCCGGTGTTTCTTATAAGCAGTTGGAGACGGAGACTTTCTATGTTTCTCTTAAAGGAATGCCGCGCTATTATGTTGAACCGATCTCGGTCAGCCAGTTTAATAAGATCGCGGATACCTACAATCGCGGGCTGACTAGAATGGAAGCTCTTCAACCAGGCGAAGCCGCGGTATTTTATACGAAAGATCCGGGAGGAAAGAAGATTCCGGCGGGCACGATCGAACTGGAGAATCTGCCGGGGGCTTTGAAAGTCACCCAGACACGGACCGAGGAATCGCTTGTTTCCATGTTCAGCTCCGGAACGCTGCTTGTCTTGGAAGATAATGAATTTAAACGGTTAAAAGCCGAGTCCGAGAAAGAGAACCGAATTAGCTCGCGGCGATTCGCCTTTGTGGTTCCCGAGTGGAACACGGGCAAGCTGCCCGAATTCGACAGTCCGGAATCGGTTGCCGGCAAAAAATTGCTGGAATGGCACGACGAGCTTCAGAAAAAGCGCCAAACGGACAGCTTCATTTCAACCCGGGCCCACAGCTTCTTGCAGTTGCAGCAGGCTACATCGCTGTTCCGGTTTATCGGGGTGTTTATCGCGCTTATTTTCTCGATATCGACCGCAAGCTTTCTTTATTTCAAGCTTCATACGGAGCTGGCTGCGGACAGCCAAATGTACCGCGCGCTTTCCAAGATCGGTTTGAGCGCCGGCGAAATGAGAAAATCGGCGACGGTTCAGATCGCGCTGCTGTTTTTTACGCCGATCGTCGTCTCTACCGTTCAGACCGTTGTCGTTCTGGGCCCCGTCATGAACCGCTTTGGGGTTGCCAATTCGCTTGGCCCTGCCCTGATCGCATCGGCCGGTTTCCTCGCCGCGCAGGCGGTTTACTTCGTCATCGTGCGTTCGCGCTACGTACGCACCTTGAACAAATGGATGGTCTAGATTTATGAAAACAGAGGCAAGCGTGAAGAACAACAATCGAATTGAAACGCTGGATTATTTAAGAGGGTTTGCGCTGATCGGGATCGTTTTCATTAATATCGGCCAGATGGTTTTCGCGACAACGGACAGAACTGCCGCGGATGCTGCTGTCAATACGTTTATGAACATAGCTGTCAGTCACCGTTTTTTTGTTATCTTTTCCTTTCTTTTCGGTGTCGGTTTCTACCTCTTCGTATCTCGGGCGAAAGAACGGGGAGATCGCGCCATGCTCTTGTTTACGCGGAGGCTCCTGCTGCTGCTGGCGATCGGTTTGGCGCATCACTTCTTTCAGCCTGGAGAAGCGCTTTTGATCTATTCGATCCTCGGGTTTCTGCTGATGCCTTTCTTTAAGCTAAAATCGGCCGTCGTGTTTTTGACGGGTTTTATCCTGACGATCGCCGGTTGTTTTACGGTATTTCTTCTGGAGATTTGGGGACTGTTTCTGCTTGGATTATGGGCGGGGCAGATCGGACTTTTCCGCCAAACGGACCGCTACCGGCGCGGTCTTCTCATTACAATGACCGTTTCCCTTCTGTTTCTTGTCCCGTCTTACTATGTACAGGAAGAAATTCTCGAGCGGACGGGGATGGTCGATGTGGCTTTTGCGGCAGGCGGTCTTTCGTTCAGCGTGTTTTACGTCACGGCCCTGACACTCATACTTCGGAGCCGTCTGGCTCAGCGGCTGCTGGCGCCCCTTAACTATCTGGGGCGAATGGCGCTGACCAATTATCTCATGCAGACCGTGATGATCTTGTCGCTGAGCGCGCTCTTTAACTGGCCGCAGCGGATACATTCCAGTCAGCTGGCTTTGACGGCGGCGGGTATTCTCCTGATACAGATGGCCGCGAGCACATGGTGGTTCCGCTATTTCCGGATGGGACCCGCGGAGTACGTATGGCGCTTGGGGACATACGGGAAAAAGTCCGTCCGGCATTCCTCCGGTATGAGCGAGACGACGGGCAAAGGATAACCGCTCCCGATGTGCACCCCAATTGTTAGACACCATCTAACAATTGGAGGTGCATTTTTTCGGTATAAAGGAGAAATCATTGCGTATCACTTGAATCGCGCCCAGTCTATTCACTTGTATCTATCATGCTGGACCAAGCTTTCAGCGCCTAAAGGACGATAACACACTGTGAAGTTGGAGCAATATGTTCACGATCACAATCACGAAGGTATCAAGAAAAAGCCAAAAGGCATGAGCCCGGTACAGTACCGAGCTCTTGCCTCACAGGCTGCGTAACAGTAGTGTCTAACTTATAGGGATCTAATTGTTAAAAGTATTAATTGATCCGGTTGCCTCGATGTTGTTTCCATCATCCTTATCTTTTATGGCTTTAATATAATAACTTCCTGCAGGTTGAGACCCGAAGTTTGTAAAGAAGGTTTGAGCGGATTGTCTACTCGGTGTTACGGTTGTTGATCCTACGAACCTGTCTAAACCGAATTTACGCTCATATACTAAAATTTTTACAGGCTCCAATTCGTATGTGGAATATGGATCTAAGGAATATACACTTACAGCTCCACTAAAACCAAGGACCCCTGCATCTAAACTATAGAATTTATTATTTTCACTACTTGAGCCGTCAATCACCCTGTGATCAAGTTTAAATGACCAAGTATAGCTGTTTGCAAATGCGGATATTGCTAGAAAAGAACTAACGATTGTCGCGAGAATTAATGATACGATTGTCTTTTCATTTTCAGTTGCATTTTCATTCCTCCAATTTTTTAGATTGCTTCGTTCAAACACACTTAAATAAGTACAGGATCTCCTTTCCGCAAAAGTACGCCTATCCAGTATTTACAAAGTAAGTTAGATTGCAAGATTAATATGCGTAAATACTTTGAATTACATGGAATTTGCGCCCGTAAGAACCACATCTGATCAAGCTTGGCAGCGAATCAGAAATGGGTCTATTTAATACCCTCACTCCTACTGGAGTATTGGTACTACTAGAAAATAGATTACCATATAGTGTATTTAATGAATATATTTGTAAGTTTAAATCTCGTTTAAACTTTGTTTAAATCGTTCTGCTTAACATCGGATTCGCTTCGGACTTCACGCCGAAACGGCTCGCCAACATCTTTTACCTGGACCGGCTTCTGCCGGAGGCGGCCCTGCTCAAAGAACACGTACCTTATAAATAGAAGAAAGCGGACCGGGAGGTCCGTTTTCTTTGTGCTATAATGAAAGACGAAGGAAAGAACCATTTACTTCCAGTGAGCGGAGAATTTTCATGAAACTTGAACGTCTTGTGTCCATTTCACGGTGCTTCAAAGCATCTCGACACTCTTCGGGGAGGACGAGAAAGCGGAGGAGACGATGCGGAAGCTCCAGACTATCCGCACGGAGGCGCGTGGAGGCTATCACCCCTTCTTCCTGGCTTGCGGAATCGATTCTCAGCTTCGAAGACGGAGTGGAAGTGCTGGAACCCGGGGAGCTTATCGAAGACATTCGGCAGAGGATCGAAAAAAGAGGAATCTTTACATAGAAGTATGACATACAGATGTCAGTCTTTTTCTTTTAGGCTTTGTTAAAGTTTAATGTTGATATGTATTTAAAAATTAGAACTTCCGATTATCTGCAAGTTCTAATTCTTAGTATAATCTTCTTCAACTAACGCATCCGCTTGTTTAAGTACATTTGAAACCAACAGTTATCCAAAGTGATTATGAAACCACCAAACAATAAGAATCATACTCACTATTCCCCAAGCTGTGGTACTCACTATCCACCAGATTATGGATTTAGCTTTTGTTGAACTTTCCTCGTCTTCCATACTTGCTGTTATAAAAGCGAGCTTACTTTCCATGCCTTTTTTCATAGAAGTGAGAACAACAAATCCGATTATTATGAAACCAATAGTTATCCAGAGGAATAAGTCCACCTTTTATACCTCCCTTTTTTTGTGAATTACTTTCCTTTCAATCTTCTTTATTAAATTATCCTGCCCCGTTAGTTGAATGAGATATAATGTTAAATCACAAATTTAGTTAATCTAATTGTATCATAGGGTTCCGAACTTTTTATCAAATTCCCTCTAATAATCAAGTCGTTCGTAGTAACTTCATTTCTTTGATGTTGAATGCTTTCTAATACCTGAAACCAAGCAAGGTAATTGTTAACATTCTGAATGTGGTACAGACCTTTTGTGCGAATCTTTCCGTCTGACTTGAATTGGTAAATATCCATTTTCTTTTCGGCAGCATAAGTCTTAAAGGCACGCCAAGAATCGGTACATAATATATTCTCACTTGAAAGTTTATGACCGATAGCTTTATCCAATTGTTCTTTTGTTAATCTTCCCATTCCCAATACCTGCGAAACAGTCATCTTGTCACGGTCCCTCGCAACCAATACACATACTTGTTCATTGCTTATACCACACTTTTTTGCTGAACCACCATGTTTGCGAGGCTTTCTATCTTTGATTTTTCTTTGTCCTTTTTCTGAGTACAAGAAATAGGTCTCGTCCATTTCAACGATACCTTCAAAATTTTACGTTCAGATATTTCGTGAAGAACGGTTCCAGTCGAGCTTGATGCAGTAAGTGCATCAATTAAATATTCTCGTAATCGGTGTTTCTCTGCTGGATTTAGTTTTTGAATGGCTTTAAGAATTTCAGTTGCTCTCACAGTCATCACCAACCCTATTATAGTTAGTTTAATTGTAGAAGATTTGTTCCTGGAAAACGATAATCAACAACTAACTTTAACGGAGCCTTCTTTTAAACTGAACTCAATAAGAAAAAGGAGTGGGGACAGATGAGTAAGCATCAGGCAATCGAAATGTACAGGTTTCACAATTGGGCGAACGAAACGATTTTCAACCGGTTAAAAGAGCTTCCCGAATCGGTATACCTCGATCAGTGGTTTATGCTCGACAACCCGTATACGCGCAAGCGGGATACGAGCTATGCCGAAGTTCTTTTTCAGGTCGCCAATCACGGAACTTACCACAGGGGGAATCTTTCGGCTATGCTGCGCCAAATCGGCCAGTCTTCCGTTATGATCGAATATGCGTTATACTGGTATACTGAATAGTACGGAATGAGGATGCGTCTGACGCGTCCTTTTTTTAATGAAAAAGGCGGCTAACCTGCCGAAATTTCCGATCAATCAAACTGTGAATCCGTAGAAAAGCGGACAGCGCAGGCGAGGAGGATGCCCCATGCACGACGGAAGCGATGACCGGTTTCTCCGTCACATCGAGCTGATGAGGGGAAATGTCCCCTCCTGGAAGCGGTATCCCTTCGATCTTGATGCGGTCCGGAGCCTGGACAGGCTTGTTTTTCACCCGAAGGTAACGTATATCGTCGGCGAGAACGGCACAGGCAAGTCCACGCTTATGGAAGCGATAGCTACGGCGTGGGGGTTCAATCCGGAAGGCGGAACGCTGAATTTTTCTTTTGCCACAAACCCGACGCATTCGGAGCTTCACGAGTACATCCGGCTCTCCAGGGGCGTAAGGAAAGCGCGCGACGGCTTCTTTTTCCGGGCGGAGAGTTATTATAACCTGGCTACGAATATCGACGAGCTTGACGCGGATTCTTCATGGCCTCAGCCTCTCATCAAAGACTCGTACGGGGGCGTTTCACTTCATGAACAGTCGCACGGGGAATCGTTTTTTGCCGCTTTTGTTCACCGTTTCGGCGGCCAAGGCCTTTACATTCTGGATGAACCTGAAGCCGCGCTGTCTCCGCTGAGACAGATGGCGATGCTTGCGCGGATGCATGAGCTGGTGGGCCGGAACTCCCAGTTTATCGTTTCGACCCATTCTCCCATCCTTATGGCATATCCCGACGCTGCTATGTACCACCTGTCTGCAAAGGGGATCGAAGAAACAACGCTCGAGGAGACGGAGCATTATGTGATCATGAAGCAATTTCTCAACAATAAAGAGAAGTTGCTGCGGGAATTGTTCGGTGAATAGAATGAGGAGGACGGAGCGGAAGCAGAAGCCTGTAAATCGGCAGCTGTTCTTAAGCCCTTGTGTTACGATTGGAATTTTGGCACAATGATAGAATGTAAAGCTGTGTTCCGCCCTTTGGCAGGGTGCGACCGGCTGATATGTTTCGCTGAAAAGAGGAGTACGAATGAACAAACCTTCCATCTATGGATTAACATTTGATCAGTTGACCGCCTGGCTGCAGCCCTACGGGCATAAAAAATTCCGGGCCTCCCAAATTTGGGACTGGCTGTACCGGAAGCGCGTGGCGAGTTTTGCCGATATGACGGACGTGAATAAAGATTGCCTGGGGCTGCTGGAAGAGCACTTTGTCCTCCAGACGCTGGAGGAACACGTGAAGCAGGAATCTTCCGACGGGACTGTCAAGTTCCTGTTCCGGCTTTCCGACGGAAACCTTATCGAAACGGTGCTGATGAGGCACAAGTTCGGATTATCCGTCTGCGTCACGACCCAGGTCGGCTGCAATATCGGGTGCAGTTTCTGCGCGAGCGGCCTTCTCAAGAAGAGCCGGGACTTGTCCGCCGGGGAAATCGTGGAACAAATCATGAAAGTCCAGTTCTATCTGGACAAGGCGGGCAAGGAAGAGCGCGTAAGCCATATCGTCGTGATGGGGATCGGGGAGCCGTTTGACAATTTCGAGAATCTGTCCGATTTCCTGCGCGTCGTCAAAGACCACAAAGGACTGGCGATCGGCGCCAGACACATCACGGTCTCTACAAGCGGACTTGCCGACAAAATCGTCGAGTTTGCCGATTCGGATCTCCATGTGAACTTGGCGGTTTCGCTGCATGCGCCGAACAACGAGCTGCGTACGCGAATCATGAAAATCAACAAAGCGATTCCCATTGAGAAATTGATGGATGCGATCGATTATTATTTGGGCAAAACGAACCGCAGACTCACCCTGGAATACATTCTGCTTAAAGACGTGAACGATGCCCGGGAGCATGCGGAGGAGCTGGCCGAATTAATCGGAGACCGCCGTCCGCTGGTCAACGTCAATCTCATCCCGTACAACCCGGTCGATGAGCACAGCCAGTATCAGCGGAGCGAGAAGGAATCCGTGCGCGCTTTTTACGATATTCTGAAGAAGCAGAATGTAAGCTGCAGCGTGCGGCTAGAGCATGGAGCGGATATTGACGCCGCTTGCGGGCAGTTAAGAAGCAAGCAAATCAAAGCGACCGGTTAAAGGAAGAAGCCGGACCTAACATCAAACGTAAACATGAAGCGTAAACATGAAGCGTACCCCGGACGGGATACGCTTTTTTTTGCAGTCCGTGTGCGGGTTCCGGCGTTCGGCGGGCCATCGCATAACGGCAACCACATGTAGAGGAAGATAGGCGGATAAAGTCATTTTCAGGTTACCACGTGGTTATCAATTTCGGAGAAAGATCCAGAATTCCATTGACAAATTCTTCCTTCGTAGCTAATATAGTAACCAGAAGGATACCAGAAAAGATAGAAAAGGGATTCTTCCGGGGTCGATTAGAAAGGAGGAAGCTGACCGAGCAATCGCTTAAAGCATTTTATGATAACGCTTACAATAATGATCGTCACTAACTCGGAACATTTTGTAAAGCCGCTTGTCAAACTGTACGGATAAAGGAGGAACGATCATGAAAAAAAGAAAGACCCGCCGGCCCCTTCTCGTTCTCATGAGTCTGATGATGACAGTCGCGGGCTGGAGCGGCGCAGCCTCGGCCGCCGAACCGGCCGGTGCGGAAGCGCCTGCCACGGCTCTTACGAGCAAACTGGCCCAGAAAACATACGGCAGTCCGGAAGAGCTGCTCATCCCCAACAACTACACGGTAGCCGTATTCAACGGCGCGGCGGGCAAGGAAGACGGCCATAACGTGCTGTATGCGACGAGCAAAGGGAAGCCGGGGCACCTTAACGTCATCGATCTGGATGACTACAAGCTGCTGCGCAGCATTCCGATCGCCCCGTCCGAAAGCTCCTGGGCCCACACCGTTGCGCCTGACGGAACCTTGTTTCTGGCGGCGGACGGAGGCGGAGCGCGGCTCTGGAGCTATTCGCCGGTAACCCATACACCGGTTCAGGTCGCCCAATTCGACGGACAATCCGTACCGAACAGCATTACGATCGACGAGCAGGGCAGAGTGTACGTCGGTACGTATCCGGGCGGTAAAGTGTACCAGTACGACCCGGCCACGAAGCTGACGAAGGATTACGGGCGCGTCATCGGGCAGCTCGACTCGGAATATGTCCGCTCCATCGCTTACCAGGGCGGCAATGTGTATGCCGGCACCGCTCATAAGCAGATCGTCCGGGTTAATCTGCAAACCGGCGCGAAGACGGACATCGCCGCATCCTTGACGGTCAAAAACGATACGGTCTACGATCTGGACACGATCGACAACCGCTATTTGTTTGCGCGTTATACCGATGGAAGCGGTGTGCCCGGCGAGGGTTACATCTACGATACACAAACGGAAGCCTGGCTGGACATCGAGCTTCAGAACGTGACAGGCCTGCATGCGACCGATTCGCAGAACGGAAAGCTATATTATATGTCCGACAAGAAGCTGAAAACGTTCGACCTCGCCACCCATGCGGTGGAAGAAACGGGGATGGAATACGGAACGGGGCTGAGGGGAGCGGATTGGGTCGAATTCAAGAACAACCCCGACCTACCGGGCAAAACGCTTGTGACGATCCGTTACGACGGAGGAGTGACCTACCTCAATATCGACACGAAGCAGGTCATCCAGAAGCCGCCCGTCATTCCGGGTCTTCCCGGTGTAGTCAACCGGCTGGCGGCCGTGTCCCAGACCCAGTTGATTACAACCGGTTCGCAGGCGCGTTCCTCGCTAGTCAACTTGACGGACAACACGGCGAAACCGTTCAGTATCGGGCAGGCCGACAGCGTGTATCCGATCGGGTCCAAAGTATACATGGGCGTATATCCCGAGGGCAGCCTGTTCGAATACGACCTGAATAAGGAGCCGGGCGACACGAATCCCGCAAAGCTCGCAGTCCTGGAAAACGATCAGGAACGGCTGGTGAACATGACAAGCGGACTCGGCAAGCTGTACATTTCGACGATCTCGGGGTACGGAACGCTCGGGGGCTCTCTGACCGTGTATGATCCGGCTTCCGGTGAACTTAAGGTGCACCGCAACGTCGTTCAAAATCAAAGTGTGCTCAGCACGACGTTCCACGACGGAAAAATTTTCGGCTCCACCACGATCCGCGGAGGACTCGGTTCCGAGCCTACGGAAGCGGAAGCCAAGATATTCGTATGGGACGCGGTAAAAGAGCAGAAAATCACCGAATTTCCACTGCGTGTTCCGGGTCTGGACAAACCGATCTTCATTGGAGATCTGGCGGCAGGTCCGGACGGGCTGATTTGGGGCGCTTCTTATGAATATATTTTTGCGATAGACCCCCACACGTACGAAGTCGTCAAAAGCAAAAAGATTTACCCTCAGCTCAACTTCACCCAGTGGGCGCATCATCCGCTCCGCTGGTCCGAGGACGGACTTCTTTATGTGCTGTTCAACAACAAACTGACTGTTATCGATCCGGACACGCTGGAATTTCGCACGCTCACGGATACGTCCCGGTTTGATCTGGGAATGGACGGCAACTTGTACTTCACCGACCAGGCGACCAACACAATCCTGTACCGGATGAAAGTCGACGGAGAAGTGACGGAAGAACCGCCGGGCACACCTCTTCCTGTCCGCAACGCCGGTTTTGAGGAGCAAGTCGTGAATAAGGTTATTCCCGGCTGGAGTCCGCTGTTCGCGACCGGAACGGATTATTTCTACGGAGTCAGCGGGGACAGGAGCGTATCGGGGGCCAAAAGCCTGAAAATCACCGACAAGCTTCGCACCGCTTCCGTCGCGCTTCAAAGCGACAAGATCACGATCCAGCCCGGCGGAGATTACGAAGCGGGAGCGCAGATTTACATCGAATCGGGACAGCCGGGACTGATGTTCCGCTTCTTCGATGCCGACAACGCCACGATTTCGACGCTCGAAACCCATCTGGACGAATCGAGGCTGGCGCAGTGGCAGAAAGTGACGCTGCGGGGCAAGGCTCCGGCCAACGCCGCTTACGCCCGCCTGATTGCCGTAACGAGCCGGTACAATATCGCCTCGGCGTATTACGATGACTTTTTCGTTGAGAAAAAAGAAGCTCCGGTCCCGTCCGCAGCAGCCGCTCTTCTTCCGGAGCCTAACGCGGACGGCTGGCTGAACCGGGATGCGCTCCTCCGCATCCAGACGGCTCACGCTTCGGCGGTGCGCTATTCGGCCGAGGGAGCGCAGCCTTCCGCCGAAGTGACTGTGAACGGCACCGCGGCCGAGCTGTCCGTCGCCGCCGAAGGCGTGACCACGGTCACGTATTCGGCCATAAGCGCGGCGGGCATCCAGTCGGCGCCGGGAAAGATCGCGGTCCGGCTTGATAAGACGGCCCCCTCGGTGCAGTTTACCGCGGAGCCCGTCTATACCGTAGACCGGACCATCGAGATCCGCTGCGCCGCGTCCGACGCATTGTCCGGCCTGGCCGGCGACCCGTGCGCGCAAGCTCTTATAAGCGCCCCGGCCTACAGCCAGGAGCCCGGAAAGCACGAGATCAGCGTGATCGCGGCGGATAAGGCGGGCAACAAGGAGACGGCGGTCTACACGTATGAGATTGCCGTCACTTACGCAGGGATGTGCTCCCTCGTCAAGCAGTTCGCACCGGACGACCGCGGGACCGAGCTGGCTTTATGCGCAACCTTGACGGCCGCACGCAAAGCCGAAGAAAAAGGAGGTGCAAAAGCGAAGGAGGCCGTGCTCCTTGCTTTTACCAAACAGGTGGACGCATTCAGCGGCAGGAAGCTTACCCCCGAGGAGGCAGGCGTTTTAAAAAAGCTGGCGGCTTTTCTATAGAAGAAGCGACGCAGCCGCGTCCAAAAAACAAACGGACAGCCGTTATTCGGCTGTCCGTTTGCCGCGTCTTGCAGGTTACCGGCGGAAGTTGGTGAACCGGTTCTTTTAGAGCCCGCCGATCCGCCCGGTATCGCCGCGTTTTTGCGCCGAGGGATTCATGCCGGCCGCGTAAAGCGGGCAGTTAAAAGTCAGGCGGGTGAGCATAAATGTCTCTGTATATATTATAGAAGCAATTGCGTCAAAGCCGTCCGGAGGGGCGGCTTATTTTCGTTGGAAGGAGACAACCGTCCGGCTATTTAACGGTTTTTATTTTGAAAATAGGGTCCGCGCGCCACAAAACTTTTCTCTTTTGTACAAAAAAATTCTCGCTTTTGTCCATTGCCCAGGAAAAAGATGTCGCTTAAACTGAATCTTGTGATAATGAGAATCAATATCACTTATAAGAGTCTCACCAAATACTAACGTACAGGGTGGCAGGTATGATTCAGCAAAATGCAGCAAGGGAAACGCAAGCAGTTTCATCCGTTCCGCTTCGCACCCGTCCGCTGGCCGCAGCCCTCATTCTCACAGCGGGGATTCTTCTCCTGGTATTGGGAATAGGGGTATCGGTTTCATTCGGGGCAGCCGACATTTTATTCTCGACAGTCTGGGAAGCTGTCTTTCATTTCAACCCGGAATCTACACAGCATCAGATTATCGCCGATCTGAGGATGCCGCGCGTGCTGGGCGGCGCCATGGTAGGGGCGAGCTTCGCGGTTGCCGGAGCGATCATGCAGGGCATGACGAGGAACCCCCTCGCGGACTCGGGTCTTCTCGGCCTGAACGCGGGCGCGGGCTTTATGCTGGCGCTCTGCTTCGCTTTTTTCCCGGGCCTGGCCTATTCCAAGCTTATTCTCATGTCGTTTCTTGGTGCGGCCGGCGGGGCCGTGCTGATCTACGGGATCGGCTCCATGGCCAAAGGCGGCTTGACGCCGCTGCGGCTGGTTCTCGCGGGAGCGGCTTTGAGCGCTCTTCTTTCCGCGCTGAGCGAAGGGATCGCCTTATATTTTCATATCGGACAGGACATTGCTTTCTGGTATGCGGGAGGCGTAAGCGGAACCACCTGGGTTCAGCTCAAGGTCATGCTGCCGTGGTTTTTGGCCGCGCTGCTGGGCGCCATCGCGCTTTCCCGTTCGATTACGATGCTCAGCCTGGGGGACGAAATCGCCAAAGGATTGGGGCAGCGGACCGGACTCGTGAAACTGGGCGGCACGGTTGTTGTTCTCATTCTCGCGGGAGCGTCCGTCTCCGTCGTCGGAGCGGTGGGCTTCGTCGGGCTGATCATTCCGCATCTGACGCGCTATCTGGTCGGCGTGGATTACCGCTGGATCATACCGTGCTCCGCTGTGCTCGGCAGCCTGCTGGTCGTCGTGTCCGATCTGGCGGCAAGAATGATCCACCCTCCTTACGAAACGCCCATCGGGGCATTGATCGCACTAATCGGGGTTCCGTTCTTCCTCTATCTGACGCGCAAAGAAAGGAGGGAGCTGTAACGTGAACCTGAATCTAGACTACTCGCCCATTTTGGCACATGAGAAAAAGCGGAAAAGAAGAAATATCGCGATTCTCGTTATTTTCGGTCTGCTTCTCGTCCTTACGTTTGTCATCAGTATGAACATCGGCTTTATCCGGCTTTCTCCCACGGAGCTTTTCACAACGCTTATCGGAGAGGGGACACGGAAGCAATCCTTGATCCTGTTCGATTTCCGGCTGCCCCGCATCGTGCTTTCGATGCTTGCGGGGGCGGGTCTGGCGATATCCGGAGCCATTTTGCAGGGCATCTCGCGCAATGCGCTGGCCGATCCCGGAATTTTGGGCATCAATGCCGGAGCGGGACTTGCGGTTCTGCTATTTATCTGCTTCTATCCCTCTGCGGCTGCCGCTCCGGTCTTCCTGCTTCCCGTACTCGCTTTGGCGGGCGCCGGTGGGACGGCGATGCTGATTTATACGCTCGCGTTCAAGCGTAACGAGGGGTTGTCTCCAACCCGGCTCCTGTTGTCGGGTATCGCCGTGGCGGCCGGAATCAGCGCCGCGACCATCGTACTGACACTACGGATCTCTCCGGAGAAATACCAGTTCGTGGCCACATGGATGGCGGGAAGCATTTGGGGGACGACCTGGAAGTTTGTGATCGCGCTCCTTCCCTGGATCGTCATCTTGTCGATCTACGTATTCTGCAAAGCGCGGGTGCTCGATGTGCTCAACCTGGGCGATCAGCTGGCCTTGGGACTTGGGGCTCCCGTGGAGAGGGAGCGGTTCCTGCTCCTCGCTTCCGCCGTCGGTCTCGCGGGCTCCTGCGTTGCGGTAAGCGGCGGAATCGGCTTCGTCGGGCTTATCGCCCCGCATCTGGCCCGCAGACTGGTGGGACCGGGCCACAAAGTCCTTCTCCCGGCCTCAGCCCTTGCCGGGGCGCTGCTTGTATGCGCAGCCGACACGCTCGGCCGCTGGGTGCTGCAGCCTTCCGAAATGCCTGCCGGAATTGTGGTCGCGGTCATCGGCGCTCCTTATTTCTTGTACCTGCTTGCGCGGTCCAAGACGGAGTAGAAGAGCCTGCCGGCAATTGCCGCCAAGGAAGGTTTACAGAAAGAGAGGTGCTTTATGCTCCGCCGTTTTTTTGCCTATTACAAACCGTACAAAGGCTTGTTTCTGCTCGATTTTAGCTGCGCGATCATAGCCGCCGTACTTGAGCTCGCTTTTCCGCTGGCAGTCAACCGGGTCATCGACGATCTTCTGCCGAGCGGCAAATGGGAATGGATCGCATGGGGGTGCGTAAGCCTTCTCGGCATTTATGTGATCAGCGCCGCCCTGCATTACGTCGTCACTTATTGGGGGCACAAGCTCGGGATCAATATTGAAAGCGATATGCGCACCAAACTGTTTAACCACGTGCAGAAACTTTCTTTCCGTTTCTTCGATAACAACAAGACGGGGCATCTCGTTTCGAGGATGACCAACGATTTGATGGATATCGGGGAGATCGCCCATCACGGGCCGGAAGATTTGTTTATAGCCGTGATGACCCTGGCAGGGGCATTCGGCATCATGCTCGGCATCAACTGGAAACTGGCCGTGCTGACCTTTATTATCGTGCCGGGAATGATCTCGCTTTCGCTTTATTTCAGCCGTAAAATGTCGCTCGCTTTCGATAAAATGTTCGAATCCATTGCGGATTACAACGCCCGGGTGGAGAACAATGTCAGCGGCATCCGCGTCGTTCAAGCTTTTACGAACGAGAATTATGAAATCGCCAAGTTCGCTTCCAACAACGGGCAGTTCAGACGGAGCAAGCTTCTGGCTTACCGGATTATGGCCTGGAATTCATCTATCAGCTATCTGCTGATGAAAATCATTTCCTTGTTCGTTCTACTGTGCGGAACATGGTTTGTGCTGGCGAAACAAATGAGCTACGGCGAATTCATTGCCTTCGTGATGCTTTCGAACGTATTTCTCGGACCGATCAATCAAATCAATTCCGTGATCGAAATGTATCCGAAAGGGATTGCCGGTTTCAAAAGATATCTCGAAATCTTGGAACTTGAACCCGATGTCGCCGATGCTCCGGATGCGCGGGACGTTGACCGGCTTGCGGGAAATATCCGGTATCAGAATGTGAGCTTCGGCTACGAAAACAAGGAGAACGTGCTGAACGGACTGAACCTGTCCATCCGGCCCGGGGAAACGGTCGCTTTCGTCGGCCCTTCGGGCGCGGGCAAAACGACCTTGTGCAGCCTCCTCCCGAGGTTTTACGAAGTGACGGACGGCGCCATCACCATTGACGGAATTGATGTCCGCGAGATGAAGCTGGAGTCGCTGCGCTCCCATATCGGAATCGTCCAGCAGGAAGTGTTCCTGTTCGACGGCACCATCCGCGAAAATATCGCCTACGGCAAGCTGGGGGCTTCCGACGGAGAAATCCGGGAGGCGGCGAAAAGAGCCCAGCTCGAAGAGCTGATCCTATCCCTGCCCGAAGGGCTGGATACGCGGATCGGCGAACGGGGAGTGAAGCTCTCCGGCGGACAGAAGCAACGGCTTTCCATCGCACGCATGTTTTTGAAAAATCCGCCGATCTTGATTCTCGACGAGGCGACGTCGGCGCTGGATAGCGAGACCGAAGCGGTCATTCAGGAAGCGCTCTGGGAGCTTTCGAAAGGACGGACGACGCTCATTATCGCACACAGGCTCGCTACGGTGAAGCATGCGGACCGGATCGTCGTGGTCACGAAAGAGGGCATCGCCGAACAGGGAAGCCACGAAGAACTGCTTGCCGGGGGCGGTGCCTACAGCAAGCTCTATGCGGCGCAATTCGGCGCCGAGCTGCTTAACAAGCTCGGAAGTGCAATGCCGGGTTAAGAACGGGCTGCCGGAACGGTTTGAGATCACGCTTCGCGTTCTTGCCCGCTGAGCCCCGGAGCTGCAAGCGCAAGCTTTATCCGGAGGCATACGTCTTATTGTTTTAAAGATCAGGCGAGAGCGCACAGGATTACAAGGAAGGACGCTGGCCGTCTCCTATACGGAAAGGCAAAACCAAGGAGGGAATATCGGATGACGTTAGTACAGGAAAGGCTGCATACATCCAGCCTGCATATCGGTTACGGGGATCTCAGTATCGTGAACGATCTGAATATTTCCATCCCGCAGGGTAAAATAACCGCGCTGGTAGGCGCGAACGGTTCCGGGAAGTCGACCATCCTGAAAACGATGGCACGGCTCATGAAACCGGCCTCTGGCGGCGTGCTGCTCGACGGGGTGTCGATCCACAGCAAATCTACGCGGGAAGTGGCCAAAGAACTGGCCATTCTGCCGCAGAATCCGTCGGCGCCTGCCGGATTGACGGTTACGGAGCTGGTCGCTTACGGCAGATATCCCCACCAGAGCGGCTTCGGTACGGTTACTTCCGAAGATAAGCGCGTCATTAGCTGGGCTTTGGAAGTAACGGGGATGATGCCGTTCCACGCAAGACCCGTGGATCAGCTTTCCGGCGGGCAGAGGCAGCGCGCCTGGATCGCCATGGCGCTCGCCCAGCAGACCGATATTCTCTTCCTGGACGAACCGACGACTTTTCTTGATATGGCCCACCAGCTTGAAGTCCTTCAACTGCTGCATAAGCTGAACAGCGAGGAGAAGAGAACGATCGTCATGGTGATTCACGATCTGAATCACGCTTCCCGGTACGCCCAGCATATCGTGGCCATCAAATCCGGCAGCGTGATATGCGAAGGCTCCCCCGCTGACGTGATGAACCAAGATATGCTGCGCGAAGTGTTCGCGATTCATGCGGACATCGTTGCCGACCCGCGTACGGGGGTTCCGCTGTGCCTGCCGTATGAACTGGCGCCGGAGGCGTGACAAGGCCCTGTACGAAACAAAACCTGCCGATCCATTGCGATCGGCAGGTTTTTCAGCTTTCTTCCGGCTTAGGGCCGGGGCGAACGCCGCCATGAGCGGGTACGATCTGCTCTTTGCCGAGCAGACGTGGGAGTTCGTCGAGGAATTTCTCCGTCGTCGTGGCGTCGGCGAAATTCCACTCGTCCGCTTCGACTGCGTAGCAGCAGCCGCGGCGGACTGCGGGAAGCTCCGTCCAGAGCGGAGATCTCATTAACTCGGCGGCGGCGCTGCGGCATTCGGCATCTGCGGGGAGCAGCATAAATATCCGGTCGCCCGCATAATCTTTCATTTCTTCCGGCAGAAGTTCGAGATAAGACAGTTTCTTATCGAGGAGCCTGCGCGTCCTGCCCGCAGGCCGGAAACCGTCCGGATGGTAGAGCATGGAGGACAGCCCGATGGTGCCCATCACAAAAAAGCGGTTTCTTGCAAATGTGAACACGGATGCAGTCTCGTCCGGCTGCAGTGAGGCCCGAAGCCGGCTCCACATGGCGGCGGCTTTCTTCTCATAGCGGGCGAGCCAATTTTCCGCTTCCCGGCGTCTGCCAAGAATGGTCCCCAGCAGCTCGATCCGCTCGTCAAGCGGGGCGAAAGAGTCAAACGTGAGCGTGGGGGCGATCGCGCGAAGCGTGTCATACTGCGATTCGTCTTCGCTGGAGACGATGATAAGGTCGGGCTTCAGCGCCTCGGTAACGGCAGGATTAATCGGGAAGCCGATATCCTTGACGGGAGACTTAAGGCGGCCGGACTGATGAATCCACGGATAGCCTCCGCCTATGGCTTCCACGCCGAGAACGGCGAGATCGCCGAATGTTTCTCCGTGGTAAATGACCCGGCGGGGGAGCGTCGGAATCTCGACCTCATGACCCGTCCAGTCTTTAATCCGGGTCCGCTTTTGCACAGATTGGCTGTATTGTCTCGGTGTAATGCCGGTCAACTGCCGGAAGCGCCGGTTGAAGTAATATTCGTCGGCAAAGCCGACCCGTTTCGCGATTTCCCGCAGAGGTTCCCGTGTAGACTGAAGCCACTCCTTGGCTTTCTCGATTCTAAGCTCGTTCAGGTAATCCAAGGGCTTTTTCCCGGTCAGCTCTTGAAAGATCGTGCTGTATTGCCAATGGGGGACACGGGCCTGCTCAGCCAGAAATTTTACCGTAATGGGCCGCTTGTAATGCTCCTGAATGTAGCGGATGCTGTTCTCCACCGCGTGTGTGCAGCTCGAAGGTTCAGGGCTGTTCACGTTGTGTTCCAGCAGGAATCCCATCAATTCCTGAAACTGCAGCTGCCGGTAAAAGTGCTGAAGTTCTCCGGATGGCTCGGATTCCGTCAGCAGATCGGCAAAACGCACGGCTCTCGCGAAAGGATAGACGGACCATTCCACGCGGCCCCGAACGAGCGGTTTCAGGTATAAAGCCGTATGGGAGCCTTTGCAGTAAACTATCCGGCACGTGATACGGTAGTACGTCAGACGCCGGTCGCTGTCCATCCTAAGCCGATAGGAAGTACCGGGAGGGATCATGTAGCACTTGTCGGGAGCGCAGAAGAAAGTTTCATCCGCCACTCTCAGCGTGCCGGTGCCGGCGCTAATGAGCAGAAGAGTATATACATCCGGTTTTTCGCCCGCGTCAACTTCGGGCCCTGCAGCCGGTTCACAGGTACCGGGCATGATTTTGTCGGCAGCCGCGAATTGGAACAGGAGAGAACGGACAGGAAGAGAGCCAGACTCGGAAGGGACCATGATATCACATCCTATTTGAAACTGATAATCATTATCAATCAAATTCATTGTAACTAAAACAAAGAAGCTTTTCAACAGAGGTTGAAAGCTTCTTTTTGAATGAACCGCTGAGTTGTTACGCTGCGGAAGGGCGTATGCCGTCAGAGCAGGCTTATTTTTTGAGCAGAACCGGTATTTCGTTCAACAGCCATTCCCGTGTAGCGGCGTCGCTGCCGGATTTGAGAATGTCGAGCGTGTAGACGTGCCCGTTCTTCACGGCCGGAAGATCGAGCCAGATCCGGCTTTTCAGAAGCTCCTCCGTCGACTGCTGCGCTTCTTTGTCTACCGGGGTCAGAATAAAAATCCGGTCACCGGCTACTTGGGGGAGAACCTCCGGCGAAATTTGCTTGAAGCCCGCTTTTTCGTCCAGCACGTCGCGGATCGGCGGAGTCGGCACGAAACCGTTCTTGTCGTAGAGAACTTGGGAAAGTCCCGTGCTTGCCATCACAAACAACCGGTTGCCCGGATAATAAGTGAAAACGGAGGCCGTCTCGCCGGGTTTTATTCCCGCGTCATGCAGGATCTTCCACATCGCTTCCGAACGTGATTCGTAATCGGCCAGCCATTTTTCCGCCTCCGGCTTTTTGTCCAGAAGATCGCCGAGCAGAAGAAGCCGTTCCTTCATGGGCAGGAACGTATTGAACATGAGCGTAGGCGCGATTTTGTTCAACTGCTCGTATTCTTTCTCGTCGGTACTGCCCGTGAGGATAGGATCAGGACCCAGCTCCAGCACTTTCTCCAGGTTAATGGGAGAACCGATGTCCGTAATGGTCTTATGCTTGTCCGCATATACCGTGCCCGTGAGCCAGTTGGTTGCCGTCCCGATGGCCTGCACGCCCAGTGCATCCAGATCGCTGAACGTCTCCCCGTAAAAAATGACCTTCTTGGCGGCGGCCGGAATTTCGGCCGTATGCCCTTTGTAATCCGTAACCTTGCGGGGAGAGGCGGAGGATTTATCGGCAGCGGCGGTAGGGGCGCCGGCAGGATTCGCGGTTTGTTGGCTTGCGGTATCGCCGGTTTTCTGTGAACCGGAGCCGGCGCATCCGCTTAATAAAGCGGCGCTTAGTATCGCAGTGAAAAATAAGGTAGAAACAGGTCGTGCCAAGTTCATGAGTCGGTCAGCCTCCATCGGTCTTATATAGCGATAATGATTCTCATTATCGGTTGTTGTTATCATAGCGTACCCATATGCGGCCGACAATGGACAAATCCGTGACGCGGCTTTTGATTTTGTGCAAAAACGACGGCGGAGTCTCATGCGCGTTCTGCTGAAAAAGGATGCCGGCTCATTTTAAATCGCAAGCGGATGAGCAAGCGGCCGGATAATCGCATTCATCCTTCACATCCATTCTTCGGTCCCCATCTAACCGTATCTGTGCTAAGATCTTCTCAATGAATGAATGGGGGAGGGGAAAACAGGATGAACCCGATAAAATTCGGCAGTCTTGTCGTTACAGCCACGCTGCTTATGGGGTCTTCGTTTGCGGTCGGCAAAATGGCACTCGCTTACGTTTCGCCGCTGCTGCTTGTGGGGGTCCGTTTTACGCTGGCCGGGGCCCTGATGGCCCTGTGGGTCTTGGGCACGAGAAGGCGAATGCCGCAGACGGCCGCCGGGTGGGGACGAATCGCCTTGATCGGCCTTTTTCAAACAACGGGAGTGATGGCGTGCATTTTTCTGAGCCTGAGGACCATTTCCGCCGGAGAGTCGTCGCTGCTAACCTTTGTGAATCCGCTGCTGGTCGTGCTCCTGGGCACTCTTTTTCTCGGGATGAAGTACCGGTGGTCCCAGTGGGCCGGCGTAGGGGTCGGATTTCTGGGAGTCGCCGTGACGCTCGGGTTCCAGCTGGATTTTAAAACAGGAACCCTGTTCGGGCTGGGCTCCGCCGTATTCTGGGCGGCCGCAACGCTGCTCGTCAAACGCTGGAGCGCTTCTTTCGATATTTGGGTCATGACCGCTTTTCAAATGCTGGCGGGCGGACTGGCGCTGCTTGTACTCGGCCTGTTAGTGGAAAAACCGGTTTATGTGCTGAATGCGGATTCGCTATGGATCATTCTGTATCTCGCGGTACTTGGCTCCATTGTCCAGTTTGCGGCCTGGTATTATCTGCTGAGCAGGGGAGATCCCGGAAAGACGAGCGCGTTTCTTTTTCTGGCCCCGTTCTTCGGTGTGCTTTCTGGCTGGCTGCTGCTGGGCGAGACCGTCCGCTCTTATGTGTACGGAGGAGGTCTGCTGATTCTGGCCGGTATCTTCCTCGTAAACTGGGCGCCTGCCCGAACCGGTGCCGGGTCGTCCCGTTTTGAAAAAGATCATTCCGCCTGATCAGCGGATCCTATGGTTCGAAAACCGAAATATGGAGAATAAACCTGTAATCCGGAACCTGTTTTAAAGGGCGGGAAGGCGGTATGATGAACACGGGATTGCAATTAGGAAAAGGGGGATCATGGATGATGAACCGCAAGCGGCTTTCCTTGCTCTTGTCCGTATTTCTGCTTCTCAGTCTCTTCTCGTCCTTTGTGCTCGGCCGGACCGCCGGAGCTTCTTCAGCCAGCGATTGGGTGCCGGTCTGGAACGATGAATTCAACGGCCCGAACGGGTCGGGACCGGATTCTTCGAAATGGAATCTGGAAACCGGAGCCGGCGGCTGGGGAAATAACGAGCTGCAACACTATACCAGCCGCACGTCCAACGCTTATCAGGAAAACGGAAATCTGGTCATTCAGGCTTTAAAAGAAAACTATAACGGCTCGGGTTACACGTCCGCACGCCTCACGACGCAAAATAAATTCAACCTCAAATACGGGCGGGTTGAAATGCGCGCCAAGCTGCCTTACGGGAAAGGAATCTGGCCCGCTTTCTGGATGCTCGGCAAAGACATCGGCACTGTAGGCTGGCCCGCCAGCGGCGAGATCGACATTATGGAGTATGTCGGCGCTCTGGAACCGAACCGCGCGTACGGAACTCTGCACGGACCGGGCTATTCCGGCTGCTGCGGCCTCTCCGGTTCGTACCTGCATCCGCAGAATTTGAGCAATGACTACCACACGTTCGCTTTGGAGTGGGAGCCGGGCGTGTTCAAGTGGTTCGTGGACGGCAAGCTGTTTCACACGAGAACGCTGGCGGACGCAGGCACGAATGCCTGGGTGTTCGACAAGGAATTTTTCTTCCTGTTGAACCTCGCTGTGGGAGGCAACTGGCCGGGTTACCCCGACGGCACGACAGTCTTCCCGCAAAAATATTACATCGACTATGTCCGTGTATGGCAGCGCGCGGGAGGCTATAACGTCGTCGCCCTGAAATCGGAAGCGAACGGAAAATACGTGACCGCCGAACATGCAGGCGCCAGCCCGCTGATCGCCCGTTCCCAGACCGTCAGCGGCTGGGAGAAGTTCGAGCTGGTCGACCTCGGCGGCGGTAAGGCCGCCCTGAGAGCGCTTATCAACAACCGGTACGTTTCCGCCGACAATGCGGGAGGAAGCCCGCTCATTGCGAACCGGGAAACGATCGGCACCTGGGAGACTTTCGAGCTCGGTAAGACGGCGGACGGCAAGCAGACGTTAAAAGCGCTGGCGAACAACCAATATGTGTGCGCCGACAACGAAGGCGCGAGCCCGCTGATCGCGAACCGCGCCACGGCCAGCAAGTGGGAGAGCTTCGTATTGGTGAAGCAGAATCCGTAAGCGGCCGTTCTCCGGCCAAACGACAGGCAATGACAGGAGTTTCCTTTGGGTAAAGGAGGCTCCTGTCTTTTTTGTGCCGGAAAGCTGGCAGGAAGAGATGACTGCAGGCCAGGACCAGGGTACTTCCGAGTGCCTAAGGCGCGCAAAAGCACCTATCGAACTTTAAAGTGCTTACTTCACGAAAGAGTAAGCAGGGCGCATAATAGGACATGCTACATTTTAAGCCTACACAACAGGAGGTCATCCGAGAATGACTAAACATCTGCAAGATACAACCACTCTTCACAACGGAGTTAAAATGCCCTGGCTCGGTCTCGGCGTTTTTAAAGTAGAGGAAGGCCCCGAATTGGTAGAAGCGGTTAAAACGGCTATTAAAAACGGGTACCGGAGTATCGATACGGCCGCCGTATACGGCAACGAAGAAGGGGTCGGCCAAGGCATCAGGGAAGGTCTGGCCGAAACGGGCCTTTCCCGGGAAGAGCTTTTCGTCACTTCGAAAGTCTGGAATGCGGATCAGGGTTACGAGTCTGCTCTCCAGGCGTTTGAAGTCAGTCTGCGGAAGCTCGGCCTGGACTATCTCGATTTGTACCTGATCCACTGGCCGGTCCAAGGGAAATACAAAGACACGTGGCGCGCTCTTGAAGCCATTTACGAGTCGGGCAAAGCCCGGTCTATCGGAGTCAGCAACTTCCATGTCCATCATTTGCAGGACCTTCTGCAGGAGGCGAAGATCAAGCCGATGGTCGACCAGGTCGAATTTCATCCGTGCTTGACCCAGGAAGAGCTGCGGGCTTACTGCCGCGAACAGGGAATCCAGTTTGAAGCATGGTCTCCGCTTATGCAGGGAGAGCTGCTGGATAACGAGGTTCTGAAGACCATTGCGGGCCGTCACGGCAAATCCGTCGCGCAGGTTATTCTGAGATGGGATCTGCAAAACGGCGTGGTGACAATCCCGAAATCGACGAAAGAGCACCGCATTATCGAAAACGCAAGCGTGTTCGATTTCGAGCTGACGCCGGATGAGTTGAGCCGGATCAGCGCCTTGAACGAAAATAAAAGAGTCGGTCCGGACCCGGACAACTTTGATTTCTAAGCATGAATTTTGCTCAAAAACCCGAGCGGATCAGTGCCGCCCCGATGCTAAGCCGCACGGCTTATGCACCGGGAGCCGGACGCTGTGCAGTTCCTAAAAGCCGTCCTTTGGACGGCTTTTTTGCTGTTTCGGCTCCCCGGGAGCAATTTTTAGGTTCTATTAAGTTGCTTTTAAGATTCGAAGAAGATAATCAAGGAAAAACCCTGGAGGAAGCTATGTCTATACGCATGCGGCTTACTTTGTTATATTCGGGTATTCTTTCCGCCACACTGCTGCTGTTCGGCATTGTCCTGTACAGCTTTCTGCAGATTTATTTTATTAATGACCTTAAGGATTCGCTCAGAGAGCAGACGGATGTGCTGCAGGAGAGTGTTACCTATAAGCTAAAGGTTGACCCCCTGGGCTCTGATCTGGACATTCAGCTCGACCATGTCGATACCGTCCAGTCGGGCATGTACCTGCAGCTCGTCAATTTGATCAACGGCGATAAGGCGAGGACGCGGAATTTGGGCCAGGTGGAACTGCCGTTCTCCAAAGATGCCGCCGGTAAAAAAACGGAGGGTTACTACATTACCGAAGAGGTCCAGCAATCGCCGTTTCTCATCTACAATCAGCCGCTGCTGCTGAACGGGAAGCTCGTAGGCGTACTGCAATCCGCCTATAATATCGGCTTGATCGATAAATTTCTGTCCATACTCCGGCTTGTGCTGATTCTGCTCTCTCTGGTGATCGTCTGCACGGCCTCGTTCATGGGCTGGCTCTCCTCCAAGCGGGCGCTGAAGCCCGTATACGCCTTGATTGAGGCGACCCGCCAAATTCAGAAAAGCGACGATCTGGGGAACCGGATCGCCGTTAAACCGACGGGAGACGAAGTCAGCCTGCTGGGGACGACCATCAACGGCATGCTGGAACGCATCCAGCACATGTACGGGGAACTGGACAAGTCCTACATGACCCAGCGGAGGTTTGTGGCAGACGCCTCCCACGAATTAAGAACGCCTTTGACGACGATAAGCGGGAATGCGGAATTTTTACAAAAGGCTTGGCTGTCGTTCCGGCAGGCTCCGGAGCGGAGGATAGACAAGGAGCAATTGGAACTGTCTATCGAAGCCATTCACGATATTGCCGACGAGGCAGGCCGGATGGGGAGGCTGGTGCATAATCTGCTGACTTTGGCGCGTGCCGATTCGGGGCTTCATCTGAGAAAAGACAGACTGAACATAAGCTCCGTCGTCCAAGATGTCATCCGCAAATCCCAGGTGCTTGCGAAATCCGCCGAGTTTCAAGCCGGTCCACTGGAGGGTCTGGAATCTTTGCAGATTGTGGGCGACAGGGATTACCTGCAGCAGCTTTTGTTTATTTTCGTGGAAAATGCCTTCAAGTATACCGAAAACGGCTGTGTGAGGTTCTTCGCAAGGGCGGCGGGAGAAAATGCGGAGCTTATTATCGAGGACACCGGAATCGGCATGGACGAAGCGGATATTCCGCATATCTTCGACCGGTTTTACCGGGCCGATCCTTCAAGAGGCGAAACGGAGGGGACCGGACTTGGGTTGTCGATCGCGAAATGGATCTTGGAGGAACATCACGGTACCGTCGAGATCCGAAGCCGCCGGAACGAGGGAACCCGTTTTACGATCCGGCTTCCGGTCGTTCCCGCTACCCATGAGGAAGGAAGAATGCCCGCCTTGAGTGAAGCTGCTTCCGCCCGGATCGACGGATAATCCGTGTTCTAAACGGGAAAGCCGCTGAAGCTCCAGCGGCTTTTTTTTGCGCGAATTGCAGGAAGGGACGATGGATGATTAACATCATTAATTAAAATAATTAATGACATTAATTGAATCGAACCGTTCGGCCGGAATCACGATCAGACAACGGGCCGCTTCTGTTTGCGCAGCGAGTCGAGCAGTTCCGGTCCCGCGTGCAGGTTATCGCGGACCAGGTCTCGCGGAGTCAGCGCCATCCATTGGTTAAGCGAGACGTCCGCGAACCGGTCGCTTTTGAACATTTCCAGAAACCAGACGGTCTCTTCGCCCGTGTTCTGGATATAGTGGCCGTAGGCGAACGGGACGTAGCCGACATCGCCCGCCCGGTAGTCGAAAGTGCGGGCGGAGCCGTTCCCGCCGAAGACGGTCATCCGCGCCTGGCCGGACAGGTAGTACTGCCATTCGTCCTGGTTGGGGTGCCAGTGCAGCTCGCGCATGGCGCCGGGCTTCAGTTCGACCAGGGCGGCGGCAACTGTTACGGAGACGGGGAAGTTGGAGGAATCCACGACCCGCACGCTGCCCCCGGGCATGACGGTCGGCGTTTGCGCAAGAAGCCTGTGCTTGAAGCTCCGGGGAATTGCGCCGTAGGGGGACTCGATTTCCTGGGAGGCAATAGAGCCGGGAACTTTGTCCTGGAAAATATATACCTGCCCGGACGGTATGTTCTCGAAAGCGCTCTCGTCCACCCCGAAATTAGCCGCGAGAACGTCCGGGGGCGTGTGGGCGAACCAGTCCGAGATGGAAAAGGTGTTGAGATCGGAAAAGCTCCCGTCGTCGAAGACGAGCAGAAATTCGCACCCTTCCTCCAGCCCCTGGATGGAATGGGGAATGCCCGGCGGGAAATACCACAGGTCGCCTTCGCCCACATCGTCGATGAAATTGCGGCCTTTCTCGTCCACCGCCGTAATTCTCGCTTTTCCCGTCAGCATGTACGCCCACTCGGCCTGCTGGTGCCAGTGCAGCTCGCGCACGCCGCCGGGGGTCAGACGCATATCGACGCCTGCAAGCGTCTTGGCGACGGGAAGCTCGCGGACCGTAACTTCACGGGACCAGCCGCCGTGGTTCAGCTGCATGTGAGTATCCGAGAACGAGAATTTCATGTTCGGGATCAGACCCGCATCGGTAGCGGGGGGGACTAGCATGTTCGGATTTTCCAGATCGCGCAAAATATCGCGCGGACCGGGGTCGGTGGCTCCCGCGCCGTCGGCCCGGATGGGCTGGGGGATTTGAAGCTCTTCTTTTACCGGCTTGCTCATGACATCCGCTCCTTCGTTCAGGCGAGGAAGTATCTCGCCAAGTTTATCAAGCCTATACATATGCGGCACCGTTTGTCCGTTAGTTATGTAAAATCGCCACGGGATTGCCCTATATGGCGGAAGCCGTTGGGCTGCGGGGTTGCAAAAGAAGCGGAAATTTCCTACAATGAACACAAAAGTTTATTGATAATGATTCTCAATTATAAGATCGAAAGGGGGAAGCGCTTATGTCGTCGGCCATACAAATCGATAGGATGCATGATTATTTCGACCGTTTTTCCGAGCATATGGAGGGGCAAATTTCCGGCAGCGGCGGGGAGCGAACGCTTCTGCTTTCTCCGAGACTGGGAGAGGGGACTCTGACCCGGATTCCCATTAGAACGGGTATGGAAATTGTCATTTCGGATTTCGAATTAATCCGTGATCTTAAAGTGCAGGTTCACGGGTCTTACAGCCTGTTCGAGCTGAACTATTGTCTGGAAGGGGACATTTACTGCGCCTGGGAAGGAAACGAGCTGCAAACCGGCAGTCTCAGCGGCAATGTCTTTTTTATGGAGAATATGAACGTGTACATGGAGAAAAAAGGCGGCGTCCGCAACCGGACGCTGGAAATCCGGCTGCATCCCGAGCTGCTGCTCCGCTGTGCGAGAGGGCCCGAAGAGACGGAGCAGATCCGTCATCTGCTCTCGCGCAGCCGGGGCAGGATCGGAAGGTTTACGGATACCCCGCTTATCCGGCAGGGGGTCCGGGATCTTTTACAGTCCGGACGTCTGGGGAGCATGCGCAGATGGTACGCGGAAAGTAAAGCGATGGAGCTGATCGCGCTGATCAGTCAGCCGGAAGACGGCGTTAAGGAAGCTGCGGGGATCAGCCTGACACCGGACGACCGGAACCGCCTGGCGGAGGCGAGAAGGCACGTGCTGGACCGGCTGGATAGTCCGCCGTCTATCCCGGAGCTGGCACAGCTGTGCGGAGTCAATGAACACAAGTTAAAAAAAGGCTTTCGCTCGTTGTTCGGCACGACCGTTTATGAACTGGTACGCAGAGAGCGGATGAAGAGAGCGGCCGAATATATGGACCGGGGAATGAATGTGAGCGAAGCGGCCGTTCAGCTCGGTTATGCGAACATGAGCAATTTCACGGCCGCGTTCCGGAAACAGTTCGGTTTGAATCCGGGGCAATATCTTAAACAAGCCAATCATGAACGAGTCCGTTTGTGAGGCTAAAAGTGCCCGTAACGATCTCCTTGCCCCTGCGGCAAAGGAGATTTTTTTGTCGCGCCGCTCCTTCAACAGGCAGAATTGCTTCGCCGGCAGGTAGCGGGCTTTTCCGGACTTGAACGATAATAAAAAACGTACGAATATCGTTCGACCGGGAAAGGAGACAAAGTCTATGAAAAAACGGTTTCTGCTTATTTTTTTGACCGTGCTGGCCGCTATGACTTCAATCGCGACGTTTAATCCGATCCTCGGGCTGTTGGCCAGAAGTATGGGACTGAGTGAAATCCAGACCGGCAGTCTGGTATCGGTAACGGGCTTGTTCTGGATCACGGGGACCTTCTTATGGGCAAAATGGGCGCGAACGGGCCGGAAGCTGGTGATGATTACGGCCCTGCTCGGTTATATTGTGACCCTGGCGGCGTTTGCCGTCCTATCCGACCTCGCCCGCAGCGGGGAACCTGACCCCGCCCGGCTCTACATTCAACTGCTGTTCCTGCGCGCGGCCGGAGGTTTCTTCTTCGGAGCGATTCCCGCTATGGCGCAGAGCTATCTCATGGAGTGGACGACGGCGGAAAACCGCGCTTCCGGAATGGCGCTGTTCGGAGGGGCGAACGGGCTCGGCTTCGTCCTCGGACCCGCGCTCGGCGCCCTGCTGACGCCTGTCGGTCTCACGGCGCCGATGTACGCTTCCGCCGTGCTGCTGACACTGACGGCGGCCGCATTCTGGCTGATGATTCCCGGCGGCCGGCCGGCGGTTGCAAGTACCCGCGCCGGCAAGCTGTCCGCCGCCGACCCGAGAATTTCGCTGTACCTGGCAATCGGGCTGACCTTGTCCATCGTCATGATTATTCTTCAGGTGACCTGCGGCATTTTCATCCAGGACCGCTTGTCCGTCACTTCCGAGGCCGCCGCGCGGTACATCGGCCTCGGACTTTCGTCGGCCGGGGTGCTCGTTGTCGCCATCCAGCTGCTGATCGGCCGCTATCTGAAATGGCCGACGGGCAGGCTCCTCAAGATCGGCCTGTCGTCCCTGTGCGCAGCCTTTCTGCTGTTTCTGCTC
Organism: Paenibacillus sp. RC84; assembly: GCF_041260495.1. NCBI lineage: Bacteria > Bacillati > Bacillota > Bacilli > Caryophanales > Paenibacillaceae > Paenibacillus > Paenibacillus sp. RC84. Next base: position 335,932 of record NZ_JBGBYL010000004.1, read on the forward strand.
TGGCCCGCGATGTACCTGCTTGTTTTCCTCCTGTTCGGCATCGGCATCGGGTTTACGCTTCCCGGTTACATTACGGCGGCATCGCTCGCGGTCACAGAGGAGGAGCAGCCGTCCGTCGCTTCTTTCACGGCGGCGGTGCAAGGCGTCGGCTCGTTTGCGGGACCGTTGACGGGAACGCTGCTCTACTCCCTGCACACATCGGCGCCTTATGCCGTCTGTGCGCTGCTGACAGCCGTGTTTGTCCTGGCTGTGTGGACCCGGCCCCGCCCGGGCGCTTTCCGCCAAGCTGCTTCCGCTCCGCCCGGCCGGACCCCTTAAAGGTTCACGCTTAGGCAGCCCGTTCCTCTAATCCCGTCCTTACCGCCACCGGCTGTTAGAAATGCCGCCGCCGGTTATGGTACAATCACGTAGCCGGACGAGACGGCAATTATACAAGCTGAAATAGAGGTGCCCTATGCCGAATATGATTCTCCTAAACGATCAGGTAAGTCCTGAAATCAAAGCGAGTATAGCCGGAGCGGAAGAATATCCGGAAATTGAGCGGCTGATGGTGGAGACCGCGAAATGGCTGCGGAGCAAAGGATCGACCCAGTGGTCGGGACTGCTGTCGGGCAGTGACGATCACGATATGGCGGGGGCCCTGGAACGCCAAGAGGTAGTTGTGTTCAAAGCAGCGGAAGGCACCCTTCTGGCGTGCGCGATTCTCCAGCAGGAAGCGGAAGACTGGGACCGCAAATTATGGCGGCTGGACCCCGGGGAGTCCGGCACGGCAATTTATCTTCACCGGCTGACCGTTAACCGCGGGCAAGCGGGCAGAAGTCTCGGCAAAACGGTGATGGACTGGATCCGGCAGGAAATGTCGTTTCCGGGCAAAGACCGGATTCGTCTGGACTGTATCGGCAGCAACGAGACCTTAAACGCCTTTTACAAAACGTGCGGCTACACGTATATCGGCGAGTCGGACGGATTCAGCCTGTACGAAAATAGGCTGCCCGTGCGCTGAATATCTGCTTTCGTTCCCGTCCTCCAAGAGGGCGGGAGCTTTTTTATTTCACGTTCCGGCCTGCTGCGAAAGCCTATTGACAAATGGAAAAAACTTGCTTATCCTGATATTGACTGAATTAGTCAATCATAAATTATAGCAGTGTGCACGATTTGATTTTTTTTTTGCAGAGAAATTGACTGAACTAATCAATCAAAATAAAGGAGCGAAAATGATGAACACGTATGAGACCGGGAATCGCGAGAAAAGAAAAGCGCTTGTAATCGGCGGGAGCATAGGGGGACTGTTAACCGCAAGAGTGCTCGCGGATTTTTATGATGAGGTGCTTGTGATCGACAAAGACGAATTTCCCGGGGAACCCGCCGACCGTTCCGGGACGCCGCAAGGCTACCATCCTCATCGTTTTACGCCGCGCGGGAAGACGATTGTCGAGCGTTTTTTCCCCGGCTACGAGGAGGATCTGCTTCAACTGGGCGCGCTGTCTTCACTGAACAAAACCGTGACGAACACGAACGAGTACGGAACGATCAGCGGCCCTTACCAGCGCAATGACCTCAAGTTCAGCAGAGCTCTCCTGGAGTGGGTGATCCGCGAGCGGGTGAAACGTATCCCGCAGGTGTCTTTTCTGCCAGGCCATGAGGCGGTTCAGCTTATGAGCACCCCGGACTGGAAGAAAGTGACGGGCGCGGTTATACGGGGAAGGAGCAGCGGCGGAGAGGAGAAGCCCTGTCAGGCGGATCTCGTTGTCGATACGGGCGGACGGCTGTCCAAGCTGACTAAGTGGCTGGAAGTTATGGGGCTGGAAGTGCCCGCCTCCGATTATTTGAACGTAGAGCTCGGTTACAGTACCCGCAGGTACCGGGTGCCGGCCGCTAAGGAACATCTGGTCAAGGAGTGGGATGTGATTAATATTGCCGGGCAGCCGGCTAAAGGATCGTTTACGGGTGTGTTGTCCTTCATCGAAAATAACGTGGCGGAAATGCTGCTGTACCGCCCGGGAGGACAATACCCGCCAACGAAAGAAGACGAATACGAAAAGGCGGCCGAGAATCTCCCCGACTCGGACATCGCGGAAATTCTCGGAGAGCTGGAACCGGCCGCGTCTCCGAGAGGATTCCGCGTGCCGCAGCTGTACCGCCGGCATTTCGAGCAGATGACGGACTGGCCCGCGGGGCTGCTTGTTCTCGGCGACGCCTACTGCATTTACGATCCGATTTTCGGGCAGGGGATGACGGTGGCGGCCATCGAAGCGGAGACCCTTGAAGCCTGCCTGCGGAAGCAGAGTCTGGCGCCGGCGCCTTCTCCCGCCTTCGAACGCAACGTGCTGCGCCGTCTTCAGGATGTGATTGAGCCGGCCTGGTGGTTAAACTGCGCGGCCGACCTGCGCTGGGAAGGCGTGACGTATTCGGGCGCCGCGCCCCTGAAAGGAATCGAGTTCGGGCGGAGATACATGAATCTGGTGCTGAAATACGCGACCGGGGAAAAGAATATGAAATTTTTCGGGCTGTACTGGGCCGTCAATACGCTTGCCCTGCCGCCGGGTCATCTGTTCCATCCGGACATGGTGCGGGAGGTGCTGTCTTCCTCCGAGGAAGGCAGAAGGCTGCTTGACGAGCTTCTTCCGGAGGGCTCCGGTTCCCTGGCCGCCGTACTGGAAGAGATCATCCCGGCGTTTTCCGAAACGGCTTACGAAACGGTCTGAAAGGATGATATAATTTGGGCATCAGCACGTGAAGTGGAGGATTACAGTGGCACCATTAAACGATCAGCAGTTAAATCAGATACGGGATGAACGCAGAATACAAATTATGGGGGCCGCGCTTCGCGTTTTTGCGAGAAGGGGAATCATCGGCACGAAAATGAGCATGATCGCCGCGGAGGCCGGAATCAGTCACGGTCTGCTCTACCATTACTTTACTTCGAAAGAAGAGTTGTTTACTACGCTTGTCCAAGGCGCAATGGAAGCTTCGCAAGAAGCCATGAAGGAAGTTTACCTGCTTCCGGGTACGCCGCTTGATAAAATCAGGAGATTATCCGAAGAGATGCTGGATAAGAGCGGCGCGCCTTATTATCTGCTCATTCATCAGGCTCGGACTTCGGAGGGAGTACCGGATAAGGTAAATCAGCTCATGCGGGATTACTCCTTGGATTCGTACGTGGAGCAGCTGCTGCCGCTGTTCCGGGAAGGGCAGGAACGGGGGGAGCTGGATGCCGGCGATACGGAGGAAATGATTGCGTCTTACGTTTCCGTATTGTCGGGACTTATGGTGGTGACGGCCGACGGGAACGATGATTACCGGGTTCCCCCGGTGGATCGTCTGCTAAGGATGATAACGAAGCGGTAAGAGCGTCACTGGCGCAGCTGCGCCCTTTTAGGGACGGCGAATTTCTTGCAATGCCGCTTAAGCTGTGGCTGACTGCCGGAAGCGGCGCGTTTTATAAAGGGCTCTCGTCCGGGAAACCGGCGGGAGCTTTTTGCGCGGGCTGGGCTGCTCATGATTAAGCGGAAAAGTAATAATTTACAAATTCTTCAAACAGGAAAAAGAGGAATAGGGCGCCGGACGGCCGAATAGGTTCAGAGTAAGGAGGCCTTCCTTTTTTAAAAGTTAAAGCGCTTTAACTTATTAGGATTCCAAGGAGGAATTAACTTGCAAACGAAACGATCGGTATCCGTACGTAAACGGGTGAAATCATGTATGAATGCTGCTTTAAGTGTCGGTTTGGCGGGCACACTTCTGCTCACGTCCGTCTTGTTGCCCGGGAACGCTCTTGCGGACTCGAATCCGGCACAAGGAGAAGCATACGCAGCGCCGGCGAACTCCCACGACTCGAACTTTTCTCCGTCCACCCTTCAATTTTTAAAATCGAAGACCGGTCTGGACGGGGAGCAGTGGGACAACATTATGAAACTGGTGAACAAAGCCGAACAAGACTCGCTGAAATGGACCGAATACTACGGGTACTGCGAAGACATTGACGATGACCGCGGTTATACGATCGGTATTTTCGGGGCGACGACAGGGGGTCCCAACGATACGGGTCCGGACGGACCGGCGCTGTTCAAGGAATATGATGCCGTAAAAGGAGCTTCAAACCCATCCGTGGAAGGCGGCCTTGCCCGGATCGGAGCTCACGGCTCCATGAAAGGATCGATCCTGAAAATTACCGACAGCGAGAAGGTTTTCTGCGGCAAAATCAAAGGTCTGGAGGACGATCCGGCCTGGAGGGAAGCCATGTGGCACACGTTCTATAACGTGTATATCAAATACAGCGTCGAACAGGCGCGCAAGCGCGGATTTAATTCGGCTCTGACGATCGGATCTTTTGTGGATACGGCTTTGAATCAAGGGGCCGAGGGAGACTCGGGAAGTCTGGCGGGCATTCTGGCCAAATCCGGCAGCAGCACGAACGAGAAAACATTTATGACGAACTTCTATGCCAAACGTACGCTGGTAGTGGACACGAACGAATACAACCAGCCTCCCAACGGCAAAAACCGGGTGAAACAGTGGAGTTCGCTTCTTAACACGGGAGAAACGGATTTGAAAGATGCGGATGCGGCGGTTAAGAAAGCAACGAACTGGATCATGAAGTAAACGCAAAAAAAGCGGCGCATGCAGCCGAGCTTGGAGACAAGGTTCCTTCCGGAACCGGGTCTCCGGGCTTTTTTTATGGGCTAAGTGCCTTGAATTCATCCAAGTTGGCTTCTCACAAGCCGTGCATGAGTTTTCGGGAACGGGTATGCCGTTCACTTACGGAGGCGGGCAAACAGCCGCCGATGCGTCAGCAGACTCCGGTTCTGTTCAGCCGAAAAATCCGATCAGCATGATCCCGGCGGTTATCACCAGGGAGCTTAGGATCCGCAGCGTGCCCTGTTTTTCCTTCAGGACGAAAATACCGAGCAGGGTGGCGAATACGGTTCCGATTTCGCGGACGGGCGACACATGTGCGACCGGCGCATAGGCGAGCGCGAGCAAAAACAGCAGGTAGGAGCCTGTATTTAAGACGGCGCCGAGCACAATCCGCTTCCCGTTGAGCTTCCATTCGGAAGAGAGCTGCCGGGACGACAGGACCGCGGGAGTTAATCCGGCGGCGAAGCCGATATTGGTTACCTCGAGCAGGGTAAGGGCGGAAACGTGCTGTAAGTTGATTTTATCTACAAGTACGTAGGAAGTCGTACATAAGCCGACACCCAAGGCCATCAGCACGGGAGCCGGCGAGAATCCTTCTCCGTGTCCGGCGGATTTGCGCGTCAGCAGACCGCTGAGCATAACGAAGCCGATAATCATGCAGAGAAGTCCGATCCAGCCGGGAACGGACAGAGTTTCGCCGAGAAAAGCGACGCCGAATGCCGGAATGAGCAGGGTGTTGGTGCCCCTCATGATCGGATATACTTGGGACAAATCTCCCATCTGATATGTACGGGATAGCAGGAGTCCGTAGACAGCCTGGAGCCCGGCAGAGGACAGAAGCAGAAGCCAGGCCCCGCTACCAAGCGATGCGGAACCTATTTCCTGGATGAACGGGGGAAAAAGGGAAACGGCGGCGATCATGGCGATGCACCACAAAAAAACGCTCTTGTTGCGGCTGCTTTTGGCAAACAGGCTCCAGATTGAATGAGTGAGGCCCGAAAGTACGACGAGTAAAAAGGCAAGAAGGATCATGGAATCATCTCCGTAGCTGTCATCCGCCCGGCGAATTTGGTTGGGCATTCTTTGTTGCCGGGCGACGTTGTTGTAAAATGTGTTATTGCGATGTTTTATGTGGTTTTGAATGTAATTGTATGCTTCTATCACCGAGGTGTCAATGTGAAAAACAAACGAGACAACAGCTTGGGTTCTTCCGGTCGAATGTGCCGAAAACATGAATAATCACTTGTAAATCCGATGCGATACGGAAGGTTGACAGAAGAGAGACCAGCTTTTACACTGTAGAAAAACAACATCATTCAACATGTGAAATGGAAATAGTTGTTGCTGGAGGCCGCTTATGTCCTTGACTTATGAAGACAGAAGGAACACGATCTTAAAGCAGTTGGACATGGAAGGAAAAGTACAGGTTCACCTGCTTTCCGCCGAATTTAACGTCTCGACGGAAACGGTCCGCAGGGATTTGGATCGTCTGGAGAAAGAAGGCAAGCTGCGCAAAGTTTACGGCGGTGCCGTTAAAGTGAGGTCCGACCGGGTTGAGCCGCCGTTTCTTAAGCGCGCACAGATGATGCAGCGGGAGAAAGTTTCCATCGGCAAACTGGCGGCTTCGCTGATCGGCGAAGGAGAGACTGTCATTCTGGATAACGGGACGACGACGATCGAAATTTTGCGTCATCTCCAGAACCGTCCCGACGTGACGTTGATCACGCATTCCGTGCCGATATTAGCCGCTGCGATGGATACGTTTGCGGGCAAAATCATTTTTGCCGGAGGCGAAATCAATCGGCATTATCAGGCCGCAACCGGCGCTTTGACGGATCGGCTGCTCGATCAGTTTAAGGTGAACAAAGCTTTTATCTCGGTCGGAGGGATATCGCTGGTCGACGGCATTACCGATTATCATCTGGACGAAGCCGTTCTGTCTCGGAAAATTATGCAGCGGGCGGAGGAGTCCATTCTCGTGGCGGACCACACCAAATTCGGCGTGACGACCTTTGCCCGTGTGTCCAAGCTGGAGGAAGTTTCGATGGTGATTACGGATTCGGGGTGTCCGCGGGACTGGATCGACAGTGTGGAGGCGCTCGGAATCGAAATGCGGATAAGTTCATAAGAAGCGGCACGAACGTAATTCGGATCGGATAACGGTCCAATCGGAAAAGACAGGAGCGAATAAGCTCCTGTCTTTTTGGTCGTTCAGGCGGCTTCCTTCGCCGTTTGCTCCGCTCTTTTCCTCGCCAGAGGGGGAAGAACGAGCAGGTAATACAAGCCTAGAGCCAATTCGGCCGCTCCCACGACATAGAAAATGGATTCGACGGACATGTGCGCCGGAAAGGCGTAGGCGATCCATGCCTGCATAGCTGTGAATGTCAGCATCATAATCGGCTGAATAAGCGCTTGAACCCGGCCCATCATACGGGCTTCGGTCACCTGGGCAAGCCAGCCGAAGAACGCGACGTTGCACAGCGGGATAGACAAAGCGTACAGCAGATACAGCGCCATGAACGTCACTGTATCCGCGGCCAGCGCCTGCAGGAGATGGGTAACGGCGCTCAGGAAGAAGCTGGCGATGATCATGCCGTACAGCGGGATTTTTTTGGCCAGCCGGACGGAAACGATACTGCCGATCAGCATCCCGGCACCGAGCACGGCAGTCATCCCGATCTGCAGTGATTCGTAAGTATCCGGGGCCAGCTTGTACTTGAGGCTGAACAGGTACATGACGCTGCCGCCTCCGTTAGCCAGTCCGAGAATAAGGATGCCGGCAAGAAGCGAAAGCACGATGGAGTGACGCCGGACGTAATGGAGACCGCCGGCGAAGTCTTGACCCACTTGTTTGAGTTTCAGCGTCCGCCAGGACGCGGGCCCGTTAGGCTGACGCACTTCCTGAGGAATATTGCAGCGCATGATAAGCAGGGCGGAAATCACAAAGCTGACCATGTCGATCGCAACCGATCCGAGGATTCCGGAGTACCAGTAGCTCACCGCCCCCAGGCTGGTGCCAAGCAGAACGAAGGCGCTCATCAGCATCTGATTCATCCCCATTGCCGCAGGCATTTGCGCCGGATCAAGGACGCCCCGCACCAAGGCCGCATTCGCCGGATGAAACATTTTGCTGACGGCGCTTCGGATGAACAGAACGGCGAAAACGAGAGGCATCCACCCCCATGCTATAGCGCCTAACAGCAGCAGGCTCAGCCCGGCATTGACGGCATCGCAGCTTACCGCGATTTTTTGCCGGTCGAAACGGTCCGCCGCAACGCCGGTCAAGAAGAAGAGAAACAGGGTGGGGAGGGAGTACATCATTTCCGTCAGGGTCGCGTAGGCCGGCTGCGTGCTGAATTTATCCAGCATGTAAAAAGCGAATGCCGTCAGCCCGGTAACCGAGCCGATTTGCGACAGAAGCTGCGCACCGAAAAGGTAGGCATAATTGCGGTTTTTGAACAGGCCGAGCAGAGTATCCGTTTGCATAATTCGGGCTCCTCTTTTTTCCAGGGTGAGTGATGGTTATAAAATAGCACATATAGTTCAATGAAACAAGAACTAAATTATAAGTCTGTAAAATTAGAACATAATTTAAAATGTTGAAATCCGAAACCGTTGGGATAAGTCTGCCGGATGTGGTAATCTTATCGTATCGAAGTTTGCGAGAGGGGTTTGAAGTGAAAATGACCTACGAGATCGAAACCGCGTTCTCACCGGTTCACGAATGTCTGCTCAGTTTCCTTTTATATAAACGAAGACAGAACATCAAATATTTGTACGTCGGACCTTCCTGGCACCAGCAGATTCGGGATATTATGGAGCCTGCTTATCTAGATAAGCTGGACGCGCTGGACGATCTTACGTTCGTCGATCTGCTCTCGGTGCTGGTCGATCAGTGCCCGGACGCAACTTCTATGGAGATTTTCCTGGAATGGATAAGCACGCTTTCGGCGGGTGAGCTGTACGAGCGGCTCGCTTCCTATATGGCGGACGGAAAGAACCCCGTCTGGCTCCATTTGGGAGAGCAAAGAGATTTGTTCACGGAGCTGCTCTCGGTCTGGCAGGAGAAGTATATGGACCGGTGGACGGGCATGGATGCTCTAAGAGAAGGAGCCCGGGAGGTAGAAGAGGCGGTGCGCACAGGCAAGAAGGCGGAGGATATCGTGGATGCTTTCGTGACCGGAATGCGGATCGAACTGACCGCGATCCGGAAAGTTCACTTGATCCCGGCGTATCATTTCCGGCCTCTGCATACGTTTGCCGTCTTCAAAGACAAAATCAATATTTTGTACCCGCATGATATAGAGAAACCCGATATCTTTACTGTTTCCGCTGCCGCCAAAGCTCTATCCGACGAGAAAAGGCTGGAGATTCTGAAGCTTTTATCCGTTCAAAGAAGATCGTTCACAGACATCTCGAAAGAGATCGGCGGGGCAAAAGGCAACGTTCATCACCATCTCATGACCCTTCGAATGGCAGGGCTTGTCAGTGTCCATCTAACCGACGATGCCACTTTCCTGGCCTTAAGGCCGGGGCTGTCGGAGAGATTGAAGCATCAACTGGATCATGTTTTAAAGGGCTGATCCGGCATCCCGCCAAAAAACACGTAAATCGATCAGATAATGAGCCGAAGACGGGATTGCTTGTAGAAAAGCTTTTTTTTCGAGGTAAAACGTTCCGATTTGCGCGATTTCACGCCTATTTCTTCCGCCGTCGCCGCTTTGGGGTGGCTATACTTAATTTTGCTCAACCGCTTCATAAGCTGCGTACCCGATGCCGCGGGAATCTCATGTTCCCGCGGTTTTTTGGTCCCGAATTTTTTTGTTTTTAATTGGATATCCCGGCGTTAAAAATAAAATAATAACCTTAAAAGCGGGACATACGCAGTGAAGCAAAGGCGTTCAGGGCAGAAGAAAATGGAGAGGAAGTATCGCCATGGTCGGCAAATTTAAAAGATTGCTAATCGGACGCCCTATGAAAAGCGCGGAAATCGAAGGAGAGAAACTTAACAAGCTCAAGGCGCTTGCCGTCCTGTCTTCCGATGCGCTGTCTTCCGTCGCATACGGGACCGAGCAAATCCTCATCGTCCTGATGGCCGCAGGTTTTACGGCACTCTGGTATTCGGTTCCCATTTCACTGGGCGTACTCGGTTTGCTGCTTATTCTCATCTTGTCCTACCGGCAAACCATTTTTGCCTATCCTACCGGGGGCGGCGCCTATATCGTCGCGAAAAATAATCTCGGCGTTCATACCGGCCTGCTGGCCGGCGGCTCGCTGCTCGTGGACTACATCCTTACGGTAGCCGTGAGTTCTTCCGCGGGAACGGACGCCATTACGTCGGCGTTTCCTTCCCTGCACGATCACCGGGTGCTGATCGCGCTGACGATGATCCTCTTTCTGACGATCATGAACTTGAGAGGCATCACGGAATCCGCATCGGTGCTTGCTCTGCCGGTTTATTTATTCGTCGTTTCGATCTTTGTGCTGATTATTTCCGGCGTAGTCAAATATTTCACCGGCGGCGTTCATGCCGCCGTGCCCGAGATGAGTACGACCGTATCGAATATCAGCCTGTTCCTGATCTTGAAAGCATTCAGTTCGGGCTGCTCGGCGCTGACCGGAGTCGAAGCGGTCTCGAACGCCATTCCGAACTTCAAAAAACCGGCCGAACGCAACGCGGCGGCGACACTGGTCATGATGGGCACGATTCTCGGTGCCATGTTCATCGGGATCAGCCTTCTCGCGTACTGGTACGGCATCGCGCCGAGCGAGAAGGAAACCGTCGTTTCGCAAATCGCGAACGCCACCTTCGGCCGCGGATTTATTTATTACTTCATTCAGGGCGTTACGGCGCTGATCTTGTTTTTGGCCGCCAATACGGCGTATTCGGCTTTTCCGCTGCTTGCCTTTATGCTGGCCAAGGACAAATTCATGCCCCGGATGTTTATGGTCCGCGGCGACCGTCTCGGATTTTCGAACGGGATTATCAATCTGGGCGTCTTGTCTGCGCTTCTCGTTATCGTATTTAACGGGGATACCGAAAACCTGATCCCTCTGTACGCCTTGGGGGTGTTTATCCCCTTCACGCTTTCCCAGCTCGGGATGATGGTCCGCTGGATCAAACTGAAGCCGTCCGGCTGGCTCGGGCGCTTTATCGTCAACACGATCGGCATGTTAACGACGTTAACGATTTCCCTGATCTTTGTTTTCACGAAGTTCAGCCAGATCTGGATGGTGTTCTTCTTCCTGCCGCTTGTCATCTTTATTTTTATCCAGACGAAACGGCATTACGAAAATACGGCCGACCAGCTCCGCATCGACCTTGCCCGCGACAAACCGCTGATCAAAGGAAACACGATTGTCGTCCCGATCGCCGGGATCACTCAAGTCGTGAAACAATCGCTCGGCTACGCCAAATCCGTTACGGACAACGTGGTGGCCGTTTATGTCGGTTTTAACGATGAGGATATCGAGCGCATGGAGAAGAAGTGGGAGGAGTGGGACCCCGGCGTACGGCTGATCGTACTACGTTCGAGCTACCGCAGCATTATCCGGCCGCTCATCAAGTTTGTCGATACGGTGGAGTGGAAAACGGCGGAAACCGACCACATCACGGTGCTGATCCCGCAGTTTATCACCAAACACTGGTGGCAGCATATCCTGCACAATCAGACCAGCCTGCTGCTTAGAGCCTACCTGTTTAACCGCAAAGATGTGGTCATCGCGACGGTTCCTTATCACTTGAACAAGTGAAAAATAACTCGAAAAATCCGCGAAGCACGCGGATTTTTTTATTTCCAGGGAAAGTATGCGATGATTTCCCGGTCAGATCCCGCGCCGCTGCTCCAGGGAGGGGACCCGGCTCTTTCAAACTGCCGCTTCGCTGGAAAATGAAGATGGGAACTATCCCATATTTTGCGGGAAAGCACTGGACTTCTTTAGAGCGCTGTACCGGCTTGGATGCTTTTATCCCGGGCTTTTGCTATCATTATAAAAAACAGGATAAGGGGAAATCGTAATGACAACAACTATCGTCAGCCGGTTAAGAGAAGAAACGGCGCCCTTTCACGACCAGATCGAACAGAACGCGTATGCGAAAGCGATTATGGACAAATCTCTAACGATCGAAACTTACAAGACTTATCTCGAGAAATTTTACGGCTTTATTCTGCCGTCGGAAAAAGCGCTTAGCGCGCTGCCTGAATGGGAGAAGCTCGGTTTCGATATCGAATCCCGCTTGAAAACGCCCCTTCTCGAAAACGATTTGGAGCAGCTTGGCTTGACGAAGCGGCAAATCGAAGAACTGCCCCAGTGCGGCACTCTTCCGGATGTCTCCACACTGTCACGCGCCCTCGGCTATTTGTACGTGCTGGAAGGCTCCACGCTTGGCGGGCAATTGATTACAAAGCAATTGAAGGCGATTCTTTCGGTAGATCCGGAAGTGAACGGGCGTTATTTCAACAGCTATGGAGCGGAGCTCCGGACCAAGTGGAGCGAATTCCGCGAGTTTCTTTTGGAGAATGTGAAGGAAGAAGAGCAGGAACAGGTCCTTGCCGCGGCCAAAGAAACCTTTATCCTCCTGGATCAATGGCTGAAGGAAGCCCACGGGAGTCAAGCGGCTGTAATTTAAACATATAAGGGGCGGATGCCTTTATGACGGATAGAAGCAAAGTGAAAGATCCGGAGGTTCTGAACCGGACTCTTTTAACGGAAGGGAATTTTGCCTCCCTGAATGAAGAGATTGACCTGACCAATTGTGACAAGGAGCCTATTCATATTCCCGGCCTTATTCAGCCGCACGGTGTCCTTCTTGCCGTTACCAACAGGACGGAGCAGCCTTTAATCGTCCAATGCAGCCGGAATGTCGATCTCTTGTTGGGCCGCACTACGGAGGAGCTTCTGGGACGGCCGCTGGAGGAGATTGTGGGAAAGGCGCAGCTTGCCGCTTTGCAGGAAGAACTCGGAAGCCGGACGTTCGATCCTTCCAAGCTTCATTATATGAATATCAGCATTGAAGTCGGGGGCGAAGCCGTCTCCTTTTACGGGATTATGCATGAAAGCGAAGATCTGCTTATTCTTGAACTCGAACCTGCGTCCGATAAGGAAGAGACGAACGCTCTGGATTACCAATGGATCCAAACATTCTTCTGCAAAATGAAGCGGGCGGGCAACCGGGTGGAAGCCAGCCAGATGGCGGCGGAACAGATCAAGGAGATGCTGGGCTACGATCGGGTGATGGTGTACGAATTCGACGAGGAATGGAACGGCAAGGTGATCGCCGAGGCGAAAGAAAACGGGCTGGAGCCGTTTCTGGGCCATCATTATCCCGCGTCGGACATCCCCAAGCAGGCCCGCGAGTTGTATCTGAGAAACTGGCTGAGGATGATCGTCGATGTGCATTACAAGCCGGTGGAGATTGTCCCTACGCTTCATCCCGCGACCGGAAAACCGCTCAATTTAAGCTTGTCCGTGCTGCGCAGCGTCTCCCCGCTGCATATCGAATACTTGCAGAACATGGGGGTAGGGGCGACGACGACGATCTCGCTTATTCATGACAACAAGCTGTGGGGCCTGGTTACCTGCCACCACTATTCACCGAAATATATCACGCATCGGGTCCGCAATCTGTGCAACTTCCTGGGTTTCTTCTTCTCCAGTGAACTCTATCAAAGACAGCAGCTCGACGACTATCAGACCGAAATCGAACTGAAGACGATGGCGAACCGGATTTCCAATATTTTTATCGGAAACACCAGCGCGAATCGCGTCATAGAGCAGCTTAAACTGGAGGAAAAATCGCTTCTCCGGGTGATGAACGCCTCCGGTGTCGCCGTCAGTTACAAGGATAAGCTGGCTATATTCGGCAGCGCGCCGGAAAAAGAACAAATACGGGAACTGGCGTTCTGGATGTCCAGACAAGCCGACGATTACGAATATCACACTTCGAGGCTCAGCCAGGAGCATCCGCCTGCTGCCGCATACAAGAAAACCGCCTCCGGGGCGCTTTATCTGGCCCTATCGCCGGACGGCAAAGATTATGTGATCTGGTTCCGTCCCGAAGTCGTGCAAGTCGTTAACTGGGCGGGGGACCCTGCCAAGGCCGTGCTGAGGGAAAACGACGGTGTCCGGCTGTCGCCGCGCAAATCGTTCGAGAAATGGAGACAGGTTGTCGAATCGTCGTCTTTGCCATGGAAAATCCAGGAGCTGCGGCAGCTTTCCGACCTGAAATCCATCATGCTCAAGCAGACGGAGAACCAGATGAGGCAGGCGGAGGAACAAGCTCAGCAAAATTCCCGTATTCTTAAGGAAAACGAGAAAAGGTATTTGCAGCTTATGGAGCTTTCCCCCGTTGCCTTCTTCACGATCACGGATAAGCGTATCGTTTACTGCAATGAACAGAGCGTGGAGCTTCTTCAAGCCGCGAACCCGGAAGAGCTGATCGGCAAATCGGTGGCGGAATTCGTCCATCCCGATTTTCTTCCGGTTCTGCAGCAAAAAATGGCAGAGCTGGACACCTCGGCGCTTTCGTTGTTTTCGATGAGCGGCAGATACGTAACCGTCACGGGAGGGGAGCTGCAGCTTGAGATTACCATGGCGAGCGTCGTGTACGACGGCAAGCCTTCCTTGTTTGCTATCGCGCGGGGCAGAGAGGAAGGGGAGAAAGAGCTGTTCTCGGAAGTCAGCAACCAGCTGCAGACGTTTATTAACACGGACTCCCTGACCGAAATGCCCAACCGCCGCTTCTTCGACGAGAATCTGGAGAAGGAGTGGAAGCGCGCCGCAGGTGCAGGATCGCCGGTTTCCCTGATTCTGATGGACATCGACCATTTCAAAGCCTACAACGCTTTGTACGGCTATCAGGGAGGAGACACCTGCCTGCAGTGGATGTCGGACATCCTCGTTGCGATCGGGAAGCCGAACGAAGCGATAATTGCCCGGTACAGCGGAGGGACGTTCGTCCTCCGGCTGGAAGCTGCGATTGAGAAGGCCGTTGATTTGGCGGAACAGATCCGGCTCGGCGTCCTTTCCATGAAAATCCCGCAGACTCATAGCGACAGCGGTGATTACCTCACCGTCAGTCTGGGTGTGGCATCGGCTTATCCGGAGCCGGGGAGCGGTCCGGAAAATCTCGTCTATGCGGCGGAACGTGCGCTGCAGAAAGCGAAAAACGAAGGCAGAAACCGGGTGTCGGTTATCCCGCCGGTATAAGTGCGCGCAGAAAGACCCTGCAAAGGCTTAAAGCTTTGCAGGGTCTTTTGGCTAAAAGAGAAACATCCGTCGTGTCATTTGAATTTTTTGGTGTCCAAGTAATAAAAGTTATACAGCCGGTCCCGACCGTCGTAAATTTTGGACCCGGATTCGAAATTGACGTACAGATCCGTTCCATAGAAGCTGATTCCTTCCGACATCGGAGGCATCGTCAGCTGGCTTATTTTCGCGCCGCCCGATCCGCGCTTGTGAATGAGCAGTTTGCTGTCGTTGTTCCTGCCGCAGGACTGGCTGTACATGACCTTGTCCTTCGTCAGTGCCATGCCCTGGACACGATCAGGGGTTTTCCACGTGTAATCGGCTTTTGAAGCGAGATCTTCGTTAGCCGGCAGGCGGTACCCGTACACCGTTCCTTGCGGCCCGGTCGTTGTGCAGGTGGCCCCCTTCGTGTAGGTGCCGATCCAGAGCACACCTTCCGAGAAGGTTGCATAGGATGCCTGATGAGAAAGGGTATATTTTTTCATCACGATTTTGCTGTAATCGGGAAGACCGGTCAGGGAGGTGAGCGGAATACGAAACGCGTTTTTTCCCGAGGTCGCCCACAAGTAACGGCCGCTCACGGCTAATCCGCCGACATGCCCTGTATGCTTTTTGCCGCCGCTTTCATATAGATAAAAGGTTTTTAAGCGTTTTCCGGTCGTTTTGTCGGTGATCGAAATGCTGCTCGCTTCGGTATCGTTGCCGGAATACTGGGATGCGATAATCCATTTTTTACTGGTCCATAGGGCGAGACCTTGAGGAACCCATTTCTTGTCGCTTTTCAGACCGGGGATGATGGGGCCCTCTTCGGCTGCGTTGAAAAAGCTCTTGTAGCGGGTTTTGTCCGCCGCCGCATAGGTTGTGGCAGGGGAAAACGCGGCCAATGAACCGAAAAGGAGCGTGCCTCCGAGAATAGCGCTGACGGAACTCCTCATCCATTTTCTTCTCATTGTGTCCTCTCCCTTCTTTGTTTATTTACGTTTTCTTTCGAATAATCAAACAAATAAGGTCTTAATCATACAAACTAAAATATGTATATACCCATCTAATGGAATTATTTGCGGCTTTCGTTTTTCTCTCTAAAGAAAAGGTTAAAGACGAGTAGGAAACGGCGCCCTGACGTAATAATTACATACAATAGTTCAGAGAATAGGTGAAAGTCGGGTCTCATAGCTATGTTTGATGGTTTACAAGCGGAAGAGAAGGGACTATAATCGAGTTAATATTTTGCGTGCGAGAAACATTTATGCACGCAGGTAACTTTTAGGCAAGAGGTGAGTACCATGGCTGAACAGGACATCACGAAATATAAACGAACACCTCTTACTGCAGAATCCGTTTTGAGCGGGGACGTGAAGGGACTTAAACGATTGCTTCCTTTTCTGGGGCCGGCTTTTATCGCCGCGGTCGCTTATCTGGACCCCGGAAATTTTGCAACCAATATTACGGCGGGTTCTAAATACGGCTATATGCTGCTCTGGGTAATTGCCGTCTCGAATCTGATGGCGGTTCTTATTCAGGCTTTATCGGCGAAACTCGGCATTGCGACAGGGATGAACCTGCCGGAAGTCGCGCGCGAACGGTTTCCGAAACCGGTCTCCATCTTCTTGTGGATTCAGAGCGAGCTGGTCATCATCGCGACGGATCTCGCCGAATTCATAGGCGCGGCCTTGGGCCTGTATCTGCTGTTCGGCATTCCGATGCTGCCGGCCGCGCTGATTACGGCGGTAGGCTCCTTCGCCATCCTTGAACTGCAGCGGCGGGGGTACAGATCCCTGGAGGCCGGAATAGCCGGCATGATCTTGATTGTCGTCTGCTCCTTTGCGCTTCAGGTGATCAACGCGCAGCCGGATGCGGGGGCGGTGGCCGCCGGTATTTTCACCCCGAAATTCCAGGGGGTCGACAGCATTTTGCTCGCGGCGGGCATGCTGGGAGCTACGGTTATGCCGCATGCCATTTATTTGCACTCGTCTTTGACTCAGAAACGGATTGTCGGCAAGAACGAGCAGGAGAAAAAACGGATTTTCAAACTTGAATTTATCGATATCGTCCTTGCGATGGTGATCGCGGGCGCGGTGAACATGGCGATGGTCATTATATCCGCCGCCTTGTTTTTCAAAAACGGACTCGGTGTGGAGGAGCTCGACGAAGCGTTCCACAAGTTTTACGAGCTGGCCGGTCCGGTATCCGCCGTATCGTTCGGTCTGGCCCTTTTGATCGCGGGTCTTTCCAGCGCATCCGTCGGAACGTTAGCTGGGGACGTGGTCATGCAGGGCTTTATCAACAAGCGGATTAATTTATATCTGCGCCGCGCCATTACGACCATTCCTCCGCTGGTTATTATCATTATGGGAATCGACGCGACCAGAGCGCTTATTATGAGCCAAGTTGTGTTATCGTTCGGTATCGCCTTCGCATTGGTGCCCCTTCTGCTGTTTACGAGCAACCGCTCGATTATGGGAGGCCTCGTCAATCAGCGATGGACGACGGTTCTCGGCTGGATCATCGCCGCAATCGTTATTTTACTAAATTTATTTCTACTGGTTACCACGTTCATTTAACCGGCATCAGCCGTGCTGGCCGGCACTGTAAAGCCTCTCTGAATCAGAGAGGCTTTTTTCTATGGGGCCCGTCAGGCTAAAAAGAAAAGATCCCCCCGCTGCCGCGTCAGGCGGACAACGAGGGGGATCTTATTTCATTCATTTCGACAATCGAACCTGCTAAAAGCAATCGGTTTAATGGCCCGGGTAAGCCTGGCTTTCCGAAAGCGGAATGTAGGAACCGCGGTAGCGTTCCAGAACGGATTCCGGACATTCCACGGTAAGCCGTGCGCCGTCCGCCTCGTAGCGGATAGACCGGACGCGGGCGAATTCATTGAAATAAGCGGCCACATGGCTCTGGTCGTAAGGAACGAGCAGCTCGCACCGAACCTCGTGCCGGAAGACACGCTCCCGGATCTGCTCCGTCAATTCGGAGATTCCGGCTCTTCGTTTGGCGGAAATCACGACATTGCCGTTATCCGCGCAAGGAAACTCAAGAGAGGACAGGTCCGCCTTGTTGTACACGAGCAGCTTGGGGATATGATCGGCTCCAAGCTCCTTGAGCGTTTCTTCCGTTACCGCCATCTGCCGCTCATACACCGGGCTGGAACTATCGACGACGTGAAGCAGCAAATCCGCTTCCGCAACTTCTTCCAGCGTAGAGCGGAACGCTTTAACGAGATGGTGGGGAAGCTGGCTGACAAATCCGACCGTGTCGGTCAGCAGGAACGATCTGCCGTCCTGCAGCCGAATGCTGCGCACCGATGTCTCCAGCGTGGCGAACAGCCGGTCTTCCGCCATAACCTGCTTGCCGGGGCCGGGATTGTGCGCCTCCATCATGGCGTTCATCAGACTGGATTTGCCCGCATTCGTATAGCCGACGAGACAGACGACGGGAACTTCGGTCTTGCGGCGTTTCTTGCGCTGGGTTTGGCGATGGCTGACGAGCTGCTCCAGCTCCTTTTGAAGCATGACGATCCGCTCTTCGATTCTGCGGCGGTCCAGTTCCAGCTTCGTTTCCCCGGCGCCTCTGTTCTTAAGCCCCGAACCGCCGCCCTGCCGTCCGAGCGACTCGCGCAAACCGACCAGGCGGGGGAGCATATAGTGGAGCCGGGCTACCTCGACTTGAAGCTGGGCTTCTCTAGTACGGGCTCTCTCCGCGAAAATCGCGAGAATCAAGGCCGTCCGGTCCATCACGGTCCGGTTCAAGGTGGCTTCCAGATTGCGGAGCTGGGAAGGGGTGAGTTCGTCGTTGCAGATGACGAGATCGGCACCGTGCGTTTCGATAAGTTCGAGCAGCTCTTCGATCTTCCCTTTCCCGATATAGTGGGAAGGATTGCTGCGGGCCATCTTTTGGGTCAGCATGCCGGCTTCTTCGATCCCGGCCGCGGCGGCCAGATTAGCGAGTTCCTCCATAAAATAGCCGAAATCCGTACGGTTACCCGGATGAATCCCGATAAGTATCGCTTTTTGCTTTTGTCGTTCCAAATTAATCATCCTCTCGATACAAAATAAAAACAGCACAAGAATATTTCCCGTGCTGAAGATACAAGAGGACCAGGCACAGAAATCGCGCGGATTTCCTGCCCTGCGGATATATAGGGTCTATGGATGAACCTCTTCGTTTAACCGTCGAGGGTTACCTGTAAAATGACAGACCTATCCCGTAGTCCTCTGCACACAACACACAGAGTCTTTGACACCATCCTTAGATGTGCAAAGATCTGACCCGGATAAAATCCACCACACGTAACGCCTCCTCTGCTAAGATATAGTTACTTTATCACAACCGCTGCCGCCTTCCGAGGGACAGTTCCTTTATAGCCATTCTTTACAGGCCTTATAAAAGCGGCGGTCAGTAAATCGCCGTGAACGATGCGCCATCCCGTGTTAAAATACATAGAGCTTAAAAACCAAAAAAGTCCATTCAAAACCAACCAAAAGGAAGCGGTATCTATGATATTCACCCTAGAGGAAGCACAGCGGATCAGAGAACAAGCGCCAGGCATGGAGTCGGAGGGAGCTCTTACCGAAGAACTGCTTAACCTCATTTATCGAAACAGATGGTTTAAACTGTTCGTCCCGGACGATTTGAACGGCCGCATGACTTCTCTTCCTGACGCTCTCCGGATTTTCCGGGAATGCTCGCGGGCAGACGGAAGTTTCGGCTGGCTGGTGACCATCGGAGCGGGCGGCGGTTTTTTCGCTTCATTAATGAAGCCGCAAGTCGGTACCGCCTTATTTGCCGGCGAGAAAGCCGTCGTTGCGGGCAGCGGCGCGCCAACCGGTACAGCCAAGCGGGTCGAAGGCGGCTATCTGGTGAGCGGCTGCTGGAAATACTGCAGCGGCGCCGTCCACGCCACGATGTTCACCGCTAACTGTATAGTTGAGCCGGAAGGGCCGGAACGGGGAGAGAACGCGGAAATCCGTTCGTTTATTTTCACGCCGGATCAAGTCCGTATTCACCGGGACTGGAATACATTCGGCCTCAAGGGGACCGGAAGCCACAGCGTTTCCGTTGCGGACCTGTTCGTCCCGGAAAGCATGACGTTTCTCTTCACGGAAGTGCACGCCTACGGAGACGAGCTTATATACCGGTACCCGTTTATCCCGTTTGCCCAGGCTTCTTTTGCCGCGGTTGCCCTAGGCATCGCCGCTCATTTCGCTGAAGCGGCCCGCGACTATATCCGCGTGAAGGAGCGGAAAGCGAACGTTCAGAGGAAGCTGGAAGAGCAGGAAGCTCTTCTAAGCAGGACCGAATCCGCTTTCTATTCGGCAATAACGCGCTCATGGGACGAGCTTGTCGTGCACGGAAGCATGTCCGAGGCTGACGAGAAGCAGGTATCCGAACAGTGCCTGAGCGCCGTACGCAGCGTGCTGACCGGTACGTTTGAGCTGTTTTCGCTGCTGGGTTTGTCGGCGGCTATGGAAGACAGTCCGGTTAACCGGACGTGGAGAGATCTGCAAACCGTATGCCAGCACAGCCTGCTTTTGCCGGAAGAATAGGGGGGCGGACTCCTTTCCTTTTCAAACTAACGCGATGTAAAAGAGGGTCAGACTGTCCGCAGTCTGATTTTTTTTATTTAAAAAAATACTTGCAAATCCGCAAGGTGTGGCATATGATGGGTTTAAATTAGTGATTGGCCAATCAATAACTGAAATTGAGAAGAAAGGAGCCAGCTCTATGGTTAAAAAAAATACGTCCTCCGCGAGCCGCCGGACTGATATCGTGTCGGCCGCTATCGAAGTATTTGCGGAAATCGGCTATTACCGGGCGACTACGGCACAGGTTGCCGAACGCGCAGCGATTTCCCAGCCGTACGTGTACCGTTTTTTCACCAAAGAGTCGCTGCTCGTCGAAGCTCTTGAAGTATCGTGGCAGCGGATAGAAACGGCATTCCGGCAAGTACTGGAATCGGCTTCGCCCGACACGCTGGAGAGAGGCTTCATTGAAGCGTACGAAGGCATTTTGGCCGCCCACGGGAGTGAAATTCTGCTTCAAATGCAGGCGCAGACGATCCGGGAGGAAGCGGTCCGCAAGGCGATGCAGGAAGGGATGAGCCGCGTTAAACAGCTTGTGTTGAACGCTTTTGAAGAGGCGGGGATGGAAGACGCGGAGCGGCGGACATCGGATTTTCTGGCCAGAGGCATGCTGTGCAATGTGTCGATGGCGATCGGGCTGCCGGACCTGATGCTAAAGAAATAAAACAAGCATCGGGAAAATTTTTTTAACAGATAGTAATTGGTCAATCAATAACATAAAAAGGAGCGATTTAAAATGAAAAAAGCGGTTGTATTGGGTGCGACAGGCGGAGTGGGTACGACTCTTACGGAGGAGCTGGTCAAGAGAGGGATAGAGACGGTCGCTTTCGGCCGATCCGCCGCCAAACTGGAAAAGCTGAAGCTGGAGCTGGAGCTGGGAAATCCCCCGCATCTCAAGCTGGTAAAGGGAGATGCCTTCGAGACCGCCGATATTATCAAAGCCGCGGAAGGCGCCGATGTTTTGTTTCACAGCGCGAACATTCCTTACCACGAGATGGAATCGAGACTTTTGCCTCTTGGCGAAGCCGTCATGAAAGCGGCCGAGCATCTGGCTATTAAAGTTGTCGTGGTGGACGGAATTTATCCGTACGGCAGGAGAACCGGCGCGGCGAAGGCGGAGGAGGATCACCCCAAACAGCCGCATACGCGTAAAGGCAAAGTGAGGCTTGCGTATGAGCAGCTGATTTTCGCATCCCGCTGGAAGAGAGCGAAGCCGCTTATCGTTCGGCTGCCCGATTACTATGGTCCTTCCGCGCAGGCTTCTTATCTTGCCGTGACCATGGAAGCGATAGCCGCCGGGAAGCCGACTGTTTTTATCGGCAATATGACCGTTCCGCGGGAGTATGTGTACTTGCCGGACGCCTCCAGGATGATTGTCGAGATTGCCGGCCGTGACGGTACCGAGGGTCAGAACTGGCACATTCCGGGACCGGGACTTTTGTCGGGAAAAGAGCTCGTTCAGCTCGCTCAGCGGGCCAGCGGCAAACGGAAGGCGGTTTATCCCCTTGGACGTATGAGCTTGTCACTGGCAGGTCTTTTTAACCCCGTGATGAAGGAAGTCGTCGAAATGCTCTACTTGACCGAAGAACCGTTCGTATTGAGCGGCCGGAAGTATGAGAAGGAAATCGGTCCGATCATCTGGACGCCTCACGAGAAAGCTGTTTCCGATACAATTCACGCTCTGATGAATAAAAATAAAGCATAACTATCCGTACTGTATTCAGTTCCGTTAGATCGGGCAAAACCTTTTCGCAGCCCGCCGCCTTTTATAAAAGAAAGTAAAAATAGGCATGCTATAACCGAGGTGATTCCGATGAATGAAGGACCGGCAAATACCGATTTCGAAGCGATTTACGAGAAGTACAAGCAGCAGGGAGAGCTGCAGGCCGTTCAGGAGCAGACGGAAGCCGCGGCTTCGGACGGTTTGGAATCGATCGTGGCTGTCCGCAAAAACGAGGACGGGGACATTATTGCCGTTAAAACGTCTTCCGGACGCGAGCTCGATTATGTCTCCGCCTTGAATGAAGCCAAGTCCGGTGCTTTGGCCCATGTGGACGTGTTTCACCGGTACGGCCGGGATATTCTCCGCAGTGAGCCCGACGGAGTTAAGTCGAATAATCTGGATCAGCTGCCTCCTTTTTAGGGAGCATGCGGAAGAGCCCGACGAGGTCGGGCTCTTTTTTACGTGCGAAATAGTCAATGAGGGCTGTAAATGGAATAAGCGAAATGATACAGCGAATTATCGTTGGCGTTCAGTTGTGTTCCGCCGGAGTATACGAGAAGAGGGATAATATCGTAATAGTGGGTTGAAGCGTAGCCGTAGAACAAATTTTGTCCGATGGCAGGCTGTATTCCGTTGATCGTTACGCTGAAGGTTCCGTTGCTGCTCGTCGTACCCGTTCCGCTATAAATTTTGTTGTTAAGTTTGGTTTGTATATAGACGGTAATCGGAGCATTGAAAGCAGGTGCTCCCGAAGCGTCTTTGGCGAGACCGGTCACGGTCATGTAATTTTGGATCCTCCATTTGTTTCCTTCTCCGTAATTGATACGCTGTCCGGCGTCGACATTCGGCTCCGATTCAATGCTTACGATATCTACCGAAGTCGGAGCTTTGTACTCGCTGAAAGTTAGTGAATACGGAACAGAAGCGTTATACGAATTCAAGGATACAACCCGCAGATAATAGGTGCCGGGGGTCAGGGAGCCGTCCACATCTTTGTTCTGGTCCACTGTACCGAGCGATCCTAAATTCTGGTTGAAAATCTGCAGCTGATAGGTTGTGCCCGGTGCGCTGTTGGCCAGTTTGATATGGAAAGATTTTGCGGCGGTAACCGTATATTTGATCCAATCGGCGTCCAGGCTGTTGTCGATCGTCTGGCCGCTGACCGTAAACGAATCTGTTTTCTGCTGGGCATGCCAGATGTTATCGTCCGGCTCAGCCGTATCGTAGGATGCGGATTCTACAACCGTAAAGTAATAAGACGTATTGGCATCGAATCCCGTGTAGGCCGAAACCGCCAGGAAGTAAATACCTGCGGGTGCTATCCGGCTGATTTGCTCATTGGATTGAGGACCGTAGGAGGAAGTCTCCTGCTCCACCAAACTGCTCGTCGCCGGGTCGTACCGGAATAAATGAAGATCGTAATCAATGGAGGCGGAAGGAATCGTTTGAAGATATGCGGTCAGTTTTCCCGGAGCGTTCGTTTGGAAGACGTACCACCGCTGTCCGCCCGCTTCCGTAATTTTATCCGCATAAACGGCTCCCGTTACGACTTGCGCCGCATTGTTCGGATTGTTGTTAAGCGCGGCATTCACGTTCACGGTTAATCCTTGACCGCGAGCCGCTTTATCCAGCGACAGAGGAGCTTCAAGAGGCTTGCGGGATTCCGGCAGAGCGTCGCGCTGGGACTTGAAATCGGTCGGAGAGGTTAATTCACCTCCCTTTACGACAGGCGGCGTTGCTGCAGGCAGTACCGACGCGGACGCTTCCGCTTGTCCGGCTAGCCCGCTTAATAGGGCCGAGCCTGCGATAGCGAGTGACAAAAACCATTTTTTCAACATGTGTTTCTTCCTCACCTTCTCCATAAAATTACCGCGCAGGCGGTTTATATGTAAGCGCAGAACGCTTCATATCGGAAGACTTTATCAGTCGGGTATAAACTGCCGTGCAGTAATAACGTCCGGAGAAAGGAAGAGGGAGAATGATAGAATCCAAATACCTACCAACATTTACCAAAATTCTAGCATGCGAGATTTTTAACTGTCAATAAATTCCACCTCCTACTTTAGCCTTATTTTTAAAGAATCCGCCGCTACGTAAAACTTTGAAAGAAAACGGCTTTTTTTTAATCGTGCATTGAGTTGTCCACCCCGTAACGCTTATAATGGAGCGAGTAAAAAGTTTATAAGAAAAGGTGTCTATTCATGAGCATATTAAACGTAGAACGACTGAGCCACGGTTTTGGAGACCGCGCGATCTTTAACGACGTATCTTTCCGCCTCCTGAAAGGCGAGCATATTGGACTCATCGGTGCCAACGGAGAAGGTAAGTCTACCTTCATGAACATTATTACGGGCAAGCTCCAGCCGGATGACGGCAAAGTGGAATGGTCGAAACGGATGCGGGTCGGGTATTTGGATCAGCATGCGGTTCTCAGCAAAGGCATGACCATCCGCGATGTGCTGAAAGGAGCTTTTCAATATCTGTTCGACATGGAACAGGAAATGAACGGCATGTATGAGAAAATGGCGGATGTCACTCCGGAAGAACTGGAGCAGCTGCTCGAAGACGTCGGCACGATCCAGGATACGCTGACCAATCAGGATTTTTATATGATCGACGCCAAAATCGAGGAAACCGCCCGTGGTCTCGGCCTTACGGATATCGGGCTGGACAAGGATGTCAACGATCTCAGCGGCGGTCAGCGGACGAAGGTCCTGCTGGCGAAACTGCTTCTGGAGAAGCCGGATATCCTTCTCCTCGACGAGCCTACCAACTATCTGGACGAGCAGCATATCGAATGGCTGAAGCGCTATCTGCAGGAGTACGAGAATGCCTTTATTCTGATTTCGCACGACATTCCGTTCCTGAACAGCGTCATTAACCTGATTTATCATATGGAAAACCAGGAGTTAAACCGCTACGTAGGCGACTACGATCACTTCAAGCAAGTCTATGAAATGAAGAAACAGCAGCTGGAATCGGCTTATAAACGCCAGCAGCAGGAAATCGCGGACCTGAAAGATTTTGTGGCCCGCAACAAAGCGAGCGTAGCCACTCGGAATATGGCCATGTCCCGGCAAAAGAAACTCGACAAAATGGACGTTATCGAACTGGCCAAAGAGAAACCGAAACCGCAGTTTAACTTCAAAGAGGGAAGAACGCCAGGTAAACTGATTTTCGAAACGAAAGATCTTGTCATCGGGTATGAAGAGCCGTTGTCCAGACCGCTCAATCTCCGTATGGAAAGAGGGCAGAAAATCGCTCTGGTCGGTGCCAACGGAATCGGTAAAACGACGCTCTTACGCAGCATTCTAGGCGAGATTCCCGCTTTATCCGGGTCCGTGCAGCTTGGGGAAAACCTGAGCATCGGCTACTTCGAACAGGAAATGAAAGACGCCAACTACAACACGTGTATCGAGGAGATCTGGAAGGAATTCCCTTCATATACTCAGTTTGAAGTGCGGGCCGCCTTGGCGAAATGCGGTTTGACGACCAAGCATATCGAGAGCAAAATCACGGTGCTGAGCGGCGGAGAGAAAGCCAAAGTTCGTCTCTGCAAGCTGATCAACAACGAAACCAACCTGCTTGTATTCGACGAGCCGACCAACCACTTGGACGTGGATGCGAAGGAAGAATTAGCCCGCGCGCTCAAAGCTTACAAGGGCAGCATCCTGCTCATTTCCCATGAACCTGAATTCTATCGTGAGGTTGTTACGGAGACTTGGAACTGCGAATCCTGGACGACGAAAGTGTTCTAACCGTCCCGGCCGGGTCATATGCCGTTCAGAAAAAGTCCTGCCAAGCAATTGCTGAGGCAGGGCTTTTTTTATAAACAAAAAAGGGAACAAACATTCGATTCTTAATGTTTTGTTCGTACAATCCTTAGGAAGAATGTGGTAAAATGAGTGAGCAAAGAATACAAGGAAGGTGAATCGTTTGACTGACCGGTATTCGGAAATTGATGAGGTTATTTTGTATATTCAGAGGAACATTTACGAGCCTCTCTCGCTTAATCAATTGGCCTCTTACGCCGCTTACAGCCCTTACCACTTTACAAGACTTTTCAAAGAAAAAATCGGACTTACTCCTCAATACTACGTTTCTTCGCTTCGTCTTCAGAAAGCCAAAGACCTGCTGCTGCGCACAAATTTGAGCATCCGTGACATCGGCCTTGAAATCGGACAGCAAAGCCTGGGTACCTTCACAACAAGATTTACCGAAAAAGTCGGGATGACCCCGTCGGAATTCCGGAATTCCACATTTTTAGCCGACAGCCATTTTCACTCCCTTAAGAAGCTGGATGACTGGTCGACGCCCGAAACGGCTGCACTGCCTTTCGGAAATATCGAAGGAATCGTTCAAGCCGCGATACCGTTCGAGGGCGTCATTCTGATCGGTCTGTTCGCCAAACCGATTCCGGAAGGGCTGCCGCTATATGGCACACTTCTCTCCTCGCTCGGAAGCTTCTGTATTCCGAGCGTTAAGCCGGGCACCTATTACCTGATGGCAACCTCGGTCTCCTGGGGGACGAAGGCGGTTGACTTTCTTTTGCCGGAAGCGACGCTGCGCACCCGTTCGAGGGAACCGATCGCCGTTGAACCGGGGATTCCCGTACCGCAGCAGCTCGTAACCCTGCACGTTCCGCGCTATGACGATCCGCCGATTTTGATCTCTCTGCCGGTTCTCATGAATAATTTCCTCAGGCGAGCAAGTTCACCAGGCAGCACCTAACCGGAGAGTCTTCCGCCGCATTACCGCAATTTATAAGAAACGTCGGCTTTTAATCGGTGTTACGATTTGTACAGGAACCACCTATACCTTTCGAGAGGATGTTGATGCATGGCTAAGCATACGACGTATATTTTTTCCGAGGATGCGCGGGCTCAAGCTGAATTTTACATACAGGCGCTGGGAGGCGAGATTACGTCCGTGACC
This sequence comes from Paenibacillus sp. RC84, assembly GCF_041260495.1. Taxonomy (NCBI): domain Bacteria; kingdom Bacillati; phylum Bacillota; class Bacilli; order Caryophanales; family Paenibacillaceae; genus Paenibacillus; species Paenibacillus sp. RC84. Next base: position 363,055 of record NZ_JBGBYL010000004.1, read on the forward strand.
ACGTACGGAGAGGTGCCGGGCGCGAAGGAAGAAGAGCTGAAAGACAAAGTCATCAATCTGAGCCTGGTTGCGGCCGGAGTTACTTTTCTCATGTCGGATTCGATGTTTGAAGCGTTGACACCGGGAAATGTGTTAAGTCTCTGTCTTGAATTCGCTACCGAAGAAGAAGCTCACTCGGCTTTTAACAATCTGTCGAAGGACGGTAAAGTTAATCAACCTCTGGAGCCGGCTTTCTGGGGAGCCCTGTTTGGACAGCTGGAGGATAAATACGGCATCACTTGGATGATCACTTCCGACACATCGGCATGCAGGGAAACCCAATAAATCAAGCGACCGCTAGCCGGTTACGATAGCGACTTGCGATCGTAATTCTGCTCCCCCGACAAATCTCCTCTAGGACAAAAAAAGCAAAAATCCGCATTCCCGCGGATTTTTGCCTTCATAACCGCTTGCATTCAGCGGCCGGATTTGGAACCTAAGGTTCGAAACCTTTCTGGCTTATAAAGATCTGATTCTCGGTAAACACTTTCTTCAAGCGTTCTACCATAAGCTGATAAGCATGAGGGTGATACCAATCTTCCATTCCTAACTCCTTATAGACGGTTTCCATGTTCAAACTCCGCGTACGTCTTCCGCCGCTGCCGTCCCCCATAAAATAATCGTCAACGCAAACCCGGTTCACAACCGATTTTAACAGGTCCGGAAATGCCTCACTGCTTGGCAGGAGAGGAGCAATCGCAGCTTGTGCGGGTACTCCGGCAGCCTTTAACGCTTTAAGAGTCTTTAAGCGTGCTTGTATAGGCGGCGCCGCAGGGGAGAACCGCTTTCTTATCTCATCCAAGTCCGTTTCTACCGTCATGCTGACACGGACCCGATTTTTCAATTGAAGTAGCAGATCCATGTCCCGTTCTACTAAAGGGCTCCTTGTTTGGAGCAGCACAAAATCGGGTGGATCTTCGGTCATCACTTCGAGCAGCGACCGGGTGACTTCTTCTTTGTATTCAACCGGCTGATAAGGATCCGTACTCGAGGACATAAAGAGAGTGACGGGACCTTTACTTTTCGCCCGGCGAAGCTCTTTGCGGAAAAGTTCGGCCGCTTCTTTCTTGACATCCACCCAGGTTCCCCATTCGGCCCCGCGGAAAGTGGAGACAGGCATTTTTCTTACATAACAATAGGAACAGCCGAAGGAACAGCCGGTGTAAGGATTTAAGGAATGGGTATAGCCGGCAAGAAAACCCGTTCCTTTATTCAGCAGTGTTTTAGGCATTTTATACCCATATTCGAGTTTCATGGTCGCTCCGTTCCTCTGATTGCTTCCGACTTGATTTAAAACGATGGGTTGCGTCGGTTTCCGCTGAAGGTACTCCGCTTTCTATCGTCCGGCTCAAGCTTTGGGACTGCCGGTAACCTGCGGGTGTATAACCGGTTTTCTTTTTAAACAGCGTAATGAAATAGGAGGTGTTCGGAATACCGACTTTAGATCCGATGTCGGACACCGATAGCTGTGAATTCCCGAGCAGATTTTTGGCATTCTCGATGCGAATGTGCTGAAGGTATTCAAGCGGAGTCATTCCTTTAATTCGCTTGAACGTACGCTGCAGATGATAAGGACTGCCGTGGCAAATTTCCGAGAAGGTTCTGAGCGTCAGCGGTTGTTTGTAGTGGTTGTCCGCGTAATGGGAGATTTGTTCGATCCAGTCGTCTTCGGGAAGGCTCTTGCCGGTCGGTTTGCATCTTTTGCACGGACGAAATTGGGCCTGCAGGGCTTGTTCGGCATCTTGGAATACGCAGGTGTTTTCTCGTTTCGGTTCTTTGGATTTGCAAGAGGGACGGCAAAAAATGCCGGTTGTTTTCACTCCGTAAAAAAAGATGCCGTCGTAAGAAGAATCATTGCTGATAATGGCCTGCCATTTATCGGCTGAAGGACTATCCAATTTTGCCGCTTTCCAAAACCGCTCTGACATAGCTGGAAACACCTCCTTTTACTTATCCATTATACCTCTTAAGTGAACGTATGTACGTATAAATGAATGAGACAGCAACATATCGCTAAACCGAGTTACGAAATAGAAACCTGCTATACATAACTTCACTAACTAAAAGCGCAATTTAAGAGAAATGCTTCCGTGAAGCCCATGCTACAATAAAAGCAACCGGAAGAATTTTTCGGAAAAACACAATAGATGACGTGGAGGTATTTCTTGATGGCAACTAAAGCGGATAAAATTTTTGTGAATTTACCGGTTAAAAATTTGGACAAATCGGTACAATTTTTCACGGCACTCGGCTTTGAATTCAATGCCCAATTTACGGACGAGAACGCAACCTGCATGGTCGTCAGCGATAATATTTTTGTGATGCTTTTAGTGGAGGATTTCTTCAAAACGTTTACGAATAAGGAGATTGCCGATACGGGAAAAAGTGCCGAAGTCATTGTGGCCTTATCTGCGGACAGCAAAGAGCAGGTGGACGAGATTGTAAACAAGGCGCTGGAAGCGGGGGGAAGTCCGATGAATGATAAAGTGGACCATGGCTTTATGTACACGTGGAGCTTCCGGGATATCGACGGTCATCATTGGGAGTATATTTATATGGACGAGAGTGCGGTTGCCCAGGGATAAGGTGCCGATTCGGGAAATAAAGGAAACAGAATTTCTTCTGAAAGAGCCGCGGCAAGCGCGGTTCTTTTTGTTTGGCTGGAAAGGGTTGGATCATGAGGCGTACGCCAAGTCTTCACAAAGTTTCTGACTTTACAAATCGGGTATATTACCATATAAAATCATTCAATCTGACGGACTTGTTTCTATACACCAGGGGGAGGACAAGCGATGAAGTGGCAGGGAAGAAGAGGAAGTTCAAACGTGGAAGACCGGAGGGGAGTCGGCGGCAAAACGCTCGTCGGGGGCGGGATCGGCGGGATCATTATCGTGCTCCTCATGACTCTGCTTGGGGGAAATCCCGGCGATCTGCTGAGTGATCTGACGGGCGCAGGCTCCGGATCAAACGCGCCGTACGAGGAAACGCAGCAGGAGAAGGAGCTTTCTCAGTTTGTCTCTGTTGTTCTGGCCGACACGGAAGACGTGTGGACCGCCCAGTTTAAGGAGCGGGGCCTCGTTTATGAGAAGCCGACGCTTGTTCTGTACACGGACCAGGTGCAATCCGCCTGCGGCACGGCCGGTTCGTCAACGGGACCGTTCTATTGTCCGGGCGACCGGAAGTTATACATCGATCTAAGCTTCTATAACGAGCTTAAGCAGGAGTTTAAAGCGCCGGGGGACTTTGCCATGGCCTACGTAATCGCTCATGAAGTCGGACATCATGTGCAGACACTGCTCGGGACATCCGATAAGATTATGCCGCTGCGCCAAAAGATGAGTGAAGCGGAATTCAATAAATATCTGGTCCGTTTTGAGCTGCAGGCCGACTATTTCGCCGGCGTCTGGGCGCATCATGCCAAAGGGATGGATGTGCTTGAAGAAGGGGATCTGGAGGAAGCGTTAACGGCCGCCAGTGCGGTCGGGGATGATACGATTCAGAAAAGAGCGCGCGGCTACGTGGTTCCCGAAAGCTTTACGCACGGCACATCGGAACAAAGAAAATCCTGGTTCAGCAAAGGCTATCAATCGGGAAGAATAGAGGACGGAGATACTTTTTCGAATAAGTAAGATACGAAAAATATCCAGAATCATTCATAGAAAAAGAAATATCCGTCACCCGGCGGAATTTTTTATTTTTATGATCCACAAAGTTCCATAGAACGGAATCGCATGATTCTCTCCGATTAGAGACATATTACCAATGCATCAAAGTTATGAAAACGGAGGCGAATCATGAAAAGGGTTACGATCGTTTTTGCTTTATTGACAATTTTCATCACGGTATTTCCTTTAGATACCTTGGCAGCCGATGGGGGGAATAAGACATATCACTTCGGATTCAAAAAGAGCAAACAAGGGAAGCCTGCCTCCATTGATGAAGAAGGATTCAAGAGTATTTTGGAGAAACATGAAGCGGTTTTTCTTGGGGATACAGGCAAAAAAGAACTTTATCTAACTTTCGATAACGGGTATGAAAACGGATGTACGCCCAAAATACTCGATGTATTAAAAACGAAGCAGGTGCCCGCGGCTTTTTTCGTTACCGGTCATTTTGTCGAGGATAAGCCCGAATTGGTTAAACGAATGACGGCCGAAGGTCATCTTATCGGCAACCATTCCTGGAGTCACCCGGACATGTCCCGAATTTCCGACGAGAAAATAAAGACCGAGCTGGACCGGGTCAAAGATGCCGTCGCCAATCTGACGGGGGTGCAGACGATGTCTTTCATGCGTCCGCCCCGCGGAATTTTCAGCGACCGGGTGTTAGAGGTCAGCAAACAACACGGGTACATCAACGTATTTTGGTCGGTTGCTTATAAAGACTGGGACGTCAAAGATCAAAAGGGCTGGAAATATGCCTACGATAAAGTCATTGCCCAGCTTCATCCGGGCGCGGTCATCCTGCTGCACTCCATTTCAAAGGACAATACGGAAGCCTTGGACAAAATTATCGATGAAGCCAAAAAGCAGGGGTATGAGTTCAAGAGTCTGGAAAACTTAAACCAAAAGACGGAATAAATGAGTGAAACCGGGGGGCACTCAGAACAACGAAAAACCAGGCAGCGTTCCGTTGCCCGGTTTTTCGTTGTTCTGACGCCGGAAGCAGGTCCTTCAAGGAGGCATGCGTTAGCGCGTGGGGAGCGGGTTCTTTTGATGCTGCCCCCGCATGAACGGGAAGAGCCGCGGCAAGGATCAATAGCCCGAATCCGGCAGAAATCCATTTCCTGTTTTTTAACATGATAGGGTACCAACCCTTTCAATTTTTATCTTCATAGATATAGTCGATCCGGAGGGAGACTCAGGTTCAATTTATTTTCAACTCACAAGTCGGTATTAGATGTTAACTGGCATCTAAGAACCGCTGATAGCAGGAAAGTTTGGGATCTAGCCGGACAGGCGAACGGCTGCATTCCCTGACTGGTGACAAGAATACGAATGCATGCAGAGACACTTCGTTCCGACGAAGTGTCTTAGTTTATGTAGATCGCTTGAAGAGGAGATCCTCTAATCCAAACTAGATGAAGAAGGAGAGAGTGCAGATGAGAGGGAAAGTCGCCATTGTAACAGGTTCGAGCCGGGGAATCGGTGCCGCAGCGGCGAAGCTGCTTGCCGGCCGCGGAGCCAAAGTCATCGTCAATTATGCGAGCAATGCTTCGGCTGCGGAGAACGTCGTTGCTTCCATACGGGAAAACGGAGGAGAAGCTGCGGCTTTGCAAGCGGATGCCCGAAATGCGGAGCAGATGAACGGGCTCGTGTCGGAAACGGTATCCCGCTTCGGAACGGTAGACATTCTGGTCCACAACGCCGGTATGAATTTTGTCCAGAAGTCCTTCGAAGATATGTCCTGGGAGGAGTTTATCCAGAAAACGAACGACGAGCTTCAGGCCGCTTTCGTTTCGACCAAGGCCGTACTGCCTTTTATGAAAAAGCAAAAGTCCGGGAAGCTCGTTTATGTGTCCAGCGGATTGAGCAATCATTCGGCTCCGTTGTTCATATCGCACGGCACCTCTAAGGGAGCCTTAAACAGCTTTGCCCGGTATATCGCCCGGGAGTTCGGCGGCGCCGGGATTACCGCCAATATCGTATCGCCCGGTATGGTGGAAACGGATGCGACCGCGTCGATACCGGAAGCGTTTAAACAGCAGCAGGCGGCGTATTTGCCGCTCGGAAGAATCGGCCGGCCGGAGGATATCGCCCGGGCGATCGCTTTTTACGCCAGCGAAGACAGCTCTTATTTGACGGGCACTTACCTGTCTGTCAGCGGGGGCGGGGAAATGTAGCGGGCACCCCGAAAAGCCCCCGCCGTTCCGGCGGGAGCTTCTCGGGACAAGCTATTTGACCATCGTCACCAACGAATCGAAGAGCACCTTCGCATGACGGTTCCCGTAGTACATCCCGGGAATCTTTTTGTCGATATCGAGCAGCGTATAGACGGCCGTTTGCGCCGTTCTCACGGAATATTCCACCGTAAACACGACATCGTCGGGGATTTCGGTATATTGCCCGATAAATGCGAAATTTCCCGAGCCATCCGGCACAACTTGCGGACGGTCCCCCTCTTCGCGGGGCATGAACTGGCTCGTGATGAACGGCATCATGCAGGGAATGCAGATGGAGTTTCCCAGCATTTCCGGCAGTTTTTCCGACAGTTTCAGATGGGACAACAGCTCCGTTAAAATGTCCTCTCCCGTACATTCAGACATTTTCTTCGGTACGAAATCACCCGGTTTGTCCGGGAAAAGGCCGTAGCCCCAGAATACCTGAACATCTTCCGGCTGGTTGCGGAAATGCGGCTGGTGCGCAAGTACGACAGACATCAGCCAGTTGGAATCTTTAAAGGTAACGAGCGCGCCCGTTCCCGCTTTGTTGCCGGAGAAGTTTTCCATGAAGTCGAAAAACATCGGGTCCTTGCAGGTGACCGTAAAGGATGCCCATTTGGACTCGGGGATATGATCGTCGAATGCGGACGGATTGCCGGAGCCCGGCAGCTTCGCGGCAATTTTTTCCCACAGCCCGAACGAAGGTCCTTTTCCGCCCAGTTTAGGTGGAGACGTCATCGAACCGAGATCCGAGCTTTCCGTCATGGAGCCGTTCGTGAAGAACACGAGATCGTCCGGGTTCACCACGATCGAGCCGGTATTCCCGTCTTTAACGACCTGGATGCGGCCCGCAACTACCGGGCTTTTCCCCGTGGGATCCGGCTTAAAATCCAGATCGGTTACGCGCGTCTTTCTTTCGTACCGGACGCCCTGGCTTTCCAGCCATCGCTGGATTGGAAGCACGATCGAATCGAATTGATTGTAAGGCGTGCGGGCGACACCGGCCAGTGTGTGGATGCGGGGAAACTCGTGCATAAACCGGATCATGTATCTTTTGAACTCCACCAAGCTGTGCCATGGCTGGAAAGCGAACATCGTCGCCCACATAAACCAGAAATTCGTTTCAAAAAATTCGGGTTCGAACCATTCGTTAATTTTTTGCTTGCCGAGCTGCTCTTCCGATGTGACAAGCAGCTTGCCGATAGCCAGACGGTCTTTATTGGAAAAGAGCATATGCTCCACGTCGACGATATTCCGGTCTTTATCGACGAGGCGTGCCTGTGCATGGGTCGGATATTTTTCCGTAAAGGCGTAGATGTCGTCTTTGACGGATTTGCCGGGCGAATCGATCGAAGGAATGGAATCCAGAAGCTCCCACGTGCATTCGTAAGTCGGTTCGTTCAGCATCCGTCCTCCCCGGATCACATAGCCTTGCCGCTCGTCACCGCTTCCGTCCAAAGATCCGCCGTTTACCGAGCGGTCTTCCAAGATATGAATCCGTTCGCCGGCCCAGCCGCCGTCCCGGATCAGAAAAACGGCTCCAGCCAGGGAAGCGATGCCGCCTCCTATGAAATAAGCATGGTTGTTTGTCTCTTTACGCGTATTCACTCTCATCAGCTCCTCTCCCTAATTACTTGGACACAGGGCGGAGAGGAATAAACTAGACAATTTCCGGGTTTTGTCGTACCCAATAAGCCGGAGCCGCAATAACAGCGGAGTTTACAATCCGGCTGCCGTCCTCTTCTTTCCGTTTTCCGTTTGCCGCGCGCGAAATCCTAAGCCCGCAAATCCGGCCAGCAAACAAAGCGCGCCTCCCGTAATAAACATGACCGGAAACGAGAAGGAAGAAGCGACAGGTCCCATGGCTAAAGCTCCCAGTGAAAATCCGAGATCGGCGGCCCCGATAAAAAGACCGATCAGCAGCCCCCGCGCAAAATGCGGAACGGAGAAAGACACATAGGTCAACAGCGCAGGGTACAGCAGAGCGAACGCGATACCGTTAAAAACAGCCGCAGCCGCCAGCGCGGCGAGCGACAGGCTGGTTCCCAGAATCAGCGAGCCGAGGCATGCCAAAGCGAGAGCGGGGAACAGAATCCGGCCCGGAAAGCTCCCGTCGGAAGAAATATACTTCCGGCCCGCAAACCGCGTCAAGACCAGCACAAGTGTCTGAATGAGGAAATAAAGCTCGGCAAATTTCAGACCTTGTTTCTCCAGATACAAGGGCAGAAAGGTGAAAATGGCGCCGTTGGCGACCGAAGCGAGAAGCATAACGGCGGAGGAGAGAAGCAGGGTCCGGCTTTTCCATACGCCTTTCCGGGAAAGAGGACTGGCTGCCGGATCTTCCGGAATTTCTGCCGGGGGCGCAGCGGCTGACGACTTCATTTGCCTGGAAAGAGACAGACCGAATAGGAATATTCCCATACTCATCATAAACAACGAACCGAAAATCCATATCATCGGCAGCCAGTCTTTCAGAAGCAGTGCGATGGTAGGCCCGAATGTCGAGGGGATCATGGTCGCCAGGGAATAAAGGGACAAGCCCTGCGCTCTCATCTTCTCGGAAAGCAGGTCCATCGTGATAATCTCCATGGCCGTGGAAAAGAAAGCGGCTACGATGCCTTGAACCGCCCGGACCAGACCGAAAAGCCACAGATTCGGAATGAAATAGCCCGCTAAAGAAACGGTGAAAAGAAGCAGCGCGAGCACAAACACTTTCCGGGTCCCGTACCGGTCGATAACGGTTCCGGCAATGGGTCTGCAGATCATGGAGGCGAACATCGTCGTCCCCATGATAAGACCGATTTCCATTTCGCCGGCACCGGCCGTGATGGCATAGAAGGGAAGAATCATCAGCACCATATAGACAATGCAGTAAAACAGAATTGTAACCGCATACACTTGCAGAGACCGGAAGGAATACGGATTATCCATGCCGGAACAGCTCCCTTGAGATCAGACGGCTGGGGGAATCGAGCTGTTCGGCCAGCTCGGGTTTGTAGTTGGCCGTTTCGGCGGGATTTCTGCTGTAGGGAGGCAGCTCGCGGACGCGTATCTTCATTTCTTGAAGTCCGATATCCGTCAAAATTCCGCGTTCCTGCAGCCAGTCGTCATTATAGATGGTCGGCAGGTATCGTTCCCCGTTGTCGGAGGCGACGCAAACGATCCGTTTGCCCCTTCCCATGAGCTGCGCCAGCTTCCAGGCGGCGACCATCCCGGCTCCCGTCGAGCCTCCGCCCAGTATGCCTTCGTGCTTGGCAAGCACACGGCACATGAGGAACGCATCCTCGTCCGGCACTTTGTAGACTTCGTCGATGCGCTGCAAATCGTCCACATTAGTGGGCGTCCAGCTCAGCCCCATGCCGGGCAGAAGATAGGCATGCGCCTTGCCGCCGAAAATAGTCGAACCGACCGCATCGACCGCGATCACTTTCACATGCGGGGCGTATTCCTTGATGTAACGCGAGAGGCCCCCGATCTGACCGCCTGTGCTGACGGTGACGATAACGGCATCAATCCGGTGACCGCTTTGATCCATCAGCTCTTTCGCCGTCTGAACATAATGGGCGTCCCCGTTCCACGGGTTAAAGCACTGATCCGGCCGGAACGAGCCGGGAATTTCCCGGTGCAGCTTGTTGGCCAGCGCGATCCGGGTTTTGTGATAGGACCCGCTGTCGTCTTGTTCGGTTACCACGATCACCTCCGCTCCGTACGCTTTCATCATGGCCAGATTGACGGGGGTCGTTTTCGGGTCCACCAGCACGATGACGCGATACCCTTTGGCTGCGCCGATCATGGCCAGCGAGATGCCGAAATTGCCCGAAGACGATTCGATAAGCGTGCCGCCGGGTTTCAGCCAGCCCCTTCTTTCCGCCTCTTCGATAATGTAAAGCGCGGGACGATCCTTGATACTTCCGCCGGGATTGGTACGCTCCATTTTCAAATAAATTTCCGAATCCGCCGACTCGACAAGACGGTTTAACCGTATAAGAGGGGAATTGCCGATCGTATCGAGAATCGTAGACATTATCCATACCTCCTCCAAAGTTCAGATCTAGCCTGCGGCTTCCGCCTTTTTACGTTTGCTTTTGCGTATCGACCCCGCTTTCAGAACACGGATGGAAAGCACGATGCCGGTGGCGGTCAGGAACATAATGGAAATGGCCGCGATATCGACGAACCAGGTAATATCTTTGCCGTACAGTTCACCGAAGTGGAGATCCCTGACAAAATTGTTGGTAGCGTTTACTTCTTTGCGGATCACGTTTCCGTACAGATCAATGACGTACAGGGTCTGATCGTCGTCACGCAGCCGGACTTTGTAATCGCCCGCTTGTCCGTGATGGCCGTCTCCCAGCGTATGGTTCATGACGAGCCGGGCCTCCGAGAGATCGAAAGCGCCTGATTGGCTCGCTTTCAAAACGGCTTCGGCCACATTTAAAGTCTGCTGACCGGAGTTTGAAGCTGCGGGAGCTTCGTACGTTTGAACCTGCTTATTGAAACCCATGGTGCTCGTGTGGACCAGAAGGATTCCTGTTAGCGCTTCCACAAAAATAAAAATCGAAGCGATCAATCCCACCCACAAGTGATATTTACGTGTTTTCATGAATGTCTTTCTTCCTCCTCTTTTTGTATATACGGAATTTCCGTAAACCAATTATATCCATGAATGTGAAAATTAACATGACTCAACTGGGCTATATAGGAGAGGTTATTTTGCCGAATTATCGGATTATGTGGGGAAAAAAGTCAAAATTGTTCACATTTTCGGATCAAAAAGTCAACGGAGTTCCTGGCAAACCGGCACGACCTTTCTTAAGATAGGGGAAAAACAAAGCCGAACCTTGAAAGGAGGGAGTCGAATGGGCACAAAAAGAAAGCCCGTAATGAAACCGGATGGGAAGAAAAACCGGATCGCCCGAATCATCGTCGTGTCGGCGCTTATTGTGACGGCGGCAGCCGCAGTGGCAGGCTTTGCGCGATATAAATCCTCATCCGTAACGGAATACACAGCCGTCGCTTCCATCGGTAATGAGCCTATCCAATACGGCGAGTTTACACTCGTCCGGGACATGCTGAGAAGCACGGCAAAACCGAAAGAATTGAACGCAAAGACGCTTCAGCGGGTGAAGGAGTTCAAGACCGAGCAGCTGTGGGCGAAGGGAAAAGGACTGGCCGCGGGCGGACTCGGTTTCGGTGACTTCGAGAAGCGCTGGCGGCAGGAGAACGCCAGACGCAAAGCCGCTGCCGATCACGGCGAGCCGGTTTACGGCCCGGTCTCTTACGATCCGGCCGGATACTACCGCTACGAGCAGTCGAACCTGCAGCTCCGGCTGAAAGAGGCGCTGGCCGGGCAAGATTTTGCCGCCGGTGACGCCGAACTGCAGGCCGCGTACGAACGCTTGAAGGACGACCGGTTCATGCGTCCGTCCAAAATCCGCCTGCAGCTCCTTTCGGCGGAAAACAGCGCAAGCGGTGCCGAGAAGCTGAACCGGGCGGCGGCCAGGCTGAAGGCGGGAGAAGCTTTCGAAAGCCAGGCCGGACAGGCTGACAGCGGTCTAACGGCAGAAACGCGCTGGTTCGCACCGGCGGACCGTAAAGCCGACGCGGAGAGGTACCCGGCGCTGCTGCAAGAGGCGGAGGGACTTCAGCCCGGGCAGACGAGCGGAGTGATCGGGGAGGGTGACCGGCTGTATATCATCCGCTGCGCGGAACGGGGAGAGGCGGAATACGAGGCGTTCGAAGACGTGAAAGAACGCGTCCGGATTCTTTACACGGAAGAGCGATATGCCGCGGAACTGGCTTTGCGTCTGGCCCGGACCGACATAATAGTCCTAAAGCCTTTGGAATCGGAAGGGGAAGCCGGCGTCATGAAGTAAAAAGGCTGCACACGAAAGTCAAAATTTTGCCTATGGCGGGCGGAGGAATTTTTTGTAAAGTAGTGGAGCGAAGCTATCGCGCATTACGAAAAAGGAGGCAAGTCATCGTGCAGAAAATTTCCAGCAGAATCAGTGCCTGGACGGCAGCCGTTTTATTTTTATCGCTTTTTGTAAACGCTTTCTATGGAGTGGAGCCGGTTCACGCGGCCGGAACGGCTTACTATGTGGACTCGGCAGCCGGAAACGATGCCAACAGCGGCGCCTCCCAGGCACAGGCCTGGAAGACGTTAGCCAAAGTGAACGCGACGACGTTTCAGCCGGGAGATCGGATTTTGTTTAAATCCGGCGGTGTCTGGAACGGCCAGCTTTGGCCCAAAGGTTCCGGTACGGACGGCAGCCCGATTGTTATCGACAAGTACGGAACCGGGAGCAAACCGGTTATAAACGGCGGCGGCAGCAATTTTAACCAGACCGTTTACAACAGTTCGAAAACATACAACACCGGGACCGTATTTCTTCGCAACCAGGAGTACTGGGAAATCAACAATCTGGAAGTCACGAACGATGACAATTTTTCCGTGGAGAACAATGACTCCGCCGCACTCCGGGCAGGTATTTTCGTCGTCATCGACGCGAACGAAAGCGACCGGGTTTATAATCACATTTACATCCGCAACAATGACGTTCACGATGTGGACGGCAGCAACAACGCGGGAGCGAAGGAAAACGGCGGCATTATTGCGGTTATTCAGGGAACGGCCGCTACCTCTACCCGCACCTACGCCAGATTCAACGATGTCCGGATCGAAAACAACTCCATCCGCAAAGTGGACCGCGTCGGAATCCGGGCGGCGGCTCACAGCAACTATGTGAACGACGACAGCTTCAGCACGACGAGCACACGCACGTACGGCAACTGGAATACGAACGTCTACATCGGTCACAACAATCTGGAAGATGTCGGCGGAGACAGCATTATTCTGCGGGATACGGACGGGGCTCTCGTCGAATATAACGTGGCAAACCGTTTCGGTACGCGGGTAGCCTCCACCAATGCGATTGCCGCCATTTGGCTGGCCGTCGCCAAAAACACCGTCCTGCAGTACAACGAAGCGTTCGGCGGACCGGCGTCCAACCAGGACGGATGCGCGTGGGACTTCGATTTGTATTTGGAAAATACGACCTACCAGTACAATTACAGCCACGATAATCCGATGGGACATGTACTCATGATGGGCACGAACAAGAACGATGTGATGCGCTATCACATCAGCCAGAACGAAGGCAACATCATCCGCCATTTCAACGCGAACGAGGCGACTCCGGCCTCGATCTACAACAATGTCTTTTACTATAACGGCGCTTCGCACAAGGTAATTGGCGGCAACGATACGACTAAAACCGGCTACCAGTTTACGAACAATATTTTCTACAACGCCAATCCGTCCGTCACGACCAATTGGGGAACAGCGGCCAACTGGGGCCAGACCTCTTTCAGCAACAACATCTTCTATGAGGCCAGCGGAACCCATTCGGCGAATGAACCCGCCGATCCCGCCAAACGGACGGCCGACCCGTCGTTTGTGAATCCGGGAGGCGCAGGCACCGGCTTGGCTACGGCGGCGGCTTACCGCCTGAAGGCCGGTTCTCCGGCGCTAAACGCCGGCAAACTTATCGCCGATAACGGCGGCAAAGATTACTTCGGCGGAGCCGTTTCCGCAGCAGCGGCACCGAATATCGGCGCTTACAACGGCGCCGGCGTTCCGGTAACGCCTCCGGCAGGTGTCAAGGCGCCGACAGCCGACGCATACGTGCTCGACGGTTCCGGCGCCGGGGTTAATTACGGGACAGCCCCGACGCTGTACGTCAAAGACGGCACGGCCGCAGGCTATACCCGGAAGGCTTACCTCAAATTCGACGTCAGCGGTCTGACCGCCGTGACTTCCGCCAAGCTCCGCCTTTTCGGCGGCAACACGCAGGACGCTTCGAACGTCCAAGTCAAAGTGTCGGGAGCGGCCGCAGACGGCTGGACGGAGACGGGGCTAACCTGGAACAACGTGCCTGCCGCCACAACCGGTGCCTTGTCTACCATCCAGGTCGGCGGGACGCTGACGTACTATGAACTGGATGTCACCTCTTTCGTCAAGGACCAGCTATCCGACGGTATCGTCACGCTGATCGTGGAAGGAGTGTCCGACCAGGACCGGACGATCCAGTTTAACAGCCGGGAGAATCCCGCTAACAAGCCCGAACTGGTCGTGAATTAGCCGTGAACTAGCCGCCGTATAGCGTACAGATGCTAATTTAGGCTGCTGGTTGGCTCCAAGAAACGCGAGTAAGGCGAACAAGCGCCAAAAGGGCTGCCGCGAATATGCGGCAGCCCTTGCTGTGTGATCGGGCCGGTGCGAGTCAGTCTTCCCGGCTTCTAGCATAAAGGTTTAAAAGCGGGGAAGAAGGGCCGGAATCGGCGCCTTCCCCACTGCTGAGCGTGCCTGCGAAAGTAAACCGCAGCTTCCGCAAAACTTTAATCGAATTGACGTTTTCAGGCTCGACTTTAGCTTCGATGAGGTTCATTCCAAGCTCATCGAACGCGTAAGCAAGCAGGCATCCGATTGCCTCGGGCGCGTAGCCTTTTCCCCAGTAAGTAGAGTCCAGATCATAGCCGATTTCCGCTCTGCGTTGTCCGGAATCGAGTTCATTGAACCCGCAGGAACCTATAATGGCACCCGATTCCTTCTCGATGACCGCGTAGCGGACCGCCTTGTTTTCCAGGGCCAGTCCGTTCAGAAAGGCGATCATATCCGCTGCCTGTTTAATCTCCGTGAACGGCTCGATATTCATAAATTTCGTTACATCGGGAGAAGACCAGACTTCGAACAGACGGGGGGCGTCTTCTTCCGTCATGGTCCGGAGCAGGAGTCTTTCCGTTTCCAGCTTGTCTTTCATCAATAGCTTTACCTCCAGTTTCGTTCATTTTCGGCGGGTTAAAGTATTGATATCTGCGCATCGTTCAGTCCTTCCTCTATGTAGATTTATCCAGTATAACTTAAAACGGTGCTTTTCGCATGAGTTGACTTGTAGCCCCTGATTCCCTGACAAGACAAGCAGCTGTTACTGGGCATCGTGAAAAACAAGTCCCAGACTGTAACGTGTGCCTGTCGTTACGGTGCTTACGCCATGCCGGAGCGTAGTCTTGTAGTACCCCCGGGAGCCGGACACCGGACGATGGGTCGTCGGGAAAATCAGCCCCTCGCCGCGCTCCAGCGTAAGGACATGTCCTCTGCTCTGCGCGCGAGGCCGCTGTTCCACCAGCAGAAATTCTCCGCCCGTGTAATCCTGCTCTTTCTGATTCAGCGCAAATACGACCTGGAAGGGGAAGAACACGCTTCCGTATACATCCTGATGCAGGCAGTTGTAGCCTCCGGCTTCATACTTCAGGATGAGCGGGGTAGGGCGTATTTGATCCTCCCGGCGGCACTGTTCCAAAAACCCGGATAACGAGTCCGGGTACAAGGCCTCTTGGTTCAGCCGCTTCAGCCAGGAGTTTGCGATGTCCGACAGCGGCGGATAAAACGCTTCGCGCATCTCCTGAATCACATCCGGAAGGGGAGCGCGGTAGTATTTGTACTCGCCGAGCCCGAAACGGTACCGGGCCATGTTGATCGTGCTGCGGTAAAGCCGGTCCTCCCCGTAGCCGCCGATAAGCTCCTCGCACTGCGAGGATTCGAGCATAGGAGGGAGTTTCGCATATCCGTGCTCGTCCAAAGACTGCCGGATCGAATCCCAGTCCAGCCCGGCGATACGCTCCGCTATATTATCCGGCATGACGGGCCCCTCCTCCGGTACAGGTACATAAGCCGCCGCTTACATTGGCTGTGAAGACGGCGTGTATGGCAGTGCCTGTACGGCCCGGTTCCGACGATGTCGGGATAAGCGAATCTTTTGTCCGGGCTTGCAAAAAAGTCCGGTGCAGGACAAAATCAGCGGAATAATTTTTCATGACAGATAATCCTTTCTCTCGGTTAATAACGGGTAACAGCGTTTGGGGCTATCTGAAAACAGTATACCTCCGGAAGGACAGTCGCGTACCGGTTCCGGAATGAAACCGCAAGATAACGAAATACGGGCCCAGTTTAATGAAACATTTGCATAAAAGATCGGCCGGAAACTTTCGTAAATCAAGCTCGGGCGTGACCTGAAAACCTCGGACGTCAGCAAAGCAAATCCGTGATTGGGTATACAGCCGGCGGTATGAAAGGCTATTATGTCTATAAAGATGATAGGCATTACAAGTATGGCTGATTGTATGGAGCGGAGGAAACGAACGATGTGGTTTATGTATGCTTCACTTGCCGCAGTCTCTTTCGGGCTGCGCGGAATTTTGTACCAATGGACTTCCCAGCGGCGCACCGACCGGAATGTGCTGCTATTCGGCGTTTATTTGTCCGGCGCCCTGATCTCGCTTGTCGTTAACTTGTTTGTTAACCAGGTATGGAGTCACGGCGTATGGTTTGGAGTTCCCATGGGGCTTTTCTCCTTTATTGCAAACGCCTCGATGTATAAAGGCTATTCGGTCGGACGAGCCTCTCTGATCGCGCTGTTTACGGGTCTGCCGCCGGTGGTCGTGGTGACTCTTGCCTATTTCCTGTGGGGAGAATCGCTTGGCCTCGTGCAGCTGGCCGGTTTTTGCATCGTCATTCTCGGCCTGCTCGTCATCCGGTATTCGCATGATCTGAAGCTGGGTCAGCTGCAAGGAATCCAGTGGGGCCTGCTGACGATGCTGTTCTTCGGCTTTACGGATTTATCGTCCAAACAGGCGACCTTATCGGCAGCGAATACTTTGCCTGTACTAACCGTCATGTACGGGACAGGCACGATCCTGTTCGCATGCATGTACCTGCTGTCCAGGCTGAAGGTTCCGGCGAAGACGGGGCAGCAAATCACGGCGGTCGGTTCGCCGCACGAGAGCCTGCACGACCGGGAGACCGGTTACGGCCCCGATGCGCAGCACGCCCGGATTTCCCGGCACTCCGGCGGGGACAAGAGTCTTCCCGGCAGCGAAGACGATCACCGGTCGCACCCTGCCACGAACGGAGCGGACAATCCGGCATCTCCTGCGTGGTCGATGAAACGGACCGTGCTTTGGGGGATGACCGTGGGCATCACAAACCTGGCCGGGATGCTGTTCATCATCCCCGCATTTCGGGGAGGCGTGACGGGGATCGTATCCGCCATCAGCGCGATGAACGTCGTGCTGGTTCTGCTGTACGCGCAGTTCTACCTCAAAGAAAACATTTCCGGAAGGGAAGCGTGCGGCATGCTTCTGGCCTTGGCCGGTATACTTGTCGTAAGACTGGCGTCATGACGCGGCGCTGCCGAACTTAAATGAAGCGAAGATACATGCAGCCAGTCTGTTCCGCTGAGAACACTGGCTTTTTTTACGCACCTTTACAAAAAAATCATAAAAGAAGCATGACCCGCGTTCATGTTCCCGGTTCTCCTTTTCGGTATAATGTTCAATAAAGCGTTTACATTACAAGGTGGCGGGGGAGTGTACAGCCTGAAGAGAATACGGTTTAACCGACGCAGCGTTATTGTAACCTGGCTCATTTCCTACATAACCGTGCTGCTTGTTCCCGTTCTGATCAACGGTGTGATTTATATGGTGACGTGGAATGTGGTCGAAACGGAAGTCAACCGGTCCAATGAAGCCGTGATCAAGCAGATGGAGCAGGCGATCGACAATCATTTGAAAGGCATCGAAAGGCTTAGCGTCGAAATGGCGCTCAACAAACGGCTTGCGGGGTTTATCCATGCGGGCAGCCCTCTGACGGACAACGATCACTATGAACTGATCGGCATTGCGGGCGATCTGGGCGTATATAAGGTGGCCAACGATTTTATCGATCAGATTTATATTTATTACAAAAACAGCGATACGGTCATATCATCCCGCGAACGCACGGACAGCCGTGCCTTGTATGAGACTTTACGCGAAAACGAAGGTATGGGCTACGACGAATGGAAATCTTTTTTCGATAAAAGATTTATCCAGGAGTATGCGCCGGTGACGCTTACGGAGAACGGCAGCAAAACCGGCGCCGTCCTGTACGCCAAATCGGTTATTCTGGACAATCCCGATCTTCCCGGCGGAGTCATTCTTTTTGTGATCAAAGAGTCCAAGCTTTTGGCTAATCTCGCACCGGTCCATAATGCCTCCGTGGCCGTGCTGGACGAGAAAAATCGGCTGCTGGCTTCCTCCGGCACGGGCCCAAAGACCGATTATCCGGCCTACGGGGAGCTCTCCGGCAAGAGCGGGCTCGTTTACAAAGAATCGGCCGGAAGGAATCTGGCCGTGTCTTACACCACATCCGAACAGACCGGCTGGAAGTACGTGTCGATGATGCCGGCGGACATTTTTGACGAGAAGATGAAGCATATGTCCGTTCTTATTTTTGTGAACTTGTTTTTGAGCCTCTTGATCGGGGGGATTTTGACGTTCCTGTTCCTGAAAAAGAACTACAGCCCCATTCATGTTCTGATCCGCAATCTCTCCACCAAGTCAGGCCTGGCGTTCGAAGAAGGGTCCAATGAATACGGCTTCGTCCAGAACGCGTTGAACAACGCTTTTGCCGAGAAGGAGATCGTCAGCCGGCGGTTGATGCAGCATCGGGATGCGATCCGGTCCCACTTTCTGCAGGGGCTTCTCAAAGGCAGGCTCGATCCCAATGTGCCGGTTCATGAATCCCTGGCCGCTCATGATATCGGATTCCCGCATGAACACTATGCCGTCCTGCTCTTCCGGATCGATCAATTCGGAAAGTGGGACGAGCCCGGCGGAGGCGACGCCAAAAAAATCCGGCAGATTCATTTCCTTCTGATGAACGTGGCGGAAGAAACGGCGGCGGCCGGAAGCTGCAGTGCCGTCACTGCCGGTATAGACGATATGCAGGCCTGCATTCTGAATATCAGTCCCGAAGCCGACGAACAAGAGATCCGACGGCTCGCTCGGCAGGTGAAAGCGTTTCTGTCGGACCATTTTCAGGTCCGGTTAACGATCGCGATCAGCGGCGTTCATGCGGGTCTCGCGGGCGTTCCTCTCGCTTATCAAGAAGCGCTGGCCGCGATGGAATACCGCATCGTCATGGGTAGCGGTGAAGTGATCGCCTATGGGGATCTGCCCGGGGGGGACGAGTCCGGGGAGGCGGCTTTCTATTCCTATCCGATGCATGTGGAACAGCAGCTGATCAACTTCGTGAAAGCGGGGGATTTCGGGCAAGCGAATGCGCTCGTCGAACAAGTTATTGAGCGCAATGTGGTGCAGAAGACGCTTTCCGTGCCGCTAAGCCGCTGTCTGCTGTTCGATCTGGTCGGCACTCTGCTCAAAGCGCTCGATGAAATCGGACTGCCGGGCAAACGGGAGCTGATCCGCGAACTGAATCCGGCCGAACGGCTGGCGGGCTCGGAGACGCTGCAGGAAATGACGGCCGGAATGCGGGAGGTGCTGTCACGCGTATGCGGGTTTATCCAGGAAAGCCGCAAACCGGAGCACGATCAGCTCAGCCGGCAGGTAACGGAGTATGTGCGGCAGAACTACAGCTCGGAAAATCTGAATATCAGCATGATCGGAGAAGCGTTCGGTCTCACGCCTTCTTATTTGTCCAAGCAGTTCAAAGCGCAGACGGGCGAAGCGCTGCTGGACGTGATCCAGAAAGTCCGTCTTGCGGAAGCTAAGAAACTGCTGTCGCAATCAAGCGACCCGATCATCGAAATTGCCCGGAAAGTCGGCTATTCCGATATCAATACTTTCAACCGGATTTTCAAAAAATTCGAAGGCGTCACACCGGGCAAATACAAAGAAATCCTGTAGAAGCCGCCGCGTGCGGTTTTTACGCTTTTGTGTGCTTTTTACAGACGGATTGCGGTTTTTACAGGCTGCCGGTCAACCCGGATTTCGGCAAATTGATGGGCCATTCCGGTTTTTGAAGATATCTTTTGACGGCAGCGGCAAGTCATACTGACACTGAGATGCGCGACGCAACCGCGCATCCGCGATTTTGAAGAGGAGGGTTTACATGGTCCGACATTCGGGAAGAAGAAACAGCCGCTCGGGCGTCATCGTCATTCTGGCAGCTTCGGTTATGCTCGCAGCTTGTTCGGCCGGTGGAAGAGGAGGGAAGGAAGAGAAACAATCGGCGGTGGATTCGGAACCCGGCAAATACCCGGTTCGTGCGGAAGAAACGCTAACCTCGTGGGAGCCGATGGACACGAACCTTTCCGCGTTCGTAACGAATCTGGCGGACTCACCGTTCGGCAAACAGCTGGAGAAAGAAACGGGCATCAAAGTCAAGTACACGCACCCGGCGGACGGTCAGTCCAAAGACCAGTTCAATCTCTTGATCGCTTCCAACAATTTGCCCGATGTGATCGAGTACAACTGGAGCGGCGGCAGCGGATCGTACCCGGGCGGACCGGAGAAAGCCATCGCCGATAAGGTGATCATTCCGCTCAATTCGTATATCGACAAGTACGCCCCGAACTTGAAAAAGCTGCTCGAGAAAGACAAAGAGCTGGACAAAATGATCAAAACGGACAGCGGTAATTATTACGTGTTTCCGATGATCCGCCCGGAGAACGGACTCGTATTCCGAGGACCCATGATCCGCAAGGACTGGCTGGACGAATTGAAATTGGACGTTCCGGTGACGATCGACGACTGGTACACCGTTTTGAAAGCGTTTAAAGAGCGCAAAGGGGCGGCCTCGCCGTTTTCCGCCTTATACCAGAACGAGTTTAACATCCAGGACGCTTTTATCGGCGCCTACAAAACGGCAAACCGTTACTATATCGACGACCAGGGGAAAGTCAGATACGGGCCGGTCGATCCTCAATTCAAAGAGGCGCTGACGCTTCTGCGCAAGTGGTATGCGGAGGGGCTGATCGATAAAGATTTCGCCCTTAATACGGATTCCAAATCACTGGATACGAAAATGCTGAACGAGAGCACCGGTGCGACGGTTCATCTCCTGAGCGGCGGAATGGGAAGATGGATGGATACGGGAAAGAAGAAGAATCCGAATTTTCAGCTCGTCGCAGCTCCTTATCCGACGCTGACCAAAGGCGAGCGCCCTTTCATCGGGCAGCGGGATTTCAAGTATAATCCGGCTGCCAGCAAAGCGGTTTCGGATGCCTCTAAAAATCCGGAGCTGGCCGTGAGGTGGCTGGATTACGCGTACGGTGAGAAGGGCAGTCTGCTTTTTAACTTCGGGACGGAAGGCGACAGCTTTACCCTGAACAACGGCACGCCAGCATTTACCGATAAAATAGCGAAGGACGGGAAATACACCCTTCAGCAAATGATTTCCCAATACACGAAACCGAACGGCCCTTACCTCGGGGACAGCCGGAAGAACTTCAATACATTCAAGCAGCAGGACGAGGCCCTGAAAATATGGTCCGAGACCGATGCGGCGAAGCATGCTTTGCCACAGTTTATTACGCCGACCGTAGAGGAGAGCAAAGAAATCGCCAAGCTGAACACGGCTATTACGAGCTACAAGGAAGAAATGTTTATCAAGTTCGTGATGGGAAAAGAGCCTCTGGATAAATTCGACGAGTATGTAAAGCGGATCAAGGAGATGGGAATCGATAAAGTGACGAAGATTTACCAGGATGCCTTCGACCGCTACAACAAGCGCTAATAACATGCTTTGCGGCAGCCCGTTAATCGGATTTTACCGTGTGGACATGTACGTCTCACGACCGGAGCTGCCGATACGAACGGAGGAATTGTGTCATGGCTGCCATAAATCAGGAAGCTCTGCCGTACCCGGCCGCAAAAAAACAGGCCCGGACCGGCCTCCTGCTCGATATCCGCAAAAACAAACTTTTGTATGTGATGCTGCTGCCGGTACTGCTTTACTATGCCGTCTTTCACTATGCTCCCATGTACGGCGCGATTATCGCTTTTAAAGATTTTTCGCCGAGGCTGGGCATCTGGGGAAGCGAATGGGTCGGATTCGCCCATTTCGAGAGTTTCTTCTCCGGGGCTTATTTCTGGAGGACGATCAAAAATACGATTCTGATCAGCTTGAACGAGCTTGTCTTCGGATTTCCGGCGCCGATCATTCTGGCCCTGCTGCTGAACGAAGTGCGGAACTCGGTTTTTAAGCGGACGGTTCAGACCGTGACTTACATGCCTTATTTTATTTCCCTCGTCGTGATCTGCGGCATCATTAAAGATTTTACGGCGAGCAGCGGCGTCATTAACGATATCATCGCTTTTTTCGGCGGCGAACGCTTAACGCTTCTGTTGGAACCGGAGTGGTTTCGTACCATTTATGTGTCCTCGGGCATCTGGCAGCATATCGGATGGGGGACCATCATCTATTTGGCCGCCTTGACCGGCATCGATCAGGAACAATACGAAGCGGCCAAAATGGACGGTGCCGGGCGCTGGAAGCAGATGCTGAACGTTACGCTGCCCGGACTGATGCCGACCATCATTATCCTGCTGATTCTGGAGCTGGGCCGTATGATGAACGTCGGTTTCGAAAAGATCATCCTGCTTTACAATCCGAGCACGTTCGATACCGCAGACGTCGTGTCTTCCTATGTGTATCGTGTAGGGCTCCAGGAGTTTAATTACAGCTTCAGCTCTGCGGTCGGTCTATTTAACTCCGCGGTGAACTTCACGCTGCTTCTCGGTTCCAACTGGATCAGCCGGAAGCTGAACAGCACGAGTCTCTGGTAGGAAAGGAAGGAATCCCTAGTGAACAGACGGACTATCTCCGAACGGGCGTTTGACGGCTTCAATCTGCTTGTTCTTACCCTGCTCATGATCGTAACGATCTACCCCCTTGTGTATGTTGTGTTCGCCTCGCTCAGCGATGCGGGAGGGCTTCTTGCGCACAAAGGGTTTTTGTGGAAGCCGGTCGGCTTCTCGCTGGACGCCTACGCGAATGTTTTCCGCAATCCCATGATTCTGAGAGGCTACGCCAACACGTTTTTCGTAGTCTTCCTGGGTCTTGCGTTCAACATTTTGCTGACTTCGCTCGGCGCCTACGCGCTGTCCCGCAAAAGCCTCGCTTACCGCAAACGGATTATGCTGTTCATCGTGTTCACGATGTTTTTCAGCGGCGGGCTCATCCCTTTTTATTTGACGGTCAAAGGGGTGGGTCTTGCGAATACGCTGTGGGCGCTTATTATTCCGACGGCGGTTAACACGTTTAATCTGATTCTGATGAAAACGGCGTTCGAAGGCATCCCGGATGCGCTGGAGGAGTCGGCCAAAATCGACGGGGCGAATGATTTCGTTATTTTGTTCCGCATCGTCCTGCCGCTTTCACTTCCGGTCCTTGCCGTCATGCTTCTCTATTACGGAGTCGGCCACTGGAACGCGTGGTTTAACGCCCTCATCTTCCTGCAGGAAAGATCCATGTTTCCTTTGCAGCTTATTTTGCGAGAAATTCTTCTGCAGGGGGAAGCGAATGCCAATCTGGGCGCTTCCGAAGGCGACGTGGCTATGCTCACCGTCACGCTTAAGTACGCGACCATTATCGTCGCAACGGTGCCGATTCTGCTCGTTTATCCGTTTTTACAGAAATATTTCGTAAAAGGAGCTCTCATCGGAGCGATAAAAGGATAGGAGTGACGCTTCATGAAGCAATCCGTAACAGACCGTCCGCGCCTGGATCTCGATTGGCGGGCTTTTATGGCGGAGCACGATATGGAATGGGTCGTGAAATCGACGAGCTGGGATGAAGGCGCTTACATCGGGAACGGAACGATCGGAGCAATGGTCTACGGAGCGGAAAATGCGAAAAAGCGGCGGACGCTCCGGTTTGTTACGGGCCGCACCGATGTGACGGCAACCCGTACGGATCGTGATGATTTTAAACCCCGTGTGCCGATAGGCGAAATGAACCTGGAGCTGGCGGGCCTGATTTATAATCCCACACGGCTGAGGGTGGATTTGTGGAACGCCGAGCTTCGGGGCTCGCTGACTACGACATGCGGAGAAGTGCGCATCAGGGCGCTTGTTCATGCCGAAGAAGCGGTCATGGCCGTTGAACTTGAAACTTCGGAGGAGGAAAAGGAGGCACGCCTGGAGTGGGTGCCTCACTCCGAAGTGGACGATGTGCTCAAATTTGCCGACGGAATCAACGTTAATCAGTATATCCCGCTTGCCGTGCACGAGACGTCCCGGGAAGATGGAATGACTTTTGTTATCCAGCGTTTCACGGGAGGGGAAGGACGCGGGGAAGGGTGCGTCACCGCCTGGACAGTCACGCAATCGCCTGATGGACGGAGAGTCGCCTTCGTCTCCATCCAGAACAGCTGCACCGATAAGGCGAGAAAGAACGCGGCGGAAGCCGTCCGGAAAGCGGCGTCCGGCGATTTCGGCGAATGGGTGTCCGCTCACCGCAGGTGGTGGCACGACTATTACCGCCAAAGCTTTCTTTCCATCCCCGACCGGCGCCTGGAAAGTTTTTACTGGATTCAGATGTATAAACTGGCATCGGCGGCAAGGGCGGACAGTGTCCTGCTGGACAATCAGGGTCCCTGGCTTGCACCGACCCCCTGGGCCGGGAACTGGTTCAACATGAACGTCCAGATGAGTTATTCCCCGGTGTACGCGTCCAACCGTCTAGCGATCGGAGAGTCGCTGGTCAAAGCGGTAGCGGATAACAGCGAGCATCTGAGGGAAAATGTTCCGCAGCCGTACCGCCATGATTCCGCGGGCCTTGGGAGAAGCGGCAGCTTTGACCTCCGCAGCGAGGTAGGCGAGGAAATCGGGAATTTGGCCTGGCTCTGCCACTGTCTGTGGCGACAGTACCGTTATTCCATGGACGACGGGCTGCTGCGGGATGTCCTGTATCCCGCGCTGCGCGGAAGCGTTAATTACTACTTGCATCTGCTTCACGCGGGCGAGGACGGGAAGCTGCATCTGCCTCCGACGATCTCGCCGGAATACGGCTCGTTCAAACGGCTGACCGTCAGCGACTGCCACTACGACCTCGCGCTGCTCCGGTGGGGATGCGAGACGCTGCTTGCCGCAGACGCACGGCTCGGAAGCGGCGATCCCCTTGCCGGCAGGTGGCGGGAAGCGCTGGACAATCTGACGCCGCTGCCGGTGGACGCAAGCGGCTATATGGTCGGCCGCGGGGTCCCCCTTGCCTTCGGGCACAGGCACTTCAGCCACCTGCTGGCGGCTTTTCCGCTGCACCTGGCCAGCCCGGACCGGGAAGAGGAACGGGAATTGATCGCCCGTTCCCTCCGGCACTGGCTGGACAGCGAAGGCGACCTGCGCGGCTTCAGCTTTGCCGGGGCGGCTTCGATCGCAGCTACACTCGGCTGGGGGGACGAGGCTTTGCGCCTGCTTCATACACTTCTCGGCCTTATCAAGCCGAACACGATGTACAAAGAAGCGGGGCCTGTCATCGAAACCCCTCTTGCCGGGGCCGAATCGCTGCACGATATGCTGCTGCAAAGCTGGGGCGGCACGATCCGGATCTTCCCCGCTGTGCCGGAAGAGTGGCTGGAGGCCGCCTTCCACGACCTGCGCGCCGAGGGCGCCTTCCTCGTCAGCGCCGTCCGCCGCGCCGGGGCCACGTCTTTCGTGAGGGTCAAGAGTCTGGCGGGGGAGCCTTGCGAAATCCGGACGGGCTGGACCGGCACGATTCACTGGCGGCTGGCCGGAGAGGTCGCGCGTCATGATGTGCAGCTGGGGGACAGCCGGGAATCGGTTATGCTTCCGCTAAAACAGGGGGAGGAAGCGATTCTTTATCCGGCCGGCGAAGAACCCGAGCTGCGGATCGGACCCGTTGATGCGAAGACGGGACCCGTCCGGTATTTCGGAGGCTCCAAGCCTTGGCGCCTGCACGGATTTCCGTTCCGCAATTTATTAGAGGAGGATCGGACATGAAGGAGCACAAAGATAGGACGATCGGAAGGGGAGAGCTTCTTCTTTTTCAAGGAGACAGCATTACGGATACCGGCAGAAACCGCGAAAATCATGCGGACCTGGGAAAAGGCTATGTTCAGATGATAGCGGGCTTGTTCGGAGCCGCCTGTCCCGGAAGCCGGGTCACTTTTCTCAACAAGGGGATAAGCGGAAACCGCGTCAAGGATTTGCAAAACCGCTGGCAGCAGGACTGCATCGACTTAAAGCCGGATTGGGTCACCATTTATATCGGGATCAACGACTGCTGGAGAAGGTATGACCGCAATGATCCCACGTCCCTGGAGACGTTTGCCGCGGGATACCGTCAGCTTCTGACGCGCACGACGGAAGAAACGGGGGCCCGGATCGTGCTGATGGAGCCTTTCGTCCTTCCCGTGCCGGAAGACCGCAAGGCGTGGCGGGAAGATCTCGATCCGAAGATCGGAGTCGTACGGGAGTTGGCCCGGGAATTCGGAACCCGGCTGGTTCCGCTCGACGGCTTGTTTGCCCGCGCTTCCACGGAAGCGCCGGCCAGCTACTGGGCTCCGGATGGGGTACACCCGTCGGCCGCCGGCTACGGACTGATAGCCAGGGCATGGCTGGACACGATGAAGGTGGAGCTTTTTTAAAGAAAAACGCCGATATTCGGGATTTTGAGGGGGCTTTTCGAGAATTGAAGATAGCTTTTACGGGACGTTTGCGGTATACAGGGAGAAGAGTGCGCACTCTGCAATCTGTTTCGCGGAAGGAGTAAGGAACTGCAAGTCAAGCGCTGAAAAATACGCTCAAAAGGATGTGCTGTGATGAACGCCGGTAATCGTACCTTTTCGCTCATTTTGTCTTTTTGTCTGCTTCTTATGCTGATTCCCGCTCAGGGCTATGCGGCGAATACGAAACTTTCCGTACCCGCTTCCGCCGTAACGGCGAGTAAGCATGACGGCAACCTGCCTGCTAATACGGTGGACGGCAACCTGTCGACCCGCTGGTCCGCAAACGGTGACGGCGAGTGGATCCGCTTCGATCTCGGGTCACTCCGTAAAGTCGCTTACATCAAAGTTGCTTTCCTAAACGGCGACACGAGAACGTCGACTTTCGATATTCAGACTTCGGCGGACAACGTTACGTATACGAATGTGAAAACAAATGTGACGAGCAGCCTGAACGCGCAGCTTCAGACATTTGATTTCGCGGATGTATCCTCGGTGCGTTACGTGAAACTTGTCGGGCACGGCAACTCCACCAATTTGTGGAACAGCTACACGGAAGTCGAAATTTATGGGGAAGACGGCAGCCAAGGGGGAATCCCCGTGTCCACTTCGGAAGGACTGGCAGCGGCTCTGAAAACCGCAAGCGCCGGACAGACGATTGTGCTGGCGGACGGCAATTACACGGTTAGCGGCAGTAATCCGTCGATTTTAATTGAAAATAGAAACGGAACAGAGGCAAGCCCCATTACGATCAAAGCCGAAAACCGCGGAAAGGCGGTCATTACAGGCTCGACCACTTTCGAAGTCAAAAAATCCTCTTACGTTACAATCGAGGGCTTGAAGTTCGCCAATTCGGCCGACAAGGGTGTCTTATTGAACGGCTCCCATCATATCCGGCTGACGCGGAACCAGTTTGCTTTACCTGCACGGGGCGTAGGCACTATCTGGCTTCAGGTCAGCGGGGCGAACAGCCATCATAACCAGATCGACCGCAACGATTTCGGCAACAAAACGGATACCAATCCACTGATTGCTTATGAAGGGGACGGGCAGGGGAATATTTCTCAACATGATGTGATTGAATACAATTATTTTCACGATGTAGGTCCATGGGTCGACAACGGCAAAGAAACGATCCGGCTGGGCTTGTCCAAAATTTCGCTTTCCGACGGGTTCAACAAAATCCAGTATAATCTGTTTGAAAATACGGACGGCGAACCGGAAATCGTATCCGTAAAGAGCAGCAACAATACCGTACGCTACAATACGTTCAAAACGTCCAAGGGCGGACTTACTTCGAGACACGGCCATAGCAACAGTTTCTACGGGAACTTCTTTCTCGGCGACGGAGTAGAATCGGAACAGGCGGGCATCCGCATCTACGGGAACGATCATAAGATTTATAACAATTACATGGAAAATCTGACGAACAGCGCGATTATTCTCGACAACGGCAATTACGACGGCGGAACGGGCGGTTATCCTTCGAATCCGAGCGAAGACGATCTGAGAGCTCAGTGGAGAATTTACCGTGCCCAGGTCGTCAACAACACGATCGTTAACAGCACGACCGGTATCGTAGTCGGTTCGGGCAAAGCATTCACTCCGGTAGACAGCAGGGTAGCCAACAATATCGTGAAAAACAGCTCCGGTATTCTCTATAACGAGGCGGCAACGACCAATACGGTATTCGAAGGCAACATCGGATACGGAGGGACCGTGACAAACAAAGGCAGAAATTCCACTGAGATCTGGAATAAGAATCCGCTGCTGACGGCCGTGCAGGGGTTGCAGAAATTATCGGCTACCAGCCCGGCGATCAATTATGCCAAAGGCTCTTATCCTTTTGTCCAGGAGGACATGGACGGGGAAACCCGCTCGGTTAACGACGCCGGAGCCGATGAGCGTTCGAGCGCGTCAAGCTTTACGAATCACCCGCTGACTCAAGCGGAAGTGGGCCCGGATGCTCCCTGACTTTTAAGGGGGAAAGAAAGCTTCGCTATCCGCAGTCTGCAGGGGGATATGTAATGGAGCCGGCACAGATTGTGCCGGTTTTTTCTATGACTTGAAACGAAAGCGAAGAATAAAAAATTTGCCTTGATCGGCTGTTTTTGATAAGATACAGAACGAACGTTCAGTATTATTATCCTGTGAACACGACCGGCAGGTACAGATGCCGTCAAACCATCCACGAAGGAGTGAAGCGGAGCGGATGAATAAAAAGCAGCTGCAAAGCGAACAGACAAAAAAACGGGTTGCTGATGCTGCCAGGACCTTGTTCGTCCAGAAGGGATACAAAGCCACTTCTATCGAAGATATCGTGGAGGCCACGGGCAGCAGCAAAGGGAACATTTATTATCATTTCAAAAGTAAAGAAGGCTTATTTCTTTATCTGGTCGACGAATGGGAACGCGAATGGGAAGAAAAGTGGATGGAAAAAGAACCGCTCTACAAAACAACGACCGAGAAGCTCTTGGGAATGGCGGAACAGATGGTTATCGAAGATTTGAACCATCCCTTGACCCAAGCGGCCGACGAGTTTTTTAATAACGAAGAGAAAACGAACGACGTGGAAGAACGGATCGCCGAGCTGGTGAACCGGCATTTAAAATTCAATCAAGCCCTGATTCAACAGGGGATGGACAGCGGTGAATTCAAAGGCGCCGATGTGGAACCTCTTGCGGTGATTCTGGAAAGTCTGATCATGGGGCTGAGCCAGATGTCGCGGAAATCGTCCACGGCTGAAGCATTGAAGCTGTACCGGCTGGCTTTCGGCGTCTTCCTGCACGGAGTAGCGAAACCGAGCTGATAAGGCGGACTGCCGGTGACGGCTGAGGAAATTTTCGATTCGGCGCTTTGGCGTCTTTTATTACGCCTATATACTGAACGAACGTTCAGTATATGAAATTAAGGGAACTCGGGATAGACTAAATAGACAGATTTGTGGAGGAGGGGATGGAAGTGGAGCTGCTGCTTAAAAACCGAGGAGCCGTACTGCTTCTCATGCTTAATATTTTTCTCGTATTTACCGGTATCGGACTCGTTATCCCGATCATGCCGACTTATATGGACGAACTTCATTTAAACGGAAGCATTATGGGCTTCCTCGTGGCCGCGTTTTCGCTGACGCAGCTCATTTTCTCACCGCTCGCGGGAAGGCTTTCCGATTCGCTGGGCCGGAAGAAAATGATCGTGGCCGGAATGGTCATCTTCACCGTGTCCGAGCTGCTATTCGGCGTAGTGAGTTCGCCCGTTCTGCTTTTCGCTTCCAGAATGCTCGGAGGGATAGGCGCTGCGCTGATCATGCCTTCGATTATGGCTTACATAGCCGATGTCACCACAACCGCGGAACGGGCCAAAGGAATGGGATTTATCAACGCCGCGATCACGACGGGCTTCATCATCGGCCCGGGCATCGGCGGCTTTATCGCGGAATTCGGCATACGTGCGCCTTTCTACGCGGCTGCGGCCGTCGGCGCCGTCGCCGCGGTTGTCACGCTGTTTATTCTGCCCGAATCGAAACCGGTGGAACCGCTCGTCAAATCCGGAGCGGCTCCTGCGCAGAAGCAGAGCTTTATGGCCCAGATGCTGAGTTCGTTCCGGGAACCGTATTTCATCAGCCTGGTCATCGTCTTCGTGATGTCTTTCGGCCTGGCGAATTACGAGACGGTTTTCGGACTTTTCGTGGATCATAAATTCGGATTTACACCTAAAGATATCGCTTTTATCATTACGTTCGGTTCTATTTCCGGAGCGGTCGTGCAGGTCACGATTTTCGGCTGGATCTTGAATCGCTTCGGAGAAAGAACCGTCATATCGGTCTGTCTCGCTATGGCCGGTCTGTTCGTTTTGCTGACTCTGTTCGTCCATCAATATTGGATGATTGTTGTCGTGACGTTTATCGTATTTTTGTCGATCGATATTTTGCGTCCGGCGATCGGAACTCAGATGTCTAAAAT
Source organism: Paenibacillus sp. RC84 (assembly GCF_041260495.1). Lineage (NCBI taxonomy): Bacteria > Bacillati > Bacillota > Bacilli > Caryophanales > Paenibacillaceae > Paenibacillus > Paenibacillus sp. RC84. The sequence continues at coordinate 393,462 of NZ_JBGBYL010000004.1, forward strand.
GGCGAACGAGCACCAGGGATATGTAGCGGGCCTGAATTCGGCTTATACCAGCCTCGGAAATATTACGGGTCCGATCGTGGCCGGAGTTCTTTTCGACCGGAATTTGAATTATCCGTACGTGTCGGCGGCCCTGATCTTGTTTCTATGCTTTGCCTTGTCCTTGCGGGCGGGAAGAAGAGGATCGGCATCCGGTATTTCGTAAAGCCACAGAAAGCTTTATACTAGAAAGATGAAAAGAAAGCGGGAGGCATGCAGGATGCGGCATACAGAAGGCTATATCGAGGTACCCGGCGGCAAAGTGTGGTACAGCTCGGCGGGAGAAGGCGGCGGAACGCCCCTGCTCGTTCTACACGGCGGCCCGGGCAACACTCATGATCCGCTGAAAGCGGCCCTTCACGTGCTGGGAGACGAAAGGCCGGTTATTTTCTACGATCAGCTCGGCGGAGGGAATTCGGACAGACCGGGAGATGCCTCCTTATGGCGTACGGAACGGTTTATCGAAGAACTGGCCTGTGTGAGAGAAGCTCTCGGCCTGGATGAAGTTCATATACTCGGGCATTCCTGGGGCACGATGCTCGCGGCTTCCTATTTGATCGAACGCAAGCCAACCGGAGTGCGAAGCGTCATTTTCTCCAGTCCCTGCCTGAGTGCGGCACGCTGGAAAGAAGACGCGGATCGGTTCCTGGCTGAATTGCCGGATGAAGTCCAAGCGGTCATCGCGAGCAGCGAGGAGCAGGGCACAACGAATTCGGATGAGTATCGGGATGCGATGAAGGACTATTACAAAAGGCACGTATGCCGAATCGACCCACTGCCTGCGGTCGTGCTGGAAAGCCGGGGTAAGGCTAATAAGGACATTTACATGTCCATGTGGGGACCTTCCGAGTTTTGCCCGACCGGGAGTCTGAAAACGTACGACGTGACACCGCGGCTTCATGAAATTACCGTGCCGTCGCTGTTCCTGTGCGGCCGGTATGACGAAGCGGCGCCGGAGTCTACGTTTTACTATCACTCGCTTGTCCCTCAATCGGGCTTTCAAGTGCTGGAGAACAGCTCCCATGCGGGATATCTGGAAGAACCGGAGGAGTATGTCCGTATCGTACGCGACTTTTTAACTTCATAAGCGGACTGGAAAAAAAAGACAGACTTTCTTATAAAGGAAGTCTGTCTTTTAAGTTGGAAAACAGGTATTCGAGCGCTCAGTCTCCCGATCACCTTCGTCGCTACCCGGTTCTTAGAGGCGGGCGCCGCCGGATACATCGAGAATCTGGGCGGTGACCCACCGGCTGTCCTCTGACGCCAGGAAGGCCGCCGCATCCGCGATATCTCCGACTTGTCCGAGCCGGCCGAAAGCGGACATGCCTGCCGCGTACTCCCGGACCGACGGATCGCTCAGGATGTCCGTGTTGATATCGGTTTCCGTGTAGCCGGGAAGGATCGTGTTCACGGTAATGCCCCTTTCGCCCAGCTGTTTCGCCAGCGGCAGGGTCATGGTGTTTAAAGCGCCTTTCGTCAACCCGTAGGCAATGGAAGCGGGGAATGCGATGCGGGTTTCGGCGGAGGAAATGTTCACGATGCGTCCTCCGGTGCGCAGCCGAGGCAGCGCTTTTTGAATAATGAAAAACGGAGCCTTGATGTTGACGGCGATCAGCTCGTCAAACTGTTTCTCGGTCGTGGTTTCGATGCACCCTTGTGTGCCGATTCCGGCATTGTTGACGAGAATATCGAGGAATGTGCTGCCCGTATGTTTGATGGTGAGCGTGTCCAGCTGCTCGAATAACCGTTCCACGCCCTGCATGGAGCCCAGATCGGCCTGCACGCTAAAAGCTCTTCCGCCGGTTTCCGTAATTTCGGCAACGGTCCGCTCCGCCGCCTTCTTGTCCCGGCCGTAATGAACGGCTACCCATGCACCGTCGTGGGCCAATCTCTTGGCGATCGCCTTTCCGATTCCGCGGCTCGCTCCGGTGACGAGTGCCGTTTTTTCGCGCAAATTCTGCATGCCAATCATCCTTTCCGGTTCTATACAGTTAATTATATGGAAATTAGGATGAGGAGACAGGTATAATCAAAGGGATTCATGCCGAATCCCTTTCCGTTTTATAAGTAAAATCGCTAAACCGCTTTAGGAGGATGATGGATGAGAGAAACGGCAAAGCCCGACGATACCGACCGCAAAATCATGAACTTACTGCATACGAACGCACGCATGCCGGTTGCCGAAATCGGCCGTCACATCTCCATGACTCAGCCGGCAGTGAGAGAACGCATCCAAAAGCTCGAAGAGCAGGGGATTATTACCGCCTACAAAGCCAAATTCGATCCCGGTAAATTAGACCGGGGCATACAGGCATTTATGTTGTTTAAAACCGCTAAATGCCGGGAGTTTGTCCGTTACTGCGAATCTTCCCCGGAGGTTGCCGAGCTGTACCGGATAAGCGGGGAGTTCAATTATATGCTGAAAACGAGGAGCGAATCGATGGAATCGCTTGCCGAGTTCCAGGACGCGATGATGGTTTACGGAGTATCGAATACGCTGATCATCATGCACGCTCACGTGGAGGATAAAAGTCCGTTTTGACTCACCCGGAAATGCTTTCAGGCCGCCGGGTATACCTATGAAAATCCGGAACCGGATTCAGACGGTTTTACTCGCTCCATTATTTCAGTTAAACGATGACCGGATTTCCGAATCGGGCTTTTTGGTAATGCAAACAATATCTGGATTAATCAGGCGAGAAGGTGTCCATTTGACTTTATATATAGTTAATAGCGAGGTGCACAGCCTTTTCGATCAATTTACGGATCTGATTCAAGGACAATCCCGGCTTCGGGCATGGGAGCAGCATATTACGATTCCGCACGAGATTGGACAAGGAAGCATTCTCAGGACGCGAATCCGTCCCGGCATGGAAATCGCGATAACGGACCTGACCTATGCGCAGGATATGAAGCTGCGTATTCAGGAGGCATGTCCGTTGTTTGAGCTAAGTTATTGCCTTAGCGGCGATATTTATTGCGAGTGGGGCGGCAAGGAGAGCTATACGAATCATTGGACGGGCAACGTGCTATTTTTCGAGAATGAATTGGTATATGAAGAGAAAAAGGCGGGCGTCCGCAATCATATGCTGGAACTCCGCTTGTCTCCGCAGGAGCTGTTTCATTATGCGGCCGATCTTACCGAGAAACAGAGAATGGAATCCTGGCTGCAGCGGCATAAGGGCAGCATCGATAAATACCCGAATACGCCGGAAATCCATCGCTGTGTGTCGGATATGCTGAACTGTTCTTATGTCGGAGCGATGAAACGGCTTTACATGGAGAGCAAAGCCATGGAGCTGATCGCTTTGTTCGGGGAAGTAGAAGGCTATGAAGCGGAGATTGGAAAACAGTTTTTGAACCGGGATGATCTCGCGAAGCTGGATCAAGCCAGGGAACTGGTGGTTCGTCATTTCGAACAGCCGTTATCGATCCGGGAGCTGGCGAGAAAGGTCGGACTCAATGAATTCAAGCTGAAAAAAGGTTTTCGGGAACGTTTTGGCATGACTGTATTTGAACTGGTACGCAAGCAAAGGATGGAAAAGGCGCTTTATTGTATGGAAGTGCAGCGGATGAATGTCGGGGAAACGGCGGTATCCGTCGGCTACAGCAATTTCAGCAATTTCGCCGCAGCCTTCCATAAAATGTATGGATATAATCCGAGTGAATACCTCAAGATGTTATCCCATCGGGATGCAAAAACAGAATAGATCAGCTTATTCGTTTAAAAAAGGATTTCGGACATAGCTATCATGTTCGAAATCCTTTTTTTGTTCCTCCCATTCCTTCTATAGGGAGAGAAAATACCTTTGCAGGTAGAACACCGTTTCATTCTCGCTGATAATAAGGATCAATTGGTCATGCCGGTTCGCTTAATTTGGCGCTGAATGAGGGGGAATAACAATGGATGACTTGATTCCTGCATGTACAAGAGAACCCGACGCGGCACCGCACCCCGATCCACGCCGCTGGATGGCTTTAGTTCTGATTTTGCTGCCGACGCTTCTGATTTCGCTGAACAATTACATGATGCAGGTGGCGCTTCCGGTAATGCAGGCGAGCGTCCATGCCAGCTTTGCCGAAGCGCAGCTTATTTTCTCGGGATATTCGTTAGGGCTTGCCGTTGCTTTGATTTTAGGCGGAAAATTGGGTGACTTATATGGCCGAAAACGCCTGTTACGGATCGGGGTTTCGGGTTTTACCTGTATGTGTCTGCTCGGCGCATGGGTATCGAACCCGACCCTACTCCTTGTCATTCGCATCATCCAGGGTTTATCGGCAGCGATGATCCAACCACAGGTTTTGTCCATTATGCAGAGCATCTTCCTCCCGAGGGAAAAAGGGTTGGTTTTTGCCATCTATGGGGCCGTGATCGGCCTAGGTTTCACCCTTGGCTTGATTTTGGGCGGGCTTTTGGTGGACTGGAACCTGTTCGGCCTTAGCTGGAGGATCGTTTTTCTAGTTAATGTGCCTTTTGGACTGCTTGTGATGATGGGACTGCCGATCGTTCCCGAATCACGCGGGCATTCCGACCCGAGTATCGACTGGTTCGGCATTATTCTTGTTATGTCCGGATTGCTTTTGCTCATATATCCGTTAACGATCGGGCAAAAACAAGGATGGCCGGTATGGACCTGGGGATGCTTGCTTTTATCGCTCGTGTTACTGCTTCAATTCGTGCTTCAGCAGAAACGCAGAGAAGAGGCGGGACGCGCGCCGTTGATGGAGCTTTCCCTGTTCAAAATAGGTTCATTCCGGATCGGAATCATCACAGAGGTCGTTGTCTATCTCAGTATGTTCTCATTCTTCTTCATTTTAAATTATTATTTGCAGGCGGGACTGAAATTCGATCTTGAATCGACCAGCCTTGTTTTTTTACCGCTTGGCTTGGGGTTTTTCGCCACTTCATTAATGTCGGCGTGGTTGGTGAAAAGATGGGGAGACGCCGTATTAAAAACAGGGACGTTTACGATGGGAGCGAGCTTATTTATGCTGATTTGGTCTCTGCATGCCGATGCCGTGCATTTCTTTCATTTTCAAAATAGATTGATTTTGTCGGTATACGGGCTGGGTCTGGGCATGGCCACAACACCGCTTGCCAATACGATCTTGAATCGCGTGCCGGCGGCGTCGGGCGGAACCGGTTCGGGGCTGTTTACGACCTTTATGTATTTGGCGAACGCTTTGGGTGTAGCAGGGATCAGCATTTTGTTTTCCGCTGCGTTGAATGCGCCCCTTGCCGAAGCCGGCCTGGGAGATTATCTCAGAGCTTTTTCCGTTTCAACCGCCGCGAGCGGAGTGCTGGCTTTCGCCGCTTGTGCATGCATCTGTAGGTTAAAAGAGAAGTGATGTGACTGATGTGAGTAACTAACTTGAAGTTTACGGAAATGAGCTGCTTGGAATACTCGAACCGATTCAAAAACATAAAAACCCGGCGGACCGAAAAGGTCCTGACCGGGTTTGCTGATTTTGCATGTTTTACTTGATGGTATACGGGAGCTTGAACGTCCAGAGCTCGGTGCCGTTTTCCGGGGAGCTGCTATCGACGCCGAAATCGTTGTCGTTCACGATGACAAGCGTGTTGCCGTTTACGAGAGACACGCCTTCCACTTTCTCATACGGATATTTGAAAGGGACCAGATCAAGCAGCGTCCGTTTGGAAGGAGGAAGGATGCCCTGACCTTTCAGCTCGGCCGGGGACATTTGCTCCAGTGTTTTACCGGCTGCCTTGGTATCGTCGTATTTGCCGAGAATGTTGGTCGCGTTGGACAGGTCGATGGAATAGATACGCTTCAGCTGCGCTTTGTCTCCCGCGTTTTTGTCGCGCTCGTCGATAAGCAGCGTATTTTCATCCACCACCACGAGGTCCGAAATGACGATATCGGCTTGCTTTAATCCCTTGAAGTCTTTGGCGTCTTCCGCAAGATAAGCGAATTCGGCTACCGGCTCCAGCGTTTGCAGATTAAATTTGACGATACGCAGTTGACGCGAATTGTCGGATTCCTTGTTCGGGCTGCGCAGCGGGCTCTGCATCGCCATGAACATGAAGCGGCCGTCCGGTGTGATGCCTACCGCTTCGGCGCCGCGGTTTTGGCGGAGCTTGTTATAGACGGCCGGCAGTGTTTCACGGGCTGGCACAAGCGGTGTGGAAACTTGAGCGGCCCAGCCTTTAGGCACGATGCGCTCGATCAGGGTACCGTCCCGTTTTACATGCACCAGGGAGGGGCCGTATTCGTCCGAAATCCAGAACGTATCGTCTTTGGGGTTATAGGCCAGTCCTTCCACGTCAAGACCGTACGGATCGTAAGCGAGTTCTTTCTCGGCTTTGGCGTCGAAAGGCGCTTCGTCCCGGCCTTTGATGTTCGGCAAACCGCTGATGTTGGCTTTCCCTGTTGCCGGATTGATGCCGTTCAATTTAAGTGGGAATTGGTCGAGAATGTTGATTTGGCCGTCTTTAATTTCGATTTTGTAAATGGTCGGAGTATAATCGGCGAGCGGGAACGTACGGACCATGGTTCCTTTTACATCGACTTCTCCGTTCGGACCGCGGTCCGCCGTTGTGTAGAATACATTGTCGGGATCGCCCGGCAGGTGGGTCAGCGAGGAGCCGATGCCCATTTTGACCCCTTTTGCCAGATCGGGAGCATTCAGTTTGTATTTGCCTGTCAGTGCAGGCTTGTCCGTCAGAGAGACACGGCTGCGGAACTCGTCCCAATCGACGTACTTGCCGGTCGCTTCGCTGATTGCGCGGAAAGGCAGATACAGGCTGCCGTCGATGTTAACGGCCGGGACGGACGGAGCAACGGCTTGCCCGTTGTTGGTGTAGGTGACCGAGTCCGCCGTAGAGCCTTTCAGATCCGCGGCAAAAGCGGCCCCTGTTCCGGATACGAGCGTAAGTGCTGTCGATGCGGCGATAAGCCAGTTCTTTTTCATTTTTGTTGATCCCCTTCATAAGTCGGATAGTATGTATGCTTACTAAGCCTGACTATAGCAGGGCATTGTTAACGTTGAGTAAGTGGATTATAGAGATTTTGTAAAGGCGGGAATAATGGGTACATAAAAAAAAGCTACCCCGGCCGGGATAGCTTATCACCTGCATTCAGGCATTCATTCAGGCGTGCCGGATGTTCTCCGCCTTGCGTCTTTCGCCAACGGAAAGCTTGAAAGAGACGAAGTTAATGGCGATTGCCGCCGCGACCCCGACCGCTCCGATCCATGTCACGGCATTCAGGGAGACGCTTCCGACGATAATGCCGCCGATTCCGGCACCGGCCGCCATGGAAAGCTGCATCACTGAATTGTTCAGGCTGAGCATAATTCCGGATGACTCGGGCGCCATCGTGACGAGATTATACTGCTGGGTCGGGCCGGAAGACCAGGCGGCGAACGACCACAAGATCAGCACGGCGAATACGACGACAGGGGAATGGGCGGCCAGCGTCAGCAGTAGCAGTGTGATGACGTGCAGCGTCATACCGGACATGAGCGTGCGGTACACTCCCCATTTATCGGCGCTGTAGCCGCCGATCTTGGAACCGGCGAGGCTGGCGATGCCGAATGCGAGCAGTGCGGCGCTTAACATTTTCTCGTTCATTCCGGTAATTGTCAGCAGATAAGGGGAGATATAGGTGTACGCGATAGAGTATCCCCCCAGCCAAAAGAAACTTACCGATAAAGCCAGAAGGATTCTGGGTTGTTTGAGAAGAGCGATCTGCTCGCGCAGAGGAACGGGAGCGTCACCTTCCGTTTTCGGTATGGTAACGGACAAGACGAACATCGCCAGCAGGCCGAGTGCACCGATTCCGGCGAAAACCGTTTTCCAGTCGTAAGCCGCCGCAACCAGCCTTCCGAGAGGAACGCCCACGATGAGAGAAGCGGTAAAGCCCATAATGACGGTCGCAATCGCGCTTGCCTGCTTACCGGAAGGCGCAATTTTGGCTGCAACGGTCAAAGCGGTTACGACGACCACCCCCGCGCCGAGCGCCATCAGAATACGGGCGCCTATAAATGCGGCAAAGCCCGGCAGGATAAAGGCGAGTACGTTCGCGACGACAAAAAGTCCGAGTGAATAGATCAGTAATTTGCGCCGTTCCCAGCGGGCGGTCCAAGCGATCAGAAAGGGTGTCCCGAGCCCGTATACGAGCGAAAAAACGGTAATCAGCTGTCCTGCGGCAACCAGTGAGATGTCGAGGCTGGCTGAGATTTTATCCAGAATACCGGCAATGATGTACTCGGACGTTCCCACCAGAAAGCTGATCAGGGCAAGCATGTAAATTTTCCATGTTTTAAACATATTGTCATCCTCATTTCTCAATAATATTATATTTCTAGAAATATAGAAACAAAAAAGAGCAGCGGCGTTAAAATCTGTTTAGGCACATAAGCGTTTTATACGGAACTTTAAAAGTACGCATTTTTGATATTTCTAGTTATATCGAAATAACAAGTAAAAAACTATTCGATCAAATAAGGCGCAAATTTTTTGACCGTATCTTCATTCAAACTGTAATAAATGTAGGTTCCTTTTTTCTGGGAGTGAAGCAATCCGCAGTCCGATAATTGTTTCAAATGATGAGACAAAGTGGAAAGAGCGATCGATTCCAAGCGGCTCTCGAGATCCGCGGGACAGAGATTGCTTTCCTTGGTCAAAATTTGAACGATTTTATAGCGGGTATGCTCACCTAGTGCCCTGTGCACTTTAACGGCTTGAATGGTTTCCATGCTTTCTACACCCTTTTTCTTCCGGCCTTACACGCTGCTTGCCGCTTTTCTTATTTCCAAACTTTTCGAAACAACTATACCATGCCTTTGTTCAAAAGTAAATGGCTTGCGATCAAGTCACCGAACGATTTTAACAGCAAAAACAAAAAGCTGCCCGCGTCCAAGGAGGACGTCGGGCAGCTTTTTGCTATTCCGGAACGGAACGAAAGTTTATTTCAATGCCGTGTAGATGGCATCCACAAGCTCTGCGCCCAGGTTCTGACCATACTCCCAGAACATGATGCCGCCCAGGTTGTTGCTTTTGAGATAGTTGACTTTTTGAGTCAGAGACTCCGCGTCATCGTAGCTCAGCATGCTGCTGCCGTTAGTGAGGTAAGGGGCTTTGGCAACGTCGTCCCATTGGCGGGTCCAGCCGTTTTTGTTGATATAGCTGGCTTTGAGTTCGTCATACGTGTAATCTCCGGCACCGTGGGAATAGAAAGCTCCGCCGATTACGATTTTTTCGGACGGAACGCCGCGTCCCTTGTAAAGCTTCACCGCATTGTCCACGCTGTAGCTGGAATTCAGGGAAGACGTGTACAGGTTCGTGTGGTGGGTGTTGGCGCCGACCTGCATGTCGTAGGTCATAATGTTAATGAAGGTGAAGTAAGGGTGTACGCTTCCCAGGTCGATTCCTTGTATTCCGTACTCGGAAGCGCCCGTAGCCGCTGTAATTTCATACTTTTTGTTGCCGGTACGACCGTCGGCCGCGCTCCCGGCATCGAGAACTTCACGAAGTTTTTTCAGGAAAAGGGTGTAGTTTTGTTTGTCCGCCGTTGTCGGATACTCCCAGTCCAGATCGATTCCGTCGAGTTTGTTGGCACGGATATACTGCAGGGCGCTGTTAGCGAAAGCCGTACGGTTCGCATCCGTGGAAGCCGCGCTCGTGAAACCGTCGGAACGGCCCCAGCCGCCTACGGAAATCAGAACCTTCAAGTCCGGATTTTTCTGTTTCAGCGTGACCAGTTGAGCGATTTGCGAAGTATCTCCGCCGCTGACGCCGTTATTGGCGACATCCGCAAATGCATAGAAGATGTGCGTCAATTTGTTGGCGGGAACCGTGTTCACGGCAGGAAAATGCCAGGAAGCAACGTAAGCGCCGTTGATTTTAGCCAGAGGCGTCGTACCGCCTCCGTCCGAGGACGTGGTCACCGCAAGAACATTGCTGGCTGCCGACAAGTTGCCGGCCGCGTCTTTCGCTTTCACGCTGAAAGAGTAAGCCGTATTGGCTGCCAGGCCGGTTACCGTAGCGGTTGTGCCGGTTACCGAGGTAGCCAGCGCGGAACCGTTGTATACGTTGTAACCGGTAACACCGACATTATCCGTGGAAGCATTCCACGAAAGGGAAACGCTTGTGGAAGTTTTGCCGGTTAAAGTCAGGCCTGCGGGAGCTGTCGGTGCCGTTGTATCCGTCGTTCCGCCACCGCCTGTGCAGTCACTGACGTATTTCCAGCTTCCCCATGTATTTGTCTGGGAAGGCGTTTCGCCCTGTGTCCACCATTTCGCTTCGAATACTTTCCCGTTGTAGGAAACTTTTTGTCCGCCCGTGTAGACTTTGGTAGAATCCCAGGCCGCATCCGTACAAGCGGCAGCCGCAGTCGAGACGTTTGCAGCCGCGGAAGCCTGTTGGGTATTCAAACCAAGGAAAGGCAGCAGAGAAACTAGCAGGGACGCGATCAGCAGAACACGGAACAGGACCTGCTTGGGAGATTGAGAGCGGATAGATTGCCAATTCATTACATATAGCCTCCTTTAATGAATAAATATGATACCGCTTACATTAAATTTTTTCGCTTCTTCACCTCGCTTTGTAAAGGCTCCCGATCTTTTGTTCAGGCCAATAAAAGGCTAGCCCGGGTTCAGGAATCCGTAAAGCAACGACCGGATACTCCGTCATGCGAAAGCGGGAGTCCTTTATTCTTGTAAAGGTTGCTGCTGCAAGTCTATGAATCCGCTTGCTCTCCTATTATCGTTTAAACTTTTTACCAGAAAAAGGGGGATTTTTTTATTATCAGGGAGAAATTTTCTCTTTTTTGACATTTTTCATCAAAAGGCATAGGCCGCTTGGGGAGAAGTTTTGAAGCACGCAGAAAGCGGGGACAGCCGGCTATTTTCGGGGAATTGCCGAGTAAATGGGTACCTTCCAAGAACACAACCCTTTTAAACCTGCTATATATAGAATGTGTCGAGATCAAAAGTTAAAAGACACCCAGATAGTTTAGGAGAGGAGAATGGGCGATTAAACCTTCACTTGAAACTCAAGGTGGCCGTGCATCCGCGAGCTTTATCCGGGATACGGAAGGAAAAATTCACTTGGTCTGGCGCATCTTGCTTGGCTGGCTGTCATTCGTCGCCGCGTTGGGAGTGGCCGTCGCCGTTACCTTAACCGCGCAAAATTACGGATTCCCGGTTCTGGCCCAGCAAATTATCCTTGCGGTCGTGACTTCGGGTATTGCCGTGCCGCTCATTTATTTGTTGAGACGCTATGCCGACAACCGGCCTTGGAGCGGATTGGGACTGAGCCCGCTTCCGTCGGGATTCCCGTATTTGCTGCTGGGCGCAGGCTTTCTAAGCGCCATGATGGGCATAGCTCTGCTCGCGGGAACGCTGGCGGGCTGGATCCGGGTGGTAGATGTTCACTTGCCTGCGGAGACTCTGCTCCTCATTCTGATTAACATTCCGATCGCTTTTTTCTACGAAGCGTTTCCGGAAGAAGTAACGTTCCGTGGCTATCTATATAGCAACCTGAGCGCACGATTCACCAGATGGCTGGCACTGCTGCTTCAGATTATTCTCTTTGTGCTTGCCCCTGTCGCTCTAACAGCCGCCATGGTTGCAGCCGGAGTAGGCACCTGGGATCTGATTACGTTCGACTATGTCGTTAACTTGCTTGCCTTCGGTACCGCACTTCAATTGTGCCGGATCTTTACCGGAAATTTGTGGATGTGTATCGGATTTCATTTGGCTTGGCTGGAAATGGTCCGTTTTGTGATTGTTCCTTCGGACTATGCTCTTATTCAAGTGGAGTATTTGTCGCCTTACGGAAGCTATCTAGTGTCGCTCGGTTCTGTAACGATCGGTATTCTTGTGCTGCTGTACGGGACGTACCGGAACAGAAACCGGCAGAAGGAGATTCGAGAATAGGCTTACAGGCCGCTTTGATTTGTTGAGGGGGAAGCAAGCGGTACGGAAGGACTTTGGGAAAAACGGCACATACACCCCGCAAGGGGGAATGCGCCGTTTTTTTATCGGGAAAAAAATCCCCGCCCTTATTCGCGTCCGTAATGAAGCCCGTGCTCGTAAGCCTGCTGAAGCAAATCCTGAATATGGTCTGGATTGGAGCTTAAAGTATCATACAGAAATTCAACTTTGGAAGTTGGAATTCCGGCATATTCCGCCAAGCCGACATTGAGCTGATGGTTGATCATCCGGTCGTAGTTTCTTTTTGCCAATTGCTCGGGTGTCAGGGCCGCAAGGCTGAGCCACAATACTTTCCGATGAGGCAGTTTTTGGGGGCCATAGGCGAATCCGTGGTTCCATACACGTTCGATGTATCCTTTCAGCATGGCCGGCAAGCCGTACCACCAGAGCGGGAAAATGTAAGCCAAACCGTCGTGTCGTTTCATGCGTTCTATTTCGGCCATTACTTCAACGGAATACTGTTTGCCGCTGTCCGTCCAGTCTGGCTCATCCGTTTCATTCAGGACGGGGTTGAACCCGCTGCGGTAAAGATCCAGCACCTCCGTTTCATGGTCTGCATCCTGAAGGCCGCGTGCGAAGCGGTCGGTAACCGCCATGGTCAAGGAATCGGTTCTGGGGTGGGCAACAACCGTGAGCACTTTCATTTTTTTACCTCCTCAGTAGGAAATAGGCGTACGCCGAATTGTTCGAAACGGTTCCGGACATGCTGTTCGTTCAACAGCGCCAGGGGCGCTCCGTCGGAGCGTGAACAGCCGTTATAAGCGAAGGAACCGTCTGGTCGGCAAGACGGGAGAACCCGATATAAGCGAACTTATATTCCACTGCCGTTTGTCCGAGCCGATCAGCCGGGGCGAACAGAGCCGACACGATCAAATCGAAATCGGATAAGGAGGTTTTTTGAGAAGGCGCCGGTTTATCCAGGTCAAGCTGAACGGTGCAGGCTCCACCCGACTGACGGGCGAGAGAGCTTCATCCGATTACGGATGATTGCCTGCAAGAACCAGCTCAGCGTCCGCGCTCACCTCTCTGATTAACCGGGCAAGGATACCGCCACAAGCCATAACCTCCGGCTATCAAAATTTTCAAAGGTATGGAGTATTCCCTCCTTTTATCGGGTACAAGGTAATTATGCATCGTGGGGTGGGAAATGGGAAGTACGCACTTTTTTGTCTTATTGCTACCAAAAAGTATCTTAGGCACCGATCGGTGCGTTAAAATTCGCTTTGCAGCCGGGCTTTTTCCGGCCTTCCTCCTTATCGGAGCCGAGCTCACATTTTAGACAAATACTGGTTAATCGCACCGTAGTAGGTTAAAATGGGCGTAAGAACCGAATGATAGACATTCGGATAAATAAGGATGTGCAGCAACCGATGCCCGCGAAATCCAAAAATAAGCGCACTTACAATATTCCGGTGGAAGCGACCCTGGATGTTATCGGGGGAAAGTGGAAAACCGTTATTTTGTGCTATTTGACCGAAGGACCCAAAAGAACGAGCGAATTGAAAAAAGATATACCGGCCATTACCCAGAAGATGTTGACTCAGCAGCTCAAAGAGCTTGTGGAAGACGAAATTATCACCAGGACCGTATACAATCAGGTTCCGCCTAAAGTGGTTTACGAACTAAGCCCGCTTGGCTGGTCGTTAAAATCGATTCTGGATCAAATGTGCGACTGGGGAGACCAGTATATCAAAGAGTATATCAAGTAAGGCAAGCGGAACAAGAAAAAACGCAGTCATTCCATCCCATAAAACAAGCTGGCCCGGTCTTAACCGGTGCCAGCTTGTTTTGTCGTGAAAACGGACGCGAAGGGCCGTTTATTTCAAAAGATTGTAAACCGCCTGTGCGCTTTCCGCGCGGGTAAGGACGGCTTGCGGCGCGAATAGGTTTCCTTCGCGTCCGCTTAGCAGCCCGGCGGCGGCAGCTTTCGCGACATCGCCCTTGGCCCATTCACGGATGCTTCCGGCATCCGTGAAGGAGACAGAAGGCGATTCAGCGGACAGCTTCCCGTGCTTCGCTTCGTAAGCGCGGATCAACATCGCCGCCATCTGCTCGCGGGTGACCGTTCCGCCGGGCTCAAACAGCGAATCCGTCATGCCGGTTACGATTCCCGCATCGAATGCTGCGGCGACTTCTCCGGCAAACCAGTCTCCTGCTTTTACGTCGGAAAATGGGGTGACTGCTTTTGGGGGCAATCCCAGAGCGCGAACCAATAGGGCGGCGAATTCGGCCCGGGTCACCTGACGCTGGGGACTGAAGTGGTCCTCGGTAACACCGGTTACAATCAACTTGCGGCTCAGCTCGCTGATGGCGGGATACGCCCAATGACCGGCATTTACATCTTGGAACGATTTGGTTACCTCCAGCAGGCCGTAAGTACTGAAATGGCGGATACTCGCCATGATCGTTCCGCTGCCGGTCGGTTTCTGATCGGCGATATACTGCAGCGTTCCGTCTCCGGCTAAATGATAGAGCCCCGTACGGCTCAGGTCGCTTCCTTGCGCGGACTGAAACGAGATCTCAAGCGGAGTTGAGAAGCGGTCCATCACCGCTGCAGTTTTGCCCCCGGCCCGGACCTCCATCCGGAAGTCGTACATTCCCCGGGCACGGATCTCAGCGCCCAGCTTAATTTCAGCGGCCTGAACCAAAGCTTGCAGTTGACTTCCTTCGACGGGCTCCGCTTTGAAAACGAGCTTCGCACCTGTATCGGCGGTCAAATCCTGCCACTGCTGTATCACCGGGTTCGGTATCGATACGTTCACATTGGCAAACCGAAGAAGCAGGGGACGGCTATTGCCAATCGTCGTGCCGGTATCAGCCGGGAGATGAACTTCGCGGATGCCGTCTGGAACGGTTACGGTAATTTTGCCGTCCGTTTCCTTAAGATCTGCGGGTTCTATGACTAGAACCCCGTCTCCCGGTGTTGGCGGAGGCGTAGGCACGGCCGGATCTGTCGGTCCGGATCCGCCAACTGATCCGGTACCGCCGGAACCGGAACCGTCGGAGCCCGACGAAGATTGAGCGGTTGCCGCAAGGGTAGTGCCGTGGCTTTCCAAGCTGCTTCCGCGTTCGAGAGCCGTAACGACGTACGTGTAAGTCGTACCGGTCTTAACGGTGTTGTCAACGACAGTTTGAACCCCCGCCGGTCCAGCTTTTACCTGTTTCCAGATATGAGCAGGATCCGACGTGTCGGGCGCGCCGGCGCCAGCTGATCTGTAAATCACATAGGTGCCGGCCGTGCTGTTCGCCTCGGTTTGAATATTCAGCTTAATGGCGCTGCCTTCGGCAGCGGCCGTTACGGCCGGGGCGGCCGGAATCGACTTGGAGAGCCAGCTCATTTCCGGCATGAGGGTCGGATATTTATACAAATCGGTTTTTAACCGGTCCTGGAAACCGAGTTTATTATCGAGAACCTGCACGGCGGAGAAGAACATACTTCCTTTAACGTCCGCGAAGTTCCGGTTGAATAAGATTTGGTTCGGCAACTGGTCGGGATCCAGCCAGTTCGGATCGTTGTCCCCGATCTTATGAACGCCGTGGCCCGCATAGAGCAGGACATGTTTCCCCTCTACCTGCCGTTTCCACCAGTCTATAAGCTTATCGTAGGCGGCGGGACTGTAGTTGATGTTCCAGTAAAGCTGGGGCGTGATGTAGTCGATCCATTGTTCGTCCACCCATTTCTTGCTGTCCGCATAGATCGCCGAGTAGCTTTCCAATCCGTTCGTCTCGGAGCCTGCCGGGTCGTTCGCTTTGTTTTTCCAGATCCCGAACGGACTAATCCCGAATTGGACATAAGATTTAGATTTTTTAATCTCGGCGGAGAGCTGCCGGATCAGAGAGTCTACGTTACTGCGGCGCCAATCCGCAATGCTCATGCCCGATCCGTAGGCCGCATATTCCGCAGCATCGGGATAATCCACGCCGGTTACAGGATACGGGTAGAAATAGTCGTCAAAGTGTACCGCATCGATATCGTAGTTGTTTACCACTTCCATGATGCTGTCGATAATATACCGCTTGACTTCCGGTTTGCCCGGATTATAGCCGAGCTTGCCTCCGTAAGAGACGACCCAGTCGGGGTGTCTTACCGCGGGATTCGTATCCGCCAGCTTGCTTTTATCCGTATCGTTGCTGATGCGGTAAGGGTTGAACCAGGCATGAAGCTCCATATTCCGTTTATGAGCTTCCTGGATGGCGAAGGCAAGAGGATCGTATCCCGGGTCCTTGCCTTGAGTTCCCGTCAGCCAGGCTGACCAGGGATTTAAAGCGGAACGGTAGAAAGCGTCCGAAGTGGGACGAACCTGATAAATCACCGTATTGATTCCGGTGGCTTCGAGCTCGTCAAGCAAATTGATCAGCTGCCGTTTCTGCTGCTCGGCATCGTAGGTTCCTTTAACGGGCCAATCGATATTTTCGACGGTCGCAATCCAGGCGGCTCTCATTTCATGTTTCGGAGCGCCGGTTTCTTTGTTAACGACCAATGAATAAGTGTCCGTTTTGCCGTTTAGCGAGGCACTGATTGTCGTGACACCTATGGTTTTGGCCGTGAGTGTTCCGTTGGCGTCGATCTCGGCTACTGCTGGATTGCTGCTTTTATAAGTCACGCCGCTTGTCGCTGCCGCCGGTGGCTGGGGAACGTCAAGCAGAGTATAGGTGGCAAGCACTTTGGCCTGCCGCACGGCTCCGATATTCATCGATTTCATGTCGGTCAGCTGGATTTTAGCCAGAACCGGAACGGGTTCGATAACCGTTACGGGTATTACCGCCTGGCGGTCTGCGAAAGTAACGGTCACCGAAGCGGAACCGGGCGATTTTGCCACAATCTTCCCATCAACCGAAATTTCGGCTACAGCAGGGTTGGAACTTGCAAACCGGGCTTCTTTCGTGACTTCGAGAGAATCGGCTCTATTGGCGTAAGCCGCGAAAACTTTTGGAGTACCGGTCCGTCCAGCTTCCAGCTGATCCGGTGCGAATGCCTGAATGCTCAGCACCTGCGGTTCGTCATCGGTGACGTTCAATTCAAATGCGGCGGGCTGACTATCGGAATAGAGGGCGGCAATAACCGCTTTTCCGGCTTTGAGCGCGCTTACCCGGCCGATGCCGTCAACGACGGCCACATCCGGATTGCTGCTGTAAAAACTGACTCCGTTTTCAACCTTTTGAGGCGAAGTGCTGTTGGCTTTGGTCACATAGACCTCTGCGGTTTTGCTTTGACCTGTTTTCATCGGAGTCAGTCCGGTCAGGTCGAGTCCTGCAATTTCGGTGTTGGAATAAATCGCGCTCAACCGGTCGTAATAAAGAACGCCGGCGTTTTTGTTCGTATCTTTCGTTTCGACCAGATAAAGGTCCATAAACTTGAAAGGACCTGGCTGTGAGGAAGGAATCTCTGCGGTTACGTAGCGCCATCCTTTCCAGTTAAAGCCGGTGCTGCTGGTAAAATCAACGGTAAAAGAAACGCCGGCCTGATTTCTGAGTCTGGCGCGCAGCCAATGACTGCTTTCGTCCCCGTAAACCCAGACGCCGATTTTGTTAGGTGTGCCTTCGATCGGTCTGTCGAGAGCTCCCGTATCGGGATTGCGGAGACTGACGAATGCGGCGGACGTACCCGCGGTTCCTCTCATATCGTAAGCAAATTTAAGGGAGCGGCTGCCGTAAAGCACGGGTTCGGGCCTTTCCGCCAAGCTGATGGAACTCTTCGTTCCCGCCGCGCCCGCGGTTCCCGCGCTCAACAGCACTTTACCGTTGTTAACGGTTTCAAAATCTTCAATTACGGCTGTCGCTTTACTTCCGACCATTACGAGCGCTCGGGTGCTTAACCCTCCGTATGTAGCGGTGACGTAACCGGCCTTGAATCCGCCGCCGCCCGCCGCTGCCGTCAGCAAGCCGCTCGAATCAATCGTGCCGATGGCGCTGTCGGCGGACCAACTGACATCACCAGCCTGCAGGGGAGTTTCACTCCCGTTGGCATCGTAGGCAGACACGGCAAACTGCTGCAAGGAGGAAGGTGTAACGGTTACAGGATTGGGAGTCAGGGCGAGCGAATTATAGGTGCCGTAAGTGACGCTGGTTACTGAACTAATCGGGAGAGAAGTAGACGGGGGAGAGTAAGCGCTTGCAGAAATGGGAGGGAATAAGCCGATCAAGAGTGCGAAGGCCAGAAATAACGAGAGAGTGGGACGGTAGCTCCTAAATGTGCGGTCCAATCAAATATCACTCCTTCTCTGATTTTAAAAGGGTCAGCTTTTGGAAATGCTCAATCTGTACGAGCACTTAGAATGTAGGACGAGACCTCCTTTCTGTTTTGGCAATCAGCTCTATTATAGAAAAACATATTTGGAGAATCAATCCATTTCGCCAGAGCAATCAAAATAAAAAGGAAACGCCTTGCACCTGCGTGAGTCTTTCCGTGGATTGCACTTTGAAACGCGTCTCTTTATACTTATCCGCATAGTCAATCAAATGAAGATGGAATGAAGCTGTATAATAACTATCCGAAGGAGTGGTTGGAATGAATCAAGTCAAGCCGTCAGCGGTAACACCTTTCCTGACCTTTACAGGGCAGGCGGAGGAAGCTATGAATCTGTATACATCGGTATTCGAAAACTCCGAAATCATCCGGATTACGCGGTATGGTCCTGGTGAACACGGCGAGGAAGGAAGCGTCATGCATGCGTCGTTTTCCTTAAACGGACAAGCCTTCATGTGCGTAGACAGCAGTGTGAAACACGACTGGACGTTTACCCCCGCTATTTCGCTGCATTCGTTTTTTGAGACGGAGGAAGAAATTCAGCGGGTGTACGAAGAGTTGTCCCGGGGAGGACAGATATTAATGCCTTTGGCTTCTTATCCGTTCAGTAAAATGTTCGGCTGGATTAGCGACCGTTACGGAGTCACTTGGCAGCTGCAGTTGACCGAAAGCTAAGAAAGAAAAAAAGCCTTGGAAGAGCCGCAGATTACGGAGCTGCTTCATTAAATCGAAGTGGAAATCAGAGGAGCCCCGAGATACCAAATGGAATCCATGAACCGATGTTTATGTGAAATAGGAATCCATTATTCGGGGTTTACAGAAGTAGGTATGGAAAAAATCGGAGAGAGGATAGGAAGAGTGGACACGCGGCGTGTACACAAGGGATGTACGACGCTTTATACGCGGGAATGGATCACGGCCGTTCTTCAAAAAAAGAAAAGGAAGCAAATTTACACAGTAAGTTCTCCTGGCTATCCGGGAAATTGAAGTCTCCATTCGTTAGACTTCATCCAAGAGCCTTTGGGGAACTCCACTTCCGTTTCTCCCGCGAGAGAGAATCCGAGCTTCCTGCAAATGGCGTTCGAGGGGGAGTTGGACACACCGGGAAACGCATAAACGACCGCGCCGGGCACATCGTCTCGTAGGATGTCCAGCATAGCCGAAGTTGCAGTCATGGCAATACCGTGCCCCTGAAACTCCGGCAGTACGCCCCAACCCACTTCAAAAACGTCCTGGTCTCTCCAGTGCTGCGCCCAGTAGCCTACGTTGCCCACAGCTTCGTCTCCGAAAAGAATCGTAAACATGCGAACCTTGCCCGGTACGGCTTTCATGTATCTTTGATGCCTGGAAGCTAAAGCTTCTTCCGATTCAGGGCCTCCAAGATGGGCCCACATTTCTGCCGTATTCATCCGCTTGAGCAGAGTAAGGTCATTTTCGGACCAGGGACGGACAGAAATTTCAAAGCTCTCCGGTTGGCCGGAATGGGGTGTGTGCATCGTTAGCGTTCCCTCCGTTATTTACTAATATTTCTATATTAGAACAAATGTTCTTGTTTTTCAAGCGTTATTTATTTTCAAGCCGTATAATTAACGCTTGCCATATAGGGCAGCCGAGGGTTTATCCGCTCGCATCGAATCGATATGCAAACGACAAAAAAAGCGCCGCTCTCCGTAACCGGAGGCGGCGCCTGTTTGTCAATTCGCTTGGATTTCCACTTTATATTTGCTCGAAAGATAGGTTTCCGTTTTCGATGTCCATAGGACTTGGGGATACATTTTACCCGGTTCTGGAGAAGTCAGCTTATAATGGATTTTCGCTTGACCACTGTCGTTCATCTCGATTTTCGTAATCGAAAGCCCGTATCCGGGACTGGGCTGCTCTCTGCGGGTGAGTACGATTTTGTTGATATCCGCGTTTACCTTCTCGATCGTAAAGCTTACTTCCTCATTTGCTTGATTGTCCGTCTGTTCCTTGTGGCGGTCGGTAAAATCAATCGCTTTGGCGATCATGCCCGCCGCTTCGATCCGGGTAATGCGGTCCTGCGGATGGAACAAGCTTTTATCGTCGAGCGCCGCGACCTTCATAAGCAGCAGGTTCTGAATGCTGCCTTGATACGACGGGGTCATCTGATCTTCGTCCGCGAACTGAATATACATTTTGATCAACGGATAATCCCCGGTCGCCTGGATTCCCTTATACAGAAGTTGTGCGAACTGTTCCCGGGTCAGCTCGGCCGACGGGTCTGCCGCGAGTCCGACGGGAAGTCCGTTTTTTGCGGCGATTTCAAGCGATTCGGCATACCAGGGCGCGTTCGGGTTAGACAAAGCTCCGTCCGCTGCCTTTAACTGGAGTGCCTTGACGATCAAATGTACGCCCTGCACGGACGTCAGTTTGCCTTGAGGCGCAAATTCGTCCTCCGACACGCCCTGAATCACTCCTTTGCTCTGCAAAGACGCGATAACGGCGGCATCCGCTCCCTGAACGTCGGAGAACGCAGAAGCGGAAGAAGCAGCCAGCAGGGAACATCCTAGAGTCAGCGCTGCAATCATGTTCTTTTTAGTTTTCATCGTTTTAGTTCACCTCAACCTTCCTGACGGAAAAAATTTCTAGAAGGTTGCTTGTTTTCAAACCGTCGATACGAATCGTATACCGGTTAAACGTCTCCGGCGTTCATATACCGGATATCTTCAATCAGCACACTGTATTCGCCGGACGGTGTCTGGATCGTAAACGTCTGTTCCCGCGTCCCCAGCAGGAGATGGCTTCCGATAGGGGATAAGAAAGAAATCCGGTTGCTGGAAGGGTCCGTTTTGGAAGGGAAAACGATCGAATACGTATCCGACTGGTTATCATCCAAGTAGCGAATCTGTACCTTGCTGCCAATAAGCACCTTGGAATGCAGAAGCTCCTCGCTGAATTCGCTGATCAGATCGGTGAGAGCTTCGGAATACTCCAGAAGCCGCTCTTCGGTATAGGTTCGCGATTTCGTCGGGGAAGGGAAATAGAGCTCCAGAAACTGATGCAGTTCCTCGTCGAAATAGACGAGCTGGTTGATGAGCTGATGCCGGGAACCTGTCAGACTAAGGTTCATAGTAGATTCCTCCTTCCATCCCCAAATCCGCGCCGGTAATGCCGGTCAGCCTTTCTTTCCAGTTTGTCGTCATAGGGGTATGCCTCCTTATGTAAAAATAAGACTCCCGGTAGGAGCCCTTCCTTCTATACTATCAGAATTTTCCGTAAAAGCTATCGGTGATCGGATTTCCTTGGAGGAATATGGTAGGATAAACATAACTGCTTCCATAAAGGTGATCGTATGCTTTATTATTTTCTGGCTCTCTCGCTGGCATCGCTAATTGTTCTGATTCCGCACCTTCATAAAGAGACGAACCGGTGGGCGGCGTTTTTTCTTTTCAGCGCTTCCATAGGCGGCTTGACCGGCTTGCTCAAGCAGCAAGGCTTTACGGAACTCGCTCACGCATCGGAATTTATCAATCATACCCTGACGCCTTACGGGGTGCTTGTCTTTAGTCTCGTGTACTCGGGCGTATTGGAAAACAGACCTCGGGCCCGGCGGGCGGCCAAAGGACTGCTGCTTCTGCCCGTTCCGGTCATGCTGATCTACACGGTCTCGCGGGATGCGTTTGCCATCCATTACGGCCCGCTGCTTTTATGGACGGCTCCTTATTATCTGGGCGCCTGTTCGCTGCTCGTCCTTTCTCTCCGGAGAGAAGGGAATCCCGTCCGCAAAAGAAACCGGCTCATCACGACGCTGATCATCGTTCCCACACTGCTTGGCGTACTGCTGTTTATTAACGTGGCGCGGGTGTTCTCGCCGGAATTCGACTTTTTCAGCTATGTTTCCGTCTTTATGATGTATTCGTTCGCGGTGGCGCTGCTCTGCGTTTTTGTATACGGCGTATTGGGCATCCGACTCCGTTTTGAAAGGGATTCGCTCGATACGACCATGCAGGCGGTCACATCCGGTACGACGCTGCTCAACCATTCGATCAAAAACGAGCTGGGTAAAATAGCGCTCAGCACGGTGAATTTGCAGGAAGGCCTGGACGAGAAGGACGAAGAAACGAAGGAACATCTGCGGATTATCGCAGCCGCCTCCGAACACATGCTCGATATGGTAGGCCGCATTCATAACCGGACGAAGGAGATTGCGCTTAAGGAACGGCCGGTCCCCTTCGACGATCTGGTTATGGAAGTTGTCCGCCGGCACGGACAGTTATTTGCGCGGCAGGGGATTACGGTCAGAACCGTCTTGGACTGGCGTCCGGTTGTCCGGTTCGATCCCGTGCATCTGACGGAGGTCATCGGCAATTTGCTCGGCAATGCGGCCGAAGCGATGCCGGACGGCGGGACGCTTACCGTGACGCTGGCATCGGCCCGTTATGGCGCGGTGCTGAGCGTGGCCGATACGGGCGGCGGAATTCCTTCCGACCGGCTGTCGCGCGTATTTGAGCCGTTTTATACGACTAAGAAAAAAGCGGTCAATTACGGACTCGGTTTGTCGTACGTGTATAACGTGATGCAGAAATCCGGAGGCTCGGTGGAGATTTCTAGCAAACCGGGAGCCGGAACGTGCGTGCGTCTTTATTTTCCGCGCAACAAAATTGTTCAACTAAACGGAGAGAAGCCCGATGGAACTCATTAAAGTCTTGCTGGTGGAGGATGATCCGGATTGGATCAAAGCGATGACTTCCTATTTAAATAAGGAAGACGATCTTCTCGTCGTCGGAGCGGCCGTTCATCCCGATGAGGCGGTCAGTATGGCGGCGAAACTTGATTTTGACGTGGTTCTGATGGACATTCAGCTGACCGACCGCGGACTTGACGGCATCTATACGGCCGTGGAAATACTGGAACTTCGCCCGGTCAAAATCATTATGCTGACTTCCATGTCGGACGAACATGTGATGACGGAAGCTTTTACCGCGGGGGCCGTCAATTATATTGAAAAAACGAGGTTCCGTGAAGTGCCGCACGCCATACGCAGCGCCTATCGCCATCCCGCCGCCATGGACGCTCTTCTGAGGGAATTTTCCCGGTTGAAAAGGGAGGAGCAGTTGAAGAAGCTGACGGCCGCAGAACGGGAAGTATACGAGCTGATCGAAGAAGGCTACACGCAGTCCCAGATCGAGAAAAAGCTCGTGAAGGCGGAGAGCACTCTGAAAAACCAGGTGAACAAAATGCTTAAAAAGTTGGGAGTCAAAAGCAGCAAAGAAGCCGTGGAAAAAGTGCGGCGACGGGGGATTTCGCGAGATAAACAGCCGGATTGAGCTCATCAACAGACGGGACGGCAGGTAAGAGGTTCTATGATTTGTAGAACCTCTTTTTGCTGCGTTCTAAATAAGTTAGAACTGAGCAAAAGCGCCATTCTGCCCTATACTGGCGTTAAGACGGCGAAGATAGAAAACAGCTGCCGGGGAGCGGAATTATGGGGAGACGACAAAAGGCCTGTCAGAAGGATTCCGTCATCCTCTTGATCGACGGATCCTGCATCTTGTGTCACGGGATCACCCGGTTCGTAATCCGCAGGGACCCCTCGCGGCGGTTTCGGTTCGCCGCCATCCAGTCGGAGCTAGGCAGACGCCTTCTGAAGACGCAGGGGCTGGCGGCCGGCGACCCGGATACGTTCGTGCTGATCCAGAACGGCCGGGCTTACACGAAGTCCGCGGCGGCTCTGCGCGTGTTCCGCTGCATGCCGGGGTTCTGGCCGGTTCTGAGCCTGGCCGCAATCGTACCCGTTTCGGTAAGAGACCGGGTTTACGCTTGGATTGCCCGGGGCCGTTACAGGTGGTTCGGACGGAGGGAGAACTGCCTTCTCCCCGATTCGGACATCCGGAAGAGATTTATCGACGAAGAGCGGGAAACGGACGGGACTGGAATCTGAAGAGCGTCCGGATGCGGAGGAGGAGTAAAGAATGGCGGCAAAACCGATCTATGTGGAGCTCGACATTCAGACGGACATGGAAACGCTGTGGAAAGCGACTCAGACTCCGGAACTGCATCAGCAGTGGGATCTGCGTTTTACGGAGATCGCCTACCTGCCCCGAAGCGGGGATAGAGAGCCCCAGCGGTTTCATTACCGGACAAGAATCGGCTTTGGAATGAATATCGCGGGAACGGGTGAAACGAAAACCAAAATGAACCTGCTGACCGGGGAACGCATATCGGGCTTGAAGTTTGGCTCCCCCCAGCGGATCTCGCTGATCCGCAGCGGGAGCGGATACTGGAAGTATTCGCCCAAAGGCGGCGGTGTGACGTTTGCGACGCGCTATACGTACGATACACGCTTCGGAGCGGCGGGGCGCTGGCTCGACCGGTTCTTGTTCCGCCCGCTTTTCGGCTATGCGACCGCTTGGAGCTTTGACATGCTCCGCATCTGGCTGGAAAAAGGCATTCCGCCTTCGGTCAGCATCCAGCGCGCCCTGATGCACTATGTCAGTGCGGGACTACTCGCACTGCTGTGGGTGTACCAGGGGCTGGTGCCGAAGCTGCTCTTCCCCGGGGGAGGCGAGCTGGCCATCCTGCAGGCGGCCGGGTGGTTCCCCGGAGGCGAAAAGCCTGTACTCGCCCTGCTGGGCGCGGGCGAGATCGGCATCGGCCTGCTTGCGGCGGCGGCACATAGACAGGCGGGCGTGTACATCCTGCAGGCGGCGCTGCTGCTGGTGCTGCCTGCAATCGCCCTCGCCCGGAGCCCTCAGCTGCTGCAGGCGCCGTTTAATCCGCTGACCCTCAGCGGAGCGATGGCCGGCTTGTGCCTGCTGGCGTTCTGGTCGAGGCGGGAACTGCCGCAAGCCGGAAGATGCTTGCGCAAGCCGCGCGCCAATCACAAGGAAGGGGAACTAAAATGGCATCCATATACGAGCAGGCGCTAGGAGAGGAATTCGGCAGGCTGCATCCCCGCATCCGGGAGCGGTTCGGCTTCAGCAGCGGGGACGGCGTTGCTTCCGTTGGCGAAGGCGTGATGCACCGCATCTGGGCCAGCAAGTGGACGGCCCTCCCGCTGCTGATCGGCACTTCACGGCACATCATGTTTCCGGAGAGCGGCACCGAAATTCCTTTCACTATCGAAAATTTCGCCTACCGGGACGGCTACGGCCGGGAGACGGTAACCTGGAACCGGCACTTCGCGTTCAGGTCCAGGGTCCGGCATTTCGACGCCACGATGATTTACAGCAGCCGGCGCCGGCGAATAGTCGATTACTTGGGGAACAAGCAGCATCTCGCTGTAGATCTTGAACTTGCGGCGGCTCCCAACGGCGGTATCCGCATCCGGTCGGGAGATCAGCGGTTTTATGAAGGCTGGCTCCAGTTTCCTTTTCCCGCAGGTTTGACGGGGACAGCCGAAGTATGCGAGTGGTTCGATGACGCCGAAGACGCTTATAAAATTTCCGTAAATGTGAGTAATCCCGTCTTCGGTCCGGTCTTTGGCTATCAAGGAACGTTCCGGGCGCAGCTGGTGCCTTGCAGAATGACCGATATTCCCGATCATGTAAAACCTCTGCGGGAAGAGCTTCGGGAGTGAGGGCATTTACATTAAATTTACCCCCGCTAATACGGGGCTTTTTTTATTTCGGCCTGAATTGGCGGGATTTGTGCTTCACATTCCATGTAAGCGTCAAAATAGTCCATTATTTAATGGCAAAAAATAAATTGATAGCGTTTTAAAAATCAAGTACAATTAAGGCATCTTTTACCATTACATGGAAAGGAGGGTATCTATATCCAGTTTGGATCTATTGGAAGGAGATTTTCGCCAAATCACAGCTCTGACATGTTCATGCAGAGCCATACCAAAAGGAGATGATCATTTTGATGAATTGGTTAAGAACCAATGCTTACGCTTCGGGTTTGCTGTTGTTGCTTCGTCTGTATGTTGGGTGGAAGTGGGCAAGTGCGGGATGGGGCAAGCTTACGGGAGGTTTCGATGCAAGCGGTTTTATGAAGGGCGCCATCGCGAAGCCGGTGATGGACAAGGCGACTAATGAGCTTGTGTATCCGACCTACCAGGCTTTTCTGGAAAATGTGGCGCTGCCGGGCGTTAAAGCGTTTAACATCTTGGTTCCCTGGGGTGAATTGCTGGTCGGTCTCGGTCTGATACTCGGCGGTCTGACGGCCGTAGCGGCCACGTTCGGATTGCTGATGAACTTTATGTATATGTTTGCGGGAACGGTGAGCTCGAATCCGTGGATGATCCTGCTCGGGTTTTTCGTGGCTGCCGCAGGGGCAAACGCAGGAAGATTAGGCCTTGATTATTACCTGCTTCCGTATTTAGCTTCTAAGGCGGGCCGGAAGAGAAAAGCGGTTGTTTTCGACAAGGATAACAAGCCGGCTTTTGAACACGGTT
Source organism: Paenibacillus sp. RC84 (assembly GCF_041260495.1). Classification (NCBI taxonomy): domain Bacteria; kingdom Bacillati; phylum Bacillota; class Bacilli; order Caryophanales; family Paenibacillaceae; genus Paenibacillus; species Paenibacillus sp. RC84. The sequence continues at coordinate 420,068 of NZ_JBGBYL010000004.1, forward strand.
GAATCTCTACGCTTTACGCAAGTTTACAAACGGGTCTATTAGCCTTGCCTTAGCGGCAGGGCTTTTTTTTCTGTTCGGGATCGGGTTGGCCCACCTTAGAATGTGCGTCCCGTAACAAGAATAGGACTTATTTAATACTTATTCCTATATTGTATCATATATTCTTGGAATTACCAGTTGTATCCAATTTAATCGCTGCCTAGCTAGATGTTTTCTTTTATTGAAAGATATTTGGCGGTTTTTGTCGGATATAAGGAGACTTTGTGGATGCTTGCGAATCAATTGACAGGCTGTAAACGTGTGGGGTACAATTTCTAAACAATAAAAGGCATTCATGACCATTAATGGAAGTATAGGTATGCAGATTATACAAAAGAAAGGCGGCTGTCCCGGTTATGAGTTTGGAAAAGGAGCGGGAGCATATGGAGAAAGGCGAGACGAGCCATACGGAACCGAAAGAAAAGCCTGTTCACGTTAGAAGCACCGGCATCCATCTGTCGGACAATCCTCCTACCCCGTTTGGTCAAACGGAAGCGGAGACAGTCGGCGAGGCGGAGGATTTTATCAAAGTCACGCCCGTCCGTCATACGATAGCCATGCGCACGCTGCAAAGCGTCCGGGAAATTCCCCACGCCTTGACTTCGATTGAGACGGATGTAACGGATCTGGTAAAGCTCCGGACGAAGCTTAAAGATGACTTTATGCGCCGGGAAGGCGTTAATTTAACTTATCTGGCTTTTTTTATTCAAGCGGTCGTATCGGCCATCAAGGATTATCCGGTGATGAACTCCGTGTGGGCCGTCGATAAAATCATCATGAAGCGAAATGTCCACATTTCCCTGCTTATCGGGACGGAAGATTCCGTCCTTGCCCCCGTTATCAAATTCGCGGACCAGAAAAGCGTCTCGGGGATCGCACTGGAAATCGCAAGCCTTACGCAGAAAGCACGGACGGGCCGCCTCACTCTGGACGATATGCAGGACGGAACGTTCACGATCAACAACACGGGCGCATTCGGCTCCATTCTTTCCTCTCCGACTATCAATTACCCCCAGGCAGCTATTCTGACGATCGAATCGATTGTAAAAAGACCCCGGGTCGTCGACGAGATGATTGCCGTCCGATCCATGGCAAATCTCTGTCTCTCCAGTGATAACCGGATCCTCGAAGGCCGTGTGACCGGCCAATTCCTGCAGAGAGTCAAGGAAAATCTGGAGGCTTTCCATCCGGAGAACCAAATCTATTGAAGCTCCGGCTTCCTATCCGTATGCTCACTACACTCCGGGTCAAGCCGTTCACGATACTCCACAAGACAAGGAGTTGATCCGCTATGTCCTAAGACGGATGCAGAACAAGAGGATGGAACGGTTTAAAAATAAGAATCAAAAACGGAGAATGTGTGATGAGAGAGAAAAACAAGCCAATTCATGTCTTCATTGTGGATAACAGTTCCGGGAAAAATCCCGCGATTGCGGACTATCTCAGCCAGTCCGATCAGTTTCAGATTGCCGGAATCGACACGGGAATGAAATCGGCGTCTTTTACTCACTTGGGCGTGCTGCCCGAACCGTTCGTTGTCGTTATGCTTATGAGTGACTCCCCGCATTGTGATATTTTATGGATCAAGAAAATGAAAAAAACCTACGCGGATCTGCGGATCATCGTACTGTCCGAATACAATTACGTCCTGTTTTTCCATACGCTTATGGAAGCGGGAGTCAACAATATCTTAAATATGGATACGAAACCGGAACAGGTGGCTCAAGTGATCGAGTGCACGCTGGACGGGCATTTCTTCCTGCCGTATTCATTCTATCATCTGTTAAATCATATCTCGTCGGTATTCACGGAAGTGGAAATCCAGACGCTGGAGCTGATTGCTCTCGAGTATACCAACGCCCAGATGGCAAAGGAACTGAACGTGACCATACGGACAGTAGAGAGCCGGCTGACCAAAATCTACGACAAGCTGGAAGTGTCTTCGCGTAGAGGCGCCGTAAAGAAAATTATGCAAATGAAGTGAGCAAAAAGGTTCCCCGCCGGGCTCTATCCGGTGCAGGGAGCCTTTTTTGATGGGAACAAAACCACATTTTTTATGTGGGTGACCACATTTTAATTTCGGTAGGGGTAGTGATAATTTAAGGACAGCAATCCCTCTGAACACCCCGACTAAATGCGCAAAGGATGTGACGGGACAACGGCAAAAAGCCATGCGAGAACTCATCGCTTCGTTCAGCTGATGAATAGGCACACGAACTTGACGCTAAGTGGAGGTCTGTATGTATCGCTCTGACGAACCTAAATTTTTGCATGATTATTTCTTGAAATTTGCCGAGAAAACCCCGGAATCCTTAGCTATTGTGCACCATTCCGAGAAGTGGACGTACGCCCGTCTGGCCGATAAATCCCGTGATTATGCGGAACGGCTGAAAATTGCCGGTCTGCGTACCGGAGACCGGGTCGTGCTCGAACTCGATCCGTCTGCGGAAGCGATTGCCGTTATGATTGCATGCTCGATCCGGGGATTCGTGTTCATTCCCTTGAATCCCGACACTCCCCAGGAGCGGCTCGAATCTATCCTCACGCGCACGGGAGCCAGACTGCATATTCAAAAAGGGCGTTCCCGGAAGCTTTCGCCGCAAGCGGAAGCAGGGCAGGCCTACCTCGATGAAGGCCATTTGCTTGTGCCGGAAGTAAGCCAAGCTGCGGACGATCTTTCAACCGATTCCAAACTGCTGGATACAAATCTCGTTTATCTCATTTTTACCTCGGGCACGACGGGTCAGCCCAAAGGCATCATGATGACGCACCGGGCGGTGGTGTCTTATTTCGACGGGATGAACGCCCAGTGCGCCCTGCCGCAGAACACGCGGGTCGGTTCGGTATCGTCCCTGCAGTTCGATTTCAGCCTCGTGGATATGGGGCTGGCATTCGGCACCGGAGGAACCCTCGTCATCGTGCCCCGTTCGCTTATTTTCCAGCCCAGACGGTTTCTGGAGCATCTGCATCAGCAGCGGGTGGACTTGATGAGCGGCGTTCCTTCCATCTGGAAAAATGTCCTCGCTCATGAGCGCCAGCCTGTCGAAGATATTCATCTCCATTCGATCCTCTACGGGGGCGAGTACTGCTCGGCGCGAGATCTTCGCAAACTGCAGTCTCTGCTCGGCTTGAAGCGGATTATTAACTGTTTCGGGCAATCGGAATCCATTGCGTGTTCGTTTAAGGATTTACCCCTTCCGCTCCCTGACACGGAATCGATCTCCGTTGGTTCGGGGATGCACAACACCGAAATGCTGCTCGTCGATGAAGCGGGCACTATCATTCGCGAGCCGGGAATCACCGGTGAAATTTATCTGCGGGGAGCTTGTCTGTTCTCAGGCTACTGGCTGGAGGAAGAATTGACGAGCAGCCGGCTGGTCCCTCATCCGGAAACGCCCTGCACGGGAGAGAAAGTGTTCAAAACCGGCGACCTGGCGTACATGGACGAGAACGGCGAATTTTATTATGTCAGCCGGACCGATAACCAAGTCAAAATCATGGGCTACCGGGTCGAATTGGAGGAGGTGGAGAGAAGACTTCTTTCACATCCGAAGGTCGACGGCGTATGCCTGATTGTACACGAGGGGAACAAAACGGAGCTTCACGCTTTTATGGTCCTGACCGATCAGGAAAACACTCAAACCGTACAGCAGCAATTGCGGGCTTACTGCGCGGAAATGCTGCCGTCTTACATGATTCCTTCGCGTTTCAGCTTCCTCAAAGAATTCCCTCTCAACACAAACGGCAAAGTCGACCGGAAGGCGCTTAAAGCAATGCAGATTCCAACCCTAACCCGTTAAGGAGATGATGGATTGTGACTAAAGAAGACGTGTATGCAAAATTTGTGGAGCACATTCAAAAAACGAATCAGGTGGAAGACCTTCAGATCGACGAGAACGATAATCTGCTGGAGCACGGTTATATCGACTCCTTGTCGATGGTGGATATGATTGTGTTTCTGGAGGAACAGGTCGGACGCGAAATCGTGATCGAAGATTATGATATCCGCAAGTTTTATACGCTGAAATCGATTTACGAAACCTTCTTCCAAGATCATCTGGTTTCCTCCAATTGAGGATGGTGATCTTATGAGAAGCGAAGCGACTCCTCTCGTCATTGATTATATGTCCACCGAGTTCCGGCAGGATCCTTGGCCGTTGTATACCGCTTTAAGACAGGAGGAGCCGATTCACTGGTCGGAAAAACAGCAGTGCTACTTCCTCAGCAAGTTTAAACATATCAAGCAGATCCTGCTCGATACGGAAAACTTTACGGTCGAGCATCCGTTCCGGACGACCCGCCATCTGTTCGGCTCCACGATCATTGATATGGACGGCAAGAAGCACAGCGAAAGACGCCCGATCATGAGCAACCAGTTCAAGCCCAGCGCGATGCAAAAAGGGATGGAAGACGCCGTCAGGCAGGTCATTAAGCGGATTGTGGACGGAATTCCTTCCGGCCGTGAGGTCGATTTTATCCAAGAAGTCGCGATTCCCATTCCGATGACCATCATCATGGAAGCAATCGGTCTGCCGGCGGAGGATGCCATGTGGGTCTATCACAAGATGCGGCCGATTATTCTCCATCTGGATAATCCCAAAAGCCATTTTCAGGCCGCCCTGGAAGCGAGCGATGAACTGTACGCTTACATCGAGAACTTCGTGCGTGGCGGAACTTCCCGGGGCATGATCGCCCATTTCCGGGCGGCTGTGGAGAAGGGGCAGTGGACTCAGGAAGATATGAACCGCCACATTCTGCTTCTGCTGTCCGCCGGTTCCGAGACGACGGCCTGCTCTATTGCCAATATCATGGCCATTCTGCTGGACAAACCGGAAGAGCTGGCGCGCGTGATGGAGGATGGCGAGTATCTGAAGTCTGCTGTTCAGGAAAGCCTGCGCTGGCAGCCTCCTCTTCATACGACGACCCGGATATGCAAAAAAGATTATGAGCTGGACGGGGTTGTCATCCCGAAAGGGAAGTTTGTTATCCTTCTTCTGGCCAGCGCCAACCGGGATGAGGAGATGTACGATAATCCGGCCCAGTGGATTCCTTCCCGCAAAGAAAAAGCGAATTTATCGTTCTCGATGGGCTCCCACAATTGCCTCGGGTTTAACCTGGCAAAGCTGGAGCTTGAGGAAACGTTCCTGCAGTTGTTCAACCGGTTCAGCGGAGTAAAGCTTGCCCAAAACGAGCGTCCTGTCATTCAAGGACAAACTTTCCGTATACCGCAGAAGCTTCTGCTTACCTTTTCGTAAAGCAGGATGCGATAGAGAAGAAACGAGGTTAGCTATGGTCGGAATCAGTCATGTGCATTATGTGTTGGGCGATTACAAACCTTTGACGGAGATCCCGGAGATGGATACGTCCAAAGAAAATTTAGCCAAATTCCGGATCAACGGGGTCCGTCAATATTGTGGGTCCGATAAGACCATGTACCAGCTCGCGCTGGAGACGGCCACGGCTACTCTGGAAAAAAGTGGATTGGACAAAAGTTCGGTCGGCGCCGTTTTCTTCGCTACCGGCAATCATCACTGCAAGGAGCTGCACGAAGAGGATTTTGCCGGGCGGCTTCTAGACGAGCTTGGACTTGGCAGCGCGTTTTTTTACGGGGTATTCATGCAGTACTGCGCAAGCGTTGCGGCAGCTCTTCAACTGGCGGGGCAGTTTGCGGAAGCGAACGGCACGAACGTCCTGCTCGTGAGCGCGGATAAAATCCTCGATTACGGACCTATCGTGCGCATCATCCCCGGCGTGATCGGCCTGCACAGCGATGGAGCCGTTTCCTGCATCGTGACGGGCCGGAATCCCCAGTTTACGATGACTCCTTTTCAGACGCTTCAAGATTCTTCTTCATGGCGGCTGATGTACGGCCAGGAGAAGAAAGGGCTGCAGGACAGTTTTCTTACGAATTCCCGTCTTGTCATCTCGCGGGTTCTCGAAGCGAACAACCTGCCGAAAGAGAGCATTCATCATGTGGTGACGAACAATTTTAATTTCACGATTTCCAAAAACCTTTCGGTGTACTGGGAAATTCCGTACGAAAAATTTTTCAGCCTGAACATCCCGAGAACGGCTCACTGTCCGGCCGGAGACGTGTTTATCAATCTTCTGGATATGAAGACGGCTGGAATTATTTCCAGGGGAGATTCCATCCTGACGTTCTTTCCGGCTCCCCATTCGTGGATGGGAACGCTATTGACTAAAAATTGAAGGAGCTGAGCCCATGACGTTGAGCGTTTTTGATGAAAAGTCAATTTATGGTGCGGATTATTATCTGGCCGGTTCCAAGAACGAATTTCTGATCCTGGAAGACCGCGAAGGAAGACGGAAGCATTATATCGACTGCATGAGCGCCTACGCATCGGTGAATTTCGGTCACTGCAACCCGGATATCGCTCCGTTCCGCGAGCTGCGCTCGGATATTGCCGCCTGCTTTTACCCGAAAGAAGCGGAGCAGTATGCACAGTGGCTTCTCGGCAAGCTCAAGGCTCCCGGCTACGAGCTCCTGTTTCAAGTCGGCGGCAGTATGGCCGTATCTACGGCACTTTCCATCGGCCAGCGCGTGAGAGAAGGCAAAATCGCCTATCTCAAAGGCTCCTTCCACGGACTGGGCCTTGATGCGCTTGCCGTTACGAGTGTGCACAAAAATTTTGCCTTGCAGCAAACGTCCCTGTTGGGCGAGCTTGAAAAGCACTGCATCGAAATCGAGCCGGGGCAGACGGATATTCCGTGGGAGACGATTTCGACTTTTATCTATGAGCCGGTGCAGGGAGCCAACGGCTACATCCCCCTCCCGGCGAAGTGGCTGACCGATACGGCCGCCGAAGCCAGGCGGCATGGTGTAGTCGTCGTTTCCGATGAGATCCAGTGCGGCTTTTACCGTCACGGTCACCTCAGCGTGTCCTGCCATCTCGGAATAGAAGCGGACATTTACTTGTTCAGCAAGTCGATGACCAACGGGCTGTATCCGTTCTCCGCCGTCGTATACCGGGGCTCGTTGAAGGAATCGATCCCGGGCTCGCTGTTTCTCGCGCATACGTTCCAGACTTCGTCGCTGGGCTGCTTCGCGGCCATGGCGGTCGCCGAATATATCGACGCCAGCCGACCCGAAGAGCTGTGCGGCGAGATCGAGGCTCTGATCCGCGAGCATTTTCCATTCGAGCTTCCGCTGCTGCGGGACGTTCATCTGACGGGTCCGACGCTCTCCTTCGAAGTCGAAGGGGTTTCCGGGAAGTCCATCGTCCAGCAGTGCCTCGAACGCGGAATTTTGATTTTCACGGGCGGCCCTGCCGGACAACGAATCCGTTTCGCCCCGCCTTTGACGATTGAGAAGACGAATCTGGTGTACGCCATCAAACAGCTTGCCGATGTGCTGACGCACGCAGGCGCGGTTCATACCCTATAACCCTGAAGGAGTGTGCTGAACATGATTACGGAAGAGAAGGGCATCGACTTATCTACGATCGAGCAGGTCAGACACCAGTTTGCCAACATCGGCTGCGCTCAGCTTAACGATGCTTCCCAGAAGTATACCGTTCCGTTTCCGACGACATTTCAGAACCGGACGCGTCATCTTAAGCTGTGCGGGCCTGTGTATACGGTCAACACGGACAACGACATGCTGCCCGGTCTGGAGGCGCTCAGCAAGGCACCTCAGGGCAGCGTCCTGTTTTTGAACAATGTGAACAAACGTTCCGAAGCGCTCGCGGGAGATATTTACGTCCTTGAAGCGATCCGCCGGAAGCTGGGCGGTCTTGTCATCAACGGCGCCGTCCGGGATATCGACGATATCAACAAGCTGGACTTTCCCGTCTTCTCTACGGAAGTCACTTACGTATCGGCCAAAACGGCGGTTAAGCCTGCGACGAAAGTACCGGACACGGTTCAGGCCGGGGATATCGTCATCGAGCCGCAGGACTGGATTTTCGGAGATAACGACGGGCTGCTGCTCATTAAGCGCAAATATTTAAACGCGGTTCTTCAGGGAGCCCTTTATGTCGAACAGAGGGAAGAAGAATTGAAGAAAGAAATTTTAAGCGGCAAAAGCATGGCCTCCCTTACGGGGCTGGACGATTATCTCGCCGGCAAGGGACCGCTGAAATTTGATGTCTAGGGCGGGATTTCGCATCCGTCCGGTTATTCTTCCATTTCCGTTAGAAGAAGGGGAATAAAACGATGTATATCAAAGAAATTGTCGCGCTTTGGTTAAAACGGATGGGCATCCATACGGTCTTCGGAATCCCCGGAAGCTATGTGCTTCCGATGATCGACGAAATTTCGCGCAAGGAAATCCGGTTTGTGCTTTCTCAGCACGAGTACGGTGCGGCGCTGATGGCGGACGGTTTTGCCAAAGCCGGCGCAGCACCCGCCTGCGTCATCACGACGACGGGGATAGGAGCCACGAATGCGCTCAGCGGCATTGTGAACTCTTTCACAGATTCGCAGCCCGTTATACTTCTGACCGGTCAGGTTCCCATATCGACTTACGGGAAAGGCGCTCTCCAGGAGTGCGTCGGCGAGGGGCGCACGTTCGATCTGGAAGCTTTGATGTCCAACGTGACCAAGTATTCCAAATTGATCGAGTCTGCAGACCACCTGCTCGATACATTGAAGGAAGCGGAGATGCACCTGTGGTCGGGTCGCAAAGGGCCCGTACATGTTTGCATACCGATTGACGTTCAGTTCACGGAAATACATTTTGAAGGGTTTGAGCCGTTCGCCTTCCCGAAACCGACTGAAATCGTTGACGCGGCCGGAGAAGAAGTGAGCCGGCTCGGAAATCTGCTGAAAGAATCGCAGAAGCCCTTGCTGCTGCTCGGAGCCGGCGCAAACTACAGCCACAACGAAGAAGTCGTCGAACAGATTGCCGACCTGGGGATTCCGGTAGCCACGACGCTCAGAGGAAAGGGGATTCTCAGCGAGAATCATCCGCATGCGCTCGGCTGTACGGGGCTGCACGGGAAATCGGCCGCCAATTATTATTTGTACCGGGAAGCGGATCTCGTCATCGCGGTCGGCGTGTCCATGAGCGAGTTTACGACGCAGGGTTGGGACTCCATCTTCGATAAAGTTCCGCTGGTGCAGGTCGACATCGACCCGAAGCAGATCGGCAAAAACTACAAGGTGCGCATAGGCATTGCTGCGGATTCGGAAACTTTCCTGCTTGCTCTGTATGATCTGCTCGAGGACGCTTCGTGGGAGAAAGCGACGGCGGCGCTGCGGCAGTCCAAGCACAAATTTGCCGATGCCGACCGCGAGAAGGATTTGTCTTACGTCTCCGTCGTCGAAGGCAAGCTGCATCCGGTGCAAGTCATCGAAACGCTCCAAAAACTGCTTCCGCTCGACAAAACGATCTGGGTAACGGACCCGGTCTCGTGGACCGAAACCCACTTGCTTTCGAAAGGCGCGGGCACGTATATCGAAGGCTTGAACGGTGCGGCTATCGGGTATGCGCCTCCGGCCGCGATCGGCGCCAAATGCGCCAAACCCGATTCGTATGTCGTCTCGATCTTCGGTGACGGCGGCTTCCGCCAGACGGCGCTGGAGATGGCGACGGCCACGTCCCACGAAATACCGGTGCTCTGGCTCAACTTGAACAACGAGAAGTTCGAGTCCATCAACAACGCGCAGAAATCGTACTACAAAGGCAACGTGGTAGGAACGTCGTATAAGCCGATTGACTATGTGGCCTTTGGCGAGTCGATGCTGATCGATACGATCCGTGTGACAACGGTAGAGGAGCTTCAGGAGGCGGCGAAATCGTTTCTTCATGAAGAGCGGCCGCTGCTTCTCGACATCCAGATCGTGGGTTCGGTCGTATCCGCGCCTAAATTCAGACAGCTCGCCAGGTATAAAACGTGGAAGCTCACGACAAGCCGGAAGTCTTCCGAGGATATGAAAGAAATCGTCAGTTATTTTCTGAAAAACCGGTATTAAAAAGCGGGGTACGTACGAAAGGAGACGCGCTTATGAGCGGTGGAATAACGGAAAACAGAGCCAGACTGGACGGTTCCGCGGCGAGTGTGCGGAGCGTGTTCGACGCAAGGACGGTGGGGTCCTCGCACCGGAGACTGGCTGAGCTTCTCGAGCCGGGACAGTCGGTACTCGATGCCGGCTGCGGGACTGGAGCCATTACGAAAGGCATCGCGGAGGCGGTCGGTGAAGAAGGCCGTGTCGTCGGAATCGACAATAACGAAGGACTGATCTCTTACGCCCGGGAAACTTTCGGCGGGCAGGCGCCGCTTGCCTTCGAAACGGCGGACATCCACTATTTGCCGTACAGGGGCGAATTCGACATCGTGACGACGGCCCGCGTGCTTCAATGGCTGGCCGATCCCCGGCAGGCGCTCGGCCAGCTCATCGAAGCCGCAAAACCGGGCGGCCGCGTGATCGTGCTGGACTATAATCACGACAAGATCAGCTGGCAGCCGGAGCCGCCTCCAAGCATGAAGGCCTTCTATGCGGCCTTTCTGAAATGGCGTTCCGATGCGGGAATGCGCAACGGGATAGCCGACGAGCTTCCCGGCGTTTTCGCGGACCTGGGGCTCGTGGATATCCGGAGCAGCGAACAGCACGAAACCGTGACGCGTGAAGACGGGAACTTCCTCCAGCAAGCCGGAATCTGGGCGGACGTTGCGGCAACCCGCGGTGTCCAGATGGTTGCGGACGGTTACTTGTCCGAGCAGGAACGGGCGGCCGCCGAAACCGAGTATCGGCAGTGGGTGGAGACGGAAGCGGTCTCTCAGACGATGTATATGCTTGCCGTCGAGGGAGTTAAGCCGGAATAGTCCCAGCCGAAACGGACCGGGGGCTGCCTGGCAGGCGGTCCCCGGCAGAGGTCGGCGGAGATTTTTAAGCGGGAGGGAGATATGGACAATCGGATAACGATCTTGGATACGACTTTGCGGGACGGCACGCAAGGAGAAGGCGTCAGCCTGACAGTCGAGGATAAGCTGAAAATCGCAAAACGGCTGGATATGCTGGGTATTTCTTTCATCGAAGGAGGCTGGCCCGGCAGCAATCACAAGGATGTGGAATTTTTTGTCCGCGCCAGAGAGTTGAATCTGCAGCAGGCCAGAATTACGGCATTCGGCTCCACCAGGCGCAAGAACAGCTCGGCCGAACGTGACGCGAACCTCCGGCAGCTGCTGGATATCGGGGTAGGCTCGGCGGCGATTTTCGGTAAATCGTGGGATTTTCAGGTCCAAACGGCGATCCAGACGACGCTTTCCGAAAATTTGAACATGATCGAGGACACGGTCCGGTTTCTTAAACGCAGCGGAATCGGTGTGATCTACGATGCGGAGCATTTTTTCGACGGCTACAAGAGCAATCGCGCTTACGCCATGTCGACCATTCGCAAAGCTTACGAAGCCGGGGCCGACTGGATCGTTCTCTGCGACACGAACGGAGGAACCCTTCCGCACGAAATCGCGGCGATAGTCGCTTCCGTGAAAGAACAATTGGACTGCCCGCTCGGCATTCATGCCCATAACGATTGCGAGCTCGCCGTGGCGAATACGATTGCCGCCGTCATGGCGGGTGCCGCACAGGTGCAGGGAACGATCAACGGCTACGGCGAAAGATGCGGCAACGCAAATCTCATCTCGGTTATTCCGAACCTCCAGCTCAAGCTGGGTCTGCCGGTTATAACCGCGGAGCAGCTTGCCGGACTTACAAGTACGGCGCGTTATGTGAGCGAGATTGCGAACATGCATATGCCCGTCAATCAGCCTTTTGCCGGACATGCGGCCTTTGCTCACAAGGGCGGTGTCCATGTCTCGGCTATTTTGCGCGATTCGAGCACGTATGAGCACATAGCGCCCGGACTGGTGGGGAACAGGCAGCGGGTTCTGGTTTCCGAGCTTTCCGGCCAGAGCAACCTTGTTTTCAAGGCTCAGGAGCTCGGTCTGGAGCTGGAAGCGAACAACCCGAATACGAAGATCCTTATCGAACGTGTCAAGGAGCTTGAGCATCAGGGTTACCAGTTCGACGGAGCCGACGCTTCCCTAGAGCTTCTGATCCGGAGTGTCCACGGGAATCTGGAAGAAATCCTAACCCTGGAGTCGTTTAAAATAACCGTCGTCAAATCCGTCGATCAGGCGATTTTGTCCGAAGCGGTTGTGAAGGTCAAGGTACACGGAGAGTCGGTGTACAACGCCGCCGAAGGCAACGGGCCGATCAATGCGCTGGATAACGCATTGCGCAAATGCCTGATGGAGCACTATCCGAGTCTTCAGACGATGCACTTGTCGGACTATAAGGTCCGCGTGCTCGACGATAAAGACGGTACCGCCACGAAAGTCAGGGTTCTGATCGAATTCTCGGACCGCGAAGAAACCTGGAGCACGGTCGGCGTCTCCGAAAACATCATCGAAGCCAGCTGGCAGGCTTTGTGCGACAGCATCCGCTATGCGCTGCTGGATGTCAAGCCTGCGCTGAACAAGCGGGCCGAGGGAGTTAAAGAAGCCGTCGGTCTCGTTAATCACTGACATACTAGTCAAACGGATAGAGAGAGGTGAGCACCATGTCTACGAAACAATCCAAAGAAGGGGAAGCGGCTCATGCTTCCGGTGCCGGGATTCAAGGACCCGAACAGACCCGGATGCCGCTGGCCGTTTATTTCTTGGCTGTGAGTATTTTCATTATTTGTACCGCCGAGCTTCTGCCGATGGGGCTGCTGCCGCAGATTGCCCGGGATTTCAACATGAATGTGTCGAGCGCGGGACTGCTCATTACGGTTTACGCACTCGGCGTCGCGATCGGCGGCCCCCTGATTACGGCCGCGACGGGAAGAGTCGAGAAGAAAAAGCTGTTGATCGCACTGCTTCTCCTGTTCGTTGCCGGATCTTTGATCAGCGCGGTTACGACCAACTATTATCTGCTGATGGTCGGCCGGCTGTTCTGCTCGTTTTCCCACGGGACGCTTGTCGGTGTGGCCATCGTGGTGGTCCAGCGGCTTGCGCCTCCGGGAAAAGAAGGCAGCGCCATTTCCTATTTAACCGTGGGTTTGACGGTAGCCACCATATTGGGCGTTCCGGTAGGAACCTTTATCGGTAACAGCTACGGCTGGCGGATGTCCTTCTATGCCTTGACGATTGCGGCTGCTATCTGTGTTATCGGAATGGCATGGCTCGTCCCAACGATCAAGTCCGGCAAAGCCGTCGGAATGGCTAAACAAACCCGTGAAATTTTCCGTGCCAAACCCCTTGTCGCCTTGATGACGACGGTTTTCAGCTCGGGCGGTTTGTTTGCCGGTTATACGTATATCGCGCCTTACCTTGAAGAAATTACAGGCTTTACCCCAACGGCGGTTTCTCCCATTATGCTCGCGTTCGGGATCGGTTCCGCCATCGGCAACATCGCCAGCGGAAAGCTGGCGGATAAGGGCCTGATGAAAACATTACTCGGTTCGCTGGCAGCCATGATCATCACGATGACGGCCTTCGCCCTGCTCGGGCAGGTGCCTATCCTGGCGGTGATTTTCTCCTTCCTCTGGGGACTGACCGGTTTCGCTATCGTAACACCGTTGAATATGCTTGTCCTGCGGAAAGCCGGAGACGCTGCGGATCTGGCGGCTTCTCTCAATATTTCCGCCTTTAATGTAGGCAGTGCCATCGGAGCCGCAGTGGGCGGAGTTGCCATCAATACCGCGCTGGGACTCCGGGGAGCACCATTGTCCGGCGTAGCCATCGGTTTGATCGGCGTCCTGTTCGCCGTTACGCTGATTTGGATGGACCGCAAATCAGCCTGGCGGCAGACCGTAACCAAAAGCAGCACCTGAACGAACGGTGGATCAGTTGGGGACTTTTAGACGGGAAGGAAGTGTGGCGGAATGAATGATTTCAAGAAGGAGCAGGGCAAGCCGCGCAAAGCAATCGTCATCGGCAACAGCATGGCCGGAAAACTGGCGGCTCGGGTTCTGTCCGATTACTTCGATACAGTGACGATTATCGAGCAGGACCCTCAGCCGGAGGGGCCTTACCCTCGTAAAGGCACACCGCAGAGCTATCATACCCACGGGCTTTTAAAAAGCGGAGAAAATACGCTCGACAAGTTTTTTCCCGGTATTATGCAGGAGCTGGAGGGGCACGGTGGCGAAAGGCTCGATTTTATCCGGGACATTTCCTGGGTTTATCAGAACTTTCACTTTGTCCGGTTCAACAGCGGATTCGAGGTTGTTTCCCAAAGCCGGCCTCTGTTGGAATGGCGAGTTCATCAGCGGCTGCTGCAGCGCTCCAACATCGAATTCGCTTATTCGCACAGAGTCGTTCAGTATATCAGCAGTCCCGGCGAGAACCGCTTTACGGGTGTCGAGACGGAGAATCTGGTTACCAAGCAATCCGAGCGTCTGGAGGCGGACCTGATCGTCGATGCGGCGGGTTCGGCGACTAAAACGCCGGATCAGCTTCTGAAACACGGCTTTGACGCCCTCTCGCAATCCGAAGTGCATATCAATCTGGCTTATGCCACACGGATGTACGAGCGCGATCCTTCCGTAAGCCATGATTACAAGTCCGTGATCGTTTTTCCGAATCCGCCGGAAGTGTCCAAAGGCGGGCTGACATTCCCGATTGAAGGCGACCGCTGGTCCGTTACCCTCGTCGGATACGGAGACGGAAATCATCCGCCGCGCGATGACCAGGGATTCCTGAATTTCGCCAAGTCCCTTACACATCCGCATTTGTATGACCATATCAAATCGCTTAAACCGGCCGGCGATATTCATGTGTACCGGTTTCCGAGCCAAGTGCGCCGGCATTACGAAAAACTCGACCGTTTCCCGTCAGGACTTGTCGTCATCGGGGATGCCTTTTGCCGGTTTAACCCGGTTTTCGGGCAAGGCATCAGCATCGCTTGCCTGGAAGCGCTGGAACTGCAGAAAGTTATGCAGGAAGTGCGTGCGGGCAAGATCAAGGCCGAAGCGATTCCGGTCGCTCTTCACAAGCGGTTGTCGGCGCTCGTTGAGCCTACGTGGATGACGGCGACCTCCGATGCGTTCCTCTATCCGAATACGAAAGGAAAGAAGCCGGGGGGCCTCGGTTTTATGCAGTGGTACGTCCGCAGGCTGTACCGTCTGTCGGAGTACGACCAGGACGTGTACGGGAAGTTTATCCGCATCCTGCACATGGTAGAAAAACCGACCGAACTGTTTAAGCCGGCGATGATTTACAAAGTCATGCGGGCCAAAATGCCCAAGCCCGATAAAAGGCCGCCCGGCAGTCCTGTAAACCGGGATCGCGAACAAACCTTATAATCCGTATTCGTTTGAGTTATAAACGGACGACTAAACCGAATGAACGGGGGAACTTAAATGAGCACCATTCGTCATCTGGTTTTATTCAACTTGAAGCATGAGGAGGGTTCGGTCGAAGCGGAAAAGTTTCTGAGCGACGGAAGAGAACTGCTTGCCTCCATACCGCAGGTGCAGAAGCTTCAAGTTTTACGGCAGATCAGCCTGGAAAACGACTATCAGTACGCGTTCTCGATGGAGTTTTCCAGCCAGAGCGATTATGACGAGTATACAGCCGTTCCGCGGCATATCGAGTTTGTGGAGCAGAGGTGGCTGCCGGAAGTGGTACGTTCCTTTGAAGCGGATTTCGAAGTGCACAGCTAAACTCCGGCAGGCAGCGCAGTCCGATTTGTACGGAATTTCAAAAGAAGCACCTTTCATGACGGTCGTAAGAAAAACCGGATTGAAGAGGTGCTTCTTTTTGCTGCCGGGACGGGAGGACCTATAAAAGTTAGAACTGTTTGACCAGCGGGTCTTTTGGTATTCTCGGCATGAGGGAGACGTTGAAGGAACGTTACTTCCAGGCGAAAAATTTATCGATTAACGACGAACACGCTGATATTGCCGTTAAAAAAGGGGGAGCACCTATGAAAGATAGAGAGGGGATTAAGAGAAAACGGATCTGGAGCTTTATTCTTTCCAAGCTGGCCGCAGCCGGTACATTGTTCAGCGTTTTTGTGATCATAGCCCTTGAAGATGATGCGGGCTTATACCAAATTTCGGAAGCCGCGAGGTTTCCCTATCT
Source organism: Paenibacillus sp. RC84 (assembly GCF_041260495.1). NCBI lineage: Bacteria > Bacillati > Bacillota > Bacilli > Caryophanales > Paenibacillaceae > Paenibacillus > Paenibacillus sp. RC84. The sequence goes on from NZ_JBGBYL010000004.1 coordinate 436,144, forward strand.
TTGGTGGCTTGTTTATGGATATGCCGTTATGTATTCCATTCTTGTCGAGCTGATTCTGCTCAAATTTTTTCCGCAGGCAAAGGTTGGGGTAAGGATGGTCGTTTACGGTGCCGGAGGATTTGCTCCGTTTGTCGTGTTTTTTTTCAATCCCAATTATATAGCGATTCCCGGACTAATCGGTTCGGTTTGCGCGCTTTTTTTCTATGTGGCGGATTCATTGTACAGAAGAACGAAGTTAATGTCGGCGGTGGCAGGACTAGGTATACCGGCTGTTCTGCTTATATTTGCAGGGGGCGATTTCACGGAGACGAAACAGTGGCGGGAGATTCGGACCCATTCGTCTTACGAGGTAAGCTTTGCCTATTTCAACGGGGAAAAAGCTGTTCCGGTTCCTATAAAACAGGGAGAAACAGCTCTGTTAACCTATTCGTGGACGATGAAAAACGGCGGATACGGAGTCCGGTTTACGGACGTAAAGCAGGTGCCCGGAGATCCGCCTGGAGATAACAAAATCCGCATCCGCGCACCCGAATCCGGCATTTCCACCCTTATTCTTACAGGAGATCACGCGGAAGGAACGTTCCGGGTGGAATGGACGGCAGAGTAGGACGCGTCCAGTCTATGCGGATGCCGATTCAAGTTTCGGACTTGAAGGACTTGCCTTTCTCCGCATCCAAGCCGAAGTAATGCCGGAAGCTGTAAATGAGCGGATTCCATGCGGCCGGGTTCACATAATGTTCCCCCAGCACGATCCGTTCTTCGGCGTGAACGGCGCGGGACTCGGTTTCCACGATGCAAAAGCCGTCGCTCGGGTGCACCTGAACGAGAGCGGCTTCGATTTGCAGGGGACATTCCTGAATTCTCTGGGGTTTCACGCATGTGGACGGAAGAGGGGTGAAGCCGGCAACCGCAAACTTGTCTCTCTCGAACCGGTATAACTCGCGTTTATTGTCCGGGAGGGGGGATTTGCCGGTCAGCGGGGCCAGCTTCTCAACTTGTTCCCACAGCGAGCTGTCCGGCAGGTTGATTACGCATTCACCTGTTCGGGACAAATTTTCAATCCCTTTTCCGCCGTTTCCGATGCCGAGAATAATCCGGCTGCCGAGCGCCCAGGCGGACGACAACGGGGAGATATTCGTGCTTCCGTCCTCGCTCAAAGTGGTGAGGAGAACGACCGGCGTTCCGAAATAAAGAATTGAAGGCCGAATCGTCCGAAACGTTTCCTGTACTTCTTGTTTGATCATTCTTATCACCTCGCAAGAAGTATACATGATGTACTATTCGGCCCCCATCGAATTATTCATGCAAGCTCAGCACGTTTTCACGGGAGATTCAGGTCTACCCCTAAATGCCTCAGCCCGTCTCGCCCTGTGTCCGTGATCCGGACGGCCCGCCCGCCGGGAATCCGCTCGATCCATTCCCGCCGGAACAGCTGCTCCGTCAAGGCGGCGCCTAGGCTTCCGGCGATGTGGTACCTGCGTTCGCTCCAGTCCAGGCAGCACTTGGCGAATTGTCTCCGGCTTCTGCGGAGCTCCGCGCAGTTTATGCCGAAGGCTCGGAGAAAGGTTTCGCCTTTCTCCGTAACCGTAAAGTCGCGGCCGGACTGGCCGATGACGCCCGTCTCAAGCAGGCGGTCCGCCAGCGCGACTCCCGCTTCCCCCGCGAGATGGTCGTAGCAGGTGCGGGCGAAGCGCAGATGATTAAGCCGGTCGTGCTCCCGCAGCGACTTGACCGGCTTTGGCCGCGCCAGTGTATTCAGCGCTTCAAGCGCATCGGCGACCTCCGGGCCCGCAAGCTTGTAGTACCGGTGGCGCCCCGAGAGCTCGACCGTGAGCAGGCCGCCTTCCACCAGCTTGGCCAGGTGCGAGCTGGCCGTCTGGGGAGTGATGCGGGCGGCTCCGGCCAGCTCGCTGGCCGGCATGCATTTTCCGCTCAGAAGCTCCAGCAGCATCTGCATTCTCGACGGTTCTCCGATTAAGCCTGCTAAGGCTATCGTATCTGGTGAAGCTTTCATGTTCGCGTCCCTCCCATGCAGTTGCAGATCCTATTTCTACAATAGCACATCCACTATTCGGCCGGGATCGAAATTTAACCATGCTGTACAATAGTGGTTTGAAATCTCTTGGAGAGGCGATGCAGGTAGAGAGATAAGAAAAAAAGAGCCTAGGGAGGCTCTTTCGAATAATTAACCTTATTAAATAAAGTTCTTAGTTAATGAGGTTAATTAATATTTTTGATGAGTGCGATTAATTATAGTCGATCAGCCTCTCAAAATTTCTTTCACTGTCCCATAAATGGCCGCGTTACCCGCTAAAATTCAGAAATTTTATGCAAAAAAGTACGCCACCGTTTTCGTTTCAAAAACCAGGCACAGCCGCTGGCTGCATCTGTCTCTAATTACAGCGGCAGGGTAAGAATGTGCTGGGGACCCAGCGGGCCGATCTTGGTCCGCCCGTGATCCTCGAACCCGCATTTTAAATACAAATTCCGTGCCGGAATATTTTTCATATTGACCCCGAGGCCAACAATCCGAGCCAGAGGAAACTGTTTTCTCACAAAATCGGGGAGGAGAAGCAGTCCCTGCTTGGCGTAGCCTTTTCCCTGTTCCGCATGGTTGACGGAGAAAGCTCTCAGTACGATAGTCTGCGGGTCGTCCGAGTACAGGGCGATTTCTTCGCCGTCGTATAAGACAAAAAAACCGACCGGTTTCGAATCGGCCAAAATGACAACCGGATAGCGGTGAGGATCTTGGGCAGCCACCGTCAGCACTTCATGAGGCAGGGCGCTGAACTGGAGCTGCTCGTCCGGCAAATAAAAGGAACGGAGTCCGTCGTTGTGCTCGGTTTTGTAAAAATCCAATAGAACGGATGATTTTGCGGCAGAAGTTGACATGATATCTCTCCAGTATTCATTGGGAATAAGCGCCTGAACCAACCCCAAGGCAGCACTCTTTACAGAATATCACAGCACAAAATGAATTTATATGGAGAGCTTAAGTAGAATCGGAGAAAACATTCAGTTTATTCAGTGATTTGGAATTTTTTTTTGCTAAATTTAATTCTCACATAAACAATAACTGCGTAATAAACGGGCAGAGCATCCACCAACACCCAAAACAGGACGATGGAAAGGGAGTTCATATCGGTCAGAAAACGGGTCGTGTCCCGGGAATATTGAAGTGCCGCGACAACTGCGGTTCCGCCCAGGAGAGGAAGGATCGCTTTTCTCGTTTGAAATTTAAACAGCTGTGCCGCACATTTGGTTGCTACATACAGGAGAAACGCATCATGAATGAACATGGAGGTCGTCCACAAACCGATCAGCAGGGGGTCCGCATTGCCGAGAAATCCGCTTAACGTTGAACTTCGGATCAATTCGAGCAGGGGATACTGAATGCGTCTTCCGTAGTAAGAACCGAAATTAAACAAAGTCAGCATCCACTGCAAGGAGACGGCAAACGTCACGAGCAGACAGGCCGAGAGGAGGTTGCGAAGCGTTTTAGGCCCGAATTTCAGATGAGGCACCATAAATAAAAAAACGAACCATTCGCCAAACCAGGAAACGGCGGTAAAGGTATCCCGGAACGCCAAGCCCATTTTGTGATGGGTCCATAAAGCGGGGAACATTTGAAAATTGGCGTTCGCCGTAAACAAGCCCAAAATGATGGCGATCCCGAGTAGCGTAATGAGGAAAAGCCCGTCCGCCATATAGACAATCGAGACAAATCCCCAGCGCGCCGTAATCACGATCACCAGTCCGATGATAAGCTGCAGGAACCATTGAGGCGTTTCTCTCATATAAATCGATCCGTAGAACAGCGTAAAGCTTTCGAGATCAATAGAAACGTAATAAACGCACCAGTACAGGACAACGAACAGAAAGAAGCGGTGCGGCCATTTTCCGATCATTTGTTCACCGGATTGAACCCAAGGCACGCCAGGGCTCAAGCGACCGATATAGACCGTGCAGCAGAGGAATAAAGCGCTGATAAGCCCTCCCAGAAGCAGGGAGATCCAGCCCTGATAGCCGGAGGTTGAAATCAGAGGGGTAATAAGAAAAGCGATCGGCTGAGAAATCATGTAAATCGTTGCAAACCGGAACGTCTGCCAGGACGTTGAGCGCATGCGATCACCTCCTTCAATCAGAAATAAGAAGCTTACTCCAGCCAGCCAAGCAGCAGATGCATGAGCTGATTGGGCTGGGGCCACCACGTAAAGACGGAGGCCAGAACGCTCCAACAGCCCAGCACCGAGAAAAGCACCCAGAATTTGACGGTGTCGCCGGGAGGTTTGGGGTTGGTTCTAACCCATTCCAGTAAGCCGATAGCGAAAAAAGCCACAGCAATCATAGCGGATTTTCCTTCCCGTAGAATGAAGGACCGGATTGGGATTGTTAAGATTGGATTCCGGTCTGTTTCACATTTATCTCGCATTTAAATTCGATATCGAGGTCGTTCTTATAATAATCGGTCCAGTTTTCCCGCTTCTTCTCCCAAAATTCCGGATAATTCCAATCAAGCAGCATGCCAAGCTGCAGGACATCCGACTTTGCTTGCTGTGTTTTGCTGAATGCGCTTTTCAACTGTTTTACGATTTTCTCACGCAGCTTCTGTTCAAGGATAGTTTTCATTTCATTCTCTTCGCGGTTCATGGGATCCCTTTTGTGGATCAGATCTCCGTCGCCTGTAAGAGTCAGCGTGAACCGGGGACCGTCCGGCCCCATCCGGACCGATTTTTTGCTCGTCAATTGATTAAAGAGGATATCCGCCTTACTTTGGCCGTCGTCCCAGGATAGGGTGTAAACTTGCCTGCCCAATCTGCCCAAGGCCCAGGCTATGGCTCTGCCTTCCGCACTCGGAAGTACCCCCGTGAGCTTATCGTTGTTATATAAGGCTACTCCTTGAATACCCGCCCAAGGCTCGGCCTTTTCGTTCTCGCTAGCCATTTTCATTACGCCCATAGACAAGTAATTGGTTGCGACCCCCTGACCGGAAGCTTCCGCTATCAAGCACTCCTTGGCGCTCGTATCCAGCATCGCTCGTTGCTGGGACATTTTGAGCATCACTTCCGCCGGCATCTTTTCGTAAACGGGCGTAAGTTCCGCTATCTCTCTTGCTTTGCCCGGGGCCGTATTCACAATTGTGCTGATATGAAAAGTAGGTTCTCTTTGCATCCAGCTCAGCAGATCTTTGATCCCGTTCTCCGCGTATTGTCTACCGACAGTAACGATCCGGGTGTGCCCGAAGTTAATTTTCCTGGTCAGATCTCGCTGAATGAGCATGAGGGCTTGCGGAATCGAAGTGCCTTGCTTGCTGATAATGGCGTATGGTTGTCCTTGGGAAGTGCCGCTGCCGGCCTGTTGACCGGACGTAAGGCGGTTCGGCAGCGGGCTGCTGATTGTAACTTCTACCTTATCGGGAGTTTCCCCCTGATCGATGTATATGGCAAAAATAAACGTTTGTTCGTCGATTTCGACCTTCGACCAGCAGCCTGTCGTCAGCAGCAGGGGAAGCAGAGCAAGGAGAATCCTTATCCGGCTCATGTTATTTCTGCCTCCTGAAGTTTCTGTCGGTGTACGCTTTGGAACGCTTGGTCATAAAAGGCGAAGGCACACGCATGAAGATGTCCTTCCAGTCTCTGAGCACCTGAGGCGCCAGCGGACTCAGGTAAGGGGCACCGAACGACCTTAGGCTCGTGAGATGACCGTACACGATGAAGGCGGCGATGAAAACACCGATCAGACCTGTCGTACCGCCAAGCAGCAGGAGCGGAAAACGCAGCAGACGCAAAGCCAGTCCCAGCTCGAAATGGGGAATGATGTAGGACGCAATCCCCGTGATGGATACAACGATGACCATGGGAGCGGATACGATCCCCGCTTGTACAGCCGCCTGTCCGATTACGATGGCGCCGATGATGGAAATCGTCTGGCCGACCGGCTTCGGAATGCGCGTCCCGGCCTCGCGCAGCCCTTCGAAGGTCAGCTCCATGACTAGAGCCTCCGTCAGTGCGGAGAACGGAATATTCTCGCGGGCCGCCGAAATCGTAAGCAGCAGATCCGACGGGATGATTTCGGGCTGAAACGTAGTGATCGCCACGTATAACGAAGGCAGGAGCATCGAAATCAAGGCAAAGAAGATCCGCACCAGCCGTATCCAGCTTGCCGATAAATAGCTCTGGTAGTAATCCTCGGAAGACTGGAGCAGGGAGAAGAGCGTCACGGGTACGAGAAGCGCGGACGGTGTCCCGTCCTGCATGAGAGCGACACGTCCTTCCAGCAAGGAAGCGGCGACGGAGTCCGGCCGTTCCGTATATTGGAATTGAGGGAAGGGCGTTTTGTTTCCTTTCTTCATTTGTTCCGAAAGGTAGCTGATCCCGAGTACCCCGTCGATGGAAATTTCTCGGATTCCCTTATCGAGATCTGTTAAAATTTCCGGCTTGCAGAGTCCTTCGATATAAATCATATAGACAGTCGTCTGCGTATAAGTGCCCACGATATATTTAACGGTTTTCAAATCCGGGTGCTTGATTTTATGCCGGAGCAGGGACAAGTTACTGACGATATCTTCGATAAATGCCTCTTGGGGCCCGATAACGACAAGCTCGTTCTGGGACTCGGAAACCGCCCTTTTCTGATACTTGACCACATCGAAAACATAAGCGCAGCCCAGGCCTTCGATGCAGAGCGCCGCTTTTCCGTGCACGATTTCCCGGACGGCATCCTGGGAGGCATAAACCAGCTTCGCGGGCAGCGGGAACAAAGTCCCTTCGTCCAGCAGTTGAAGGAATTCGTCCCAATCATGGTCGCCCTGGGCTTCGGTAATGAGAGCGGAAGCGACCTTCTCTTGAAGTGTCTTCACATCGACGATCGATTGGATATAAATGAGCACGCAGGAGCGTTCGTATAGGAGAAAAGGCTGATAAATCGTATCCTCGCTTCCCGCGAGAAGTTGTTGTATATTTTCGTACATCAGACCTTTCATTTCCACGCGTACCCCTCCTTTTTATTCGTCCGATATCCTTTTTCTTTAGAATGCGGAAATATCTGCAAGTTATGCAGGAAAGCCGGACAAGCTTAAGGAAGGCTAGGCTGACAAAAGTTTGGATAACCTGCTATCGAGGCGCCTGCGTAAAGCAAAAACTCCCTTGTCATAGAAACAAGGGAGTACTGGTTAGTCGCCTTCAAGGAAGGCAGGGGCTGGGGATCAGTCCGCGGCAGGCATTTTCCTGGCCGATACGGACAGCCGGTTCCAGGCGTTTATGACGACGATGGCCATAATTATCTCGGATGTCTGAACTTCATCGAAATAAAGACGGACTTCGTCGTAAACGTCGTCCGGGACATGGGTTTCGGCAACGAGCGTAACGGCTTCCGTCAATGCGAGCGCCGCACGTTCTTCCGGCGTGAAGAACGGCGTTTCGCGCCAGGCGTTCAAGGCGTAAATTCGCTGCTCGGTTTCCCCGTGTTTACGCGCGTCTTTCGCGTGCATGTCGATACAGAAGGCGCAGCCGTTCAGCTGGGATGCGCGTATTTTGATCAGTTCTTTCAGCGATTTGTCCAAGCTTGTGGAACCCAAGTACTGCTCCAGCCCCACCATGGCGGCATAACCTTTCGGAATCAGCTGATCCATTTGAAGACGGGTTTTCATCTTATATTCCTCCTCCTATTTGCACTCAGACCTATAACAGATAAGGAGGCCGTTTTGTGACAAAAAAAAGAAAGGAGGCAAAAAAAGTTTTCGCCTCCTTCCTCAGGGGTAACTCTATAGACGGATTCCGTGCAGCTTATCCGGATTGCTGACTATGAACAGGCGGTCTATCCGGCTCTGTTCCCAGTCCCACGTCATGCTGACCGCAAGAACCGGACGCTCGTCGCGAAGGAGGACGAAGCCCAGCTCTCCGTTGATCCGGGCGGGGAGCAGGGAGCCGCTGAAATAACCGCGCGGCCATATGCCTTCGAACAGCGCCCGGATCCGGTGCGAGCCATAAATGGGACGCAGCGCGCAGCGGACTTTGCCGCCGCCGTCCGTAACCAGAACGGCGTCCGCAGTCATTTGAGCGATAAAGTCTGCGAAATCGCCTGTTTTGGCCGCGTCGAGAAACAGCTTCACAAAGTGTTCTTCCCGTTCGCTTTTGTGAAGGGGCTCCGCCTCCTTCCGGACAAGCTTCGCTTTGACGCGGCTGTAAATCTTGCGGCAGTTGTCCTCGGACTTCTGGAGGGTATCTCCAATCTCCCGGTAACTGTATTCGAGCGCTTCACGCAGGATGAACACCGCACGCTCAACCGGATTAAGCCGCTCCATCATGACGAGCAGCGCGTAGGAGACGGTTTCCTCCTGCACTATCCGTTCGGCGGGGTCAAGACCCGGTTGAACGGATACAGGCTCCGGAAGCCATTCGCCGGTATAGATTTCTCTGCGGCTGCGCGCGGATTGGAGAAAGTTGATACAGCGGTTGGTTACCGCTTTACATAAATAGGCTTTCATATTCCCGATACGGACCAGATCCTGCTGCTGGATCTCCAGATAAACATCCTGGATGATATCTTCAGCATCGTTCAGGGTTCCGAGCATCCGGTAAGCGATGGAATAAAGAAGAGAATGGTACTGCTTGTACAAGGCTTCCGTCATGGAACATAACCCTCCGTTTTCCTCAGAACCTGTTCTTTTCTTTATCCTACCATCTCTGCGGATTTCAGTCTCTAGGATAGACATGACCGCAGCAGTCGATAGACGGGTTCGGCAACTCTTTTTTATCCCACGAACTTCCAGCATCTTGACTTTACGTTTTCGGAAATTTATTATATGAACATATACTCATATTTTGCATACTTTATAAAAAACGTTTGTTTGGAAAGAAGGAATGGAGATGGAGGAGCACCGCGTAAAAGGTTTATCCTGCGCGAACTGTACACGCGAGCTGGAAGAACAGATTCAGAAGCTCGAACACGGGGCGAAAGCCAGACTCAGCTATAACAGCGGCAAGCTGACCGTGGACAGCCGCATATCCATGCCTGCCGTCGAGAAAATTCTGGGCAATGACGGGGCTTATCTGGTCAAATCCCAGCCTGCGGCCGGGCATACGCACGAGGGGCATGGGCACAGCCATCACGGCCACTCACACGGTCACGATCATGATCACGGAGGGCAATCCAACCGGGCGATTACCCGTAATCTTATCGTTTCGGCTGTGCTTTTCGCGATCGCGTTTTTCACGGACGGACGGGTGCCGGGCTATGTATCCATCCCCTTGTATCTGATCATTATGGCACTGAGCGGCTATATGACGTTCATCAAAGGCGCTAAAAACTTGTTCCGCCTGAAATTCAATATTGATACGCTGATGACTATCGCGCTCGTGGGAGCTATCGTGATCGGCGAGTGGAAGGAAGCGACGCTTGTCGCCATCCTGTTCGGACTGAACGAGCTGTTGGAAGGAATGGGGATGGAGAAAGCCCGCCGTTCCATGGAAACACTGCTTCAAGTGGCTCCGAAAGAAGCGGTGCTGCTGACGGACGGCCAAGAAACGGTCGTCCCGATCGCGTCTCTTAAGATCGGAGATCTCGTTCAGGTCCGCTCCGGGCAGAAAATTCCTTCCGACGGCATCGTGGAAGAAGGCAGAAGCTCGGTCAACGAAGCCGCGATAACCGGCGAATCCCTACCGGTGGAAAAAGCGCCCGGCGAGAAGGTGTTCGGGGGAAGCATCAACAACGAAGGGCTGCTTAAAGTCCGCATCGAGAAGGCGTATCAGGATTCTTCATTGGCGAAAATCCTGCATCTGGTCGAAGAAGCCCAGGAGACGAAAACGCCGACGGAGCTGTTCATCAACCGCTTCGCCAAGTATTACACCCCCCTCATCATGATCATTTCGCTGCTCGTTATCGTCATCCCTCCGCTTTTCCTGGGGGGAAGCTGGTCGACATGGCTTTATCAGGGGCTGGCCGTTCTGATCGTCGGCTGTCCGTGCGCCCTGATTTTGTCCTCGCCGATCGCCATCGTATCCGGCATTACCCGCAATGCCCGCCACGGCATTCTGATCAAAGGCGGCGTGTTCCTGGAGCAGCTGGGCAAAATCGATACGCTTGCGTTCGATAAAACCGGCACGCTGACCAAAGGGGAGCCCCACGTGGAGAAGTCCGTGGTGCTGGATGAGCGCAAGTTTTACCCCGCCGCCGCGGCTATCGAGAAATCTTCCTCGCATCCTCTCGCCAAAGCGATCATGAAGGAGATAGAGGCGAAGGGCATCCGGGCCGAAGAAGCCGACTCTATCGAGACGGTATCCGGAAGGGGAGTGGTGGCGAGCTTCAAAGGAGAGCGATACTGGCTCGGCAACGAGAAGAGCATGGAACATCTGCGGATTCCGGAAGATATTCAGCAGCAAATCGACTCGTTGAAGGAAGAAGGACTTACTTTAGTTATAGTCGCCGATAACGAAAAGGTGCTCGGTATGTTCGGAATATCCGACGAGATCCGGGAGGAAAGCCGCGGAGTGATCGCCGCCCTGCATAAAGCGGGCATTCATAAAACGGTTATGTTGACCGGAGATCATCAGAAAACCGCGGAGAAAGTCGCCAAAGCTGTCGGTGTAAGCGAGTATTACGACAGTCTTCTTCCCGAACAAAAGGTCGACAAAATCAAGGAGCTCGCCGCCGAGGGTACGGTAGCCATGATCGGGGACGGCATCAACGACGCTCCGGCACTCGCTTCCGCCCAGCTCGGCATTGCGATGGGCAAAGGAACCGACAGCGCGGTGGAAACCGCCGATATCGTGCTGATGCAGGATCACCTCGGCAAACTGCCCGAAGCTATCTCCGTGGCGCGGCAGGTGAACCGGGTGATCAAGATGAACATCAGCCTGGCGCTCGGATTGAAAGCCATCGCCCTGCTTCTGACTATTCCCGGTCTGCTGACCTTGTGGATCGCCATATTGTCGGACATGGGAGCCACCATTTTCGTAACGCTGATCAGCTTGACCGTTCTTATCGAGAAGAAGCCCTCTTCTTTATCTTAACCAATAGAAGAAAGTGCTCCGCACCGGGTGCGGGGCACTTTCTTCTTGCGCAGCGGAGAAGGGACTCCCTTAACCGTAATGTTTTTGATATAATAAGCCGTATGGAAACGAAGGCGGTGAATGGATCATGCAAAAACCAATCGAAGACCTCTGCGACGAATCCTGCGCGGGGACGGAAACGGACGGGACTGCTCTGGAGCATGCGAAGATGAACGAATCTATGGCCGTCAACATGGCGGAGATGTTCAAAGCTCTCGGAGATCCTACGCGCGTCAAAATCATATATGCGCTTTCCCAGCAGGAATTGTGCGTTCACGATCTGAGTGTCGTGCTTGAAATGGGACAATCCGCCGTCTCACATCAGCTCCGGTATTTACGGAATGTCCGGATCGTTAAGCGGCGCAAAAGCGGCAAAACCGTCTTTTACTCATTGGACGACGATCACGTGAAAGAAATTTTCCGCCAAACCCTCCAGCATCTCGCGCACGTATAAAAAAACAGAGTATCTATTCTCCGGAAATAGATACTCTGTTTTTTGTCGTCAGGGGGAAGGTGATCATGACCTCCGATCCGGTGCCGACTTCGCTGGAGAACCGCATTTTGCCGCGCATGGCATCGATCAGACGGGTCGTGACCATCAGGCCGAGCCCGGTCCCCTTGCTTTTCGTCGTATAGAAGGGCGCCCCCAGTCTTTCGATTTCTTCCTTGGTCATACCGCTGCCGTTATCGGTGATCGTAATGATGGCTTTATGCTTCCGAACATAACCGCAAATGCGGATCAGACCGTCCGTTTGGGTCGATTCGATTCCGTTTTTGATCAGATTGACGAACGCCTGCTTGAGCTTGGAAGAGTCTCCTTCGATAAAAATATCGTCCTCGCAGGAAAGTTCGATTACGGCTCCCGACATGCTGGCATAAGGTTCAAGCATCGTCACGGCCTGCTGAAGCGAATCGCCGAGATGGATGAGGCCCGTTTCCGTCAATTCGGGTTTGGCGAAGAGCAGAAACTCCGAGATAATCTTCTCGGCCTGGTCGAGTTCTCCGATGGCGATGTTTAAGTATCGGCCGAGCTTCTCGTCGGCTTCCTTCTGGGAAATCTGGATATACCCGCGCGTAACTTGAAGCGGATTTCGGATCTCGTGAGCGACACTGGCGGCCAGATCGCTGAGATGCTGCAGCTTCTCGGCTTTCTGGATTTCGATACTCATCTGGTCATGCCGGAGCATATGCTGAAACCACAGGATGAGGAGCACCGGCAGCAGAAGCTGTACGGTCACGAGAAGACTTACTTGCGGCAGCAGGTCCTGCCAGATAAAATCGTGATGCGAGACGATGTAAGACAGCCAGATAAGCAGAGCGGCAGCGCCGATGCTTGTGTATAAGAGCGACAGGGCGATTTTTTTTCGCGAAGGATATTGGTAGAAGTTACGGGCTCGCAGCAGGATGGGAAGAAAACCCGCCGCATAGAGAATGACGTCCGAAATTCCGAAAGACGGGAACATGATCCCATGAAAAATCAGCATCATCCCGAGCGCCGTAAACCCTCCGTAATACCCTCCGTACATAAAAGCGAGCAGAAGAGGAACGCCTCTTAAATCCCAATAAAAATCAGGAACGAGATACATGACCGGATAGCTTATACTGAAAATCCCGGAAAACCCCATCAGGATTCCCATCAGAAATCGGTTTCGTTTTTTTTCTCTTTTGTAAAAACGCGTAAGCATAAAAATCTGGTAAATATGAGGGGGAAATGTCATGATGAATAAATGGACAAGGATATCTTTCACGGGCCGCACTCTCTTTCTAAAAGAAAAAAGAACTCAGATTCCTATTATGGAGTTCTCTGGCAGATAATGCAATAAATAATGATGCCAATTGAGCGGAAACTCATCAAAAGTTGGTGAACATGGAGGAATATTTCACCAAGTTGTTGAAATCTTTAAGAATAAGCCGGAGGTGCTGAGATTGAAAATTCTCGTCAGCCAGCCTAAGCTGGAGCGGAACCTGGAACAACTGCAAGCGGAATTGATGAGGTATCCCGACATAACTGCGGCAGTTTTCCCCGAAGGATACTTACATACGAATCTATCTCTGGCGTGTGAGCTTGCGGCCCGTACGCGTACTCTACTTATAAGCGGTTCGAAAAATCCGAAAGACCGGGCCGTTATCATAAACCGGGAAGGGAAAATCGCGATGGACCGGGCCAAATACAGCGGATATGAATCCGTAAAGGAAGAAGGGCTACTCATCACCCCGATTTTGTGTGACGAACTGGTACTGCGGGAGGTGGAGGAAGCGATCAGCCCCCGGACCGATTTGTTTGTTCAGCCGATCGGCGTCGGCATGTTCAGTGAAGAGCAGTTCGATGAATGGGTTGCAAAAGCGAAAGAAATCGCCTCTCGGCATCATGCCATGGTCATCGGGACGAGTCATGCGGACGGATCCTTTCGCGGCAGCGAAGTTTCACTGCCTATCGCGTATTGGATAGACCGGGACGGCGAGCCTCTGTTCATTTCCAAATGCGATGTGCGCAGCCGTGTTGTGGATCTCCGTACCAAAGAAATCAGGGTCTGCGAGCCTGCCGTAAAGGAGGATGTCTCGTGAGGACGGATAGAGAAGCTTTGAAACCTGAAGTGGAGGCTTACCTCAACCGAATCGGTTACGAAGGGCCGCTGGACGGCAGTTATGAAGCGCTGGCTTTGCTGCAGGAGCAGCATCTGCACACCGTTCCGTATGAAAATCTGGATATCCTGAACGGTATTCCGCTGTCTCTGGACATAAAGCATCTGCGCCACAAAATCGTCGAGCGGCGGCGGGGCGGCTACTGCTTCGAGCTGAACGCCCTGTTCGGCTGGCTGCTGCGCCAGCTCGGTTACCCCGTGACCGATTATGTCGCCCGGTTCTGGCGAGACGAGACGCAGCTGCCGCCCAAACGCCGCCATCACGTATTGAAAGTGGAGGCGGAGGGGGTCAGCTACTTATGCGACGTAGGTGTCGGGGGCATCGTCCCCCGGAGACCGGTCCGTCTTGCCGAGAAGCTGGAACAGCGGCAGGGCGGGGAGTTATACGCCATGGAGCGGGACCCCGTATTCGGCTGGGTGCTGAGCGAGAACCATCACGGCAGTTGGAGGCGCATTTACTCGTTTACCGAGGAGCCGCAGCTGCCCAAAGATTTTGTCATGGCCAGCTTCTGGTGCGAGCACAGCCCGGACTCCATTTTCACGAAGGATGCGATGGTAGCCGTACGGACCCGTGAGGGGCGCAATTCGGTCTCCGGCAAGGAGTTTAAGCTGTTCACGCCAGAAGGCGTGCGCACGTTCGTGCCCGAAAACGACGCGGCCTACAAGGAAGCTCTGCTTAAATATTTCGGCATTCCTCTGGAATAAAGCTTGCATAAATAAGCTTCGTTGTGTATAGTCATTCCTAAGTTAACCAATTGAATATGTTGGGAATAGGTGCCCAGCCCCTCGGGAGCTGGAGCTTAAAAGGGAAGTCCGGTGAAAAACCGGCGCGGTCCCGCCACTGTAACAGAGGAGTCAAGGCGATTATGCCACTGGTCTTAGACCGGGAAGGCAGCCGAAGATGATGATTCTGGAGCCAGGAGACCTGCCTGTTCTGACAGCACTGCTTTACCTACGGGAGATAGGGAGGTGTTAAAGTACGAGCCGCTGATTATACAAACAGAGGGCGTCTTTATCCTTGCATGCTTCGGGGATAATGACGTCCTTTTCTTATTTTTCGCGTACAAACAAGCAAATGAAACAGAGAACTTATGCAAACATCCAATTCAAGCCACTATCAGGAGGTCAAGATCATGAACGCATTGAAAAGCAGCAGTTTGGGGTACCCGAGGATCGGAGCGGGACGTGAATGGAAGAAGGCGCTGGAGTCTTTCTGGGCCGGTAAAATCGGGGAGCGGGAGCTGACGGACAAGCTGACCGAGGTCCGTTTGGGAAATCTTCGCATTCAGCGGGAGAAGGGCATTGAGCTTATCGCGGTCAACGATTTTTCGGGATACGACCACGTACTGGATACTTCCGCGATGTTCGGAATCGTCCCGGAACGGTTTCAATACGAGGGCGGTGAAGTATCTCCGGGCACCTACTATGCGATGGCTAGAGGCGAGGACGGGGCGGCTGCATGCGAAATGACGAAATGGTTTAACACCAACTATCATTATATTGTGCCGGAACTGCAGGGCGCGAGGCCCGAACTGGTCGAGAACAAGCCTCTCAAAGCTTACCGCGAAGCCAAAGAAGCGCTCGGAATCCAGGGCAAGCCCGTGCTTCTCGGACTGTTTACGTTTTTGAAATTGTCCAAAGGGTACTCCGAGACGGAAACCGATGCCTGGATCGACCGGCTGCTTCCGCTGTACGGCCAAGTGCTGCGAGAGCTGGAACGGGAAGGCGCCGAATGGGTGCAAGTGGACGAACCGGTGCTTTCGACAAACGTATCCGCCGAGGATATGGAACGGATTGAAGCGATCTACAAAGCACTGGCAGAGGCAGCGCCGAAACTGAAAATTATGCTCCAGACCTACTTCGAATCCGTGGAACATTACAGTAGGGTTGTGCAGCTGCCCGTAAGCGGGATCGGGCTTGATTTCGTACACGGCGGTGAGAAGACGCTGAAGCTTCTGAAGAGCGAAGGATTTCCCGAAGGTAAAATTTTGGGAGCGGGTATCGTGGACGGCCGGAATATTTGGCGTTCCGATCTGAAGGAGAAGCTGAATACGCTTCGCGGCATTTTAGCCGTGGTTCCCGAAGAGCGGGTGATCGTCCAGCCATCTTGCAGCCTTCTGCATGTGCCGGTGTCCACCGTTCACGAAGATAAGCTCGATCCGGTGCTGAGAGACGCTCTTGCCTTCGCCGACGAGAAGCTGGAGGAAATCGTCCTGCTGTCCAAGGCGGCGGTATCCCAAACGGCGGACACCGCCGAAGCGCTTCAGCGGAACGAAAAAGCGCTTGCCGCCCTCCGATCTTCCGAAGCTCGCGGCAACAAAGCCGTCCAGGCGGCCGCTCTGCAGCTTCAAAAGGTGCCGGCGGCACGCGGCGCGGATTTCGGCGAGAGGCGGGCCCTTCAGCGCGAGAAGTGGCAGCTGCCATTTCTCCCGACCACGACTATCGGAAGCTTCCCGCAGACAGCGGAAGTCAGACAGGCGCGGTCCAAATGGAGAAAAGCGGAATGGACGGACGAGCAGTATAAAGCGTTTATCCGGAGCGAGATCGATAAATGGATCAAGCTTCAGGAGGAGCTGGATCTGGACGTCCTCGTTCACGGGGAATTCGAACGGACGGACATGGTGGAATTTTTCGGCGAAAAATTGGACGGCTTCGCCTTCACGCGCAACGGCTGGGTGCAGTCCTACGGCTCGCGCTGTGTGAAACCGCCGGTCATTTACGGCGATGTGGCTTTTACGCAGCCGATGACCGTCGAGGAAACCGTCTACGCCCAGTCGCTCACGACACGTCCCGTCAAAGGGATGCTGACCGGACCGGTTACGATTCTTAACTGGTCATTCGTCCGGGACGATCTGTCCAGAGACGTAGTCGCCTATCAGATTTCGCTCGCGCTGGAGAAAGAAGTGCAAGCACTCGAAGAGGCGGGAATCGAAATGATCCAAATCGACGAGCCCGCTGTCCGTGAAGGCCTTCCTCTTAAGAAAGATGAGCACCGGGCTTATCTCGATTGGGCGGTCAACGCTTTCCGCAGCACAACGTCGAACGTGCGGGCCACGACGCAAATTCATACCCATATGTGCTACTGCGAATTCCACGACATGATCGGGTCTATCCGCGATATGGATGCCGACGTCATATCCATTGAAACTTCCCGCAGCCACGGCGAGCTGATCGAAAGCTTCGAACAGCACACCTACGAGAAGGGAATCGGGCTCGGTGTCTACGACATTCACAGTCCGAGGGTCCCTTCCGTCGAAGAGATGGTAAGCATGATCGAGCGTGCGCTGCGCGTACTCGACCCGCAGCTCTTCTGGATTAATCCCGATTGCGGCCTCAAAACGAGAGGCAGCGAGGAAACCGCAGCAGCCCTGCGCAACATGGTTGCGGCCGCCAAACAGTGCCGGGAAACAATGGCCGTTTCTCAAGCTTAACCGAGCAGATCAAGGTTGGCTGCAGATGCTTACGGACATAAGCCGTCCAACAATCCGAGCCTTCGTCCGGTGCAAACCGGGCAGGGGCTTTTTTTTACATTAGCGCGAGAAGAAAATAGGAACGTGAGTTTCCAAACCGTTGGAAGAAACCCATAAACATGGTAAGATAGAAAGATAAACGGCAGAAGGTAAGACCGTCATTCAGGAGGTATAATGGCAAAGGCAAAAGTAAAACGTCCGACCCGGGATGAGTTCGAGCTGGAAGAACTCGGTAACCGGCTGGTGGAAGCGAAGGACGAGGATTCATTAATTCTTCTCACGGTATGGGGCTGGGAGGAGCAGGTCTACGGCAGAATTACGGTCATGGATCCCCGGACGAGACTCGTACACGTTCAGGACGGCGAACAGCTGACGAAAGTTCCTTTTATGGACATTATGCAGGTGGATAACGCCTGATTAGCCTTAGAAGCATCCGGCAGGGTGCTTTTTTACTTTGTGCGGAACGAATAGAATGAGGTCACTCTGGAGAAGTTAGGAGAATATTGGTAAAAGGAGCTAATCCACGTGAACGAAACGAATTCGAGATCAGCCGCCGCTTTCCCCCAGTTTCCGGAATCGTACTGGCTGGCTTCCGCCCAAATTCCCTCCTATTCCAGGCTGAACGAAAATATCCGGGTAGACGCCGCTATCGTCGGCGCCGGAATAACCGGTCTGACGACGGCCTACCTGCTGGCCATGAAAGGCTTGAAAGTCGCGGTTCTGAACGCGGGTCGCATTTTACACGGGACGACCGGATATACGACCGCCAAAATTACAGCCCAGCACGATTTGATCTACGATCAGTATATTTCCGACTTTGGCGTAGAAAAAGCGCGGCTGTACTACGAGGCGAACCGAGACGCTCTTCAGTTCGTCCGTCATCTGGTCAAGGAGCACCACATTCAATGCCAATTTGAAGAACAGGATGCCTTTGTGTACACCGATACGGATTCTTCTCTGCACAAAGTGTTCAAAGAATACGAAGCTTACGAGAAATTGCGAATCCCCGGCAGCTATGTAGAAAAAACCGATCTCCCTTTCGAAACGAAAGGGGCGGTCGTGATGAAAAATCAGGCCCAATACAACCCGGTCCCGTTTCTGACTCATCTGGCTGAAGAAATCGTGCGCAAAGGCGGGCGGATTTACGAGGAAACCACCGTAACCGGATACGAGCCGGGGAGTCCCTCCGTTCTCAAGACAAGCGGCGGGTTTACCGTCAGCAGCTTGCATGTCGTATCCGCTTCTCACTTTCCTTTTAACAACCTGCACGGGCTGTATTTCGCGCGTCTTTACGCAGAGCGTTCTTATGTGCTCGCGGTCAAAACGGACAAGCGTTATCTCGGAGGCATGTACCTCAGTGCCGATAAGCCGAAGCGCTCCCTGAGGTCCGTGCTGATTAACGGCGAGCCGATGGTGATCGTGGGCGGAGAAGGCCACAAGACGGGCCAGGGCATCTGCACGTTCCAGTATTACGAAGCGCTTGAGAAATTCGCGAGAGAAACCTTCGGGGTGAAAGAAATCGCGTACCGCTGGTCGGCTCAAGACCTGTACACGCTGGATACGATCCCGTACATCGGACAGGAGCTGGATGACGTTCCGAATCTGTACGTCGCCACGGGCTATAAGAAGTGGGGAATGAGCACGGGCGTTGCCGCCGCCCAATTGAACGCGAAGCTCATTCTCGGGGAAGAGAGCCCCTACACGGATTTGTTCTCGCCCTCCCGGTTTCACGCGAACCCGTCGATTAAAACCTTTGTGGTGGAAAATGCGAACGTCGCCAAAGAGCTTATCTCCGGCAAGCTCGAATTTCCCACGAAAGAAACCGGCGAACTCCGCGAGGATGAAGGATCCGTCGTACGGGTCCGGGGGAAAAGAGCGGGCGCTTACCGCGACCGCGAAGGAAGCCTGCACGTGGTCGACACGACCTGTACGCATTTGGGATGCGAAGTGGACTGGAACGCGTCCGAACGGACATGGGATTGTCCCTGCCACGGCTCCCGTTTCGCCTACACGGGCGAAGTCATCGAGGGGCCCGCTTTGAAGCCGCTGGCGAAAGTGGAACTGGATGATTAGAAGGCGGAATGCCCAAAAAAACCGCTCCGGCTAGGAACGGTTTTTTTGGCGTGTTTTCTCATAGAAGCTTGCGGCGGGAATCGTGACACTTAGAAGTAATCCGAGAAATAAGGCTGCTCGTTCGTAATCAGCTTTTCCAGCAGCTGAACCGACTCTTTGTCCGCGTGAAACCGGCGTATCCGCTGCAGGTAAGAAGGCCGCTTATAGCTCATCAGCATCGTGGTCAGCGTCTGGATATCGAAGGAAGCGGAAGGAGTTCCGCCCCCGTCGGCCAGCCGGCCTTGACCTTCTTTGTCCACTGTCAAAGTGAACGTACCCTGATTCCATTCCAGCATGGGATCATGCAGGTTGAAAGTTAACTTGCATTCTTCCCCCTGCGCCTGGAACGGATACTGTTCAATGAACTGGCTCACATCCACGATCCTCGCCATGAAATAAGGCGCAATCGTTTCTTTGATATCCCCGTCCTCCAAGAGGAAGGACATCGGTTCGTCCTTGTAGGTATGGCCTTTTACATAGGTGACCATGGAGAAATGAGCGCTTATGAAATTCCACAGGCCCGTCCGGGCTTCTTCATCAAGAAAAACCATTTCTTTCATATGAAAAATTTCGCCCGCAATCCAATACAGCAAAAACCCGGAAGGCTCATGATCCGCATCGTAATAAATGGCCACGGTCATGTCGTCGAGATCCCAGCGCAAATATTCTTCCCAGGCCAAATTATTCCGCAACATGGCGGCGTGGTTCTGTAAAGCGAAGCGTTGATACACGGTTTTGATATCGGGGTGTTCGATCGTCACCCGTTCCACATTGCCGGGGACCGTTTTCAGCTTCGGCAGCTGCGTGTCTTTGACTTCGAACGAAATTTTATCGGAAATAATTTCCCAGCCTTTGCGGCGGTAGTACGGGATGGAGTACGGGTACAAATACGAGATAGACTGCCTGCGTCCTCGCATGTTCGTAAGAGCCTGCCGCATCAGTTGGTTCATAAGGCCCATATTGGCGTATTCGGGATAAGTGCCGACGCCCGTCAAACCGCCCATATCGTATATCCGGCCGAAAATATTCACTTGAAACGGGTACACGGCCAGCTGTGATATCAGCTTGTCTTCATCAAACCAGCCGAGGACATCGGCTTGCTTCAGCACCGGAAGCTTCGCCTGGGCGATTTCGCGGTCTTCCCAGCCGAACGTTTGTAAATCATGGTTCGTAACCTGGAACACATAACGGAGCAAATGGTTGAACTGTTCTCCGTGCTGGGGTTCCACGCTCTTCATTTTGAGTCTTTCCTGCAGTTTCCGGCGGCTCATGGTCGTACCTCCGTATCGGGCTTTCGTTATAGGGATCCCATTAGGATGCAGGGACTCCCAATTTTCAGCTTACCCTTTTCATCCGGGGAGTAATCAGCATCGAAAACGCGCGCGCAGAGAAAAAAGAGGCCGCGAAGGGTTAAAATTCAAGGTACGAAACGACAACGGAGGCGGCAAAACCGAGTACGGCCGCAATAAAATAGAAGGAACGGAAAGCGTGCAGGAGAGGTTTTTTGTCGGGTTTGTGAGAGAAGTACTCCTCGGCGTCCGGAGGGTGTATGTACCTGTCTTCCGTATGAGTCAGATTAAACCTCGTAAAAATGCCGCTGGTGCATCCCCAGATTAACAGGGAAATAATGGAGCCGATGAATAAATCATCGGAAAGAGAGCCGGCCATTCATTAACCTCCTAACGGACAATCATTTTTTCCGATTATAACAAAAAAACGTGAGTTCGGTGCTTTATCTTACCAAAAAAAGCCTCCAGAAAGGTCTGAAGGCTTACCGAATTTGGGGGACTGACTGATCTCCCAGAGGCTCTCATCATAAAATGCAAGCGGGAGATCCTCCCGCCCGATCAGGTCGGACTCGCAGGGGGAATTAGACCGGCCGAAGGGCAGGCCATTCCAGCTCAATGCCGGCTTTGGCCAGGTGCGACTGGAATTTGGCCAGTTCGTCAGGATTGCCGCGAAGCTCGCTCGGCGTCATGCCGTTGTCGATGCAGTAGGCGGCGCAGTATCCGGCCGCTTCGCCGATATTCCACTCGACGGGATGAAGCCGGTAGCAGCCGTTCGTGATATGCGTGACGCCGATGTTTTTGCCCGCGGCCAGCAGGTTGCGCACGCGTACCGGAATGAGGCTGCCGAGCGGGATCTGAAACGGCAGGGACGAGACGTCGATATACGGACGGTTCTCCGTGCTCGGATGCAGATCGATGCGGTAGCAGCCGATTCCTACGCTGTCCGCGAACGCTTCGGCCCGGCCGTCGGGTCTGCAGGCGGTGGCGACGTGCTGCTCCAGCACGGTAAACTCCGCTTTGATCCGCCGCGACTCGCGGATGTAAGGATACATCGCCAGGCCGTCCTCCGTGCCGACGACATCTTTGCGCAGACGCAGGCCGGGGTAGCCGGTGCCGCCGTCCGGACGGGGCGCTTCTGTCTGCAGCCAGTACAGGAGAGAGAGCGATAGCTGCTTGGCCTCGTACAGATGCTTCTGCTTCTCTTCTTCGGGAACGTCGATAATGGAACCGAGCCAGTAATCGTTCTGCGGCCAGTTGACGAGCGAAATGCTGCTGCGGTAGGTTCCTTCGCGGAAGTGCTCCATGTCCGCGATCTGCCGGTACCGGAAGAGGGAGAAGTGTTCGGTCCCCGGAAAAATTTCATACCGGACCGGCTCGTTCGTGGCAGGCTTGACACCTATCAGGCTAAGCAGGCGATCCGGCCAGAAATCCGCTTTGTACGCTTTCCAGAAGTCATACATCTCGGGCTTCTCGATGACGTGATGTTCGCCTTCCAGATGATCCACCGCGAAGCAGTACGTAAAGCCCTGCATATCGCCGGGAAGAGGATCTCCGACTACCGCGTTCGGTTCTCCGGTTTCCGCGTAAGATTCCGCGCCGATCACATACTCTGCCTTTGCCAGCGGCAGCAGATCGCCGCATTCCGTTGCATCCAGGAAGTAAGGGGCCTTCAGGATGGTCAGAGCACCGCTGTCCAGGCTTTTTACTTCAACCGATGTAATCGCGTCCCCGTCCGTTTCCGCATTTACCGGAATGTGCCGGAGCAGGATGGTCACCTGACCGCTGTGAACGTAAGGCGCCAGCATCTGCTGGAGAACGGCAAGCGCCGTTCTCGGTTCATGGCACAACCGGCTTACGGAGCCGCTGCCCGGATTAAGCTCCGTTATCGCTTTGGATTCAGGTTTCATCGGGAAATAATCCCGGTAATAATTGCGGACATCTTCGCGGAACCTGCGGTATGTACGGGTGCAGCCGAATTTTTCGATCCACGGGTGTTCGTCGGGGGGGACCGCCTGACTGGTGAGCTGTCCGCCGATCCACACGGTTTCTTCGGTCAGGATAACGCTTTTACCCGACTCGGCTGACGCAAGCGCTGCGGCAAAGCCGCCGGTGCCTCCGCCTATAATGACGACATCAGCTAGTTGAATGGGTGTCATGGGGGTTAATCTCCTTTGGACAAGGTGGTTGAAGTTTTCATAGCTTTTACGGACTCCTTCGGCTTCGTCTCCGGTTCCTTCGTACTCGAGGACATAGGCGCCGTTATACCCGGC
Organism: Paenibacillus sp. RC84; assembly: GCF_041260495.1. NCBI lineage: Bacteria > Bacillati > Bacillota > Bacilli > Caryophanales > Paenibacillaceae > Paenibacillus > Paenibacillus sp. RC84. The sequence goes on from NZ_JBGBYL010000004.1 coordinate 458,975, forward strand.
TTCCTTCAGCCTCGAAACGATCACGTCGAGCCGGACTTCCCCTTCACCGGCGAAGACGCCTTCATACGTTTTACCGCTCAGTGCTTTATATCGCCCTTCGGGTGTCTCGGCAAAGTCCTTAATATGTACATGCCCGATGTGAGGAAGAAGAACATCCAGCGCATGGAGCGGTTTCTCATCTACGAGCAGAAAGTTTCCCGTATCGAAGGTCGATTTCAGGGCAGGCGAGCCGACTCGTTTTAAAATCTCGAGGACCTGATCCCCTTTACCGGCCAGCTTGCCGTGATTTTCCAGACAGAGGGTAATGCCCGCTTGTTCAGCTAAAGCCGCCGCTTCCCCAAGGCCGGATACGATCCACTCAAGAGCGGAATCGAACGTATAGGCGTCGGACATATTTCCCGAGAAAACTCGGACAACCGACGTGCCCAGCCTGTCTGCCGTCTCGATCCCGTCTTTTACAACGCGCAGCGCTTCGGCTCTTTCGCCGGGAGTTCCTTTTACGAAATCGTTGCCGACGGCATAGCTGGACAAGGTTATTCCGTTTTCTTTCAAGAAGGCAAGAACCGCCGGAATTTCGGCTTCTTTGTTTTTCCAGAAGACATCCAGAAGTTCGACCTGGCCGATGCCTTCCTGCTGACAAAAAGTGAGAAAATCCAGGACGGTTCCCTGATTTTCACGGGTCGTTCGGTGCATGCTCCACATGCTTAAAGACAGCTTCATCAAGATGTAACCTCCAGGTTGTCGGCCCGCTGCGGGGCGAATTTATTTTATTGTAAAAGGAGAGCCTCCCTCTTAGTAGGTCAATGTCATGACCATTTCTGGTAGTTTGATGCCGACCTGGCCGGAATGCGGTTCACGGCTCGCCAAGTTCCTGCGGAAATTTCCGGGAACCGGGAAAGGAGTCCAAAAATAACAGTCACTTGCTGCATAAGATATCCTATCCCAACAAAGAAAGGGTGTTGACGAATGGGTTACGGTGGATTTGGCCTTGGTACCAGCACAGGTGTTATTCTGGTTCTCTTCATTCTGCTGGTCATTATCTCACGCACTTTCTTGTACTAGACGAAACGCAGTGATCGGAATCCCTGCCGGCCAGGCAGGGATTTTTTTGTTTGTGACTTTAAGCGCAAGCTTCCTGTAGGAAGGATCGATGTGGAAGGTTATGTCATATTTTCTCATCGCGATTTCGGTTTGGCTTTATCAGAAACAGGTTACTAAGTAGAAGAGTTCATTTCCTGAACAAATCAAAGGAGGTTGTCCGATGAAAAAAGACGATCAGCGCGAGCCTGTAAACGAACAAAGCAAGGATAAACAGCTTGAACCCTACAGGGTGGACGACACCGGGCAGAAGTTGACGACCAACCAGGGACTTCGAGTCAGCGAGGATGAGCATTCCTTGAAGGCCGGGGTGCGCGGGCCGACTTTGATGGAAGATTTTCATTTCCGGGAAAAAATGACTCATTTCGACCACGAGCGTATTCCGGAGCGCATCGTACACGCAAGGGGATTTGGGGCACACGGTTATTTCCAGGTATACGAACCTATGACGGAGTATACAAAAGCGAAATTTCTGCAGGATCCTTCCGTAAAAACGCCCGTTTTTGTCCGTTTCTCGACCGTTGCCGGGTCGCGCGGCTCATCCGATACCGTGCGGGACGTCCGCGGCTTCGCTACGAAATTTTACACGGAAGAAGGCAATTACGATCTCGTCGGAAACAACATGCCTGTCTTCTTTATTCAGGACGCCATGAAGTTCCCGGACTTTATCCATGCCGTCAAACCGGAGCCACATAATGAAATTCCGCAGGCCCAATCCGCGCACGATACATTCTGGGACTTCGTGACTTCCAATACCGAGACGGCTCATATGGTGATGTGGGCGATGTCGGACCGATCGCTTCCGCGCAGTTTCCGGATGATGGAGGGATTTGGGGTACATACGTTCCGGTTCGTAAACGAACAGGGCAAAGGGCATTTCGTCAAATTCCACTGGAAACCGCTGCTGGGCGTACATTCCCTGGTGTGGGACGAAGTGCAGAAGCTGGCGGGTAAAGATCCCGATTTCAACCGCCGGGATTTGTGGGATGCCATTGAGACGGGCAATTACCCGGAATTCGAATTCGGTGTTCAGATTATCAAAGAAGAAGACGAATTCATGTTTGACTTCGATATCCTGGATCCGACCAAGATCTGGCCGGAAGAACAGGTTCCGGTGAAAATCATCGGTAAAATGACGCTGAACCGGAATACCGACAATTTCTTCGCGGAAACCGAGCAAATCGCTTTCCATCCGGGACATGTCGTTCCGGGGATTGATTTTACGAACGATCCTCTGCTTCAGGGCAGACTGTTTTCTTATACGGATACTCAGCTTTCCCGCTTGGGCGGTCCGAATTTCCACGAAATTCCGATCAACCGGTCGGTTGCTCCCGTGCATAACAACCAGCGCGACGGCATGCACCGGATGACGATCAACCGCGGTCCGGTCAGCTATCATAAAAACTCGCTGGCAGGCAATTCTCCCGAGCCCGCATCGGAAAAAGAAGGCGGTTACGCTCACTACGCGGAGAAGGTGGAAGGCCGCAAGATCCAGGCGCGCAGCGACAGCTTTAAGGACCATTTCAGCCAGGCGACCTTGTTCTGGAACAGTATGTCCGACGTGGAAAAGCAGCATATCGTGAACGCGTTCCGGTTTGAGCTCGGCAAAGTGAAAACCAAAGAAATCCGCCAGCGGGCCGTCGATATGTTCAGTCAGGTGAGTGTGGATCTGGCGAAGCAGATTGCCGCAGGAATCGGTGCCAAAGCGCCGGAAGACACTTCCGACACCGGCGTGACGCTGTCCTCTCCGGCACTTAGCCAGATGAATACGGTAAAAACGCCTCTGACCCGCAAAGTGGCCGTGCTGGCCGGCAACGGCTTCCGCGGCAAAGAAGTGAGCGGCATGCTCCAAGCGTTGAAGGCGGCCGGTCTCGTGCCGGAAGTGATTAGCGTGCAGCTCGGCACGATCGTTTGCGACGGCGGAAATCCGCTGGAAGTGGATCATTCCCTTCTCACGGCCGATTCCGTGCTGTTTGATGCTGTCTATATAGCGGGGGGACGCCAAAGCGCCGATGAGCTTCTGGCGGATTCCAAAACGGCGGACTTCATCAAAGAAGCCTTCCAGCACTACAAGACCATCGGTGCTGTAGGTGAAGGCACGGAGCTTCTCGCCGCAGCGGGAATCGCCGGATCGGCTGCCGGTAGTCCGCCGGCCACGGCCACGCCGGAAATTCAGCCGGGCGTGCTGGCGGCGGATCGCGCGGATGAAGCAGCCGGCTTCAGCCGTGATTTCGCGGCTGCCGTCGCCCAGCACCGCCACTGGAACCGCAGCCTGCAATCGCAGGCGAAATAAGGCGAAGGAAGCTCAGCTTCGACAAGGCCTCGCTTGCAAGACCCCTGACAATTCAGGGGTCTTTTTGTTTTTATTTGTCATGAGGGTAATGAAAATAAAATTATGGCTTGCTAAAACTAATGGTATTAGTTATTATAAAACTAACAAGATTAGTTTTGAGAAGCGGAGGAACATTTCAATGAAAATAACTCGTGAAGGCGATCTTTACCAACTGGCTTTTTTACCCCGGATGTTTCCGGTAAACTGTTACCTGGTGGAAGAAAAGGACGGATTAACGCTCATAGACGCGGCGATGCCTTTCAGTGCCAAAGGCATTATGAAAGCGGCCGGCGGAATCGGCAAACCGATTAAACGGATCGTCCTGACACATGCGCATGAGGATCATGTCGGCGCTCTCGACGAGCTTAAGCGTCTGCTGCCTCAAGCGGAGGTATTTATCTCCGCCCGTGACGCACGCCTGCTCAAGGGAGACGCGACTCTTGATCCGGATGAGCCTCAGATGCCGGTGCGCGGGGCCGTTCCGAAGAAAGTGACGACCGTCCCCGACGTGCTGCTGAAGGAAGGTGACCGGATCGGTTCCCTGCTTGCTCTGTCCACACCGGGTCATACGCCGGGTTCCATGAGCTTCCTCGATGTCCGCAGCAATGCCGTCATCGCGGGCGATGCCCTGCAGCTCAGAGCGGGGATAGCGGTTTCGGGTCAAGTTAAACTGTTTTTCCCGTTTCCGGCTCTCGCTACCTGGAACAAACACGAAGCGCTGGAAAGCGTCAAAAAGCTTCGCGGCTATTCGCCGGCTCTGCTTGCGGTCGGTCATGGAGCAATGCTGCCCGACCCCGCCGCCAAGCTGGATCTGGCCATTGCCGCTGCCGAACGCAATCTCGCCCCCTCGCTAAACGGAAGGAGATCTCATTAAAATGTCACCTAGAATCGGTCTCGATGAACAAACGCTTCTCAGAGCGGCTGCCGAGCTGGCCGACGAGCAAGGTTTTGAAGCCGTCACCTTGGCTTCGCTTGCACAGAAGCTCCATGTGCGTTCGCCTTCTTTGTACAATCATATTGAAGGACTTGGCGCACTGAGAGCCAAACTCGCTCTCTACAGTCTTTCGATCCTTCACGGCGACTTGGCCGCTGCCGTCGAAGGAATGGCAGGGGATGAGGCCGTCTTTGCCCTCGGGGAAGCTTATGCGGCCTTTGCTCGCAGACATCCCGGCCTTTACGAAGCCACTCTCCGCGCACCCGACCGGAAGGAGAGCGAGCTGGAGCGTATTTCGGCCGAGATTGTCCGCCTCATCGTCGGAGTACTCGGCTACTACGGACTGGAAGGGGATGCGGCTATCCACGCGACAAGAGGGCTTCGCAGCATTTTGCACGGCTTCTCGTCCATCGAGCGTTCCGGAGGCTTCGGAATCGCGCTTTCGGTGGAGGTGAGCCAGAAGCTGCTTATCTCGGCTTTTCTGGCCGGCATTCACGTGATGAAACAAGGAGAAACCGGTCCGCCGAATCCCGCTGCCAAATAGAAAGTTCTTCCTGATGCGGCAGATTCCGATCCGTATATCCGCTTTATAAAAAGGAGCCTTCCGGGCTTCTTTTTAATTTCCAGTAAAATGGATATAATTCCCCCTCCATGATGCGAATGTCCCCCTTGTGGAAAACGCTTCCATATTTAAAAATAGGATCATGGCTTCTGCGCCCGCACCGGTATAAGCTCCTTAAATTCCGGGAGTTTTTATACAATTTACAGGAAAGGAGACGAAGAATCTTTACGCCTGCCAGGGAAGGCAAGGACCGCACAAAATTTAAATAGTGGAAGGAGTTATTTTATGCACGCAACGCAAGCGTACGGTAAGAAATTACTCCCATTGCTGCTGCTGGTCACTTTATTGCTCAGTTTACTTCCCCTTTATCCCTCGACATCATCGGGAGCGGCCGCCCAATGGGCGCCGAACACGGCTTACAAAGCGAAAGATCTTGTTTCCTACAACGGTGTTACGTATGAATGCCTGCAGCCTCATACTTCCTTGAACGGTTGGGAGCCTCCGAACGTAGCTTCGCTGTGGAAAAAAGCGGAAGACCCTACACCGAGTCCTAGCCCTAACCCAAGTCCAAGTCCCAATCCGAGTCCTAGCCCTAACCCAAGTCCAAGTCCTAATCCAAGCCCGAGTCCAAGTCCTAGCCCAGGTACGGGAGCACCCGCCTGGCAGGCCGGAACCGCCTATAAAGTAGGCGACCTCGTCACTTACAACGGCAAGACGTATAAAGCCCTTGCAGCTCATACCGCTCTTGTGGGCTGGGAGCCGGCTACGACGCCGACGCTCTGGAAGCTCGATACGACGGATCCGACCAAGCCCGAACCGACGACGCCTTTCTGCGCGCCGGATTGGAGCGCTTCGAAAATTTACGCCAAAGGCAAAATTGTCGGTTATAAAGGAAAGGCATACAGAGCCATTTCCGACGTACACGGCGTAGCGCCGGACGACACTATCTATAACATGTGGGAAGTAGCCGGCAAAATCAGCAACGATCTTTGTCCGGTGTCCATCCCGAACAACATAGATTACGGTACGGCGAACCCGGGAACCGGCAACACCAACGTCGGCAAAATTAACCCGACGGGCGCAATCGGCGCCGGACATCCCGTCTCCGGCACGGGAACGGGCGGCACCAAAGGCGGCATCGATCCCGCCACCGATCCCGGCGGCAACCATCCCGGCTTTGACGCCGATACGGGCGGACGTGTCGGCAAGCTTCCGTCCGGCACCCTGCCGCTGCAGCACAACACCTATGAAATGAGCGCCGGCCAGGAAGTCGTCGAGTACCTCGGTGATTGGGCCATCTACGGCCGCCGGTTCGATTTCAGCAAGCTTCCGGTGAAGAACGTGAACCGGCTTGTCTACGGCTTCGCGGGCGTCTGCTTCCCGGCTGCCCAGAACACGCAGGACCCGGGCTTCCCGACCACGGCGCCGGCATCGGTCAACCGGACGTGCAAGCAGAGCAACCTGCCTGACGGAGCGATGGCTATCGCGGATTTTGAAGCCGCTTTCTTGCGGACGCTTCCCGGTCAGACAGGCGGCAAAATCACGGGGACCGAGAGCATGTACGATCTCGATCCGAACGATGTCGCAGGTGTCTTCGGCGCGCTCTACCAGCTCCGCAAAACGAACCCGAACCTGAAGCTGGATCTCTCCGTAGGCGGCTGGACGCTGAGCGAAGGCTTTCCGTGGATGGCTTCCGATACGACGCGCCGCAAAGCGTTCGTCGATTCCGTCGTCCGCTTCCTGGAACAGTTCGGTTTTGACGGCGTCGACATCGACTGGGAATATCCCGCTTCCGACGGTGCCGTCATAGGGATGGCACGCAAGGACGATCCCGAGAACTACATTAAGCTTCTGAAAGAACTGCGGGCCGGCCTCGACTGGCTCACCAAGAAAACCGGCAAAGAATACCGCCTGTCGAGCGCGATTCCGGCTACGGAAGAAAAACTGGCCAAGATCGACTGGGCCGAAGCGAGCAAATACCTCAACCGTCTCTATGCAATGACCTATGATCTGAGCGGAGCCTGGGAACGGGAGCTTGGCCATCACACGCCGCTGTATCCCAACCCGAATTCCAAGGACCCCGCAACGGGCAAGCATGTGGATCTTTCTCTGGATACAACCGTCAAGCTGCTTAAAGGATACGGCGTTCCGGCCAATAAAATCATGATCGGCATCGCCAACTATCACCGCTCCAAAGCGATGAAAAACGGAGACATTACGGAATACACGAACGGTTTAATCGGTAAATCGACGTTCGGAGACCTGGCCTGGAAAGGCAAAAGCCTGATCCTCGGCATCGCCGGCGTAGGCTCATGGGAAGCCGGAGTCGTCGAAGGTTACGACCTTTATCAGAATTACCTGGATAAAGATCTGAAGCCTAAGAACGGTTATAAGCTTTACACCGACAAAGCGGCCAATGCCGATTATCTCGTGAATCCGATCGGCTCCTTCATCACCGTGGAAACACCGCGCACCGTCGCGCTTAAAACGCAGTATGCCAAGGACAACGGGCTTGCCGGTATTTTCGGATGGCAGCTTGAGCAGGACAACGGCTATAACCTCAACGCACTGAACCATATCCTGGGCAACAAGCTGGTCAGCGATGTTTCGGACGGCAAGCCGAAGGATCAGATTGCGGTGTGCGGCCAGAACGTTACCGCCGCCGAATGCGATCAGCTTAACGCAAGTTTGAAAAAGTAAAGGAAGAAGTACGTCTTCCGTGACATTCCGGCGATCCGGCCGGTTAATCCGGGAAGCTAAATGTTCATAAGCGGTAGCTGCGGACCCTTCTGCGGATGTCATCTTTCGGACACCGGCGGGAGGGTTCCGCACGTCCGCCTGACGAAACGATTCCTCATCGACCGTGTTTTTGCTATAATAGGTGAAACTAGCAAAGGCTGACGCACGCAGTTGTAAGCGTGTGCACCTAACGGAGACGAGGGAGCATACGGCTGATGTTGACGATACGCAATTTGACCAAGAAGCTGACCACGGGACAGGAGATCCTTTCCAAAATATCGCTACAAATCGACGAAGGCGAGCTGATCGGGCTTGTCGGCGCAAGCGGGAGCGGAAAAACGACCCTGCTGAAGTGCATCGCTTTGCAAGAAAAATGGGACGACGGCCAGTTCATTTATAACGACCGGGACATTACGTCGCTCGGGATCACCGAGAAGTTCAAGCTGAAGCGGGATTGGGCGTTTATCGAAGAAAGCCCGGCGCTGGACCGGAAGCAGACGGCCGTCAAGAACGTGTTGAAAGGACGGTTTTACGAAAAGTCCGTCATGCGCGTGTTAACCGGCACGAATGCCCGGGACGAGCATGTGCTTGCCATGGACTATCTGGAGAAAGTCGGCCTGCTCGATAAAGCCGAGAAAAAGGTCGAGGATTTGAGCGGGGGAGAGCGGCAGAGGGTCTCGATCGCGCGGGCGCTCGTGCAGGGCGCGAAAATTGTCATTGCGGACGAGCCGGTATCCGGTCTCGATCCCGAAGCCGCCAACAGCGTGCTGAAAGATTTGCGCGAGCTGTGCAAGCGGGAGAAGGTAACGGTCGTCTGCTCCCTGCACAACGTGGAGTTCGCGGAGCGGTATGCCAGCCGCATCTGGGGCCTCGCCGGAGGGAAGATCGTTCTGGACATCGCGGGCCGCAAGCTCTCCTCAATGGAGCGCGCGAAAATTTTCGATTGATATTTTTCGACATTCCTTTGTAAAAAAGATAGGCAAAAAAGGATTATCCGTGATACAATTCCTTTTAATGCAGTAAAACGGCAATGCACTTGATAGAAGCGGGAGGAATCATAGATGGCTAAACAAGGCATGAGAAGCGATATGATCAAGAAGGGGTTCGACCGGGCACCGCACCGCAGCCTGCTGCGCGCGGCTGGAGTCAAGGAAGAGGATTTCGGCAAACCGTTTATCGCGGTGTGCAACTCTTATATTGATATCGTACCGGGTCACGTTCATCTGCAAGAATTCGGTAAAATCGTTAAGGAAGCTATCCGCGAAGCGGGCGGCGTGCCATTTGAATTCAACACGATCGGCGTGGACGACGGCATCGCCATGGGCCACATCGGCATGCGTTATTCCCTTCCGAGCCGCGAGATTATCGCGGACTCTCTGGAGACGGTCGTTTCCGCGCACTGGTTCGACGGTATGGTGTGTATCCCGAACTGCGACAAAATCACTCCGGGCATGATGATGGGCGCTCTTCGCGTCAACATTCCGACCGTATTCGTAAGCGGCGGCCCGATGAAAGCGGGTAAAGACAGCAACGGCCGTTCGATCTCCCTGACTTCCGTATTCGAAGGCGTCGGCGCCTACCAGGTCGGTAAAATCGACGATAAAGCTCTGCTTGAGCTTGAACAATACGGCTGTCCGACATGCGGTTCCTGTTCCGGCATGTTTACGGCGAACTCCATGAACTGCCTGTGTGAAGCGCTTGGACTGGCTATGCCGGGCAACGGCACGATTCTCGCCGTATCTCCCGAGCGCAGAGAGTTCGTAAAACAATCCGCGACGCAGCTTATGGAGCTGATCAAGCTCGATCTGAAGCCGCGCGACATTGTCACGAAAGAAGCCATCGACAACGCGTTCGCGCTGGATATGGCAATGGGCGGCTCGACGAATACCGTTCTCCATACACTTGCTCTCGCTCATGAAGCGGGATTCGAATATCCGATCGAGCGCATCAACGAAGTGGCGAACCGTGTGCCGCATCTGTCCAAAGTCGCTCCGGCATCGGACTGGCACATCGAGGATATCCACGAAGCCGGCGGCGTAAGCGCGGTTATCAACGAGCTTCTCAAAAAGCCGGGCGCTATCCACGGCGACTGCATCACCGTAACCGGCAAGACGCTTGCCGAGAACGTGGCCGGCGCGGAGATTTTGAACAAGGATGTTATCCACACGCTGGATAACCCGCACTCCGAGCGTGGCGGCCTTGCCGTCTTGTTCGGCAACCTGGCGCCGAACGGCAGCATCATCAAGGTCGGTGCGGTGGACCCTTCCGTAGGCGGACGCCATGTCGGACCGGCCATCTGCTTTGACTCCCAAGACGATGCGCTGTACGGCATCGCTAACGGTAAAGTCAAAGAAGGCCACGTGGTGGTCATCCGCTACGAAGGCCCTAAAGGCGGTCCCGGCATGCCGGAAATGCTTGCTCCGACTTCGCAGATCGTCGGCATGGGCCTCGGCGCCAAAGTCGGCCTGATCACGGACGGCCGTTTCTCCGGCGCATCCCGCGGAATCAGCATCGGCCACATTTCGCCGGAAGCGGCCGAAGGCGGACCGATCGCCTTCGTTCAGGACGGCGACATCATTGAACTGGATCTGATCGAGCGCAAAATCGAGCTGAAGGTCAGCGACGAAGAAATGGAAGAGCGCCGCAAAGGCTGGAAAGAGTTTGAGCCGAAAGTGAAAACCGGCTACCTCGCCCGCTACTCCAAGCTGGTAACCAACGCCAGTACTGGCGGCGTCATGAAGATCTAATCGCACTTATTTATATCAATCGCACCCGCTGCGCTCTTATGGCGCAAACCGGACGTGAAAGAGCCCCGTTGATAACGGGGCTCTTTTTTTAGCTGTATTTTTCCCTATTCCAGATCTTGTATTGAACCGAGTGAGAGATTGAAGCGCCATCGACCGTCAATAGAGTATGGAGAGATAAGGGGGGCAGACATTGGAAGCAAGCGAAGATTTACGCGGAACGGAGAAGTTGCATATCGAAGGTGTGCTGAGGGGAAATAAAAACGAATATGCCTACTTGGTCGACAGGTACAAAAACAAAGTATACATGTTGCTGCGCGGGATGGGTGCCGAACCTCAGGATGCTCAAGACTTGACACAAGATGCCTTCATTAAGGCTTATCGGAAGCTCGACCGGCACGATCCGGACAAAAGCTTTGCGGCCTGGTTATACACAATTGCCGCAAATATATTCAAGGATTCGAAAAAAAGGAAAAAGATTCCGACGGAACTGCTGGCAGAACAGGATCAGACTACAGAAAAAGGGCCTGAAGAGATTTTATTGCTGTCGGAAAAGCAGAAAGAAATGCAGCATAGAATTTCCAAGCTCCCGGGCAATTACCGGCTTGTCCTGCTGCTTAGATATACCAATGATCTTAATTACGCCGAAATAAGCGAGATCATGGGCTGCCCTGTAAGCAAGGTCCAGAACGATCTGTACCGGGCAAGGCTGAAACTAAAAAAAATGATGCTTGGAGAGGAGCGGATCGACCATGAAATGCTTGAAGCCGGAAGATTTTGAACAAGCGGTTTTGAAGGGGGCGGACGTTAGCTCGGTGAACATGCAAGATCATTTAGCCGATTGCGAAGGCTGCCGGAACCGTTATACCGAGTGGATGGAAGAACAAGAGAACTGGATGCGGCAGCTTTATCCGAACGTGCTTCCCGCTGCCTTTACCGAAGGGGTGATGCTTTCGATCAGTTCCGAAGAAGAACTTTTCAAGGATTCGGTCGTAACGGCCGCGGAAACTTCGGTGAAAGAACCAAAGGGCCTAAAAAAACGCTGGAAGCTTGCAGCCGCCGCGGCAGCGCTTGTGCTGTTCATGGGTACCGCAACCTTCTTTTCCGCCCCTACGCTGGCGGACATCGTCCGGTCCTTGTTTGCCGGAAACAACGCGGATACCGGTTTATTGAAAGCTCAAAAACTCGGATTGGTGCAGCATCCAAATATTGAAGTGAAAGACAAGGGGTACATGCTGAAAATCGACGAAGCTGTCGCGGATTCGACCAGAGTAGTTGTAGCGCTTCAACTGTTTGGACCAGATGGAAAGCACGACCGGCATAACATCGCCTTTTATAATAAAAATCATATTTTTATTAAGGATGAAAAAGGAAATAAAGTCGGCGAAATGTACGATTATGGATCAACGAACGACTTTTATTACATGATGGCTATATTCCCCGAACCGGTGCAGACAGATCATCTTACCGTAGAAGGAACGATTGAACAATTAGGAAATGCCCAGACCAACGCTTCCATCATCACACAAGGTAACTGGGATTTTACTTTTAATTTGGATTTAAAAGAAGCCAATAAACGAACGCACATTACTCCGCTGCAAGGAGAATATACAAGCCCGGATGGAATGACCGTGCGTTTAAAACGATTAACACGGATGGTACAGGGCGTTCGCCTGGAATTCGATACCGAGCTTAGCGGGGAAGCCTTGAAACGATCACCGGGAGAACTTTGGAAGGAACAGAAACTGTCTTTTCATTTTGAAGATTTGGCCGGAAATGAAATTCATAGTGTCAATACCAGAAAAATGCCGATGATGGACAGTGTAATGATCGATGGAAAAACCATCGGCAACAAACCTGGCTTGATGCATTGGAGCTATACATTTAAGGAATTGCCGATCGATTCGCCATACAAGTTTGTTTTAGACGGATATTTTGTTGCCGAAACGGACGGAACTACAGTAGAGTTTAACCCTCGGAGGCTGAAAGAAGAACCGATTAAACTCGAATGGAAGGAAGATCGACTTGTTTTAAACGATTTTATGACGGTAAATCAGCCGACTAGCGACGGAGATAAACTTGAAAGCAGTCTTCATGTAAAGGGGGATTTGCGAAATGAATTCTCCTTCGATAAGTGGGTGGTAAGAACTGCTGACAAGAGCGAATTTACCACGCAGGGCAGAGGAATCTTGAGTCCAAAGGGAGATAATTGGAAAGACGGGGTTACGGTTTTGAGTAGCACCACCGAAAACTACAAGCCTTTCGAATTCCGTTTTCCGGCTCTAACTCCCGTTCCGGACAAACTGATTCTTGTCAGAACGGTCGTCGGCAAACAGTATACGAATACGGACTGGAAACTGGAGTTGTCGGAAAAGGGGAAGAGTAATTAAATAAATGAAAGAGGCCAACTTTGTCGGCCTCTTTTTTTGTGACGCTATTTCAGTAAGAAATTACTGTTTCACAACAGGGACCCATATTTCGCTTCGGTAGGTCGGGGAACTGGTGTCTTTGCTTTCGTTCCATAACAGTTCAGGTCCCTCCGTACTTTCATAGCCGGAGGATGGAAACCACTCGGAATAAATACGGCCCCAAACATTTTGAAGCGTCTCCGGGAAAGGTCCGACCGCTTCGAATACCGCCCAGGTGGAAGCTTTAACTTCCAACTGTGTCAAGTGATCCGGGCAGTCCTTCGTCGTTGCCGCGCCGATATAATGATCGAGTTCCCCGGATTCCAGGCGCCCTTCCGAGAAGTTTACGGATGCGCTGATGAGCCCGGAAGGCTCCACGTTAGACAATGATTTCAGCAGCCGGATCGTTTCCATATTCAAACTTTCCCACATAGCGGCGATCTCGGGGTTAACTCCGTTATAGATCAAGGGTACCCTTTTTTTAAACCCGACGATCCGGAATGCATCCTTTTCTACCAAACGATAATTCATTTCGCTTCCTCCTTGTATCGTTAATTGGAAGGTCATGCGCGGGTAAGCTTTCAAAGATTGTCCACGAGTACGCGCTTCGGAAGGATTAATCCCGTGTAGACTGAGAAATGCCCTCGCAAAAGAATCCGAAGAGCTGTAGCCGTATTTAACGGCCACATCCAGCAGTCTGAGGTCCGTGTTGGCCAGCTCGAAGGCTGCAAGCGTAAGACGTCTGCGGCGGATATACTCCGAGAGCGTAACTCCCGCAAGGGTCGAAAACATCCGTTTGAAATGATACTCCGAGCACACCGCGAGTCTGGCGACTTCTTTGAAATCAATGTCATTCGCAAGATTTGCTTCGATGTACGCAAGGGCACTGTTCATCTTTTCAAGCCCGTTCATGCTCATGACCTCCTTTCAACTTTACAATAGCAGAATCCGTTTTTTCGCATCCGACAATTCGTGCCCCGTATTGCAGGGGGCGCAAAAAGCCGGCCGTCCTTATATGGAGCGACCGGCTGAAAATCTGGCTGGCTTTTCAGGCTTTCGGCAAAAAGAGCTGAAGCAAATTGCGGTGCAGGGGAGTGCCCGTAAAATAAATCCCTCTTGTCTCCGCAAGCAGTACGGCCTGGATCATATTCATAAAATAGAAGGCCAGCTCGCGTGGATCTCCTTGGATAAATTCACCTTTCTCCTGACCTTCCCGGAAAATACGGGTGAGCAGTTTCAAATTGTCACCGATGCTCGTGCGTACGGAAGTTTTCAGCTGGTCCGACACGGAATCGGAAGTAAGAATCTGATCGGCGACGACCTGGTAGAACACGGCGTCGTCCCATCTTTCGCTGTAGACTTGATCCAGCAGCCAAGTCAGCTTCTCGTAGGAAGAAGCAACCGGCAACCTATGCGCCTGTTCGAACAGCGCCGTCAGGATGCACAAATTTTTCTCTACGATCGAAATATAAATTTCTTCTTTGGACTGAAAATAATTATAAATAAGGCCGTGGCTCATGTGGGCTTTATGGGCGATATCCGAAATCTTCGTGGAGCTGAGCCCGTTTTTGGCAAAGAGCTCGACCGCCGCGGACAAGATCTGATCACAGCGTTCTTTACGGATTTCCTGGTCTCTTTCTGGATTTCTCGGCAATCTTTTCACCTCGGTTAAGCATTAAATACCAACCTTATCATAGGAATGAGATTTGTTCAAAGTCAAGCCTGTCCCGGAGAGTTATCTTATAAAAAAAACTTTACAACTTTACAAATTGACTAAAAGTTAATCTGTGCGCTATACTTCTGTAATACAAAAAGAAGCAGTTACCCTTATATAAGGATAGCTGAAGGGAGAATCCAAATGAGCACAATGAAAAACCGCCGCTCGCCGTTGGTCATCTTGATGATCAATATGTTTATCGCGATGCTCGGTATCGGACTTATTATTCCGGTCCTGCCTGAATTTTTGAAAGAATTTGGTCTCGGAGGCAAAACAGCGGGCTACCTCGTCGCGGCCTTCGGTCTTACTCAGTTTATTTTCTCTCCGATCGGGGGAGAGTGGTCGGATAAATACGGCCGCAGAATAATGATCGTGTCCGGTCTGGCACTGTTCACGGTCTCTAATCTGCTTTTCGCCATGGCTACCGAAGTCTGGATGCTGTATGCTTCCCGTCTCATCGGCGGTATCGGTGCAGCTGCCATGATTCCGTCTATGATGGCGTACATCGCGGACATTACAACCGACGAGAAACGCGGAAAAGGAATGGGGATGCTCGGGGCGGCCATGTCGCTCGGTTTCGTTATCGGACCCGGCATCGGCGGGTTTCTGGCGGAACTCGGTTTGCGGGCTCCGTTCTACGTGTCATCCGCGGTCGGCGCTTTGGCTATGATCGGTTCCCTGCTTGTTCTGCCGGAGTCGCTGTCCAAAGAAGAGCTTGCCGCTAACCGTTCGTCTCAAGTGAAGAAGGAAAGCATTTTTATCCAGCTGGGACAGTCGTTTAAAGCCCCGTACTTCATCCTGCTGCTGCTTGTGTTCGCCCTGACCTTCGGTCTGGCTAACTTTGAAGCGGTATTCCCGCTGTTCGTGGATAACAAGTACGGTTACACAGCGAAGGACATTTCGATTCTGATTACCGTCGGAGCGTTGATCGGCGCCGTTATTCAGGCGATGCTGATCGATAAGCTGATCCGCCGTTTCGGAGAGAAGAAGCTCATTAACTTGACCTTTATCCTGTCGGCGCTGTGTCTGATTCTGATGCTTCTCTCGGGCAACTTCTGGTATATTCTAGTGATTACCATGCTGTTCTTCACCTTGACTTCCATCATGCGCCCCGCAATCAATACACTCTTGTCCAAAATGGCGGGAGATGAGCAGGGCTTCGTCGCAGGTATGAACAATGCGTACATGAGCCTCGGGAATATTTTCGGGCCTGCCATCGCGGGTATCCTGTTCGACGTACAAATTAACCTTCCGTACATGTTCGGTGCGGTTATCCTGGTCATTTCTTTCATCATTTCGACCTCCTGGAGCAGCAAAAACAAACGCAAGCTGGTTCCGGCCGGCGGATCTAATTAAAAGGTAAACAAAAAAACGCCGTAAAAGGCGTTTTTTTTGTTTTTTACGAAAAAGCCGGTTTACAGCTTCAAGCTGACGACAAGAATAACCGAAACGATCAGAAACATGAAGACTCCCACCATACTGAGGTAGCCGGTTAATCGGACGGAAGTCCCGCCCGCTGAGTTCAACCGTTTGTTCATTTTGCTGCCCAGTACGGCTGTAAAGATGACCGCGAGCAGAATGATCATGCCTCCGCCTTTTTCCATCACTTGAAGCCAAAACGGCTTTCCGGAGCCGAGTCCCATTTGGAGAATGAGGTAAACTCCGCTGAGAAGAACGAGAATCGAGCTGGGATGAGCGATTCGTCCGAATACACGGATCGTTTTTCCGGCCAGACTGTTTGCATCGGGTGTGCCCAGTTGTTTTCTTAGCAAAAGCATGGTGACAAGAATACCGAGCAAAGCACCCAGCCAACCCAGTAAACCCGTTATATGAAGAAATAACATCAATCCGAACATGTCAAAAGCTCCTCCTGAGTTTAGTTTTATTACCGGGGCGCAATGTGATCTGTCACGGTTTCGCGTTTCATCGCGCTGTTTTTGCGCTCCCCGGTAAACATGAGCAGAGCGGGTAGAAGCATGCCCCGGACCAGGAACGTATCGAGAAGAATGCCGAGGGCCATCGTCAAGCCGAACAGAAAGAGCTCCTGCAGCGGCTGAGTTATGAGCACCGTGAAGGTAGCGGCCAGAATGAGCCCGGCGGATGAGATTACTCCTCCCGTCAAAGCGACGCCGCGGCTTACGGCTTCTTTCCAAGGGTACCGTGCCGCCTCTTCTTTGATGCGCGATACGAGCATGATGTTGTAATCGACGCCCAGCGCGATCAGGAATACGAAGGTGTATACCGGCAAGCGGTAGCTGATGGAATCATAACCCAGCACGAAATGAAAGATCATCCAGCCGAGGCCGAGTGTAGCCGTGTAGGACAGCAGCATCGTGGCGATCATGGTGAGCGCATGTTTAAACGATCGGGTCTGAATGAGCAGCATAATCGTAATAAAAAGCGTGATCAGAGAGAAAAGAAGAATCGTATCCCGCTTGTTCATATTCCTGACATCAAGCTGCACCGCCGTTTGTCCTGCGTAATGCAGGGTAAATTCGGACGGATTCAGTCCGCTTTTCTCCAGAAGCGCCGGACTGCTGCCGCGAAGCAGACCGATCAGATCGAGCGAGACCGGTTCGTACGGATTGCTCTCCAGCGTCAGCTGCAGTTTCATGGCGGTTCCATCCGCAGATAACACATTTTTCGGAAGCTGCGCACCGTTTGCGGGTAAAGCAGGCGTAATTTCCGGAGAGACGGCGTTCACGCCCGGCTGATTTTTTAAGAGGCCGGTCAGGGCGGCGACCTTCTCGTAAAAGGCGGCGTCAAGCGGCAGCCTTTTCTCCGAAGTTAAAAGAACCGATACCGGAGCGAGCTGTCCCGGCGGGAATTTGGTTTCAAGAATCTCGAAGCCCTGACGGGACGAAGTACTGTCCGGAAAAGATTTCAAGAGATTAAACGAATGCTTCATCGAAGTAACGGAAAGTGAAGACGCGAGCAGGGCAAGGAGCAGAATGCCTGCCGTTAAACCGGGCCTTCGCGTAACGAATCCGCCCATCGAAGCCCAAAACCCCCTTGCCTTGCCCGCTGAAGATTTCGAAAGCTTCGGAACAAAAGGCCAGAACGCTTTCCGTCCCAGCAGGGCAAAGACAGCGGGGATAAGCGTAAGGCCGCCGAGCATGATAACGGCCATGGCTGCCGAGAAAACGGGCGCAAAATGGTGGTACGGCTTGAAAACGGCCGTAAACAACGTGAGCATGGCGATAAGGACCGTCCCGCCGCTGAACAGGATCGGCTCAGCCACCCGGCTGAGGGCATGCTGCATGGCTTCGTACTTGTCCGCGGACGTCTGGAGTTGTTCCCTATAGCGGGTTAGTACGAACAAGCAGTAATCGGTCAGCACGGCGAAGAGCAGGATCATCATGATGGACAGTGCCTGTTTGTCGACGAGAAACCAGCCGTATTTCCCGGCAAGGCCGAGTATCCGGTCCACGACCATGTAGACCATACCGGAAATGACCAGGGGGATAACGGCAAGAAGCGGTGACCGGTAAATGATCATGAGAATCACCAGAATCAGGCCAACGGTAGCGAACATGAGGACGAAGTCGGCGTTTTTGAAGAGGGAAGTGGTGTCAGCCGCGATGCCGGCCGGGCCCGTGATCTTGAAATCGAGCGAACCGATTCCCGTCTGTTCGACCTGCGTACGGATTTGCTGAAGCCCTTCGTATATCTGTCCGGATTCCAAATCCTTATGGAAAGCGGCGTTCAGCAGGATTGTCGTTCCGTCATCGGAAAACATCTTGTCCTGGACCGCTTTGGGCAGCGTGTGAAAAGGGAGCGCACCGGCAATCTGCGGCGGTTTTCCGGCAGAGGCCAGCCATTCGCTGATAGCGGCGATCTTCGATCGCTCTTCCGCGGTAATCGAATTTTTGCCGTGAAAAACGAGCAGCGCCGTCAAACCGTCCTCGGATGGAAACCGCTCATCCATCATTTTTTGAGCTTCTTCCGAAGGCGATTGACTAAAGGCGCTGCCTTCTCCGCTGCTTACGGCAACTTGTTTCGATCCCGGCGCAGCCAGGCTGAGTGCCACGATCGCGATTATCCATAGGGCGGCGACGATTTTAGCCCCTCGGGGGGAGCTCACGGCGCGCGCGAGTTTGTTCCACGGGTTGTTCATGATGTTCATAACCTCCTGTCCTTATTCTCAAATGAATTGTAGGACAGGATTATGAACGGACGATGAACGGAAGATTACAGCTGAGGAAGCCGGATCTGAAATACCGTTCCTTCGCCCGGAAGGCTGTTTGCTTCGATACTGCCCTTGTGCAAGGTGACGATTTTATGAGCGATGGACAGTCCTAGGCCGCTGCCGGAGCGGGAGCGGTTGCGGGATTTATCCCCTTTATAGAAGCGGTCAAAAATATGGGGGAGGTCTTCGGGAGGGATACCCGGTCCGGTATCTCCGATTGAGACGAGGATGCCCTGCTGTTCTTGCCGGATTTGAACGGAGATTGTGTCTCCCGGCCGGGTAAATTTGATGCTGTTGGCAATCAGATTCAACCACACCTGATGCAGAAGCTGCGAGTCCGCGCGAATGACCAGTTCGGGGAGATCCAGCTGAAGCTGAAGCTCTTTCTCTGTCCACTGCCATTCCGTCGTAATGAAAATTTGGCGGATCTGCTCGTCCAGCCGGAAGGAAGAAGGTTTGAGGGCACTCGTTTCTTTGTCCAGAGCGGCGAGCGTCAGAAGCTCTTTGCTGAGGGACGACAGCCGGCGGCTTTCTTCTTCAATAATCCGGAGGTATCTTCGTTCTTCCTCGGGTGTAGCGCCTTTTTCCAGGATGCTCTGGGCAAAACCTTGAATAGTCGTGAGAGGAGACTGAATTTCATGCGAGACATTGGCGACAAACTCCTGCCGCATCTGATCGAGTTTCTCCAGCGATTGCGCCATTTGCGTAAAATGCCGGGCCAAGTTGCCGATTTCGTCGCGCCGCGTGACGTCCATTTGGATGTTGTAGTCTCCGCCTACGATTTTGTTCGTGGCTTCCGTCAATTTCTGTACGGGCTTAACGATAAAGCGGGTGGAAACAATAATCAGCACCAGACTGAGCAGAAACGTGAAACCGAGCAGAAGCGCCATCAGAATCCGGACTTCTCCGATCTGCTGTTCCATGTCTGGACGAATGAACAAGGCCATGGTTTTGCCGCCGCTTCTAACCGGAAGACCGATGCTGTTGCGGATGCTGTTCTCGAAAAAACCCGTGACGAGGAGGAGGTGGCGCTCTTCCATAACTCCGTGATAAGTGTCGCCGTTCAGCACGCGGACAATCGTGTCCCGTTCGATCTCCTTATGTTTAAAAGGCGACCCGTAAAAAGTTCCCCGGAGTTCGTCGTCTACCGCGTAAACCTGGAACCCCATATTGGCGATGCGGGTCAAATACTCGCCCAGCCCAAGTCCCGGAATTTCCTCGTACAGGCCCCGGATTTCCTGAGAAATTCTTAAAATCTTCTGTTCGTTATAGTCCCGGAGCTTGGCGGAGTAGTAGCCGTTGGAGAAGAGAAGTGCGGCCGCGCTGCTGACCACGGCGATCAGAAGGAAAGTGATAACGATCCGTACATATAAGGTCTTCATGTGGAGCGGACCTCTAATTTGTAGCCGAGGCCGCGCACCGTTGTCAGCACGAAGTCGCTCGTTTTCTCGTGAAAACGTTCCCGCAGCCGTTTGATGTGCACATCGATTGTCCGGCTGCCTCCTTCATAGTCGGCTCCCCAAACCAGTTTCAGAAGCTGTTCCCTCGTAAAAATGCGTCCCGGCTGACTGGCCAGTTGAGCCAGCAGTTCAAATTCTTTGAGCGGAATGACATAGATCTCACCGTCCATATGTATTTCATAGCTCTTGCGATCTATAACGGTCCGGTTCAGTGCGATAGCATCCGAGGAAACGAGCTGATACCGACGCAGCAGAGCTTTCACCCGGAAAAGTAGTTCTTTAGGCTCGAACGGTTTTACGAGATAATCGTCCGTGCCGGACAAATATCCTTTTTCCTTGTCCTCAAGTTCACCTTTGGCGGTGAGTAAAATAACCGGGATGTCGTAATAGCTGCGGATTTCTTCGCAAAGCTCCAGTCCGTTTTTGCCCGGCATCATTACGTCGATAACCGCGAGATGAATTTGCTCCCGTTCCAGCAGCGCGGCGGCTTCTTCGCCGTCAGCTGCCTCGGAAACGAGGTAATTTTCCTTTTTGAAAATAAATTGCAGAAGCTCACGGATATGCGCATCGTCATCGGCAATCAAGAGATGAGTTTTCAAGCTAACACCTTCTTAAAGGGAATGGTTGTTCCATTATTGTACTCGAATCCTGGCGAATGTAAAAATTGTCTTAAAATTTGAATAATTCCGTATACCCAGAAAAATAAGGAGAGGAATATGAATTTTTATGACGAATTAGTTACCTAGGACAAATTTCCTATAACGGTGGCTTTTAGGAGATGAACTGAAAGCGCTTATCAGAAAAGCGTAAAGGTTAACATAATGTATATTATGTAAAAAATAGAAGGCCATCCGGTTATGCCAAAAAGGGGGCATTGCTTACGAATGAATCGGAGTCGCTATTGGTGGTTCGGTACGCTTGGAGCTGTTCTGATTTTGGGGAGTTTGACGGGATATATCGCAATTGCCAGGGAACCCTTGTGGATACAGGAGAAAGAAATACAAAAAGGGGATAAGCTGGGTCCGCTCCAATTGGGAAAGACGTGGAAAGTGACTGCGGGGTCTTCGGCGGCGGTTTCGGTCATATCTCCACACGAATCGCTGGATTTGACGTTTCCGAAGCTTTCCGGGCTGTTAAAAATCAACCAGGAAGACACGGAACACATAGTCGGTACGGTTGCTGCCGACATGACCTCTCTTTATTCGGAAGATCCTGCCTGGAACGCCAAACTGCGGGACTGGTATTTTTTTAACGTAAAAGCTTACCCGGAAGCCTCGTTCCGGATCGTTAAAGTCGGCGGGTTCGAAAAACCGCTGCTGGAAGGGGAACCTCACCCGCTGACGATCGAGGGCGAATTGACCGTTCGGAATATGACCCAACCGATCCAGTTTAAAGGGGAGATCAAGCATACCGGCGGCCGAATGGAGCTAAAAGCAAGGTGCAGCGGCCTGGAAACCAAAAATTTCGGTATCCCCGAGCTTCTCGAACCGATCTATACGGGGAAAAATATGGCCACGCTTGAAGTGACGCTTATTCTGGAACCTGAAGATCCCGATACCTCTAGACACAGGCAAGCCGATTCGCACAATTTCCGTGAGATTGGCGCTTGACCCATGCCAAATATCCTCTTCATCCATACGGTAATAGTATCTGGTAAAGGGTTAGGGAGCGATGGGTATGAAAATCGATTTGGGATGCGGCCTGCGCAAACATCCCGGTTTTATCGGCATCGACAAAGAGCCGCTCCCCGGTGTTGATCTCCAGTGCGATTTAAACGACGGTATCCCTCTAGAAACCGGTACGGTTGATTTCGTCATGGCCAGCCGTTCGCTGGAATATGTGCCCGATCTGATGAACGTGATGAAGGAGATTTACCGTGTTTGCCGGCATAAAGCGGTCATCTGTCTGCTTGCTCCATATGCGCATACCTCCTATCATGCGATAAACCCGAAGTTCCGTTCCTGGTTTGACGAACAGCTGCCCCGGTTTTTTACGAACGAGTTGTATGTATACGATCCTTTGCGTGAAAACAGCTACATGACTGACGTGCCCGCCGGATGGGATAAGGGGGCCCGGGCCGAGATCGATTTAAAGCTGCTGCGCTGCGAATTCTTTTATCTGCCGCAGTATCTGTCTCCCATTTACGATGAAGAAGACCGGCGTATGCTCCGGCAATCCACGCTAAATGTGGTGGACGAAATCTTGTATTATTTCGTAGCCGTCAAGGAGCCGATCTCTCGGCAGGAGCTGGAAGAACTGGCCCAGGGTACTTACGAAGAGCCGCTTCTCCTGGCGGAGCGCAGAAGGGAAGAGGCCGCCAGAGAGGAAAGCAGGCAGCCGCCGGAAAACACGTTCCGGCATGAGCCAGGCTCCGTCCTTCCCCAACGGGATCCCCTGCCGGTTCCCCCCAAACGAAGGAAAGGGAGCAGGAAACCGGTGAAAAAGAAACCGGCTGGGCGAAAACCGGTGAAAGGCTTGCGTAAACGGAAACAGTGAACCGGAACAAAGCTCATACACCGGTCAAGGTCATAAGGCGCATGGAAAAAAGACAGTTCAGGAGAGCTTATACAAGCTTCGTGTGAACTGTCTATTGTCATGTTGAAAGTGATCCGGCCGGGAGTTAAGACCGCGGCCGCTCGTCTTCTTCGAGGATGGCAAACATTACATGATCTTGCCAGACTCCGTTGATTTTCACGTTTTTGCGGGCGACTCCTTCACGCTGGAACCCCGCCTTTTCCAGCACTCGGATGGAGCCGATGTTGTGAGGCATAACGCCCGCTTCCACGCGGTGAAACCCCGCTTCATCGAAAGCGAAGTCCAGGGCGAGGCGTGCCGCATGCGACATAATCCCTTTGCCCTGGTAGGCGTGATCCAGACAGTATCCCATCATGCATTTGTGCGCCGGTTCTCGGGCGGCGTGAAACAAGGACATCTCGCCGATCAGCTCATCGTTTTCCTTAAAAAATATCCCGAAATTGTAGCTCTTGTCCGCTGCCCGGTCCTCGGTCCATTTCCGGATCCGTGCGGACTGTTCATCAAGCGTATAAAACGAGTCGGGACGTGTAATCGTAAAGGGCTCAAAGTGGGCCCGGTTTCTTTGCATAAGAGAGAGGAGTGCGGGAGCATCTTCCAGGGTCAAATAGCGGAAGTAAATAAGATCAGTGGTTATAGGCATTATGATCACGACATCCTTTGCGACAGAGTGGAGTGAGTGTAACGGAATCTGACGGAAAACAAATATTCATTTATGGCATTAACTATAGTCAATTAACCTTATTAATCATCTTACAAAAGCCTTGTCCTTCCTTACCGGCCTGGACGCGCCAGCCCTAACGGTTTCGAATAAGGTCTAAGAAAAAGCGGATATATTTAATGATATTAATCATTAGTGACATGAATAAAGTTTTATCCTTCTTTCCGCTTATCGATCGCTTCTTCCATCGTTTTATCGGTCAAGTGGGCATAAATTTGCGTGGTATCGGACGACGCGTGTCCAAGCTGTTCCTGTGTCTTGTACAAATCGTTTTGCAAATAATAGTCGGTTGCGAATGAATGCCGCAGCTTATGTACGCTTAGAAAAGGCTTGCCGAAGCGCTTCGCATATTTGATGACCATTTCCTGTATGGCCCGTTTGGACATCAGCTGCCCTTCCTTTTTACCGTTAGGAATCGTAAGAAAAAGCGCTTTTTCCTTCTTGGGGGGATGGTACCGGGTTTCTCTAAGCTGCAGGTAACAGGTTAAATCGTCCACGGCTTCCTGCCGGAAGAAAACCCTTGTCTTGAAGGAACCGTCGTTGTTCCCTTTGCGGTACACGTACACGGTTCTTTTTTTCATATCGAGATCGTCCAGCGTTAAATTAACGACTTCCGACACACGCAGGCCCGAATGAAGAATAAGGCTTACGATGCAGGCATCACGGATTTTGTTCAGTTCGTACGCATACAGGGCCTGCTTGTTGTTCGCAATGTCATGTTCGTACCCGCTACGGATATAGTCGATAAATTCGAAGATCTCATTTTCCTGAAGAAGCTTTCCTTCCAATTTTCCCGCCAGATCTTTGGCCTTGTTCGTCCGCTTGATCTCGATCTTGGCCATCACGTTCCGTTTAAGCAGCGGATAATAATTTTCGTCCTCGGCGATCTGGCTCAAGTAATGAAATAAAGAACGCAGAGACGAAATTTTTCGGTTAATCGTAATCTTCGTGTTGGCTTGATCTTTCTTCGTCGCCAGATAAGCCCGGTAATGATCGACGCTCTCCATATGGAGCTTCTCCAGATCCTCCAGTGGAATGTCCGCCATCCGTTCCGCGGTGCTGAGTCCCTCGGCCAGAAGCCAGGAAAAGAACGTTTCATAATCCCTTACATACTCCAGCAGAGTGGAAGGGGAGAGGTCCGGAAGCTTATGATGGATGAATTTATCCACATACCAAGGCATAAAAGGAATCTTTTTATCGAGTTCTTCACGGTCTTTTTGTTTTTGAATATTCATCGGGTGCACCTCAGTACCTTTCTTAAATCAAGTGATGCCAGAAACATGGAACCATCCGTAGATCGGAGCGTCATCCGGTATAATTTGGCAGCCTGGAATAAGATGATCAATGGTTTACATAATAATTATTATGTAATTTAACAAAGCTGTTCTTCACTGTTTTATACGTGATCTCCGTCTTTCTATTATATACCATGCCCGGCTGACGCGGAATTCCTGTTTGCAAGCAGGCTTTTCCGGTTATTGAGTACTATCTGAACGGCTTGACGGCTGTATTCAGGTTCCCGATATTACGCCGACCAGAAAGCGGGTGTTCCAGTGTGGATTTTATGTACATCGGCATCAAACTGATTACCGGATTCGTCGGCTTATGGGGAATGACCCGGCTGCTCGGCAAAAAGGAAATTTCCCAGCTCACCCCGTTCGATTTCGTTTCCGCTCTTATGCTGAGTGAACTTGTGGGGAACACCGTGTATGATAAAGAGGTCAAATATCTCGAGCTTCTGTTTGCGCTCGCCTTTTGGACCGTGCTTTCCCTGACCTTCGAAAAAATCACTCAAAAATATAAAAAGCTGCGCCGCGCCTTCGAAGGAAGTCCGGCTGTCGTCATTGAGAAAGGGAAGCTGAACGTAAAGGCTATGCGATCGAACAGTCTTGATCTGGAACAGCTTCTTATGCTGCTGAGGGAGCAGGGGGTTTTTTCCCTTCACGAAGTCGCTTACGGCATTTTCGAAAACAACGGTTCGCTCAGCATTCTGAAAAAATCGCCGTATGACACGGTCGTCCGGGGAGACTTGAACCTGCCGGAAGAACCCGTCGAACTCCCGGTTCCTCTAATCGAAGAAGGAGAAATCAAATTCAAAGAGCTCAACCGCATCGGCCGCGACGAAGAGTGGCTGAAGGAACGGATGAAGGAGTCGGGGTTCAAGCAGATAAAAGATATTTTCTATGCGGAATGGCATCGTGAACACGGCTTCTACGCATCGGGATGGGGAAAATAAGAAGAGGAGAAGGTACTTATGTTATGTGTGGGATTCGAGCCCGTCATCGCTCCGGACAGCGTCGTTCTGATTTTGGGCTCCATGCCGGGGGAGCTTTCGCTGGAAAGACAGGAATACTATGGAAATCCGCGCAACGATTTCTGGAGGCTGCTGGCTTCGCTGCATGGTGAAGACCGTGTGCCGGATACCTATGAAGAACGGCTTCGGTTTGCGGTCAACCGCAAAATCGCTTTATGGGACGTGCTCGCTTCCTGTGAGCGGGAGGGGAGTCTGGACGCGAACATCCGGGAGCCGGCCGTGAACGATTTTGACGCGTTGTTCGCGGAGTATCCGAACCTTCGCACCATTATGTTTAACGGCGTGGCTTCCGAGAAACTGTTCCGCAAGCATGCCGGGCACCTGCTCGCCGACAGCCGGCTCCGATTTGTCCGGCTGCCGTCCTCGAGTCCGGCCAACGCCATGGGCTGGGAGCGCAAGTTCGCCGCCTGGCGGGAAGCCTGGCAGGGCGTGCCCGGCCGCCGGGACGAATAAACGCGGCGTTGGGTCCTGCCGGGTTCCGAAGGCGGCTGACCTGGCATGCCGTTGACTGCGATCGCTGATCGCAAGCACTGCCTGCTGCAGCAGGCTGCCCGCCCGATGGCACGGCTGAAAGCGCGCACGCAGTGCCAAAACGGCCGGCGGCTCCGCAGGCAGGAACAGCGGCCTTCGCGCCGGGGACATCCTGCCGGGCGGGTCAAGCCCCTGCTGACGCAAAGAAGCCCCGCTTCACTGACAACCGTCAATGAAGCGGGGCTTCTTCTATGTTCAGCAGGGGCTTAGGCTAGGCCGCTTCACGCGGCCTGCGCCTTGCGGGGGCTTTGCCGGGAAGGTCCGTGCCGTTACAGCGATGCCTTGTAAATGGCCGTCACGTCTTCGCGGTCCAGACGCTTGAAGTAGCCGAACGGACCGTAGACCATCGCACGGTCGACCATGACGTCCAGCTTGCTGTCGTCGATGTCGTAATCCGCCAGACGGCTTGGCGCGCCGATGGAATTCCAGAAGCTGCGAAGCGCTTCAATCCCTTCAAGCGCGACATCGCGGTCGGATTTGCCTTCGGCCGGGATGCCGAACACACGGACTGCGAACTGCTTGAAACGTCCGACATTCTCATCGAGAACGTGCGTCATCCAGTTCGGGAACAGAATGGCAAGACCTCCGCCGTGCGGAATATCGTAAACGGCGGAAACCGCATGTTCGATATTGTGGGTCGCCCAGTCTCCCTGCACACCCATGGCCAGAAGGCCGTTCAAAGCCATCGTGCCGCTGTAAAGAATGGTTTCGCGGTATTCGTAATTCTCCAGATCTTCAACCAGCTTCGGAGCCGTTTCGATCACAGACTTCAAGATGGTCTCGCAAAAGCCGTCTTGGACAAGCGT
Organism: Paenibacillus sp. RC84; assembly: GCF_041260495.1. Lineage (NCBI taxonomy): Bacteria > Bacillati > Bacillota > Bacilli > Caryophanales > Paenibacillaceae > Paenibacillus > Paenibacillus sp. RC84. Next base: position 486,062 of record NZ_JBGBYL010000004.1, read on the forward strand.
GTTCGGCGTATGATGGAAATACTGCTCGAATACGTGCGACATAATATCAACCATGCCGTACACCGTCTGATCTTTCGGTACGGTTGCCGTGAAGGCCGGATCGAGAATGGAGAATTTCGGGAAAACGAGCGGGGAACCCCAGCCGTATTTCTCTTGGGTTTCCCAGTTGGTGATGACGGAACCGGCGTTCATTTCCGAACCGGTCGCCGCCAGCGTCAAGACGGTTCCGAACGGCAAGGCATCCGCGGGAGATGCTTTGCGGGTCATGAAATCCCACACGTCGCCGTCGTATTTAGCGCCCGCCGCGATCGCTTTCGTGCAGTCGATGACGCTGCCGCCGCCTACGGCGAGGATCACTTCGATGTTTTCTTTCTTGCAGAGATCCGCGCCGCGCTTGACCGTACTTACGCGGGGGTTCGGCTCTATGCCGGCCAGTTCGAAAATTTCGGCACCGGCGCCTTGGAGCAGGGAAACGACCTGGTCGTAAAGCCCGCTGCGCTTAATACTGCCGCCGCCGTAAACGAGGAGAACTCTTTTGCCGTATGCGGTAAGCTCTTTAGGAAGCTGCTCCAGCTGTCCTTTGCCGAAAATGAGCTTGGTCGGATTATGGAAAGTAAAGTTTTTCATAAAGGGATCTCCTTCTACCGGGAAGATGGACGGAACTATCCGTCTTTTCTATTGTAGCCTATGAGCGGGGCCGCAATCCACTTTATCCAGGTAGGGATTGGAAGAATTAAACCGCTTGAAGCTCTACCTCAATATTTCCGCGTGTCGCACGGGAATACGGGCAAACCTGATGAGCTTCTTCAAGCAGCTCTTCAACCTGGGATTTATCCGCTCCAGGCACGGATAGCTGGAGTTTAGCCGACAATTGCAGGCTTCCGTCCTCGTTTTTGCCGATCGAAACATCTGCCGTCAGCTTCGCGTTTTCCGTGGAGATGCCTTTTTTCTTGGCGACCAGTTCTACCGCGCTCAAAAAGCAAGCCGAATAGCCGGAAGCGAACAATTGTTCGGGGTTCGTTCCTTCGCCACCGTCGCCGCCCATTTCTTTGGGCATGCTGAGCTGTAAATCCAGTTTGCCGTCCGGGGTGGCCACCCGTCCTTTGCGTCCACCTTGAGCTGTTGCGGAAGTCGTATACATGGTTTTCATGATCAGTTATCTCCTTTCGAATGTGAGGAATGTCAGCCAAATCAAGGATTTGTCCGCTCCTATTCCTTAAAGCAACGGAAGAAGGATGAAACGAAAAGGGGGGTAAGGAAAATTGTGGATAACGGAAAAATCATCTGAACGCGAACAAGAAGGAACGTTCGGATAACGAAATGAGCTTTTTACGGGGTGGAGAACAAATGTTCTATTTCGGGCAAACCTGGGTGCAAAAACGGTGAAGGCAGATGTAAATGATGAAAGGGAGGGTTCAAACCATATATCGAAAAAGGGGTTTACTCTTTTGAAGTAAACCCCCTGAAGCCGGTCAATCCGTTCGATATTTCGGCGGACATGATCGACGCTTTTCATTTCGATATTTACCGGGCCGTCCGGCTCCGGCGCCAACGCTGAATCTTAGTCCTTGCCGTGCGCATGATCTACGCTTCTGCTGAACCAGGACCACACCCGCTGCGCATCCCGTTCTTCGATGAAGGAGACTTCGCACGCGGCTGAGCTCGTGTCTCCCATCACCGAAACGGAGAGGCTGAGGAGATGCTTGCGCCTCTGAGAGCGGGTGCCTTTCATGCGCAGACTCAAAATTTGAGGGCGCCGCACGAGCCAGGTCGACCTTGCGATCATCCGGCCGCGAACGGTAAGCTGGCTTCCCTGGAGAGTCATTCCCGAGCTTCTGAAGCGGGAGTAAGACCACAGGAAATCCAGCAGAAGCAGCAGCAGTCCCCAGAGGGCGGTCGGCCCCCAGAAATAGACGGCGGCCGCCGCAAGAACGGCCACTACGGCAACGTCGGTGCGGCTGTAATACAGCAGCGCTCTAGCCGGCGGCCGGCTCTCGATATCCGGCAGGCTGAAACGCGGGAGCAGCTGCGACAGAAGCTGCGGAATCCGCTTGGCGGACACCAGCGGCATGAGCATGATTTTTTCTTCTTTGGAAGAAGAAACGACCCGCAGCTCGATTTGCGCCCGTCCTATAAGCTGCCGGACCAGTCCTTCTTTAATCAGCACCGCCTGTACGCGCGCCTCCTGGAAGGTGTGCTTCTTTTTTTCCAGCAGCCCGTAGGAAACGGTGAGCGTACCCGCCTCGGCCCGGACGGTAAAGCCCGCGTATTTGAGCAGATACAAGAGTCCCGCCAGCAGCCATGCCGCCGCCAAGCCGCCCAGGCCCAGCAGGACGTAGATCAGCCAGCCCCCGTGCAGCTCGTTGCGCGCGTTCCATAGCCGTGCATACAAATTGCCGGGAAGCACGTCGTCGGCAAGAGACAAGACACCGGCCACGAAGGCCGCGATCAACCCGATGTTCAGCGTTGAGAACGCGGCAAGAATCAACGTTCCGGCCGTTGCCCGATAAGCATACATGCCCGTTTCTTCCGCAGCAGCTGTATGCGGCGGCCGGCCTTTTGTTTCAGTAGGTGCCGCGTCCGGCTCGATTGCCTTCTCCGTGCTTCCGTTTCCTTCGCCGCTTTCTGCGGTAACGGGAGAATAACCGGACGAGGAGAGGAACGCGTTAATCTCCCGGATGATTTTTGCGGCTTCTTGAGCCGATACGGCGGGCAGTACGCCGTCGGACTCCTTTTTGCCGCCCGGCATTTCGAACTTGAGCTGCACGACGCCAAGCAGCCGCTGCACAAAAGGCTGTTCCGTATTCATCGAATGAATTCTGGGATAATACATGATTTTTTCCTCGCGGAAAATAAGGCCTTTTTGAATGATCAGACGATCTTCTTCCAGCCGGTAGTGAAACGTGCTCCAGCCGACGGCCCCGAACCCCGCGAACAGCGCGCAGACGCCGAGCAGAATGAGAAACGGCATCCATCTCCATTCTCCTTCCCGTATGGCAATAAGCACAAAAACCGGCACCAGCGTTTGAAGGGTCTTCAGGACGGGGAAAAAGATATAAGACTTATGTAATTTGCGCGGCTCATTCATCTTCGTCCACCACCCTTGCGAGCACGCCCAGCCGGTGCTTTAAAGCTTCCGCGTCGTCCTCGCTAAGGCCTCTGATCCGGTGGGTCGTAGCCGCGGTCACGATTTTCAGCTCGGCGAGTCCGTAATATCTCTGCAGCGGCCCCCGCTCCAACTCAACGTGCTGGACACGTACCATCGGCACCAGGATATTCGTAATCCAGATCCAGCCGCTGCGGATCTCCAGTTCTTCTTCGGTTACTTCGAACGCATACAACCGGTATCTGGCCTGCGGAATCACGAACGTGAACAAAACAAGCGATACGGCGGAAGCGGCTGCCGCAATCCAGCCGGGAAGCATGAACCAGTCACGGCTTTGGGCCGCCATCAGGTAAGCGAGCGAAGCCAGCAGCAAAATGCCGTTTGTCAGCAGCGAACTGATCTGCGATGCGGTCACAAATCGCCGGTCCAGACGGCGGGTCAGCGGTCTATTCATTTCTCAACATCCTTTCCTTTACGGTTCTCTCTGTCTGGTTTCCAGCCTTATCCACAAAGGCCTTTCCCCATTATAAGACATTTTTTCAAAACTGGAAGAAGAGGGAAGGATTTTTGCTATTTTCTCCGATTTCCTTCATAATGACACGAGAGACGCTTGTTTTCGCGCACAAAACATGAATAAGCTTCGAATGGTATACTATAGAAAGAGAACGATTGGAGAATCGTAGAGGATCGCACGGACGGGAGGACTGTTAAAATGGAACAGCGCATTGGAGAGCGGTACGTATTGACCGAACCGATTCATCCTTTGGCGGATGGCGTCATGTATGCAGGGAAAGACCTGTCTTTGCACCGGGATGTATTTCTGCTCATGGTAGAAAAATCAGGGGACGCTTCATCATCCGATTACTTGCGTGTGCTCGGTCAGGCCGCACAGTTTTCGGACGAACGTTTTTTTCATATTTTAAACGCGGGACTTGCCGAAAATCATGTCTACACGGTATTGACCGCACAGAAAGGAACACCGCTTTCCGCTCAACTGGGACGCCACCGTATGCGGGGCACAGAAATTGTCTCCGCTGTTTTCGATTTGGGCAAAGGCATGCAGGAAGCGATGGAAGAGGGAATCTCCGGCTTCTCCGTAACGGCCGAGAATATGTGGCTGACGGAGGATAACCGCCTGAAAGTGATGAATTACTGGTCACCCGGCAAACTGGTTTCGCGCGGCTCGCTCGGTTTATGCACGCTGCTCTATCAAATCAGCACGCATTCCAAACAAGGACCGGCGACGTTCGACCAGTACCAGGAGAATGTGGTGCCGAGCCTGACCGGTCTGACGTCCGGACAGAAAGAGGCGCTGCTTGCTTTGTCGCGCCGTGTTTTCCGCGAAGAAGTTTCGCTGTCTTCTTTTATATTCAGCCTGCGGGAAATCATCGCGCTGGAGAAATCGCCGGAGGCTCCGCCTAAGGCGTTCATCCCACCGGCCGCTCCTCCGGCGGAGCCGGTACGGGAGACCGCGCCGCCGCGCATTCAGTACCGCCAGGAAGAAGAGCCTGCGCCGGAACGCGTGCGGAGGACAGAGAAGCCCCCTAGGGCAAAGGAGCCGGAAGCGGAAGAAGCCGACACCCGGGAGAAGATGCCGCTCAGGCGGACCATCTGGACCTTGGGGACCGTGGCCGTGGTCCTGCTCGGCCTCGCTGTCTTCATGTATATGCTGCTGCCGGGCGGACCCAGCAAAGGTCCCGGCAGCGGCGGTACGGCAGGCAATACGGCGACTGCCACGCCGGCGCCTACGCCGACATCGACGGTTAACACGGCGACTCCGGAGCCTACACCGACGCCAACGCCGGCAACCGAGGCGGTGCCGGGCCAGATTCCGAACCTGATCGGAATGACCCAGGAAGCCGCGGAGCAGGCGGTGAAAGCGGCCGGCATGCGGTATTCGTACTTCATCGAACCGAATCCCGCCGAGAGCGGCACCGTATTCAGGCAGGAACCCGCGCCTAATCAGCCGGCGAACAAAGGCGACCGCGTTACGTTCTATATCAGCAAAGGACAATAACCGGCCGCCGCAAGTCTGATAACCTTAGCGAAAGAGCCTACACCTCGGGTGGACGGCTCTTTTTTCGCATATTTCACCGATTCTCTGCAAATTTATCCCTTCACAAGACATTTGATAACCTACCTGAAAGACTGGAAATCGTTTACTATTATTCACGGAGACCGAAAAGTAAACAAGGAGGACGGGGGCGAGTGGAGAAAGAGTGGTCGATGTGGGGCAACGAGCGTTATTTGTTTGACCTGCTTATGCATTCGGAAGGCTCATCCATTAAGATGCTGGAAATCATCCTTCAAGAACAATTGAGCGAGGAAGTCGTCGAACAGGTGCTGATCCCTTCTAAAAGCTTACATAAAAAGCCTCGCGCCGTCTTCGGACAGACAAGCCCGCTGCTGCGCAGAGTCAGTTCTTACCGATACAGGGAAGAGACCATTCTTCACAAGGCGATTTACGCTCATCTTGAGGCGCTGCCGGAAGGTGCGCTGGACGGGATGAATCACGAGAATCTTCATCTGGAGAAGCTGATTGACAGTCTGGAAACGAAGCGGGAAATCCTGTACGCGGGCTATGAGAACAACCGAAGCGCTGACGTTTGTTTCCACCCGGTTAAGCTCAAAGCGGATCTTTTTCCCGTGAAAGAATATCAGCTTACGTGCAGCGGCTCCGTCTGTTTTCTGGTTCACGAGCTGTTTGATGCGGAGCTGATTTTACGGCATTCGCGCAGGAAATTAAGAAAAGAGATTTTTATGTGAAATCGTAAGGACCTGCACCTTCCTCTTCAACATGTTAATCATAAATAACAGACAGCAACAAAGCTTTAAATGATTAGCGATTAGCGGCTTCCGGGATATTCCGGGAGCTTTTTTTTGAGCTTTTTTGGGGCATCGCCCGGAAAATTTGCTTCGTGTTGAAAATCTGCATGTTCCTGATGCTGCTCCTTTGTGAAAAAGAAATAACTTCCCTGACGTTAGCTGTCAGGGAAAGGATTTTATAATAGGCTATATCAATTGTGATTGGAGTGTTATCGGATGCAAACAACAAAGGTTTATCTTTATGTATTTAATACGATGTCAGACTGGGAATATGGATATTTGATTGCTGAACTAAACACGGGAAGATATTTCAAAAAGGATTTAGCGCCTTTAAAAGTAGTTACAGTAGGAGCTGCTAAAGAAATGATTACTACGATGGGAGGGCTGAACCTGATACCGGATATTTCCCTTGATGAGTGGACTCTTGAGAGTAAAGATCTGTTAGTTTTACCCGGAGGGAATACTTGGAGAGAAGATATTCATCAGCCCATCTTGAAAAAAACCGGCGAAGCTTTAAAGCTTGGCGCTATTGTCGCTGCAATTTGTGGTGCAACCGAGGGACTGGCGAATATGGGATACCTGGATTCCAGAAAGCATACAAGCAATGACTTAGCGTATATTAAAGGGGTCTGTCCTACTTATAAAGGAGAGACATTTTATGAGGCGGGACCTGCAGTGTCTGGTGAGAATTTGGTTACCGCATCAGGAGTAGCTCCTCTGGAATTCGCGATGGAAGTGTTGAAAAAATTAGATGTATTTGAACCGGTTACCTTGCATGCCTGGTATAACCTAAACAAGACTCATCAACCTGAATACTTCTTCCAGCTAATGAATTCAATACATAGATGAACCTAAAAAGAATCGGGCGCTTGTACGGAGCGCGGCAGCAAAAAGAACAGGCGCAGCATACGCCCGTTCTTTTTTAGTTAATGGGATTAACTATGGTAGCTGCCTGTCGGCGCGTTAAGCACCCATTCCAGCATCAACGTCATATCGTCCAATTTCTTCAGCTGCGCTTTCAGGAAATCGTTCTCCGGGTCGCTGTTCAGGCGTTCCTGAACCGATTGTTTCTGTTTATTTAACTCCATTAACTTTCTTTGGACTTGATCTTCTGTTCGCATGGCGGTCCGCACCTTTCCGCAAAAATTGTGACCTTCGACATGTTATTTTAGCATGTTTACAGGCGCTAACGTCAAGAATCCTTCCCAAACGACAATTTATTCGAAAAGAAAGCGGGATAAACTTTTCGATTTCATCCAAAATGATGTATGATCAGGAAAGGGACCGGCATCCATCCAAAATATTCCCCGATCCCTTAGTTAAATGGAGGTACGCATCTTTGGACATCTTGATGAAGCTTTATTCTTTTGTTCCTCTATTGAACTTTCTGTTTGCTCTGGCTGTCGTGTTTATGGAGAAGAGGAACGCGAGCGTTACGTGGGCCTGGGTGATGGTTCTGATTTTTTTGCCCGGCATAGGATTTATCCTTTATTTGATCTTCGGACAGAACATGAGCCGGCGCAAAATTTACAAGCTGAAGGAATTTAATCAGAAAGATATCGACAATCTGATCGAATCCCAGCGCAGAGGCTTCCGTGAAAGCCAAGTGAGATACAAGGATCCGGCTATGGCCGATTATCAGGATCTCATTTATATGAACTTGACCAGCAGTTCAGCGGTTTATACCCAGGACAACGAAGTCGAAATTTTTACGGACGGCAACGACAAGTTCGCCTCTCTGCTGGCGTCGATTAAAGAAGCTCAGAGCCACGTTCACCTGATGTATTACATCGTCAAAGACGACCGGCTCGGGCGCAGAATGATCGAGGCGCTTGCGGAGAAAGCGAAAGAAGGCGTCGAGGTCCGCTTTCTATTCGACGATATCGGCAGCTCTTGGCTTCCCCGTCATTTTTACAAGCCCTTGCTGGATGCGGGCGGTGAAGTGGCGATTTTCTTCCCGTCCCGTATTCCGTACCTGAATTTCCGCGTCAATTACCGGAATCACCGGAAGCTGGCGATCATTGACGGCATGACCGGCTATATCGGCGGATTTAATATCGGCGACGAATACCTCGGCATCAACGAGCGGTTCGGCGACTGGCGCGATACGCATCTGAAAGTAACGGGCAGCGCCGTTCTGCAGATGCAGGCCCAGTTCTTTATGGACTGGAACCTGGCGTCTTCTCACTACCTCAAGGCGGTACCGCGCTACTATCCTTTAATCAAGCATCAGGGATCGGTAGGCATCCAGATCGTATCAAGCGGTCCCGATAATGAGCTGGAACAAATCCGTAACGGCTATTTGAAAATGATTTATGCGGCCAAAGAAAGCATTTTTATCCAAACTCCTTATTTCGTGCCGGACGAGAGCCTTCTGACCGCTTTGAAAATGGCCGCGCTGTCGGGCGTGGATATCCGGATCATGATCCCGTCGATTCCCGATCACAAAATGGTTTACTGGGCCACCAAATCCTATCTGGGAGAACTGCTCAATTTGGGTGTGAAAGGGTACTTGTACGAGAAAGGATTCCTCCATGCCAAAACTATCGTTATCGACGGCAAAGTCGCTTCGGTAGGGACGGCCAATCTCGATATGCGCAGCTTTAAGCTGAATTTTGAAGTCAATGCTTTTCTGTTCGACACCCGGACCGCTACGCGGCAGAGGCTTATTTTCGAGGAGGACATGCTGCACTGCTCGCAGTTTACGCCCGATATGTACAAAGCCCGGTCTCTCATGGACCGTATCAAGGAATCGGTAGCGCGTCTGGTTTCTCCGATTCTATAGCGCAAGAGAAAAACCCGCGTTTTCGGCGGGTTTTTGTGTTTTCAACACAGCGGCGGAGCGGGCTGCAGACGATTTTGAAAGGATTCGAACTTGTTCAAGAGGTCCGATTAGATATATAATATACACGTTATAATAGAGGCAGCACTTGCTAGGGCGGAAGATCGACTTCCACCGCTGCCATCCTCGGTATATACCTTTCTGAAAGTGAGTGGGATCATTAATGGGCCGTAAGTGGAACAATATAAAAGAGAAAAAAGCGTCGAAAGACGCAAGCACAAGCCGGATTTACGCGAAATTCGGCCGTGAGATTTACGTGGCTGCCAAGCAGGGCGAGCCTGATCCGGAATCCAATCGTGCTCTGAAGGTCGTTCTTGAGCGTGCAAAAACATACATGGTGCCGAAAGCGATTATCGACCGTGCGATCGAAAAAGCGAAAGGCGGAGGAGAAGAAAGCTACGACACTCTTCGTTACGAAGGTTTCGGGCCTAACGGCTCGATGGTGATTGTCGATGCGCTGACCAACAACGTAAACCGGACCGCTTCGGAAGTACGTTCCGCTTTTAACAAAAACGGAGGCAGCATGGGCGTCAGCGGCTCGGTTACCTATATGTTCGATCCGACGGCTGTTTTCGGCGTTCAGGGCAAGTCTTCCGAGGAAGTGCTGGAGCTTTTGATGGAGGCCGATTTGGATGTCCGCGACATCATCGAGGAAGAAGATACCGTTATCGTTTATGCGGAATCCGACCAGTTCCATGCGGTACAAGAAGCGTTCAAAAACGCGGGAATCACCGAATTCACCGTAGCCGAATTAACGATGCTCGCACAGAACGATCTGGAACTGCCGGAAGACGCGCAGGCCCAGTTCGAAAAATTGATCGATGTTCTGGAAGACCTGGAAGATGTCCAGCAGGTTTATCACAACGTAGACCTCGGATAATAAACGTTTATAAGCCGCCTTCGGGCGGTTTTTTTGCGTCTGAGAAAGTGTTTTCTTATTTAGATTACATAATAAATATTATGTATCTTAATTGCAAAACTAACAGGTGCCTATTGACGGATCACCTCTTCTCTTGTATGGTTAATTACATGAGTAACTAACCAGCAAAGTTCGTACATGAAAGTGGTGATAAAAGTGTCGTTCAGAATTGATGACAGCCGTCCTATATTTATGCAAATCGCGGAAAAGATCGAAGATGACATCATTGAACAGCGGCTGCCAGAGGAAACCCAGGTTCCTTCGACCAATCAATTCGCATCGTTCTACCAGATTAATCCGGCGACGGCGGCCAAAGGTGTTAACTTGCTGGTGGACCAAGGCATTTTATACAAGAAGCGGGGGATCGGGATGTTCGTTGCTGAGGGAGCACGACAAGGATTGATGGATAAGCGGAAAACTCAATTTTACGAGCAATTCGTTGTCTCGATGGTTCAAGAAGCAGAGAAACTCGGTATTACAAGCGAACAGTTGATCGAGATGATCCGGAAAGGGGATAGAAGCGGATGAAAGAAGTTGTAGTGGAAGTCAACCGGCTTACGAAAACATTCAATGAGGTTACAGCGGTCGACGGAATCAGTTTTTCCATAGAACCGGACAAAATTTACGGTCTGCTCGGAAGAAACGGGGCGGGCAAAACGACGGTCATGCAAATGGTTACCGCGCAAATGTTTCCTACCAGCGGGGAGCTGAAAGTGTTCGGACAGCATCCCTATGAAAATTACGACGTAATGAAGCAGATCTGCTTTATCAAAGAAAGCCAGAAATACCCCGATAACTTTCGGGTAGCGGATGTGTTAAAAGTCGCGGAAGCTGTTTTTCCGAATTGGGACGGCGATTACGCGGGGTCGCTGATCCGGGACTTCAGGCTCCCGCTTAAGCGGAACGTCAAAAAGCTTTCCAGAGGAATGCTTTCCTCGGTCGGCGTTGTAGTCGGGCTTGCCAGCCGCTCGCCGCTTACTATTTTCGACGAGCCTTATTTAGGCCTGGATGCCGTGGCGCGGAGTCTTTTCTACGACCGGTTAATCGAGGACTATACGAGGTATCCGCGCACGATCATTTTATCCACACATCTGATCGACGAGGTAAGCCGGCTGTTGGAGCACGTCCTTGTCATTGACAGCGGGAAACTGATTCTGGACGCCGAAACGGAAGAACTGCGCGGAATGGCTTATACCGTGATCGGCCCGGCTGCCGGCGTTGAATCTTTCGTACAAGGAAAAGAAGTGATCCACCGGGAACCGTTCGCGTCTATGCTTTCCGTCACGGTTATGGGGGATTCCGAATCCAGGGCCAAGCTGCTGGCCACAGACATGGGGCTTGAAATTGCACCGGTTTCCCTGCAGCAGCTGATCATCTACCTGACGAAGACCAATCTCGAAGAGAAAGTGGTGAACGGGTCATGAATTTGCAGCGTTTGTCCGGAATTATGAGTATACATTATCGGAATAAGGTGTTATGGCTGTATGTTCCCGGCGGGATCCTACTGGGTAATTTTCTCGTTAATTACCTCGTGAGCCGGTTGACGGGAGGCGTTGAGATCTATACCGGCGGCTTGGCCTCCATCTTTGTCTGCCTGTTTATCGGAGGTATTCTCACCGCCGCACAGACGTTTCCGTTTGCGCTTGGATTCAGTGTACGGCGTACCGACTATTACATGGGTACTCTGGTCATGTTTGCAGGTGTGTCCGTCCTGAGCGCTCTGCTGGTACTTCTGTTATCCTGTATGGAGGTATGGACCGGCAATTGGGGAAGCAATCTACATTTCTTTCATTTACCTTATTTGAGCGATGGATCGATCTTGGCGCAGTTCATTATTTTCTTTAGCCTGCTACTCTACAATCTATTTACCGGTTTTGTGATCGGGAGCTTTCAGCGCAAATTCGGAGGAAAAGGTACGTTCATCCTGATGGCGGCTCTTTTCCTGGTAATTACGATACTGGCTTTTCTTAGTACCGCCAACGGATGGTGGGGTGCGATTTTCAGCTGGATAGCCGGGCATACGGCCGTACAATTAGCGGTTTGGCTGTTTCCTGTGACATTGATATTCGCCGCGGCTTCTTATGTGCTGCTCAGAAGAGCGAGCGCTTGATCGGGTATGGAGGACGTCCGTTTTTACGGACGTCTTTTTTTGCGACAGCATAGCGAAGGGAAGTTCAGGCTTTCGTGAGAGGAAAGTGAAATGAGTTGTTATTTACATAATATATATTATGGTATTAAAAAGAAAGCTATAGGGTTGACCACGAGGAAGAAACGTTAAAAAAGATGCACAAGTTTGCGGCAGGAGGGGGGTACCACAAATAGGATGGTTCCCGGATTAAGCTTAACGATCCGGAACACCATCCTTTTTATTTTCAACTGACACGTTCAAGAAGAAGATTTGCCGCGTGTTTCGGAGCTCAAGTGCTGAATTTGCTTCTCCAGGACCGTACTTGCCCTCGTTAAGAATCGGTTAATGAATTCAAGCTCTTCATCCGTATAGGAGGCGGCGAGGTTAACCATCGCGTCGTGAAGCGGGAGGTACGTACTGCTGACCTCTTCTTTGTCTTCATACAAAGGGACAATAATGACCTTGCGGCGGTCGTTCGGGTCCATTTGCCTGCGGACAAAACCGTTTTTCTCCAAACGGTCAATCAGAGCCGTAACACTGCCCGTTGCAAGGCCGGTTAATTTCGACAGTTCACCGGCGGTGATAGGGCCTTTTTCGTGCAGGATATCTATGGATAGAAAATCATTATTGTACAAACCCAGACTGGCCGCTACATTTTGCTGGTACAGAACGGTTCGGGTTCCTAATCCGCGCATACGCAGAGTGAAATTTTCCTGAAGCTCGGTTGGTTGATCTTTCCGGTCGCTTGACAAAAGAAAACCCTCCTTTTAAGATGTATATATCTCGATGAACGAGATATTAGATTAATGAGATAATACACAATCAAGATACTAGATCGTCGTATGATTAACCCTATTCATTATAGTATCGGAATCATGACTAGTTTGCAAAGCCGATTCCCGTGCTAGGTAAACCTTATAACGATACATTCCAATCAAGTTGGATGAGGAGGCTTCTTTATGAAAGACAGCATCGTGATTAAAGGTGCCAGAGAGAATAACCTGAAAAGCATCTCGCTTACGATTCCGAAATACAAACTGGTTGTCCTGACGGGTCCGTCCGGCTCCGGCAAATCGACGCTGGCTATGGACACGCTTCAGCGGGAGTGCCAGAGACAGTATATGGATTCCATGGGATTGACGTCGGATTCGATCGGCAAGCCGAAAGTTGATTCCATTGCGGGATTGTCCCCGTCTATCAGCGTCGGACAGCATGTTACAAACCGTAATCCGCGCTCGACGGTCGGTACGGTGACAGACATTTACACGTATGTCCGCTTTATCTTTTCCAGACTTGGGGAGCGGGTATGCCCGTCTTGCAGCGGCAGTATTCCGCCTTCATTTGAACCGTCGGGGCAGCTAACAGAGGAAGACGAGGATCTGAATCCCCAGTCGATCTACTGTCCGCACTGCGATGCTGAACTTGAGAAGCTGGGGATGCCGCACTTCTCTTTCAATAAGCCGGAAGGAGCCTGCGAAGCTTGCGGAGGGCTTGGACATGTGGCAAGCATCCATGAAGCAGCCGTTTTCAATCCGGAACTCAGTCTGCGCGGCGGGGGAGTCGCTTCACTGAACGGCGTTCATCGCGACATTCAGATCCGTATTCTGGTGGCGGCCGGTAAGCATTACGGATTTGAATTTGATCCGGACCAGCCTTTAAAAGACTACGGTGATATTCAGCGCGATCTGCTGTATTACGGAGTGGAGAGCGAGGCATTCAAGCGTCACTTCCCAAACGTTAAGCCAGTCCAAGGCACAAAATTCGAAGGAGTCATTCCTGGTTTATGGCGGCGTTATAAGGAGAAGGAAGGGGAGTCCGGCGCCCAGGAGAAAGACGGCGGGTTTTTCCGTGAACAGCTTTGCCCGGAATGCCATGGAGCCCGCCTGAAAAAAGAAATCCGGCTCGTGCGGGTAGCCGGCGCTTCTATCTCCGAAGTTTCGGACTGGTCGCTGGGCGAGGTCTATACATGGACGGAAGGACTGCAGGCCGTTCTCCCTGCCGAAGGTCTTCATCTGCTGGAGCCGATTCTGCACGATATGCCTACACGGCTGAAACGGATTATAGATGTGGGGCTCGGCTATCTTTCCATGAACCGACAGACCGTAACGCTGTCCGGCGGAGAAGCGCAGCGGCTTCGGCTCGCCTCATTGCTTGGATCCGGCCTGACCGGCGTGCTGTACATCCTGGATGAACCGACGACCGGTCTTCATCCGCGGGATACGGCCGGCCTCATCCGGGTGCTCCAGGAGCTGCGCGACCTGGGAAACACCGTACTCGTTATCGAGCACGATATCGAGATGATGCGCGCTGCCGATCATCTGATCGATATCGGTCCGGGAGCCGGACTATATGGGGGAACTGTTGTCGGGGAAGGAAGCCTGGAAGATTTGATGGCAAGCGAGCGTTCGGTTACGGGAGCTTACCTGAGAGAAGAAAGTCTCCCGGCCCCCATACGTGTACGAAGAAAAGGAAACGGACAGCAGATCACGATCCGGGAAGCTCAGCTCCGCAATATCCGAATCCCGGAAGTTTCCTTTCCGCTTGGAAGCCTGGTGTCCGTAACGGGAGTTTCCGGTTCGGGTAAATCCACGCTCGTCTTCGATATCCTTGCGCAAGGAGGTCAGGACGGTCCGGAGAAGACGGGATGCAAGGAAATAACGGGCATGGGGCATGTCGGGAACATTGTAATCTTCGACCAAACGCCGATGGGGAGAGTCCAGCGCTCGAATGTCGCGACCTACACGGATGTGTTTACCCACTTGCGGCAGCTGTTTGCGGGCTTACCGGAAGCTAAGGAAAGAAAGCTGACCTCCAAGCATTTTTCATTTAATACACCTGGGGGCCGCTGCGAGACATGTCAAGGGCTGGGCGTGCTGTCCGTAGATATGAATTTCCTGCCCGATCTCGAAGTAAAGTGCCACGACTGCAAGGGAAGACGGTTTACGGAAGAGGTACTCCAGGTTCAATATAAAGGCCTGTCCATTTCGGATTTGCTGAATATGTCCGTTCAGGAAAGTCTGCCGATTCTCCAGACGGAGACTAAAATGGCAGGCATCATCACCATGCTGTGTGAGGTAGGGCTCGGTTACCTGAAATGGGGCCAATCGGTTAAAACGTTGTCTGGCGGTGAGGGACAGCGGATCCGACTGGCGAAAGAATTGAGCAAACCGTCCAAAAACCACACACTCTATCTATTGGATGAGCCGACGACCGGTCTTCATCCCACTGACATCAGACAGCTTCATGTTCTGCTCAATAAGCTGGTCGATACGGGAAACACCGTTGTGGCGGTCGAACACAGCCTGGAACTGATCCGGGAATCCGACTGGGTAATCGACATCGGACCGGAAGGCGGCGCAGCCGGAGGCCAGCTCGTAGCGCAAGGTACGCCGGAACAGGTGGCCGATGTGCCGGCTTCCTATACGGGCATGTTCTTGAAGCGGGTTTTATCCGAAGGGATTTAACTATAAAACGGGCATAGTAACAGAGAAGGTGGGGGAAACCAGAGACGATGGCAAAGAAAAATAAGGCAGGTTTGATCATAGCGGCGCTGCTGCTAGCCACATTAATGGCTTCGATGGATAATACCATCGTGGCCACCGCAATCGGGACCATTGTAGGAGACCTGGGCGGCTTTGATAAGCTGATGTGGGTGACATCCGCCTATATGGTAGCCGAGATGGCCGGGATGCCGATTTTCGGCAAATTATCGGATATGTATGGGCGCAAGCGTTTCTTTATCTTCGGTATTATCGTATTTATGATCGGTTCCGCCTTGTGCGGCACGGCAGATTCCATCATTGAGCTGAGTATTTACCGCGCTGTACAGGGGATTGGCGGCGGGGCTCTCGTGCCGATCGCATTTACCATCATGTTCGATGTGGTCGCTCCGGAAAAACGGGGCAAAATCGGCGGGTTATTCGGCGCCGCATACGGAATTTCCAGTATTTTCGGACCTCTTATCGGCGCGTATATTACGGACTATATCAATTGGTCGTGGATTTTCTATATCAATTTGCCTGTAGGAATTGTGGCATTCTTCATGATCGCTTTTTTCTACAAAGAGTCTGTCGAGCATACCAAGCAAAAAATCGATTACCTTGGCGCGGTTACGCTGGTTGCTTCAATCCTTTGCCTGATGTTTGCCCTTGAGCTCGGCGGCAAGGAATATGCTTGGAACTCCGGCATGATTACGGGGTTGTTCGGTGCTTTTGCAGTCCTTATCGTTGCTTTTATATTCATCGAACGACGTGCGCAAGAACCTATCCTTACATTTGGTATGTTCAAAAACCGTCTTTATTCAACCAGTAACATCATGGCTGTATTTAGCGGTGCAGCTTTTATTACGGCTTCCGTCTATATTCCAATCTTTATCCAAGGTGTATTTGGCGGCACGGCAACCAGCTCGGGACTTGTTCTGCTGCCCATGATGGTCGGATCGGTCATCACCGCTGCGGGCGGAGGATTCTTGCTTTCCAAGTTTACCTACCGTTCCATCATGATCGCAACGTTGGCGCTTCTTGTTGCCGGTATGGCTCTGCTTACGACACTCACGACCGGTTCTTCGCGCTTCACGGTCACCATTCTCATGATTCTGGTCGGTCTGGGGATTGGCTCGTCATTCTCCGTACTGAGCAACGCCGCGATCCATGGTTTTACAGCAAAACAGCGGGGATCCGCAAGTTCTACGCTCAGCTTTACACGGGAACTTGGAATGACATTGGGAATTACAGTTTTCGGCATCATTCAAAGTCATCTGTTTACGAATAAATTAGGTACGATGTTCGGAAGCGGGGGACAAACGCCGGAAAATCTTAATCTCAGCGATCCGAGTAAAATCTTAACCCCGGAGACTCGCGGCCAGATTCCGGTTCAAATACTTGACAAGATTACCGAAGCGTTGTCTTCGTCACTTGTTCAAACTTTTGCTTGGGCGATTATACCGGCAGTTATTGCGCTTATGGCAGCATTTTCCATGAGTAAAGAGAAATTCGATCCGGCATCCGAGCTTGAAGAATATACGGCATCGCATTAAAAAAACTCAATAAATAGATTCTAAAAGTATAAATTTATGATAAAACGCCAAAAATACTAGAAATGTGAATAAACCAAGGTTAGATTTGATTGTAATTCACGCAAAAACAATTAAATTTTCGTAAGTTACAAATTACAGAAATTACAGAAAAACGCATGTTGTGAGATTGCCGCACAATAGCGTTTTTTCTTTTTTAAATAATTCTACAAACACAAGCAAATGATTACAAACAATATAAACACTAATTGTAGACGAAATAATAGTGATACTGTGAATGTATGAATTTAAGCACAAAGGACCCACAACATAAAAACTTATGTACATCTACTTCACAAAATCCGTATTTTGTACATATGTCTATAAGTCAGATTTTCCTTTTTACAATCATGACAACTAAATTTAAAACTATTGTTGTATTGATTCAAATAATTTATCAAGCAGCCTGTACCTTAATCTTTATATTTACTGACCCATTCTGATTGCCAAGTTTGAAAGCTCTTTTTACTCAATTCCTCTATTGTCCCTCCAGTTAATGAATACCCAAGACCCGCAGGTATCTCATCAACGTTAGTATTAGTAATCAATAAATAGCCACCAACAATTTGTTCGTCAACGACCAATAATGTTGCTTTTAATTTATCATTTTTTCTCAAGTCGAGCTTGGAAATCAAATTCTTATTTTCTACAAGATAGCTCTTTGAAATTATATCTTTATTTATGTAGGGAGTTACGTCCTTATTTTGCACGCCCCATAACGCCATGTACGGTAATTGAGTTAGCTTTTCTCTTGTTAAGACGTATTGTTTTTCCTCTCCCATTTTTTTAACAACCGTTAAGTCCCTTTCTGACAAGTATTTTTCATACATGTCCGGTTCCTTATTGCTTGTGCAAGCCGAAATTAATAGTGACATAGTCAGGAATGCATAACATATGAGGCAAATTTTAAAGAATCTCATTGCTCCACCCCTTGAAAAAAGAAATGAGGTACTATCTTAGTATAGTACCTCATTTCACAAAAAATAACATCATATGGATAATTAGTTACTTTGCTTTGGCTTTGAACCGGTAAAATGCATATGCTGCCCCAGCTATTAATAATCCAGGTATTGCAGCTAAGTATACGTTGTAGTGTTTTCATCAAGCGGTTTAAAGTCAGGTGTTGTAGTATCAGTTGATACTAGAATGTAATCATGTGGATCATGACCCTGTATTAATGAAACCTCTCGGTTAAAATAGAATTCGCGGCTCCATCCCTCCCATTTGTCAGGACCAGTATTTTATCGATCTTATCAAATGGAAGTTCATTAGTACTCTCTTCTGGTCACCGTTAGGGTTGCTTTCATAACAATGCTTTTGCGCTCTTAACACCTGGACGCCTGGGTACGGAGATGGATACAGCCGATCCCCATTCAGTCGCACGCGTCGCATCGGAAGAAACTACATTGGCCATGGTTTCACAAGGCGTTCGCGCATCCGTGGTTCGTCTTCCGGCATCCGTTCATGGTGATGGCGACAAGGGATTGGTCCCAACTTTGATCGATGTTGCAAGAAGAACGGGTGTCTCCGCCTATGTAGGCGATGGAACGAACCGTTGGCCCGCTGTGCACCGGCTCGATGCAGCCAAACTTTATCGACTGGCGCTCGAATCTGCATCTGCCGGCACCCTCGCCAGCACAATCCAATCTTAACGACCTGTCGTATTAAATGATATGGAATAATTAGGGGCTGTCCAGAAAGTCAGCATAAACTGACTTTCTGGACACAGCCCCTTTTATCCACTCACGAGCCCGAGGACACATTCTTGATGTTTCTGTCGTGCCATCAGGGTGACCGCCTAGCAATTGCTCAATCTGACCCAACTCAATCATGGAAGCTTCATCGTGCAAAACTTTTGCCCTTTTTTCATATAGGCGGCGACCTTCCCGATCCTGTCCAAGAAACTCCAACGTCTCCATCGCTTTTTTCAACGTCGGTTCGTTCATTTTCAGCATCTCCCACTTGGATTTATCTAACGGGAAACGATATATGTTCTTGTCTGTGACTTGGGACAAGAACATATATCGTTAAAACAAAAAAAGCCGCAATGATGCGACTCCTTTACGATAAATGTTTTTGTCCTCCGACATTTTTTTTCCTTGACAACCCATCCCTTGAAAAAAGAAATGAGGTACTATCAATGTACGTTGCGATTTATTACTATTGGCTAAACATCATAATTTACAATATAACTGTGCATTTCCGTATTGTAGAAGCCCTCGCTGTATTCGATCACCTCGCCCGTTTCGTCATAGGAATAACGCAATCTTTTCAATAAAGGGGTTTTCTCTTGCACGCGTAATTTCTCCTCTACAAGAGGATTGGCAAATGCTACCGCAAAATGATCCCGATATTTCGCCAACGTGATTTCTTGCTCCTCAAGCCACTCGTACAGAGACTGAGCATTCAGTTCCCATTGATCGATTTCTCCTATACGCGTGGTCAAATAATGTGTGTAATGGGTATAGGGCACATTATTAAGGCTGTACAGACGTTCTATGCGAACGCACTGTGCTCCAAATAACTGATGCGGTTCCGTACCCTCTTCCGTCATGATCACTTCGACTTGCAACAATTGCTTCTGAACCTGATTGCCTTCTTCGACCAATATCTCTGTAAATCGCTTCCATGTAGACAGCTTGGAAGTAGCCGTATTGCGTATAACCTTCGTCCTTTTGCCACTACCCTTTTCCAGATAGCCTTCTTGGCACAGTTCTTTGATGGCGTTGCGAATTGTAATCTTGCTGACTTCGAACTCCTTCTCCAATTGGGGCTCTGAAGGGATATTCGCCTTAATAGGATACACGCCATGCAGTATTCTATCCTTTAAAATATTTTTGATTTGCAAATACAAGGGCCTTTGATTCCGGGATAAGTTCACTTCTGCATCCACTACCTTTCTAAGTCCCTATTGAGCCCGACAAAGCCCGGTGTAGTTCACCTCCGATGACTTCGGAGATTCTCCCGCTCCGGGGGCGCGAACAAGACTGCCGCCGCGACATACTCCCGCTTGCGCTAATGACGCGTTAAAACCTCGTAATTAACATTCCATGTAAACACCATTCACAACGACCCCTTTGGCTTCTATGCTTCTATCGGCTGTCCACTTGACACCTTCGGAATCAACCAGTGTAATCGGATCATTCCGAAGGGTGAATAAGGTTAAATTGGCAACGTCCCCAACTTGTATCCGGCCAAGCTCCGGTTTTCCGAGCCAATTGGCCGGATGATCCGTAACGGCTGCAATCACTTCCTCTAGCGAATATCCCAAATAAAGAAATTTCGAGAGGACATTGGCCATATTATACACGGGGCCATTTAATCGGTTTCTACGGTAGATGTCCGTGCTAATCGTGTTTAAACCGATGCCATGCTGCTTTGCTGCCTCGGCAATTCTTAACGAAAAGCTTGCTGAACCATGCCCGACGTCCAAGTTTACGCCGCGTTCAATGGCATCCGCTAACACAGGAAGGGGATTGCCCTGATCATCGAAGAGATTATTCGGCTTCCCGTTGAGATAGTGAGTGATAATATCCCCTTTCTCTAATAGAGGGACGATCTCCTCAATACTTGGCGGTGCGGAACCAATGTGCACCATTAACGGCAGTAATGTTTTATCGGAAAGAGCTCGCGCGATACGCAGAGGTTCAATGCCGCTTTCACCCACCACGCTTTTGCTGATTCGCGCTTTTAATCCCACTATGAAATCTTTGTGCTCTTTTACCGCTTGAATGACTTTTGACGTATCTATCCATTCCAGATTGGATAATTCATCGATTCTTTGCAAGCCTACTCGCGAAATGTTCAAAAAGGCGAATAGATTGGTTTGGGCGTGCTGCTTGCTTGCGGCTAACTCGGCAATCCGGTCCGCCCCGCAGCTTCCCGCATCCACGATGGTCGTGACGCCCAGCTTAATTCCGATTTCATCGATTTCATCGCCGTAGGGTTCAAATTCGGGAAAGGCATGGGCATGCATATCAATCCAACCGCTTGATATGTAAATCCCCGAGCAGTCTTTCACTTGTTTTCCTTGTCCACTCCCGGCTGTCGTTACCTCGGTAATTTTACCCTCTTCGATTACGACATCGGTAGCTTCCCCATTCACACGCTTTACATTACGTAACACAAATGACTCTTGCTTCGGCTCATACATGAACTTCACCTTTTCCCTGGTTTTAGTTAAGAACGCTTGCAAACGATTATTTGTTATGGGTTCCCTAGGTATGTGCACGATCGCATTGTAAAATAATTATAACGTTATAATGTTAATGTAGCATACAGGAAGATTAAAGTAAATATAACGTGGTAACAAGCTGACTAAATATCCAAAAAGGTCGATTATAATACAAGTATTTAAGGAGAAAAATTTTATGAGATGGGATCGGCAGTTTGTCTCTCAGCAGGTCATGATGTGGTAATGTTAGACTATCGAGCCTGCGGTAGAGAGGGTGAACCTGAAATCGTTCACGTCGATCAAGAAGATGACTATGAGATTACCTTCCTGGCCGATAATTTTGAAGCGTTTATTAGAGGCTTAGTGAGCGATGAAGAATATGATACTTCTGAGGAAGACAAAGAACATGACTTAAATAAAGTAGCACACGGCAAATTTTCTCCTTTGCTGGAGGAGCTTTGCTCTGGGACAACCGAAGTGGAACACGGCCTCATCTATAGCCGCGTACAATACGCTAGAAGTCACTTGGTAACGCGCAGAATCTTGGATTGGCCAAAGCGTTAATTCATAAGCCGGACGCTCTGATTCTTGATGAGCCAACTAATACACTTGATCCAGCCGGAATTGACAATCAAGGGGATGTTTGTGTCAGTAACCTCCGACACAAACATCCCTTTAAACTAAAAAGGACCCTTGATATTATTGTATTTTAATTATGGCATGTTTCTGTCTTTAGACAGCTGCCTCCCCTTCATGAGCCTTCCACATGCATTCCGTGATCTCCATCCCACTAAAAAAAGATGTGAACGAAGAATTCTCTGGGCTGCACGCATACATTCCCAGTTGAATTTCCCCGCTACCCTCAAATAAATGAAAAATACGCATTTGTCTATATTCTACTCCGTCATAGGAGTTCTCGATGCAGAAATCACGATTGCGACGGCTAATTCTGTAAAACATAACTTTAATACTAGCGTCAATATCTGTCGTCGCCCAATCGGAAAATCCGTTGTTCGTCACTACACTGCCTAATCGTTGGTATTGTTCATTTTCGTACTCAATGGAAGCCTTGAACCAATTGTCGCTGTTTTGGTAGATCGCTACACCGCATTGATCAAACCGATTGTTAGTATCAAACTCTGTTCGGACCACAAATGAAAAGTAGGGTTCATGAATCTTAAATAACAGAGCCGGTGCGTTATCGTTTCTAAAACCGTAGTACGTACGCTGCCAGAAGTCCGTTCCAGGCTCTGTTTGAATTACAACTTCATTTTCTCGAATCGAATAACTCGTGGGCTCATTTAACCAAAATAATTGACTTGGATCGTATTTCATGAACTGCCCCTCCTGCTCACTGAATAAGACCCATTATACCGTAAAAATCGGTACTCCAAAACTTGAAGCCGTCACCCTGCGTCAATTTAGAAAAACAAGTGCACCTTGCGTCCAGACTTGTTCATTTGGGCGATCATATGCTAGATCCTCTCATTATTATGTAGAATGGGAAGCGACGAATTACTTTCATTTCAATATCGCAAGCGCCTGTTTTGCCGCTGCACCTTCATGCACAATCGACATTAACGCAGCCGTCATGCCTGCAGGGTTCGGATGCTGAATATGTTTTTCTATATCATTTATCGTTTTTTTTATTAACTTCATACGTAGCAGCCGCCACTGGAACATATGACGTTGATTCTATTTTATATACGATTGTTCAAATTATGGAACCACAATCTCACGAGAAAGATTCTCAATTACGGCAAACGATATATGTTCTTGTCCCAACGCGGCAAACGATATAAGTTCTTGTCACTGACTTGCGACAAGAACTTATATCGTTAAAATAAAAAAGCCGCTGCTGCGCGACTTTTAAGGATGCATGTTCTTGTCAGCCGACATTCCTGTAACTTTTGTTTTGTCATCTAAAAATAAAAAATGCAATGCCATTAACGACATCGCATTTTTTAGAAATTCGTCGGTCAACATATTTCATAAACTGCTTGTTTTCTAATGTTGGTTTATCAAATACATCCATCGCTACCTTTGAGCGGTATAAAAGATTGCATACAATTGATCTTTTTCTTTTATTTTGATGCACGGTTAGGACAATTCATATTCGGTATGTCCTCATTAACTTGGGATCCTATAAGCCGAGTACTGTAAACGGTCGTTTTTGTTAATGTATTTAAACGAGAATTTTGATAGACTCGCCTACTTTAACTTATTTAGCTCATCCCATTTAGGTACGGATTCACTTTGGGCACCATTTTGTGCTAATTGGAGCCATAACCTAAAAGGATTCAAAAAAAATGTGTTGTGAATTTATTCTGCAGCCAGATTATTATATATAGTTTCTCGTTTCGCTTCACCTGCTGCCGCTCATCTGACCTTCGCCATTTGCCAAGGAGCGGGGACGTCTCTAGCCCTCAAACTGCGGCAATGCTGCCCAATTGATCTCCTTCACTGAAAACGGTTTTCTACCTCCCCACGTTTCCTTGCTCTTTTTTCTTTCGAGTATCTCATTTAACCAGTATTTTTAGGCTTTTGTTGAAACGAGTGATTTCATGGATAGCTCCAGTATTCAGGTCTTGGCGTGAGGTATTGCGAATTATTTCAAAAGTATAGACAAGGGTTAATCTATTGGTTATTGAATTATAAGTACGATCGTGCTAAATTTTTATCCCTGTGTACTAAATCCTGCCTATTTATTCGGATTGAGGCTGTCCGCTTCATTGCATATAATGAATGTACCACCCTTCGGGGAGATCGTTAAGGGAGGCCGCGATGAACAAGACCGCATTTGACGAACCATTATTTGCAAGCTTGAAGCCGGGCTTAACCTCGTTCTGTTACCGAATGCTAGGCTCCATGGACGATGCGGACGATGCCGTTCAGGAGACGAGTATTCGGGTCTGGCAGAGCTGGAGCACGTTCAGACAGGATTCCTCGTTCAAAACTTGGGTCTATCGGATTGCCTCCAACCTTTGCTTGGACAAGCTGAGACAATCCAAACGCCGCGCGCTTCCCGTTGACCTGTTCGACCCGGCCGTCGCCATCGTCGAGCCGCGCGACACGCTGCCGGACTCTGCCTGGATCTGGCCGTCTCCCGACTTTGGGGGCAATCCGGAGGATCGGCTCGTCCGCAGAGATACCCTTCAACTGTGCTTCATCGCTCTCCTGCAGACCTTGCCTCCGCGGCAGCGCGCGGTACTCATTTTGAAGGATGTATTTGAATGGTCCTCCAAGCAGATCGCGGAAACATTGGCGATGTCGCCGGCAGCGGTGAACAGCGCCTTGCAAAGAGCCCGAGAGACGATGGACCGGGCGCAGCTTCGCTCGGATGAGCTCAGCAGCATGAACGTTCAACCGGAGCAGCAGCTGCTGTCCCGGTATGTGGAGGCCTTCGAGCAATTCGATATTACTGCGCTCGTCGCGTTGTTCCACGAGGAAGGCTGCATGTCGATGCCGCCCTTCGAGATGTGGATCCGCGGCAAGGAAGATTTGTCCGCCTTCTATTCGCTTACTCGCTGGCATTGCGAAGGTTCGCGATTTGTGCCCATTACGGTGAATGGCGGTTATCCGGCGTTGGCCCAGTATATGCCGGGCAAAGAGAGCTCTGGCCTGGTACCCTGGGGCATCCACGTCATCGAAACCAAAGAAAATCAAATCCTGCACGTTCAAAACTTCATTCATACGCCATTATTTTCGCGATTTGGGCTGCCTGAGCGAATTGACCAATGAATTTCGTCATTGGCTTACGTCTATATCATTGAGAATAACCAAACGACGAATATCATAAGAGAGGTGTCTAATGGAAACGAGTCAACCAACGAAAGTAACCGTGCAAGCCGTCATTCAAGCCCCTGTCGAGAAGGTATGGCGCTAATGGACCGAACCGGATCACATCACGAGGTGGAATCAAGCGTCCGAGGACTGGCATGCGCCGAGAGCCGAAAACGATTGCGGATCAGTGGCAAGTTTCTGACACGGATGGAAGCGAAGGATGGCAGCATGGGCTTTGATTTTGGCGGCGTCTACGATGTCGTGAATCTGCATGAGGCGATCGGCTACACCATGGAAGACGGAAGAAGAGTGGATATTGCTTTCGTCGATCAAGGGAATGAGACGAAGGTCGTTGAAACGTTCGACGCGGAAAGCTCCAATCCCGTCGAGTTCCAGCAAGCAGGCTGGCAAGCGATCATGGACAATTTCAAAGCCTATACCGAACAAAACTAATCATCGCGAAGAAGACGCCTGGGAAGATGCCCGGCGTCTTTCTTTTTGAACCCTAGTACGAGCGTGCTCTCCGTTAGCCTTAATCTTGTCCCGCATCTATGTTCATGTAGTTAATGGCCCACAGATGGCCGTCCAAGTCCACGAAGCCCCAATGATACATGAACCCATGATCTTCAGGTTCAGCGTGCAATTTCCCGCCCAAGGAGACCGCGGTATTCACGATTTCATCGACCTTTTCCCGGCTCTCGAAGGCCAATGCGATCGTCATCTGCGCATACTTGCTCGTATCTACGGTTTCCTTCACCGTGAGCGTATTAAAGAATGCTTGATTGATCAGCATGACCTGTAGGTTGTCGCCGATCACGATGGCTACCGAATTCTCGTTCTCGGGGAATTGCGGGTTGAGCTCGAATCCGATTCCGGTGAAGAACGCTTTCGATTGTTCTACGTTTTTTACAGGCAGGTTGAAGCTCGTGAATGCGGACGTTAATGCCATTTTCAAAACACCTCTTCGTCAAATTAGTTTGTGTTCATTAATGCCTTCGTTTATATAGACGACATCCGATCCGGGAATTCATCGGTCTCATGGATTCGGAAGCGAAAATATTGAAAAATAACTTGGTATTGAGTTCGGATACCCGCCATTCCCGTAAGGTTGCTTATTCTTATTGTGCAGGGATAAAGATTGAACCTCTTTAAAAAGGAATTTTTATGAATATATGACAATTAAAGAGTGGGTATCGAGTGACGGAACAGGGGTTCTTGTTAAATATTCACTAACTACTAATGAGAAGGAACCTACTTTACGGGAACCTATATAAGTTCTTGTCCAAATACGGCAAACGATATATGTTCTTGTTATCCAACATATATCGGGTTCTTTGTACTCCTTATATGCTTGATCTAGTTTATTTTCAAACTGATCCCAAGCTGCGCCAGAATATGAAATAAACGATCCTTCCTTCGATTCATTATTTCTACGTTTTTCATACAGTGAGAAGTATGTATCCATCCATTCATACGATTCCGCAGATTTTTTTACGAGTTAGCAGGTTTATTAAGCTATCGTACCCGTTAGTTAAATTAATTAGTTGTCTGTTTTTATTGAGTGTCTTCGTCGCTTTTGTACTCCAAAATATCACCTGGCTGACAATCCAAAGTCTTACATATCGCTTCTAATGTTGAAAAACGAACCGCTTTTGCTTTCCCATTTTTCAGAATGGAAAGATTCGCCATAGTAATTCCAACCCTCTCCGAAAGCTCCGTTACGCTCATTTTTCGTTTTGCTAACATCACATCAATATTAATAATAATTGCCATATCCTCCACCTCAGACCGTCAAATCATTTTCTGATTTTATGTTAATCGCTTCTTGCAAAAGCCGTTGTAGGACAGCAGCAAAAAAGGCGGTAACCAGCGAAGAAAAAATGATGATGAGTCCCAATAATCCAATAGGAGGGTCAACTTTCTTCGCTATAAAA
This sequence comes from Paenibacillus sp. RC84, assembly GCF_041260495.1. Taxonomy (NCBI): domain Bacteria; kingdom Bacillati; phylum Bacillota; class Bacilli; order Caryophanales; family Paenibacillaceae; genus Paenibacillus; species Paenibacillus sp. RC84. Next base: position 512,845 of record NZ_JBGBYL010000004.1, read on the forward strand.
TGAATGAGTGGCATGCCTAATACATATAAACTGCTGATGGTAATCGCACAATGTTTTATATTCTTTAATGCATTTACTGATAATTGCGAAAATGATTTGCTTTTATCCATATAACGCAAAAGATTGAAAGCTTGATAGAGAGCCAAATAGAACGGGATAGCCGCTCCATACATAAGTATGAAAACGAGATATTTCATTGAAGCGATATTTGGGTATAATTCGGATGCAAAATTCGCTACATTAGGCACTAAAAATATACACAGAGCAAGAACTGGAATCCCCATAAGAATAACCGCTAATTTTAAAAACAATGTGGATGCTTTTTTCATTTATAACACCTCTTTTTTATTTTTTATTCAGGAGATTTTTTATTGGTTTTTGAAGAACTTCTAAAATGACTGCAACAATACTTGTTGCAAAAATACCCATTAGACTTAGCGATATCGGACCCGCTGCGTCATCTCCTGTGGTTTTAGCAAGCACCATTAAGTTTACTATCACTAACAAAATGAAGAAAATGACTGTAAAGGCACATCTCTTTATAACCTTCAAAGATTTAAGGGATAACTCGGAGAAAGCATTGTTCCTTTCGATATAAGTTAATAGCTTAAACACATGATACAATGCAACAGAAAACGTTATACAGATTCCATACGCGCATACTAAAAGGGGGTAAACCTGGTAATGGTAATCCGGATTTGCTAGGGCATCTCTCCTCGTTGCTTCAGGCAACCAATAGATACACAAAGCAAGCACTGCAATTCCAGCCAGAAAAATAATTACCTTTAAGAAATTGGTTGAACCTCGTTTAACATTCATTTAAAACACCTCGCTTATTTATGACAACATGATTTTAGCATACGATTTATCGTTTTACAATAATTTTGTATCGTATTTTATTATATTGTTATTAAAATATAATTGCGCGTTTGGAGTCTAAACGTCAAATAACCCCCATCTGTCTCTGAAGTGCACCCCTTAGAATGGACATTGGAAAAACCCTCTGGGTAAAATCCGATAAAATTCTAGGGGGTGCATTTTTTTATGCCAGCGAGAAAAG
>NZ_JBGBYL010000005.1:0-469153 GCF_041260495.1 Paenibacillus sp. RC84
CTTAACGCAGCCGCTTAACGCAGCCGCTTAACGCAGCCGCTTAACGCAGCCGCTTAACGCAGCCGCTTAACGCAGCCGCTTAACGCAGCCGCTTATGTACTGCCGGCAGCCAGCGACTACTTGATCACGAGCACCGGAATTTGCGCATGCTGGACGACATAGTGGCTGACGCTTCCGAGCACCCACTCACGCACTCCGCTCAGGCCGCGGCTGCCGATTACGATCAGATCCCGCCCGGTACGCTCGGCGTGTTCGAGAATGGCCCGGCCCGGGTTGCCGTTCAGCAGATAAACCTCGGCCGGCTGCGAAAGTGAAACCAAACGCTGCTTGGCATCGTCTTTAATTTGTTCGGCCAATTCGTAATATTCTCCGGACATGCCGGCAGGGGTGGAAATGAGGGCTTCACCGACGACAAGGTTAGGCATGTTCGCCACATGGACCACTTCAAGCTTGGAGGACGGATTGCTTTTTGCAAGTCCGACGGCTTTTTCCAACGCTTTTTTCGATACTTCAGAACCATCATACGCGACTAAAATATTCAAGAATTGCATGATCGTCACCTCTTTGGCATAATGAATTAGGGAAGCTGTCGAATTTTTAACTTATTTGTAACTCTTTACTTCGTATTTCTCACTATAATTATACCGTCTACCGAACTATAATGAAATCGTCCGCATCATACTCCTGTCTATACAATTCCATGGAACTGTATACCATACTCAAGAATTGAGGTTTTTAATTATGTCCGACCCTATTAATCCGAATTCAACCCCCGTTTCCGGTACTGATTCACGTAAATCCAAACTTAAAAAGAAAGCCAAATGGCCCTTATGGAAAAAAATAGCCGTAACCGGCGGCATTATCGTTCTGCTTCTTGTCATCGGCATCGGCACGTACGCCAGCTTTCTCATCAGTAAAGCCAATAACATCATCGACACGGTAGGAACGAAGGAAGTCGTCGCTCCGAAGGATTCCGCCAAAGTCAAACCGATCAGCATCTTGCTGATGGGCGTGGATTCGCGGAAAGAAACCGGCTCGCTGAACAGCGATGTGATGATGGCCATTTCGATGAATCCCGAGACGAAGTCCGCAACGATCGTCTCCCTGCCGCGCGACCTTGAAATGAAGCTTAAGAAGAACGGCGATTCTCATAAGGCTAACTATTTTTACCCGCATTTCACGTTAACTGAACCGGAAACCGCCATGAAAAAGACGAAGGAGTTTTTCGGCAACTTTTTTGAGATTCCTTTCGACTACATGGTGACCATCGATTTCGAAGGATTTAAGCAGGTTGTCGACCAGCTCGGCGGCGTGACGGTCGATGTGGACCAGGATATGTACTATGTCGACAACTGGGACGGCACCAGGATCGATCTCAAGAAAGGCGTTCAGAAGCTGGACGGTAAAAAAACGCTCGACTTCGTGCGTTACCGGAAATCGAACCCCGGTTCGAAATTCGAAACCCAGGAATCCAGCGATCCCGCGCGCAACGCGAGACAGCAGCAGGTTTTGAATGAAATTCTTAAAAACCTGAAAAGTCTGGGCGGCGTCACGAAAGCTTCCGGTATTCTGGAAGCCGTCGGGAACAACCTGAAAACGGATATCCCTGCCAGCCAGATTCATGATATGATTTCCCAATATATCACAATCGATACACAAAATATCGAACTCATTCATATGGACGGAGACTGGATCAGCCCTTATATCGTCGTGAAGGACGAAGAACTCGCACAAGCCAAAAACGCCTTAAAGCTCCGTCTGGATCCGAATTGGGTGCCGAGCAGCAGCCCGAATTCCACAAATTCGTCTAAAGGCACGGATAATAGAGGAAACAACACCGATTCGGACGGGAAAATAACTCCGACGCGCACGCCGAAGCCGACGGGCGTCCCGACTCATACGCCGAAGGCGACGATCAAACCGACGCCGACATCGACGCCGAAATCGTCCGTAAGGCCGAACCCGACTCCGGAAGACGATGACGTTGTACCGGGCCTGACACCGGAGCCGACCCGCAAGCCGGGCGGCAGCGTCACTCCGGTTCCGACAGGTAAGCCGATGACCACACCGAAAAATTCGGAGGCCCCTAAACCGACGCCGACTCCGCAAAACCAGGAAACGACGCAAAAAGCAGGATGACATCTTAAATCCCCGCACTTCTCGTTACGAGAGTTGCGGGGATTTCATTTTCCGGCGCAGAAGATTGTGAACTTTTTCCCCTGAGCTTGTGTAGGAAAAGAAAGTTGCGGGTAATATCAACAGGAGAGAAACTAAAAAGGATGAGGTGTTCGTGATGAGCAAACATATTCAAGCCTATTTCCGCACGGAAAACGATGCGGAGGATGTTCGTATCCGGCTTCAAACCTATTCCGTCGAGCAGCTTGAAGTCGGGGAGACTCAGGGACGCGTCTCACGGACCGGTCTGATTGCGCCTCCGGCCTTTGCAGGCGGGACGTCCGGAGCCGTCGGCGTGCCGGGTGCGACGATCGGCACCTCTCCGAGTCCGGGCGGCTTCATACCGGTCCGGGCGGCGGAGGATCGTCACGATCCCGACCGAACCATCCGTGGCGAAGACGATGGGCCGCTGGGGGATCTTATCTTTGGCGAAGGCGACGATGACGCCGAAAATCTGCGTTATGTGCTGACGGCCAAGGTGCGGGATTCCGACTATACGGAAATCGTGGAGATCATCCGCAGCAACAAGGGATACGTTGAATCGATAGATTGAAACCAGATAAACGAAAAGGAGTGGAACAACCATGAGTAAAATCGCATTTTTGCTGGCACCCCAATTCGAGGATTCTGAAATGCAGGAGCCCTATGAAGCCTTAAAGGCCGACGGACACGAAGTCGTCATTATCGGATTGAAGCAGGGAGAACTGCTTGCCGGTAAAAACAAGAAAGCCGAATATACGGCCGATCAGGGCATCAAAGAAGCCAAACCGGACGAGTATGACGCCGTCGTTATTCCAGGTGGTTCTTCACCGGAAGGACTGCGTCTGGATGCGGACATTCAAACGTTCGTGAAAAAGATCGACGAGGCCGGAAAGCCCGTTGCCGCTATCTGCCACGGACCGCAGATTCTGATCAGCGCCGGTCTGATCAAAGGCCGGAAGCTTACGTCCTATCCGCCGCTTCAGGACGATGTGCGCAACGCCGGCGGGGAATTCGCCGATCAGGAAGTCGTGATCGACGGCAACTTGATTACGTCGCGGACTCCGAAGGACGAGCCAGCGTTTATCGCCGCCATCAAAAAGGCGCTTTAAAGATTTTTCTTTCATAGAACAGGAACGTCTGCGGCGCAAGCTTGCAGGCGTTCTTGTTTTTCCTATATGATGGGGGTATCTCATCCGAAGGAGAAGGTATTTTTATGTTGTTCGTTCGTCAAGAAAGCTTCAAAGAGTACATACGCCGGTACCCGGTGACAAGCCTTCTGGTCCTTATCCATGTGGTGCTGTTTGTGCTGATGGAGGTAAGCGGCTCGTCGACAAGCACGAGAACGCTCATCGAGTACGGAGCCTTATTTTCCGCACCGGGTTTTGTCCCCGAGTGGTGGCGCTTCTTCACCGCCATGTTCTTACATATCGGCTTGTCCCATCTGCTGTTTAACAGCTTCGCCTTGGTTATTTTCGCGCCGCCGCTGGAACGGCTGCTGGGCAGTGTCCGGTACGCGGTCTTTTACTTAGCCAGCGGGGCGCTGGGCAGCGCGTTCTCCTATTGGCTGCACACGGACGCTTATGTCGCGGCGGGGGCTTCCGGCGCCATTTACGGAATTTATGCGGCCTATCTTTATCTGGCCTTATTCCGCAGGCAGCTTCTGGACCAGCAATCGAGACAGACGGTCATCATTATTCTGGTGAGCGGCCTGCTGTTTTCCGTGATCGTGCCGAATGTGGATCTATACACGCATCTGGGCGGTTTTCTGGCCGGTTTTATCCTGTTTGCCTTGTTCGTGGAATTTATCAAACGCAGCGGCAGAAGATAGAAGGGGCTTGATTCGAAGGCAGCTCCGGATAACCGAAAAAAAGAAGCGGGACTTCTGAGCCCCGCATCGGCTGCAACCGAAAGAAGACTCCTGCAAGGTTCCATAGAACCGGACAGGAGTCTTTTCTATTTGCTTTTAAAGGATAAAAATTAAGATTTCAGCACATCGTGGTCCACATAACGCTCGCCGTTCAGCTCGCTGACGATATTAATGGCCGCCTTGGCGCCGTCGCCCGCCGTTACAATCGTATGTACGCTCATGCCGGCAATCGTGCCCGCCGCCCAGATGCCTTCCACGCTCGTTTTGTTGTTCGCATCCGTTTGAACGATCGTTTTGATCCGCGGCTCTGTGCCTGGAATCGTCGTGACTCCGATTTTATCGGCAAGATCGGCCAGGACTCCGGTCGCGAGCAGGACGTGTCTGGCTTCGTAGCTGCCCTGATCCGAAGTGACGAGAAAGCCGTCATCCTGCTTGTCGACAGATTCCACTTTGCCTTCGGCAATTTCCGCGCCGAACTTGGCCGCTTGTTTCTTGCCCAGCTCCACCATGTCGGGACCGCTGATTTCGGCGACTCCGTAATGGTTCTCGATCCAGGCGCGTTTCGTCATGCTCTGCCCGCTGTCGATAAGGAGCGTCTTTTTACCCGCTCTGGCGGTAATCAGTCCGGCACTTGCACCCGCAGGGCCCGCTCCGATAATAACAAGATCGTACATGCTCTTCTCTCCTTCGTATGGCAAAATAAAGACTCTAATCCAGTATAGCGGATCGGCAGAAGGAAGAAAAGCAGGCGCTTACATCGTAGATCAGGCCGAGTTTCCGAGACGCACGCCAACCTATTGAGGAATTATACAGCCCTAGGGCAGGACCCGAGGCAGACCCGAAATGTGGGTTTTTGTCTCCCTGCATGTTATGATAGGAAGAGGATTCATCCACAGTAAACAGTGAAAAACCTTGAAAAGAAAAGGTGATTAAATGAACAACCGGCTCAAACAAATCAGCGATCATATGGAACAAAACAACCTCGATGCCGTTATCATTACAGTTCCGCGGCACGTGTATTATTTGACGGGATTCGTCTCCGACCCGCACGAGCGCTTCTTGGGGCTTATCCTTCCGAGAGGAGAGGAGCCGTTTCTGCTCGTACCGGCTCTAGATGCGGAAGCGGCCGCGCAGGCGTCCTCGGTACAGCGGATTCATACGCACAGCGACACGGACTCTGCTTATGAAGTGCTTCGCGGACTGCTGCCGGCTTCGCTTGTCAGCATCGGCATCGAAACCGAGCACTGGACCGTCAGCCGCTTTGAAGAACTGAAGAGCTGCATTGGAGTCAGCCGGGTTTCTTCGGTAGACGAGCTGCTGCGGGATATGCGGGTCATTAAATCCGAAGGCGAAATCGGCCTGATGAAGGAGGCCGTGACGCTTGTGGAGGAAGTGCTGAGGCGCGGCCTGCAGAAGGTGGCTGTCGGCGTGACGGAAATCGAGCTGGTCGCGGAACTGGAGTTCCAGATGAAAAAACTCGGGGCCCAGTCTCCTTCTTTTTCAACGATGGTCCTGACCGGTCCGGCTTCGGCGCTGCCGCACGGCGTTCCCGGAACGCGTAAAATCAGCCGCGGGGATCTGCTTTTATTCGATCTCGGCGTTTATTTGAATGGCTATGCGTCCGATATTACGCGCACCTTCGCGGTGGGAGAAGTGTCGGAGGAACAGCGCCGCATTTACAATGCGGTCCTGGCCGGCAACGAAGCGGCCATTCAAGCCGTCCGGCCGGATGTTACCTGCGCGTCCGTAGACGCAGCCGCAAGAAACCGGATCGAAGCGGGCGGCTACGGCACTTATTTTAACCACCGGCTCGGCCATGGACTCGGACTCGACGTTCACGAGTATCCATCTGTTCACGGAAGAAACGAGGCGATTCTGAAAGCCGGCATGACGTTCACCATTGAGCCCGGTGTTTATGTGCCGGGTGTGGGCGGAGTCCGTATCGAAGACGACGTTCTGGTTACAGCCGGAGGAGTCGAGGTGCTGACTTCCTTCCCTAAACAGTTGACGGTTCTCGAAGGCTGATCTGCTTCGGCGAAAGCTTGCCCCAGGTATTCTTAGCGGAATAACGAGGCAGGCTTTTTTTGCATTCGATTAATTCTAGGCCCATAAGGTTAAACATACATAATGAACAAAAGGAGAGGATGTGACAGCCATGCATGGATGGCGTAAAACCATGAATATTGCCGGCCTCCTCTTAGTTCTGGTCGTGAATACGCTGGCTCAAGTGCTGCCTATTAACGGAGTGACCACCGGGGAAATATCGGACCGGCATCATACATATGTTACTCCGGCCGGGTATGTTTTCACGATATGGAGCATCATTTATCTGGGGCTGATCGGGTTCGTCATTTACCAGGCCCGCAAGGATACGGGCAACCGTCCGGCGGTGGAACGGATCAGCTACTGGTTCGTCGTCAGTTGTCTGCTGAATTCGGCCTGGATCTTTCTGTGGCATTATGAAAAAATCGGCTGGAGCACGCTGGTCATGGCCGCCCTTCTGCTGACGCTTATCGCCATCTACCAGAGAATCCGCTACGGCCTGGAATCGCGGGCGATCGGGGAGTACAGCTTCGTGCAAGTTCCCTTCAGCCTGTATCTGGGCTGGATCTGCGTGGCTTCCATCGTAAACGTCACGGTATGGCTGCAGGACTTGGGCTGGAACGGATGGGGGATCGATCCCCGGATGTGGGCCGTCATTCTGCTGACGGCGGCAGGCGTGCTGGCTGTCGCTTTCAGCTACGGGAAGAAAGACGTGCCTTTCGCGTTGGTTTTTGTCTGGGCCTTCATCGGCATTGGCGTCGAACAGCAGGCGGACACATGGGTACGCAATGCGGCTTGGTCACTGGCCGCCATCGTCGGAGCGGCAACCTTATGGCTCCTGGCCAAAGTGATCCGGGACCGCAAAAGATGGGATCAGTCCTATATCAGCCGGTAATGAAAATCTATTCGGGAAGCTTCTCTTGAAAAAGAGAGCTTCTTTTTTTGCAACCTGTCGAAATAAGATGAAAAAGGAGGTAATATCCAAAATAATGTAATATATAAGAAGAATATTCCAAAAAGTCCAAAATGGTGTTACAATACGTGTAATCGGATTGGCAAACAGGGGAGAAAATAACAGGAGGTGATTAGCGGCTCAGCTTAACCTGCTCGGATGTTCTCCGTTTTTGTATGTCTGGAGCTAGTTTACACCTGAAGGAGGAAGATGACGGTGAAAAGATCTCTTCGCTCAAGCGGGCTGCTCCGCAGAACGCTGTTTGCTGTCCTGCTTTTGTCCGTTGCGGCTGCGGGCTGCCTTCCGCTGTACGGGCTTGCCGGCGCCGCATCCGGCTGGGCTGCGGCCGAGGCCTATTCGCGGCACTCCGGACCTTACGGAGGCATCGCGGTTCCGCCCGACGACCCGAAATCCGGGCCTGCCGATCAGGACCCTTTTCGTTCGGCGACCGGGCCCGGGATCCCTCTGCTTCCGCAGATGTCTCTTGACGTGACGGTAAATGAATCCGTTTACGGTCCTCATATCAAGCTTCCCGACGGAACTCTGCACCCGGTAGCCGGAATGGATCAGGAGCGCAAAGAAGACGCTCTGACCGTGTATACAAGCACGTACGGAACGTATACATCTCCTTTCGATGACCGGACAATCGAGCTTATTGTGACGGAAGGCATTATCGTTGACAAAATCTCAGACGGTAAAAAAGGAACCTATCTGCCCCCGAACGGATACGTTCTTTCGGGCACCGCAAGTACAAAGGCGCTTCTGCAGCAGCTGAATGTGGGAGACAGCCTTACCGCCGTGAACATAAAAATTCCCGTCTTGCCGACGAAGTATGTAAAGGTCGGCGATTTAATTATCCCCGTGGACCGGGTTAACGGGCCGCGGAATCAGAGCGAAGCGGTACTTTTCGACCCGGGGTACGGAGCCTCTACCCGCACGAATCCTTGGGGAATCGAAGTGACTTTCCAGAACGGCCGGGTCACGGGAGTTAAAGGAATTCTTATGGATTCCGGCGGAAAATTTATCGACAACGACTCGCCGATCCCCAAGGGAGGTTACGTCCTTTCCGTGCAGGCGGCAAGTCCTTATTACGCCGATCTGCTGGCTCTGGCGGCTCCGGGACTGGCCATATCGATGGAGCTGAATGCCTATCCCATGTATTTTGCGTCCAAAATGGCCTATGACGCGTTTAATCCCCGGACGAGGGAAGACAATCCGGCTGGCTGGGACGATACGAACAATAAGCCGTATCCCGGGCATCGCGGAGCAGAGCAACTGATCGTGTACGACAGCAGCTATGGCGCCTCCACCGGTACGAATCCGTGGGGAGGGGAGGCTGCCGTGAACGCGGACGGCAAAATCATAAGCAGCGGAGGCAACAACCGGCCGATTCCGGCAGGGGGATACGTTCTTTCCGGACACGGCTCCAAAATGGCTTGGCTTTCGCGCTATGCGGCCATTGGGGCGACCGTGAAGATCAACCGGGCGGAAAAGCAGGTGCTGCTTATTTTTACCCCGCAGTCTTATCTGGATAAGGCGCGGTTAACCGCCGCAACTGCGGAGCAGGCACTGGAAGAATCCAAACGCCGGTTTATGGATGTTCCTTATGAGGAAATCTCCAAAGAAATTCAGCAGGTGAAGCAGTTGGAGATACAGGCGGGCAAGCATCTGGAGGAAAAAGGCGTTGAAGGGCTGACGGAAGTGCTGGCGGAGCTGGATGGAAAAGCAACGCGCGTTCACTACATAAATGTGGAGTCTAGAACCGTTGAAAACCGGGGAATCTGGATTCGGCCCAAAGAGAAGTCTCTGGAGGAAGTTAAACGGGCGCTGGATAAGATAAAGGCGGCTCACCTTAACTCCGTTTATTTGGAAACGTTCTGGAACGGGTACACCATCTACCCGACCAAAAACAACATAACGGCTCATAATCCCATGTACGGCGGTTTTGATGTGCTTCAAGCTTATTTGGAAGAAGGGAAAAAACGGGGCATCGAAATCCATGCCTGGGTCGAAAACTTCTTCGTGGGAGGGCCGGAACCGGGGCCGATCGTGGAACGCAAGCCCGAATGGTCGCTGCTCAGCCGGAAAGGCCAAAATTATCAGGAAGATGCGTCCAGCGGATTCCGTTATTATTTTATCAACCCCGCTTTGGATGAAACGCAGGACTTCCTGATCGACGTCTATAAGGAGCTGCTCTCCAAATATGACGTAGCCGGTCTGCACCTTGATTATGCGCGCTATCCCGGTTCGGGAGATTTTACGAACGATTTCGGATATGACGGCTACACCCGGAGCTTGTTTCAAAAGAAATACGGAACGGATCCGCTCCTTCTGCACCCGGGAGATGCGCTGTGGGCGCAGTGGGTGGATATGCGAGTCGGGTTCGTCGACAAATTTGTGTTCCGCCTGGCCAAGGAAGTGAAGAAGTGGAAACCCCAAGTAAAGCTAACCGCTGCGGTATGGCCCGAATATGAAATTGCACGCGGAGACGTGCTGCAGGATTCGATGAACTGGGTGAAGCACAACCTGATCGACAACGTGTTCCCGATGTCCTATAAACTGGACACATCGCTCGTTGTGGCGGATGCGCGCAAAACGTTCGAGATCGCAAAGGATAAATCGTATGTGACGATCGGCGTCGGCTCTTTTATCGATCTGACCAAGGACGCGTTCATCGATCAGATCACTTCGAGCCATGGGCTTGGAATCAGCGGCAGCGCCGTGTTCGAGTATGAATCGTTTTTCGATCAGGGCTATGACAAAAATACCGTCCTGGGCGTGTACCGGAATGAAGCGGTCGTTCCCGACAGAGATCCTGCCCGGTCGATTGCGGCTGTACTTGCAGGACAGAAACGGAAAGTAAAGGAGCTGTATGTCCCTTTTAAAGGGATGGATGCCCGCAAAGCCGGCCGGTATACCGATGAGATCGAAGAAATCGTTAAAAAACTGGGCGGCGAGAAAAATCCCCGGCTGAATCCCGGCCGTCTGAAGCAGGTAAGGAAATCGCTGGCATCCCTGGTTAAGGATATTTTGTCCGATAGCCGTTTGAATGCCGAAGTTAAAGAACGGATGCTGTACGATTTGAAGGGAGCCCTGCGGATTGCCGAAATTACGGCGGCCAAATCGGGGAAGGGCGGGAAAAATGCCGATGAAGCGGATGAATTCAATGAAACCGGGGTGACCCATGCGGAAGATGAGGCCGGTGAGGCACATGAGTAGGCAAGGGCAGCAAGGCGGGACCGGAAAAGCCGGAAGAACCGGAAGGTTAAACAGACCGTATGTGGTTTCAGAAAAGGCTGCAGACATAAGCTTTTCAATCCTTTAGAGGAAGAGAAGAGGTGCAGATCCATGAAATTTACGTTTGCGGTATTGTCCGATATTCATGTGGTAGCATGGGACCCCGAGTCCCACCGCCGTTTGGAAGTCTGCCTGAAAGATTACGCATCCATGAAGCATCCGCCCGAGTTTATCGTGATTAACGGGGATTTAACCGAGGGATTCGCCGAGGATTATACGGTATTAAAACGTATTTTGTCCGAACATGTCCGCGTTCCCGTCTATGTGACGAACGGAAACCATGAATATTACCGCATGTGGTATAAGGACGGGAGTTTTAGCGTGGATACGTTCCCGAACGGATGGTCGACGGCGGAAGCGATGGCAAGGTTTCTCGGCTTTCTGGGAAAGCCCCTGCCCTATTACGACCTTCGTCTGAGGGGGCTGCGCTTCGTCTTTATGAGCGCCGAGCGCTACCGCGACACCGATCCGGCTATCCGGGAGGACGCCTGGATCAGCGACGAACAGTTCGCCTGGCTGGAGCGGATTCTGCGGGAGGAATCCCCTCCGCGCCATGCCGAAGCGCAAAGCCGGGCCGAAACGGCCTCTGCGTCCGAGGCGGAACCGGCAGCCCTTGAAGCCGTCGGACCCGTACGCGGCGAAGCGGAGACTGCGGCTTCCCCGGGAGAGGAAGAGGCCGGTCTGCAGCCGTCGGATTCCGCGGCGGAAGAAACATACCGTCCGCATGGCCGGGAGCGGCCGGTGTTCGTCTTCCTGCATCAGCCGCTTCCTCACACGGTGGCGGGAAGCTATGATCCCGGCGAGAAGGGGGTCGTGCAGGATGTGCGGCTTAGAGAGCTGCTGGGCCGGCACCCGAACGTGTGCTTCTTCTCGGGGCATACCCATTACACGCTGGCCAGTCCGGGGATTTATTTCGAGGACGGCTGCTCTCATATGGGGACCTCCTCTGTCCGCAGGCCCATCGGAGACGGCATTGACCCCGCCGCGCCCGTTGAAAGCGAAAGCGTCCTCGTCGAGGTGGCGCCTCATTCCGTAACGATCCGCGGACGCAGGCACAATACGGGAGAATGGCTGTCTTCGGCACGATTTGTTAAGCGATACTGATTAGCCGCGGAGCCGGACCGGAAATTTGCGAAGCGATCCGCCGCCGGGAAAACGGGGAAAGCCGCCTTTAGCAGAGCGTTCTGCATAAAGGCGGCTTTTCGGTTCAAGCCCGGGCTATTTCAAGGGGGGTTACAGCGGAGTGATGGTCGGCCATGCGAGTTCTACGCCGTTCCAGGACAAAATGTTTTGCAAGCCTTCCAGTTTCGTCTTGTCCGCATGCACTTCACGGGGCTGATACCCGTTCTGTACGCAGTAGCCGGCAAGGAAGCCTGCGGCTTCGCCGATATTCCATTCCACCGGATGGAGACGATAGCAGCCGTTCGTGATATGGGTCGTGCCGAGGTTCTTACACGCCGGCAGGAGATTGTTGACTCGGACGGGAATGAGGCTGCCGAGCGGAATCTGGAACGGAAGGGAGGACACGTCCAGATAGTTCCGTCCCGTCATGCTCGGATGGAGATCGATTCGGTAGGCGCCGATCCCGACCGAATCCGGGAACACTTCCGCACCCTTGTCGCCTCGGATCGCCGTACTGACGTGCTGTTCCTTGACGGTGAATTCCGCCTTGATCCGGCGGGATTCCCGGATATACGGCGCTTGGGCCATACCGTCCTCGGTACCGACGACGTCGGGACGCAGACGCAAGCCGGGATAACCGGCTTTGCCGTCCGGACGCGGCGCTTCGGTCTGGAGCCAGTAGAGCAGAGAATAGCTGAGCTGCTTGGCCTGTTCGAGATTTTTCTTCGCTTCCGCTTCGGGAACGTCATAAATATTGCCGAGCCAGTAATCGTTCTGCGGCCAGTTCACGAGGGAAATATCGCTCGGGAACGTACCGGGCATAAAATTCGCCTTATCGATTACCCGGCGGTAATTGAACAGCGGATATTTCTCGGTGCCCGGAAACAGGGTATCTTCGGCAGGCTCAAGCGTCACCGGGTTTGGCGAAATCCAGCTGAGCTGCTTGTCCGGCCAGAAGTCCGCCTTATAATTGCGCCAGAACTTGTAATCTTTCGGTTTGTCGATGACATGATTCTCGCCTTCGAAATAATCCATCGCAAAACAGACGGTAAACGCCTGGATATCCTTCGGATCGGCGACTTCCGGCGCGCTCGGCTCCCCCGTATCTTTCCGGGATTCGGCGCCTGTCACATACTCGACCTTGGCGAGAGGAAGAACGTCTCCGCACTCCGTCGCGTCCAGGAAATACGGAGCGGTTAACGTATGTTTATGACCCAGATCCAAGTGCTTTACTTTGACGGCCCTGATTTTATCCCCGTCCGTCTCAGCCGCCGTAATGCGGTGGCGCGTGAGAATAATCAGTTTGCCGCTGTTTACGTAAGGAGCAAGCATCTGCTCAAGGACCGCAAGCATGGCTCTCGGTTCCGCGCACAGGCGGCTTACTCCGCCGTTGCCCGGATTCAGATTGACGATGGCGCGCGCCTCCGCCGTTAACGGGAAATAATCGCGGTAGTAAGAACGCACACCGTTGCGGAACTGCCGGAAGCTGCGGGTGCAGCCGAATTGCTCGATCCACTTGTGCTCGTCCGGCGGTACCGCCTGGCTGGTCAATTGCCCCCCGATCCAATCGGTTTCTTCCGTCATAATCACTTTCAATCCCATTTTTGCGGAAGCCAGAGCGGCCGCACAGCCGCCGACACCTCCGCCGATAATCACGACATCTGCTTTCAGTTCACGGTTCATAGTCGAATCCCTCCACAGTCTATATATTTTCCTGATATTGGAATCCTCTTTATTTTAGCAAACATATGTTCTTATTTTAATACGACCAAAGTCTCATTTTGAAGCAGGGCTTGTGCGAATAAAAAAGTAGAGACTCCTTTTTCCGGTGTCTGTTTACGTTTTTCCGAGACTTATTTCAAAAAAATTTTACAGCGGTTTAAAAAAAATAAAAGGACCTTCTAGTTTCTATGCGGGGACAAGAACGGCTATGCCTGCATGTCCTTCCGCTTGTTAAGCGAAATAAAAATCAAGCATTAAAATAAGAGTTATTTGGGTCTTTATACCCATATTAATAGTATAATATATTTCTGGAACTGATAAATTATAGTAAATATAAGTTAAATTAAAGTTGTATTCTCCATCCAAAAATCGACGATTCTCAGCATGAAAAACCCTTTGTGTGACAGAAAACTACAGAAATCGACCGTCCGGGCGTACAGGCAAACTTTGAAAAATATGGAGATGCACTAGGCAAATCGCCTAGTTTCAAGTACTATTCATGTAGAGACTAGAAAAGAAAACCGTGAACTGATTGTCTGACCGCGCAGAATGACGAAAAGGAGTCCCATCTATGAGCAAAATCGCCGATTTGAACAATTCGCTGCTGCTCCTCAACAGTATTTATTCCTCACTGACCAAATCCGAGCAGAAAGTGGCCGACACCGTATTAAAGGATCCTGAAGCTACCGTTTTCTATACGATTACGGACTTGGCGGAAAAAGCGGAGGTAGGCGAAACCTCCGTCATCCGTTTGTGCCGCAAGCTTGGCTACAAGGGATATCAGGAATTTAAACTATCGCTCGTCCAGGTGCTGGCTACGCCAAGCGAGCAGGTGCACGGCAAGATTGAGGAAAGCGACGATCTCGACCAGATCATGAAGAAAATGACCTCCCAAAACTCGCAGGCGGTGCAGAACTCGACATCTTTGCTTAACGTCCAGGAGCTGCAGCAAGCGATCGACGCTATTCTGGCGGCACGAAAAATTTTGTTTTTCGGAGTAGGGTCCTCGGGGATTACCGCCCAGGATGCCAAATACAGGTTCATGAGGCTCGGATTTAATGTGGACGCCGGTTCCGACGGCCATATTATTGCCATGAACGCGTCTTTGGTGGAGAAAGGGGATGTCGTCGTCGGTATTTCTTCGTCGGGCAGCACCAAAGATCTTGTCGACGCTGTCCGCCTGGCCAAGCAGAAAGGCGCTTACATCATCTGCCTGACCAACCACGCCCGCTCGCCGATTGCGAATCAGAGCGATGTCGTTCTTCTCGCTACGGCGAAAGAAACACCTCTGCAGGGCGGAGCCTTCTCCTCGAAGCTGGCGCAGATCCATCTGCTGGATATTCTATCTACGGCCGTTGCCATGCAAATGAAGGATCAGACGTACCGGGCTTTGGAGCACACGGCGAAATCTGTTCTGGATAAACTGTACTAATCGCTACTCCTGCGCGCAGCCGGGACCTACGGGTCCCGGCTTTTTGCTGCTCCCGGAAGGTTTTGAACCGCCAGGCGTCATCCGGGCCCGAAATTATTTCCGCGCTTGCCAGTCCATCAGCCGGATAAATTCCCGCAGGTAATCCGGAATTTTTAAATCGAATCGATCGGTCAGGCGGAAAACAAAAGCGGGAAGCTTTCTTCTTCAGTTTATAGCAGGATGGAAGGGGTGGCAAATGTTGTCAGATGAAGATAAAGTAAACCGTCGCTTGTCCTCATCAGACATGTTTCCTGCAAGAAACCCGTATAGTGTTAGCGGAACCCTAATTCTTAGGCGGGGAGGAAACGGTGTTGCCGGCTGAAAAGCGGAAAGAGGCAAAGAAAAGGAGGAACCGCATTTTTTCTTCGCCCCGGACAGAGCGGATTGTGAAAAGCAGGGCGTACCGGACGGCGGTCCCGGTCATTCTGCTGATCGGATTGGCCGAACATGCGTATTGGATCTATCATCTGGGCAAAAATGAGCCGGCGGGCTTTGTTTCCAGGCAGGAGTGGGCTTCGGTTCTTCTTCTGACGGTGATCCTTTTTATCGGCTGTATACGTTATATGGGCTATAAAAGAGCGGAAGGATTCGCGGAAAGCCTGAAAACGCTCCTGTGCATGCTTTTATTCGTTCTCTACGCTTTTTACTGCGGAGCGGGCTGGTCTTCGGCAGCTGAAGCCGGGGGAGGGCTGGAGACCGGTCAATCGTATTTGCTGGAAGCCCGGACAACGGCATTTGCCGCAGCGGCGGGCACGGCGCTATATGCGATCTGGAAGTGGCTTGGGGCAAAACTTACAAGTGAGCGCCATGAATAACGCGAACCCGCTGCGGCAGGAACGGATGAATTTGAGTGTGAGCAGACTTGATCGTAATAAACGGACCCGTGAGGTCCGTTTTGTTTTAGAGAAAGCTAGGGGAATGGCCGTTTAAAAAACCTCGTATTATGGTTAATTTTGCTGGTGATACAAACAGAGGGGGTCAACGGCATTTTTACAAAAAAATTTATCGGTGCAAAAGGAATCCAACTCCACACTTTTTACGAAATGGAAGATAAGGGCGATCTTTGGCGGAAAGGAGCTTCAACATGAATGAGTGGCCGGAAGATGCGCAGCTGGTGCGCCGTATCGCTCTAAAGCAGCCCCAGGCGCTGGAACAATTGTACGACCGTTACGAACGTCCGATGTATTCGTTCGCCTATCGCATTGTCAAAGATTCGATGATGGCGGAGGAGGTCGTTCAGGAGCTTTTCCTGCGCATCTGGAATCATGCCGAGCGGTACGAGGACTCCCAGGGCAAGCTGTCAACATGGATGTTCGCGATAGTCCGCAACATTGCCATTGACACGCTTCGCAGGAAACAGACGCGCACGTCCGGGCAGCTTGCCGAGCCGGATAAGCTGCTTCAGGTGGCGGACCGGAGCAGGGGGACTGAAGAGGAAGTGGAACTCCGTTTTATGGGAGAAGAGCTTGCTGTGGCGATGGAAGATCTGAACGAGGATCAGAAGAAAGTGATCGATCTTATTTATTTTAAAGGATATACTCATCAGGAAGTATCCCAGAAACAGGAGATTCCGCTTGGCACGGTAAAAAGCCGGGTAAGGCTGGCCATGAAGCAGCTTAAGGAGAAGCTCGCGGGCCGGGGAAAGGAGGGAGCGCACATATGAACAGACAAGAATCTCCTAACATGTGCGAATGGCTGGAACTCTATATGCTCGGGGGACTGTCACAGTCCGAAAGAGAACAGATGGAAGAGCATCTGAGTCATTGCGGGGCATGCAAGAAAGAAAGAGAAGAACTGCAGGCTGTAATGGATCTGCTTCCTTATACGGCAGAGCCTGCCCCGGTTCCGGACGGAATGAAACAGCGCGTTCTTGGCCGTATTCTGGGGAGTGAAGCGGATCATTCCGGACAGCCGCCTTTGACAGGCGCAAGTGCTCTTCTTCAGGAACAGGCACAGGCGCAAAATCGTGTAACGGACGCGTCCGCAGCAGCCGAATTACAAAAGAACGCCGGAAGGGCGGAACCCGAACCGGTGCCGGCCGGGGAGCATGAGCCGGTTTCCGCGAGAAGACCCGCGGGCAGAAGAAGCCGGACTTTTATCAGGTGGGCGGCCGGTACGGGAATTGCCGCCGCTGCGGTGATCCTCGGGTGGGTCAACATGCAGCTGAGGGAGGATGTCCGTTCGCTGAAAGGACTTAATGCCTCACTCCAGCAAAGCGTATCTTCGCTTCAGGGACAGCTTACGCTGGCCGGACAGCCTTCACAGGCATCGAAGGCGAACAAAGTGGTGAAGCTGAACCCTGCCGTTGAAGGCATCGTGGCGCAAGGCCTCGCTACAATCGTGATCGATGCCAAGGGCACCCACCTGGTTGTACAGGCCGAGAATCTTCCGGCCCTGCGGGATTCGCAGGCGTTCCAGGTCTGGCTCATCAAAGGCGAGCAGAAGGTAAATGCGGGAACTTTCCTGCCCCAGGGCGGCTCGGGCGCTCTCTATTACACCTTCGAGCCGCAGGAGTACGACACGGTCGCCATCACGCTGGAGCCGGATGCGGGGGGAACACAGCCCCGGGGATCGCTTGTGCTGGCCGCGAAAATTTGAGGGCGGATGTATGCTTAAGCCGTCCGTGAGACAGGAAGCGGTCAAACTCAAAAGCCTGAAAGCACCAAAAGCTTAAGCATAACGCCGGTATGCCGTTCATCATGCGAAGTGCTTATACCGAAGCGGCGTGAGAGAGAGTTAAACCACGGACGGGGCAAGAAGCGCCCCGAAAGAAGACAACCTGGCTGCGTAAAACCGCGCAGCCAGGCCGGAACCCGGCGGCACGCATCCGCCCGTCCAGCGAAAAGCCCCGAGCACAGCCGGTTTACCGGCGTGTTCGGGGCTTTTTTGACGCTGATAGGAATGGGCTTCCGTGCCGCAAAGTTACAGCGCTTTGCGGAATTCTTCCGTCAGCAGCGGCACGACATCGAACAGGTCTCCGACGATCCCGTAGTCGGCGACTTTGAAGATCGGCGCCTCCGGGTCCTTGTTGATCGCGATGATGACCCGCGATCCGCTCATCCCGGCCAGATGCTGGATGGCGCCGCTGATGCCGCATGCAATGTAAATCTCGGGCGTGACCACCTTGCCGGTCTGCCCGATCTGCATCGCATAGTCGCAGTACCCGGCGTCGCAGGCTCCGCGCGACGCCCCGACCGCTCCGCCGAGCACGCCGGCCAGCTCCTCGAGCGGCTTGAAGCCGTCGGCGCTCTTGACGCCGCGCCCGCCGGAGATGACGACCTTGGCTTCGGCAAGGTCGATTCGGCCCGAGGTCTTCTGAACGACCTCGCGGATGACCGTACGAAGGGACGGAGCTTCGTACGCCACGTTTTTGACCGCTGCCGAGGCGCCTTCCGCGGCAGCGGGAGCGGCAATGTTGTTGGGCCGGACGGTGACGACCCACGGGAACGAGGTGAACGCTTTCTTTTCAAGCGCTTTACCCGCGTAGATGGGGCGCGTAAACACGGCTTTACCGCCGTCCGATTCAACGGCCGTCACATCGGAAATCTGCCCGGCCCCGAGCCGGGAAGCGATCTGCGGGGCAAGGTCCTTGCCGATGGCGGTGTGGCCGAACAAGACCGCGTCGGGCTCCGCTTGGCGGATAATGTCGTGAAGCGCTTTGCCGTAGGCTTCCGGGTTGTAGTCCTTAAGATCGGCATGGTCGGTCACGTAAACTTTCTGGGCGCCGTATGCGGCCAGTTCATCGGCTAGGCCGGATACGCCGGAGCCGATCAGAGCGGCGAGAACGGAATCCCCTTCGGCGGCAGCCGCCTTCGCCGCGCCGATCGTTTCGAAAGAGACCTGGCGAAGAGCGCCGCCTTTAGCTTCAGCTACAATCAGGTATGTGTTGGACATAATTCAGTCGCCTCCTAAATGGACTCATAAAGGGAATAAGTGCGCAAAATGACCGCGGAAAGATCAAAGGACCAATCAGATAACCTTCGCTTCCGTACGCAAAAGCTGCACAAGCTCCGCAGCCGTCTGCGCGGGCTCGCCCTTGAGTGCTTTTCCGGCCTTGCGCGGAGGCGGCAGGAACAGATCCACGCGTACCGTGCGGGATTCCACAGATCCGAGACCGATATCGTCCAGCGTGATTTCCCGGAACGGCTTCTTCTTGGCCTTCATGATTCCCTGCAGGGAAGGATAGCGGGGCTCGTTTAATCCCTGCTGGGCCGTGAAGAGCGCCGGAAGCGTCACTTCCGCCGCTTCCAGGTCCCCTTCGGCGTCGCGGTGTACATTCGCCTTCCCGCCGGCGATCTCCAGCTTCGTAATCGAACTGACGTGGGGGATACCGAGCAGGGTCGCGAGACGGACGGCCACCTGGCCGGCGCCGTTGTCGACGGAGAAGTTTCCGCCGAGAACAAGATCGTACGCTTCCCGGGACAGGAAAGCATGAAGCGCCTGGGCCACGGCATGCTCATCGCCGCCTATGCGCTCATCGTTGATCAGGACGGCTTCGTCGGCTCCCATCGCGAGCGCGCTCCGCAGGGCCTCTGCGGAACGCTCCGGGCCGGCGGAAACGACGACGACTTTGCCTCCCTGCTCGTCGCGGAGCTGAATAGCCTGTTCCACTGCATATTCGTCATAGGGATTGATGACAAACTTGACGCCATCCTCCGAAATTTGTCCGTTCTCAAGCACGATTTTTTCCTCGGTATCAAACGTTTGTTTCAGCAGCACGAAAATGTCCATCGCTGGTGTCCCCTTCCTCTTTTGAAATGAGTATCCTCTATGGATAATCGGCTTTTAAGCCTGAATTCCCTGAAGAAAGAACTGTACGGTGCCGTCCACCTGAGCGGACAACGAATATTTGCGTCCGGAAATGAGCCAGGAGGTGACGACTTCGTCCATCGCTCCGAACAGCAGCAGACGGGTCAGCTTCACATCGAGATCGGCCCGGAATAATTTCTCTTCGACGCCCCGCACAAGAAGTTTCTCGATTAATTCAATATACGGCTTAACGGCTTTTCCTATTTCTTTGCGAAGCTCAAGCGAACTCTGCCGAAGCTCGATTTGAGTGACGAAGGCGAGATCGACGTTATTTTCCAGCTCCGTATAATGGATCTCGCAAACTTTGCGAAGCGCTTCCTTAACGCCGGTGGTCTGCTCGATATGCATATGGAACTTGCCTACAAGCTCACCGAGCTTCTCACGGAACAAGGAGATAAGAATATCCTCCTTTCTTTTGAAGTACAAATAAATCGTACCGTCCGCGACGCCGGCCGCTTTGGCAATCTTGGAAACCTGAGAGCGGTGAAACCCGTGTTCGGCGAATACTTTCAACGCAGCTTCGAGAATTAAATCATATTTTTCTTTTTTTTTGCTTGTCATGGAATCACCTCGGTGCTAAAATACGAATTAAATAGTGAATGAATACTCATTCATTTTCTACAGCCATCATAAAATAGATCCAGGGCAATGTCAATGACTGAATGACCCGCTGTCAAGGCGAAGTTCCGAGGTTATGGCACCATGAGAAAAGCATGTCTGATCCGAACGTTAGTCAGGAGAACCATGCTTTTGTTTGCTCGGGTCATGTAAACGCTTTATATGGTGGAAATGAGAAAAGGTGTATAGCATCCGAGAAAGGGGTTGTTTCCGATGCCGGGAGCGATCGTGCAGTTGATTCTGTTTCTGGGCGTGACGGGGTTCGGCATTTACCTGTTCGCCAAAGCGGTGTACCACCGTTACCTATATGTGAAGCTCGGACAGCCGGTCGATTGGGGAGGACAGCTTCAGGAAAGGCTGAAAGATTTCGCCGTTCAAGTGTTCGGCCAGAAGAAGCTGCTCAAGGACAAGAAAAGCGGCATCATGCACATCGTTATTTTTTACGGGTTCATTATTCTTCAGTTCGGCGCGCTGGATATTATCGTCAAAGGACTTTCCGGTCACGGGCTGCCGCTTCCCGGCTACGAAGCGTTCGGTCTGATCCAGGAAATCACGGTAGCGGCTATTCTGATCGCCATGGGTTACGCCGCATACCGCCGATACGGAGAGAAGCTGAAACGGCTGAAGAGAGGTTGGAAGCCGAGCCTGGTCGTCTACTTTATTTTCAGCCTGATGGTTTCGGTGCTTCTCACGCTTGCTTTCGACCGGATCCGGGAAGGGTTGGAGCCTTCCGCCATGGCACCGATCTCGTCGGTGCTGGCATCTGCGTTCGGATGGATGTCTCTTGGGGCGGCCGCCGTTCTGTATCACGTGTTCTGGTGGGCGCACCTGTTCATTCTGCTGGCGTTCCTGGTCTATGTGCCCCAGTCCAAGCATTTTCATCTCATTACGGCTCCTCTTAACATTTTGCTGAAAAGACGGGAACCTGCCGGACGGCTGAGGAAGCTGGATCTGGAAGACGAGGAAGCGGAATCTTTCGGCCTCAGTAAGATCGAAGACTTGACGCAGAAGCAGATGCTTGACCTGTATGCCTGCGTGGAATGCGGGCGCTGCACCAACGTGTGTCCCGCCTCGGGCACCGGTAAAATGCTTTCGCCGATGCATATGATCGTGAAGCTGCGCGATCACTTGACGGAGAAGGGGGCGGCGGTTACGAGCAAATCCCCTTGGGTGCCCGCTTTCGCTTTCTCGGGGAATTCGGTTCATGAGATGAACGCCGATGGACATGAGCTGGGCGCATGGAACGGCTCGGGCATCACCGATATCGGCCCGACGATGAACGCGCAGAAGCATTCTTGGGTGACGACGGACAAAAAGCCGCAGGAGATGGAGCTGGTCGGCGATGTCATGACCGAAGAGGAAATCTGGTCCTGCACGACGTGCCGCAACTGCGAGGACCAGTGTCCGGTAGCGAACGAGCATGTGGACAAAATCGTCGATTTGCGCAGGCATCTCGTCCTGATGCAGGGCTCCATGCCGCATGACGGCCAGCGGGCTATGCAGAACATCGAGCGTCAGGGCAACCCGTGGGGGATTTCGCGCAACGACCGGGCCAAATGGGTGCAGGAAATCGATCCCGAAGGCGAACTCCGCGTTCCGACGGTCAAAGAAAACCCGGAATTCGACATTCTGTTTTTCGTCGGTTCGATGGGCTCTTACGACAACCGGAGCCGCAAAATCACGCGTTCGCTTGTCCGCCTTATGAATGAAGCGAACGTCAATTTCGCCATTCTCGGCAACGAAGAGAAGAACTCCGGCGATACCCCGAGACGGCTGGGGAACGAGTTTTTGTTCCAGCAGCTCTGCGAGGAAAACAGTAAGATTTTCCGGAAATACGGGGTGCGCAAAATCGTGACTGCCTGCCCGCATACGTACAACACCTTGAAGAACGAATATCCCGAATTCGGACTGGAAGCCGAGGTTCTTCACCATACGGAACTTCTGGATGAACTGGTCCGCACCGGAAAGCTGACTCCGCGCTATGAGGTGAACGAACGGATCACGTACCACGATTCGTGTTACCTCGGCCGTTACAATAACGTCTACGATCAGCCCCGCAATGTGCTCAAAGCGATTCCCGGCGTGGAATTGGTTGAAATGACCCGCTCCCGTGAGAACGGGATGTGCTGCGGCGCGGGCGGAGGCATGATGTGGATGGAGGAAACGGCCGGCAAGAGAGTCAACCTGGCCCGGACCGAGCAGGCGCTGGAGGTTAACCCGACGGTGATTTCATCGGCTTGTCCGTACTGCCTGACCATGATGGAAGACGGCACGAAAATGAAAGAAGCCGAAGAGACGGTCCAAACCCGGGATATCGCAGAAATACTCGAAGAATCCGTATTTGGTGCGAAGGCACCGGCGCCGTTCCAGACCGTTTCGTAAGATCAAGCGGCCGGACGGCAGACGAAGATCAGGAGGGAATCCGACATGGTGAATCAGATTCAGAAAGCGGCCGTTATCGGCTCCGGCGTGATGGGAGCGGCCATTGCGGCACACTTGGCGGGTGCGGGTATTTCGTGCCTGCTGCTGGATATTGTTCCGACGGTTTTGACGGACGAAGAGACGAAAGCGGGACTGACTCCGGAGCAGCCGAAGGTGAGAAACCGCCTGGCGGCGGGAGCGATTGAGAGGCTGAAGAAAACGAATCCGGCTCCGCTGTACAGCGAAGCGTTTGCGGCGCGCATCACACCCGGAAACCTGGAAGACGATCTGGCCCGATTATCGGGCGTCGACTGGATTATCGAAGTGGTCGTGGAACGCCTGGACGTGAAGAAGCAGCTCCTGGCCCGGATCGAGCAGGTCTGGAAGCCGGGAACGATTGTCTCCTCCAATACGTCCGGAATCTCTATTCAAGCGATGGCGGAGGACTGCGGCCCGGAATTCAAACGGCACTTTTTAGGCACTCATTTCTTTAATCCGCCCAGATATATGAAACTGCTTGAAATCATTCCGGGAGAATCTACCGATCCCGAAATTCTCCGTTTCATGGCTGACTTTTGTGAGAAGAGGCTCGGAAAAGGCGTCGTAACGGCCAAGGATACGCCGAACTTTATCGCCAACCGGATCGGCACGTACGGGCTGCTCGTCACACTCCGGGAAATGCTGGAGAAAGGTTATACCGTGGAAGAAGTCGATGCCGTAACGGGCCCCGCACTTGGACGTCCGAAAAGCGCCACGTTCCGCACGCTGGATCTCGTCGGGCTCGATACGTTCGTTCACGTAGCAAGGAATGTTTACGACCTGGTCGATAACGAAGCGGAGAAAACGATTTTCGACGTTCCTGCGGAGCTGACTGGCATGGTGGAGCGGGGGTGGATCGGCGAGAAGAAGGGGCAGGGTTTTTATAAGAAGATAAAAAATGAAAAAGGAAAAGAAATCCAGGCCCTCGATCTCGGGACCATGGAATATGCGCCGTCGCGGAAAATTTCCTCTGCGTCACTGGAAGCGGCCAAGAACGCCAAAGGCACGGCCGGTAAAATCAAAACGCTGCTTTCTACACCGGATAAATATTCCGAGCTGGCCTGGAATGTAATCAAGCCCGTTCTGCTTTATTCGGCCGGCAAACTGGGAGAAATCGCGGATTCCATCGTGGAGATCGACAATGCGATGAAGTGGGGCTTCAACTGGGATCTGGGGCCTTTCGAGCTATGGGACGTCATCGGTCTGGAGCGCTCGGTCACAAGAATGGAACAAGAAGGCGATACCGTTCCCGCCTGGGTGAAGGAGTGGCTTGCGGCCGGACACACCGGTTTTTACGAAAAGCGTGATGGCATGACGTTTTATTACAACCAAGGCACGTATAAGGAAGTCGACACGCGTCCGGAGCATATCTCGCTAAAAGCGCTCAAGCAGCGGAACAAAGTCATTCTGAGCAATAGCGGCGCGAGTCTGATCGACATCGGCGACGGCGTGGCGTGTCTGGAGTTCCATTCGCCTAACAATGCGATCGGCGCCGATATTTTGACAATGGTGCAGAAAAGCACGGAAGAGGTGAGGCGCAATTACCGCGGGCTGGTCCTCGCCAACGAAGGCCGTCACTTCTGCGTGGGAGCGAACGTGATGATCCTGCTCATGGAAGCGCAGGACGGGGAGTGGGATGAGGTGGACAGCATCATCCGGCTGTTCCAGAACTCCATGATGACGCTGAAAAAGCTGGAGAAGCCGGTCGTCGCCGCGCCTCACAGCATGACGCTCGGAGGCGGTGTCGAAGCGTGTCTGCCTGCCGACCGGATTATTTTCTCGCCGGAAACCTACTTCGGCCTGGTCGAAGTGGGGGTCGGCGTCATTCCGGCCGGAGGCGGCTGCAAGGAAATGGCGCTGCGGAGCAGCCGGCTTGCCGCGGGCGACCCCGAGGTGGACCTTCAGCCGCATATTAACCGTTACTTCGAAACGATCGGGATGGCGAAGGTGTCTACCAGCGGCTACGATACGAAGCGGCTCGGCTATATGGGTCCTAGAGATTCCGTCGTTCTGAACGGCGATCACCGGATTTATACCGCCAAGCAGGCGGTGCTGGCCATGGACCGCGAAGGATATGTGCTTCCGCAGGAAGAGAAGATCCGGGTCGTCGGCGACAGCGGCAAAGCGGTGCTGCAAATCGCGTCGTATACGATGAAGCTGGGCGGTTACATCAGCGACCACGACCAGCTTATCGCGAACAAACTGGCGCATGTGCTCGCGGGAGGAGACATTCCTGCCGGAAGCCTGGTGTCGGAACAGTACATGCTGGATCTGGAGCGCGAGGCGTTCCTGAGCTTGTGCGGCGAACCGAAAACCCAGCAGCGGATGCAGCATATGCTGTCCAAAGGCAAGCCGCTGCGCAACTAATTCAGGACGAAGCGAGGGGAGAACACAATGAAAGAAGCGGTCATTGTATCGATAGTGCGCACTCCGGTAGGCAAAGCGAAGAAAGGCAGTCTTGCCCAGACGAGGGCCGAAGATCTCGGGCGCATCGTCCTGAACGAGGCGGTCAGAAGGGCACCGGGACTGCGCAAGGAGGACGTGGAGGACATCATCATCGGCTGCGCGATGCCGGAAGGCGAGCAGGGGCTGAACTTCGCCAGGACGATGGCCCTGTACGCGGGCTTCCCGGCTGCGGTTCCGGCCGTCACGATCAACCGGTTCTGCTCGTCCGGGCTGCAGTCCATCTCCTATGCGGCGGAGCGGATCATGCTCGGGCAGGCCGACGTGATCATTGCCGGAGGCGTGGAAAGCATGAGCCACGTGCCCATGACCGGGTTCAAGCTGTCGCCGCATCCGAAGCTGGCCGTGGAGATGCCCGAAGTCTACATGGGCATGGGACACACGGCGGAGAACGTCGCGCAGCGGTTCGGCATCTCCCGCGAGGATCAGGACGCCTTTGCGGCGGAGAGCCACCGCAAAGCGGCTGCCGCGATTGCCGCAGGCCGGTTCAAGGAGGAGATCGTTCCCGTCGAAACGAGCGTGAAAGGGGTGGACGCCGGCGGCAAGCGCTGGGAGAAGCCGGTCATGCTCGACACGGACGAAGGCGTCCGTGCCGATACGACAACCGGCGTGCTCGCGAAGCTGCGTCCCGCCTTTGCGCTGAAAGGCAGCGTAACGGCCGGCAACGCCTCGCAGACGAGCGACGGCGCGGCGGCGGCTGTGCTGATGAGCCGCGAGCGCGCGGAGGAGCTGGGCTTGAAGCCGCTCGCGGCATTCCGCTCCTTCGCCCTGGCGGGTGTAGCGCCCGAGATCATGGGCGTCGGGCCGGTCGAAGCGATTCCGAAGGCGTTGAAGCAGGCCGGGATCACGCAGGATCAGGTGGATTTGTACGAGATCAACGAAGCGTTCGCTTCCCAGTGCGTGCACATTATCCGCGAGCTGAAGCTGGACGAAGCGAAGGTGAACGTCAACGGCGGCGCGATCGCGCTCGGTCATCCGCTGGGATGTACGGGCACGAAGCTGACGGCCAGTCTGGTTCACGAACTGAGACGCAGAGGCGGCGGATACGGTGTCGTGTCGATGTGCATCGGAGGCGGAATGGGAGCGGCCGGCGTGTTTGAAGTTTACGGAGAATAACGGGCCCCGGTCGTTCGGGCGTCAAAGCACGGTTTGCCGGCTCACGGGTCCGCGGATTGAAGGAGCCGTGAGGCGGTCTTTTCGAACCTTCACGGCTCCAGAGACCGGCTTCGTCCTTGCGCGGGTTAACCGAACCGTCCACCGGTCAGCCGGAAGCGGCGGAAACCGGAAATAAAGCAAGCTTATCTTCGCATATGAATCCATTAAAGGAGAGATTGCACATGATTGAAACGAGAAAGTTGACCAAAGGCGGAAGTTTTGTGATCGAAGATTTGGATGTAAACGCTCTCGTAACCCCGGAGGATTTTACCGAAGAACAGCGAATGATGATGGAGACGACCCGCGACTTCGTAGAAGGAGAAGTGCTGCCGAAAGACGAAGAAATTGAGAAGCTCGACTACGAGCTGACCGTCAAACTGATGCGCAAAGCGGGAGAAATCGGCCTGCTGGGCGCGGATGTGCCGGAGGAATACGGCGGACTCGGGCTCGATAAAATCAGCTCGACCGTCATTAACGAAAACTTGTCCAAAGCGTCCGCCTTTGCATTGTCGATCGGCGCCCACGTCGGAATCGGCACCCTGCCGATCGTCTTCTTCGGTACGCCGGAGCAGAAGCGGAAATATTTGCCCGAGCTTGCCACGGGCGAAAAAATCGCGGCCTACTGCCTGACGGAGCCTACTTCCGGTTCGGATGCGCTGGGCGCGAAAACGACGGCAAAGCTGTCGGATGACGGACAGCATTATATCTTGAACGGTTCTAAGCTGTATATCACCAACGCGGGCTTTGCGGATATTTTTATCGTGTACGCCAAGGTGGACGGCAAAGATTTTACCGCCTTTATCGTGGAACGCAATCTGAAAGGGTTCTCCGTCGGACCGGAGGAGAAAAAAATGGGCATTAAAGGATCGTCTACATGCCCGCTCTATTTTGAAGATGTGCATGTGCCGGTCGAAAACCTGCTCGGGGAGGTCGGACGCGGCCATATTATCGCATTTAACATTTTGAACATTGGTCGATTCAAGCTGGGAGCGGGCTGTCTCGGCGCCAGCAAGGAAGCCATCGAGCTCAGCGCCAAATACGCCAATACCCGTACGCAGTTCGGGCAGCCGATTTCTTCCTTCCCGCTGATCGGCAAGAAACTTGCGGAAATGAATATCCGTACGTATGTAACGGAAAGCATCGTGTACCGCACATCCGGCATGATCGACACGGCGTTACAGAATCTCGACCACAATAGCGCGGAAGCGGGACAGCAGTCCGCCAAAGCGATCGCCGAGTATGCGCTGGAATGCTCCATTAACAAGGTGTTCGCATCGGAAGCGCTTGATTTCGTGGCCGATGAAGGCGTGCAGATTCATGGGGGTTACGGCTTCATTCAAGAGTATAAAATCGAACGGATTTACCGGGATTCGCGGATCAATCGGATTTTTGAAGGAACGAACGAAATCAACCGCCTTCTCATTCCGGGAACGCTGCTCAAGAAAGCGATGAAGGGCGAGCTTGATCTCATGGGCAAAGCGCAGGCTCTGCAGTCCGAGCTGATGCAGCTTATTCCGGGTCAGACTTTCGACGAAACGCTGGAGCAGGCAGCCCATCTGACCGCTATGGCGAAAAAAGTATTCCTGATGGCGGGCGGCTCCGCCGTACAGAAATACGGCATGAACCTGGAGAAGCAGCAGGAAGTGCTCAGCAACCTGGCGGATATGATGATTCAGATTTATGCCATGGAAACGACGCTGGTGCGTACGCGCAAGCTCATCGCGAAATCCGGCGAAGTGAAAGCGAAGAACGCGATCCAAATGACGGACGTCTTCGTTCAGGAGGCGTTTGCCGAGATCGAGCGTCTCGCCAAGGATACGCTGGCCGCCATGGAAACCGGCGACGTGCTGCGTACTCAGCTCTCCGTTCTGAAGAAGCTCACGCGCAGCACGCCGGTCGACGCGGTCGGACTGAAGCGCGAAATTGCGGCTCGTGTCATAGCTGCTGAGAAATACGTCATCTGACGATATGGCCCGCGAAAGGGATGATCTTGTATGGATTCGGCTAAGCCATGGCTGCATCACTACGAAAGTGAAGTCGCCTCGACTTACGAGTATCCCAGGCACAATTTAGCGTACTTCCTGGTGCAGGCGGCCGGGAAAAACCCGCAGCTGCCTGCCCTTTATTTTATGGGCAAGAAAATCAAGTACGGCCAGCTGATGGAGGCGTGCTACCGGTTCGCCAACGGATTGAGGCAGCTCGGCGTCGAGAAAGGGGAGCGGGTGGCGATTATGCTGCCCAACTGCCCCCAGAGCGTCATCGCCTATTACGGGGCGCTGCTTGCCGGCGCAGTAGTGGTTCAGACGAACCCGCTTTATATGGAGCGGGAGCTGGAGCATCAGCTTCTCGATTCCGGCGCCGTCGCGATCGTTACCCTGGATCTGCTGTACCGGAGGGTCGCCGCGGTTATGCCGAGAACACACCTGAGGCACATCATCGTTTCTTCTTTGAAAGATTATCTGCCTTTTCCGAAAAATGTCCTGTACCCGATCAAAGCGAAGCGGGACGGGGCGGATCTGAGCGTTCCGTGGAGCGAGTCCGTCCGTTCCTTCCGCACCTTGCTAGCCGCGTCTTCGGCGATACCCGTCATGGAGGAAGTGAATGCGGCCGAGGATGTGGCGCTGCTCCAGTATACCGGCGGAACGACAGGGCTCTCGAAGGGCGTCATGCTCACGCATATGAACCTCATCGCCAACACGCTGCAGACGAAGCATTGGTTCCATAAGGCGGCAGACGGGCAGGAAATCTACTTGGCAGCGCTTCCATTTTTTCATGTGTTCGGCATGACCGTGCTCATGAATCAGGCGGTTGTCCGCAGCGGCATGATGGTGCTTGTGCCGAAGTTTGAAGTGAGCGAAATCCTGGTCCTCATTTCAAAGCTGAAGCCGACGGTATTCCCGGGCGCGCCGACCATGTATATTGCCCTTATTAATCATCCGGACATCCGGTCGTACGATTTATCGTCCATAAATGTGTGCATCAGCGGGTCCGCTCCGCTGCCTCTGGAAGTGCAGGAAAGATTCGAAGAGCTTACGGGTGGACGCCTGATCGAAGGCTACGGCTTAACGGAAGCGTCTCCGGTGACGCACGCGAATCCCATCTGGGGAAGAAGGAAGATCGGCTCGATCGGCATTCCGTTTCCGGATACGGAAGCCAAAGTCGTGGACCCCGCAACCGGAGAGGAGGCGGGAATCGGCGAAATCGGCGAGCTGGTCGTGAAGGGGCCGCAGGTCATGAAAGGGTACTGGAACCGTCCGCATGAATCGGAGGCGGTGCTCAAGAACGGCTGGCTCTACACCGGCGACATGGCCCGCGTGGACGAGGAAGGTTATTTTTCGATCGTGGACCGGAAAAAAGATATCATTATCGCAGGCGGTTTCAATATTTATCCGCGAGAAATCGAAGAAGTTCTTTTCGAACATCCGGCCGTCAAGGAGGCGGTCGTAATCGGAATACCGGACCCTTATCGGGGAGAGACTGTGAAAGCCTTCGTCATCGTACGGGAAGGAGAAATCCTTTCGGAAGAGGAACTCAATACGTGGTGCCGGGAGCGTCTGGCGGCTTTCAAGGTTCCGCGCCGGTACGAATTCCGGACCCAGCTTCCGAAAACGATGGTCGGCAAAGTTCTGCGCCGCAGACTGCTTGAGGAAGAGCTCCAGCAAATTTCCGCCGCGAAAGAATAAGGGAACCGCTTTTCCGGCCCGCTCCATCGCTTAAGCCCCGCAGCGGGGCTTTTTCTTTCCGGAACATCCCGGTATAATGGCGCTAATAGAGAAGGGAGGGAACCCGATGGAACCAAAGAATGCAGTCAGCCCGCAGTTTCAGCATCTGATGGAACGTGCAAGAAATACGTTTTGGGAGTATCTCGGCTGTGAAATCGTGGAGGCCGCCGCGGACAAAGTCGTGGTCCGGCTTGTCGCCCAGCAGCATCATCTCAATCTGATCGGAATTGTTCATGGGGGAGTCACCTCTTCCATGCTGGATAACGCCATGGGTGTCGTGCTCATGCTGGCAAGACCCGACGACAAAATCGTGACGACGAATCTGAATGTGCAGTTCGTGGCACCCATGCAGCCCGGCGAATTGTACGTGACGGCGGAAATTGTCCACCAGTCGCGGAAAATGCTGACGGCCATCGGCCGGGTCACGGATGCGGAAGGACGCTTGGGCACCTTCGGAACCGGAACCTTCCGGGTAATCTGAGAGCCGGATTTAGTTGAAAAAGAACCTGAAGAGGCGATCTCTTCGGGTTTTTTGCATAAACGGGGGAGCGCCGGTCGTTTGCGGGAGTTTGATCCGGTTGTGTACAATTGAATAATTCATTATACTATTTATAATCCTTATAAACAGGAAGTATGGAAGGGAGCGAAATCAACATGGCAAATTGGACTGAAGTCACTACATTGGAACAATGGAACGAGATTTTCGATCAATCCGCGGAGAAGCCTTTCGTCATGCTTAAGCACAGCACAACATGCCCGGTCAGCGCCAGCGCACTGGAAGAATACGACGAATATTTGGGCAAAAACCCGAACGGGAAGGTAAACTACTACCTCGTCAAGGTCATCGAATCCCGCCCGGTCTCCAATAAAATTGCCGAGGATGTCGGCGTGAAGCACGCTTCCCCGCAAATTATTTACGTGAAGGACAAGTTTGCGGAATGGAACACTTCCCACTGGTCGGTAACGTCCAAGCACATTTCCGCCGTACTGGACTAACCGTATCAGATGGAGGTGCGAATGCATCTGCCTATTTAGTCAGACTGGTAATATATACACGTATATATACGAAGTGATGTACGATATACTGGTCTTACGGACGGGTATCGTGGAAAGTAGCCGTCCGTCGGATCTTTTTTTCATAACCTTTGCCCCAGTGGGCTCAGGTTATTTTTTTGCTCCGAAGGATAGCCCTTCTTTTGCAAATCAGGTATACTGATCCGAGTACATAAATTGACCCTTGGTAAAGGAACGCGGAAATCATGACGACACATTCGAACGACAAACCTATGATTCCGGTGCCTCTCGCATTTATCGTCGGCATTATCGGAATCTCTTTCTCTGCCATTTTTGTCCGCTGGAGCGAGGCTCCCGTGGCCGTGACCGCGATGTACCGCCTGCTGCTCACCAATCTGATTATGCTGCCGTTTCTGTTCAAATACACGGCGGAGATCAAAGCGATCCGCTGGAAATCGGTATTCGGCCTGGTCGGCTCGGGCTTATTCCTGGCCCTGCATTTTCTACTCTGGATGGCGTCTCTCAGCTATACGACCGTCGCTTCTTCAACGGCGCTGCTTACGCTGGAACCGATCTTCGTGATGATCGGGGCGTACTGGCTGTTCCGCCAGAAGAACAGCTGGGGCACGGTGATCGGCATGCTGATCGCGATGATCGGGGCCGCCATGATCGGCTGGGGGGACTTCCGGTTCTCCGGGGAAGCCCTGAAAGGCGATCTGTTGTCCATCGTCAGCGCCGCGGCCGTTGCCGTTCATATGCTGCTCGGCAAAACGATGCGGCAGTCCATGTCCGCGTTCGTCTACAGCTTCTTCGTCTTCCTGGCGGCCGCCGCCGCTCTCGGCGTCTACAATCTTGTGCAGGGAACGCCGCTTACGGGCTATTCGCAGAAGGACTGGCTGATGTTCCTGCTGCTCGCTATCGTGCCGACGATGTTCGGCCACTACCTCTTCAATTGGCTGCTGAAATATGTGAAGGCCGCGACCGTATCCATGAGCGTACTTGGTGAGCCGCTCGGCTCGACGGTGCTCGCATTCTTCCTGCTCGGCGAAGCGATAACCGGCATCCAGATCGGAGCGGGCTGCCTGCTGCTGTTCGGCATCTGGCTGTTTATCCGCAGTCAGGGCAGGAAAGGGAAGGACGAAATGGTGGCGACTCCCGCCGTGCCCGCGCCCCTGCCTGAAATGCCGGAGGAGAGGACGGGCGCTTCCCGGCCTTCTCTGATCGACAGCTGAACGATCAGGATTCCTACTTAATAGAATGGAAAAAAGTTATAAAATACGCCGTTGCGTAACCGAAAGCCCCCTCAAAGGGGCTTTTTTTCATGTAAAAGTGAATTTAGGGTCATGTTGGTCTCGTTTGGGTCATAAAGATTTCTTATAAAAGTTCCTTAATTTGGGTAGTCTGCCTGTTTCAAAACTGAAAAATTAGTCTAATGAATAGCAAACTACCCATGTACACATAGCGGGTATTGTTAGGCGTTCCTACCAGTTCCTACATTATAAAGAAGAACGCCATGCTGACAAAGAGGGGGATGCCATGATTAATTTTACGAATGTCAACAAGTATTATGGATCATTTCACGTACTGCAGAACATCAACCTCGAAGTGAAAAAAGGCGAAGTCGTCGTCGTCATCGGTCCTTCGGGATCGGGTAAAAGCACGATGCTGCGCTGCATTAACCGGCTGGAAGCGATCCAGCAGGGGGAGCTGACGGTAGAAGGCGTTCGGGTGAACGACAAGAAAACCGACATCAACAAGCTCCGGCGGGAAATCGGCATGGTTTTTCAGCATTTCAATCTGTATCCTCACAAAAAAGTCATCGACAACATCACGCTGGCTCCCGTTAAGGTGCTGGGGCTCTCCAAAGCCGAAGCGGAGAAGCGCGCGATGCTTTATTTGGAAAAGGTAGGAATCCCCGATAAAGCGCAATCTTTTCCATCTCAGCTTTCCGGAGGACAGCAGCAGCGCGTGGCGATTGCCCGCGGGCTTGCCATGGAGCCGAACATCATGCTGTTCGATGAGCCGACTTCCGCGCTCGACCCCGAGATGATCGGAGAAGTTCTCGACGTGATGAAGACGCTGGCGAAGGAAGGGATGACGATGGTCGTCGTAACCCACGAAATGGGCTTCGCGCGTGAAGTGGCGGACAGGGTCGTGTTTATGGACCAGGGCCAAATCGTCGAGGAAGCGCTTCCGAAACAATTTTTCGAGAATCCGCGGGAAGAACGGGCCAAATTGTTCTTGAGCCGTCTGTTTGCGCATTAACTGATTAAGGGATATGCGGTTTAACCCAATACAGAAGCGAGAAAAGGAAGGGGTCTACTTATGAAAGTTTGGAAGCCTTTTAAAATCGGCATGATTCTGCTTACCTTTATTCTGGTGCTGGGCGCCTGCGGCAAAGCAAAAGATTCGGGCGGATCGACAGGCGGATCGACTCCGGGCGGCTCCGCCGCCCCGACGACGGACACGAAAACGCTCGATGCGATCAAGCAGCGCGGCAAATTCGTAGTCGGCGTCAAATTCGATACAAACCTGTTCGGTTTGAAAGATCCGGGAACGGGCCAAGTCAACGGTTTCGATATCGATATCGCCAAAGCGATCGCCAAAAAGCTGCTTGGTGACGAAACGAAAGTCGAACTGAAAGAAGTGACTTCCAAGACGCGGATTCCGATGCTCCAAAAAGGAGATATAGACGCCATCATTGCGACGATGACGATTTCGGAAGAGCGCAAGAAAGAAGTGGATTTCACCGACGTCTATTTCAAGGCGGGCCAATCCTTGCTCGTTAAAAAAGGCAGCGACATTAAGTCGATCGACGACGTCGTGAAGAAGAAGGGCGTCAAAGTCCTGTCCGTAAAAGGCTCCACTTCCGCGAAAAATATCCGTGCCAAAGCCCCGGACGCGCAGGTGCTGGAATTTGAAAACTACCAGGAAGCGTTCACGGCTCTGAAATCCGGCAAAGGGGAAGCTTTGACGACGGATAACGCCATTCTCTACGGAATGACGAAGCAGGACCCGGGCTATGAAGTCGTAGGCGGCACGTTCACGGATGAGCCGTACGGCATCGCGGTCCGCAAAGGCGACGCGGAATTTACGAAAGCGGTCAACGACGTTCTGAAAGAACTGAAGGACAGCGGCGAATACGCGAAAATTTACGAGAAATGGATCGGCGAGAAACCGGCCGAGTAAAACGGAGCGGGATAGGCGGCCGGCCGGCCGCTTGTCCCGTTTTCTTCCGGGATATCGTTATTAGAAGGAACAGATCGGGGTGCTGCCGGTGGATTTAAGTGTAATTACAGAGAATTGGGACAGATATATCGAAGGATTCGGCAATACCGTGATGGTCAGTCTTCTCTCGCTGGTACTCAGCTTCCTGCTCGGGACGCTGGTGGCCGTCCTGCGGATCTCGCCTTTTAAAGCGCTGCGGGCGATCAGCGGGGTCTATGTGGAATTCGTGCGGAACATTCCGCTGTTGTTGATTATTTTCTTCTTTTATTACGGGTCTTCCGAGTTCGGCCTTTCGCTGGACGGGTTTACCGCTGGAACGATCGGCTTGACGATTTACACGTCCGCGTTTATTGCGGAGGCGATCCGTGCAGGCATACTGGCCGTTCCCGCAGGCCAGGCGGAGGCGGCCCGTTCTTCGGGTCTTTCCTACGGGCAGACGATGATTCACGTCGTTCTTCCCCAGGCGATCAAGATTGTGATTCCGCCTCTTGGCAATCAGTTTCTGAACTTGATCAAGAACTCATCCATACTTGGCGTTATCGCGGGCATGGATCTCATGTATTTCGGGGATTTGATCAATTCCGATACGCTCGATACGTTTAATGTGTATATCGGGGTCGCGCTTTTCTATCTGGTGCTGACGATACCGCTCAGTCTGCTGGTTCAGTATCTCGAAAGAAGAATGGCGCGCGCCTAATCGGTTCCGGACGGGACAAGATCCGGTGAATGTCAAAGTGGGGTGTCGGAATGGATTTCTCAGGTGCATACAACGCGGATAATTTGTTGTTTTTGTTAAAAGGGTTTCTCGTAACGCTGGAAATGGCCGTTATCGCCATTATTTTAAGTTTTGTCATCGGCAGTCTGGTCGGGGTTATCCGTTACTCGAAAATCCCCGTGCTCAGCCAGCTTATGGCGGTTCTCGTCGAAGTGATCCGGAACCTGCCGCTGCTGCTCATTATTTTCTTCGTTTACTTCGCCGTGCCGGAAGTGACCGGTGTGGAAATGAGCATTCTGACGTCCGCGATCATTTCCTTGACGATTTTCGAATCGGCGATGATTGCCGAAATCATCCGCGGGGGGCTCAACTCCATCGACAAGGGGCAAATCGAGGCGTCCCGCTCCTCCGGGTTAACCTATGTGCAGACGCTCTGGCACATCGTGTTCCCGCAAGCGGTGCGCCGAATGGTTCCGCCGATCGTCAGCCAGTTTATTTCACTGCTGAAGGACACGTCGCTTACCGTTATCATTGCGGCGCCGGAGTTGATGCACAACGCGCAGATCATCAACGGTTCTTCCCAGAAGTTCATCGTTCCGATCTTCCTGCTCGCTGCGCTGATGTATTTCGTCGTCAACTATTGCATTTCCCTGTTCGCCCAGCGCTTCGAGCTGAAAAGGACGTGACGCCGCGCAAGTCTTATGCGGCTCGAAGACTCGCGAAGTTCCGGCTCCGGCCGGACGACAAAGAACCCGCTGTAAACCGGTCCCGGACCGGTTTACAGCGGGTTCTTATGTTGCCAGGCGGACGAAAAGCGGCAGCTTAACGCGTCAAACGTGTGCGCTCGAATTCGGCTTTGATCTCAGCGAGCAGCGCCGGGTCCGTGATCACGTCGTAGGCGGTAGCCGCCAGCATCTTGGCGGCCAGAATCATGCCGTCCAGCGCGCGCTGCTGCATCGCAAGATCGCGGAACTCCGGCGTGTGGAGCAGGTGCTTCTCTTCAATGACCTTCATATACGGGTGAATCGTCGGGCAGTGAAGAGAGACGTTCCCGAGGTCGAGGGAGCCGTGGTCCTTGCCCGTTTGAATCATCTCTTCGGTAATGCCTGCCGAAGCCAGGTTGCGGTTGAACACAGCGGACAGCGTCTCGTTCGTGTTCAGCTCGTCATACGAGTATTCGTAGTTCGAGGTGGTGAGAGTGCAGCCGGTCTGCAGAGCGGCCCCTTCCGCGCATTTCAGCACCTTCGCCGCGACTTCGTTCGTGTACGCGCGGGAAGAGGAGCGGACATAGAACTGGGCGACGGCATAGTCGGGAATAATGTTCGCGGCCTGGCCGCCTTCCGTGATAATCCCGTGAATGCGCACATCGCTGCGGAGCTGCTGGCGCAGCGCATTGACGGAATTGAACAGCATGAGCACGGCGTCCAGAGCATTCACGCCCTCGTAAGGGGAGGCGGCTGCGTGGGCCGCCTTGCCGAAGTACTCGAACTGGATGGCATCCAGGGCAAGGGATTCGCCTGAACGCTCATACGTATAATAAGGATGCGCCATCAGCGCGAAGTCCACGTCGTCGAAGAGCCCCGCGGCCGCCATGGGAACTTTCGCCCCTTTGGTTTCTTCGGCAGGCGTGCCGTAGACGCGGATGACGCCGCCCGTCTCGTCGATGACGGATTTAAGCCCGACGGCCGCGCCGATGCTCATCATGCAGATGAGATGATGACCGCAGGCATGGCCCAGCTCGGGGAGAGCGTCGTATTCCGCCAGGAAGGCGACGGTCGGTCCGGGCTTGCCGGAGTCGTACACGCCCAGGAAAGCGGTCGGAATGTCGAGAACGGCCCGTTCAACCGTGAAATCGTGCCGCTCCAGCTCTTCGATCAGCCGGGCACAGGCCAGAAATTCTTCATGGCCGAGCTCGGGATTTTGCCCGATATAAGTGGAAATCGCTTGAAACTCCGGCGTGTGGAAATCGATGGTGTTATAGATACGTTCCTTCATGGCGCTTCTCCTTATGTATGTAAGTGGTGGGGGCGGCGCCCCGTCGTTATGTTTCGGATGTAAGTCCATTGTAATACAAACTCGGACCCGCTACCACTTCCGGCTCCTTTGCGTTACAATAAAGCACGGAAAGCGCAAAGTCCGCATTTGCTGCAATTAACGCATCTTCCCAAAGGAAATTTCATTCGGCGAAGATGTTTACATAGCCCAGGAGGAGGATATTTATGAATAAATACGGATCGGATAACTGGCAGGATCACCGTTTTACGCTGGCCTGCAAAGAAGTCGAGCGCAGAGGACAGTGGCTGGACATTCATCTGGCGCTTCTCCCGGAAGAAGGAGAGACCTTGCCGGAAGAACTGCACGATCCCAGCGTGTACGTCATCTGCGATCTGGGAGGAGCGATCGTGCAGATCATCCTGCTGGATGAAGGCTGCGACTGCGAATACCAGTTTACCCCGGGCGAGAAAGAGAAAATTGCCCGTTATCTCGAAGAGCATTGCTCGGCGGAAATGGATTCTCTCCTCTTGCGCTAGAAAAGTAGAGACCGGCAGGCCGGCTCCGGAATATACTGTCTTATAGACGTAAGCGACAGGAGGGGCCGCCATGGGAAGAGCATTGCGCTACATCGCGTTCGGAGACTCGCTGACCGTCGGTACGGGCGATCCGACGCGGGAAGGTTTCACCGCAAGATACCGCGGCATGGCAGAAGCGGCGCTGGGACGCAGCGTAGTTCTGCGCAGTGCCGGTACGAACGGCGCCACATCGGGCGAGCTGCTGCAGTACTTGCGTAACGAGGGAGAGCTGAGGCGGGAGCTGGCAACCGCCGATATCGTGACGATTACGGCAGGCGGGAACGATCTCATCCGCTCGGCGATGCCTTATCTGAAAAGCCGCGATACGGGCGTGCTGAAGCGAAGCCTGCGTAAGTTCGGGGGCAACCTGCGCCAGATCGTGGGCTATACCCAGCTTCCGACTCCGAACGGCAAGTCACCGCTGGTGATTCTCGTCGGATTGTACAATCCGATTTCCATGCTGCCGGAGGCGGAATTCTGGATCAAACGCTTCAACCAGCAAATGGCCGGGCTTGGGTCGCGCACGGTTCGGTACGTGGACGTGTATCCGGCTTTCAAGGGAGCGGAGAGCCGGCTGATTTCCGACGATCTTTTTCACCCGAATGCGGAAGGGTACAAACGGATAGCGGAATGCATCGCCCAGAGCGTCCCGCTCACTTCCCTTGCGGGAGGAGGCGGGCATTAAAAAAACAGTGAAGCGGCCGCCTCACTGTTTTTTTTCGGTTTACGCGGGGACGGGCAGGACCTGCATCACGGCGAAGAAGTGACAGACGCTGCCTCCGATGACGAACGAATGCCAGATCGCATGGTGGTAGGGAATGCGCCGCCACAGATAGAACACCGTTCCGACCGTGTAGAGCAGTCCGCCCGCGACGAGCCAGATGATGCCGTTTGCCGATAAATGCTCGGCCAGGGGTTTAATGGCCAATACGATCAGCCAGCCCATGCCGATGTAACAAACCGTCGAGAGGACGATAAACCTTTTGACGAAGAAAATTTTGAGCACGATCCCGAGAAGGGCGAGCCCCCATACGATGCCGAGCAGGGTCCATCCCAGCACTCCCCGCAGCGTAACGAGCATAAAAGGGGTATAGGAGCCGGCGATCAGTACATAGATAGCGGAATGGTCCATGATTTCGAAAATGTCTTTCAGCTTCCCTCCGGGAGCGCTGTGAACGAGCGTGGAGCACAGATAAAGCAGAATCAGGGAAGTGCCGAAAATGCTGAAGCTGACGATATGCCAAGTGTTTCCGTATGTGGTTGCCTGAATGACGAGAAGAACCAGAGCTGCTACGCTAAGCAAGGTGCCGATTCCATGCGAAACGGCGTTTGCGACTTCTTCGCGCGGTGAATATTCCATAGGGTTTACCTCCAAGCTATCCGGGACCGGATGCCCAATTTACTGGCTAATGACTACTTAGACGCGGTTCCTCGACATACCCCTTCAACGCTTTTTACCCGTTTTTGCGCTTATTTTGATGGAACTTTTAGCCAAAGGGACTGTACCAGGTGCGTCTAAAGGCTCAGAAGCTGCATAAATATACAGGTTTTATGCCCTATATACGCTTTAAAAAGCATTTTCATAAAGCATCTTGCATAAAAGAAGCGATTTCGGTATACTAAATCATGTTCTTTTTTGAATTGACCCTTCGTTAATAAACTATTTTGAATAAAGGAGCACTTGCCATGAAAAAATGGGGACTGACACTTATCGCCCTTGTACTGACAATGAGCCTCATAGCTGCATGCGGCAAAAAAACCGAAACACCGAAAGATGCGGCCGGCGGCGCTCAAACAACAGCACCTGCGAAGAAGCTTATCTTGGGGACGAGCGCGGATTACCCGCCGTATGAATTCCACAAATCGACGAACGGCAAAGACGAAATCATCGGCTTCGACATCATGATCGCGAAAGAAATCGCGAAAGACATGGGAGCCGAGCTGGAAATCAAAGATATGAAGTTCGACGGTCTGCTTCCGGCGCTTCAATCCGGCAACGTGGATATGATCCTTTCCGGAATGACGCCTACCGAAGAGCGCAAGAAGAACGTTGATTTCTCCAAAACGTATTACACCGCGAAGCAGATGATCGTTGTCCGCGCGGAAGACAAAGACAAGTACAAGACGATGGACAGTTTGGCGGGCAAGCGGATCGTCGTTCAGAAAGCTTCCATTCAAGAGACGGTAGCCAAAGAACAAATCAAAGACGCCAAAATCAAAACACTAAGCAAAATTACCGACATCGTGCTTGAGCTGAAAAACAAGAATGCCGACGCCGCGATCATCGAGCTTCCGGTTGCGACTTCCCACGTAAACCGCGACAAGAGCATTGTGATTGCCGAAGCGACTCCGACGGTTGAAGAAGCGGGTTCCGCGGTTGCTTTCAAGAAAGGCAGCCAGGACAAGATCGACCTGGTGAACAAGACGATCGACCGTCTGATCGCCGAGAAGAAGATCGATCAGTTCGTAACCGAAGCCACCGGCCAAGTGGAAGCCGAGTAAGCGCAAGGTCATCGGACCGGTAACTGCAATAAATGTGAGATAGCGGAGAACCCTCCGCTATTTTCTTTTTTCAGGGATGGTCACAAGGTGGTTAGAAATTGTATAATTAGCGGTGTCCATCCGCACTTAAGGAGGAGTTAACAGCCCATGAATTTTTCATTTTTAAACGAATACGGGCATTATTTTGTGGACGGTACGAAGGTCACGCTTCTTCTGTCCGTGATTACCGTCATTTTAGGCGCGATTTTCGGAACAGGGATGAGCCTGCTCCGTTTGTCCGGTGTTTGGCCGCTGCGGTGGCTGGCTACGGCTTATATCGAGTTTTTCCGGGGAACACCGATCATTATTCAAATTTTCCTCGTGTATTATGCGCTGCCGCAGTTTATCCCGGACTTTCATTTCCCTCCGTTTCCGTTTCTGGAAGAGTACGGCGGAGAATTTACCGCAGCCGTCATTACGCTCGGACTCAACAGCACGGCCTATGTGGCTGAAATTATGCGCGCGGGCATCCAGTCCGTGGACAAAGGGCAGATGGAAGCGGCCCGCTCCCTCGGGATGAAGCCGTGGATGGCGATGCGTCTTGTCGTGATTCCCCAGGCGTTCCGCACGGTACTGCCGGCGCTCGGAAACGAGCTGGTCGTCGTGATCAAGGAAACGTCGATCGTATCGGTCATCGGCCTCAACGAACTGATGTTCAACGCGGACACGGTCAAAGGAAGCCTGTCGCTTCCGTTCGAACCGCTGATCATCGCCGCTTTTATTTATCTGGTCATTACCCTGACGCTGTCCAAGCTCGTCGGAATGCTCGAAAGGAGGCTGACGAAGTCGAATGCTTAACATTACGAACCTTCATAAACATTTCGGGAAATTAAACGTGCTGAACGGAATCGATATCGAGATTGAAAAAGGCGAGGTCGTCGTTGTCATCGGGCCTTCCGGCTCGGGCAAAAGCACGTTCCTGCGCTGTCTCAATCTGCTGGAAGTGCCGACCGACGGCGAAATCCTCTTCGAGGGTATTTCCATTACGAACAAGAAGACGGATATCAATTCCGTCCGGCAGAAGATGGGCATGGTGTTCCAGCAGTTCAACCTGTTCCCCCATCTGTCGGTCAAAGACAATATTACGCTTGCTCCGCGCAAGCTGAAAAAAATGTCGGTGAGTCAGGCAAATGAAACCGCGGCCGATTTGCTCCGTAAAGTAGGATTGGCGGAAAAAGCCGACGCTTATCCGGCCCAGTTGTCCGGAGGACAGAAGCAGCGGATCGCGATCGCCCGCGCGCTTGCGATGTCCCCCGACGTCATGCTGTTCGACGAGCCCACCTCCGCACTCGATCCCGAGATGGTCGGCGAGGTGCTCGACGTTATGAAAAAGCTGGCGAAAGACGGCATGACCATGGTCGTCGTCACGCATGAAATGGGATTTGCCCGCGAAGTAGGCGACCGCGTCGTCTTCATGGACGGGGGCGTCATCGTCGAACAGGGCAGACCGGAAGAAGTGTTCTCGAACCCGCAGCATGCCCGGACGAAGGAATTCCTGGGTAAGGTGCTGTAAGCGAGATAGAACACGAAATTGTTATCGCAGAGCAGGGAGGAAGTCTCGTGGCGCCCATTAAAATTTTTACGGACAGCACGAATGATTTAAATCCGCACTATTTGAAGGAAAACGAAATCGGCGTCGTTCCCCTTTATGTCGTCTTCGGCGACGATTCTTACCGGGACGGGGTGGACATTACACCGGAGGTCCTGTACCGGAAAGTCGAACAGTCGGGCAAGCTTCCCAAGACGGCGGCTCCGTCGCCGGCCGACTTCGAGAAAGCGTTCCGGCCTCCTATCGAACAGGGCTTCGATATCGTCTATATCGGGCTTTCTTCCGAAGTCTCGTCGACTTATCAGAATGCCGTGTTAACGTCCGAGCTCTTTCCGGAAGGACGGGTAACCGTCATCGATTCCCGCAACCTGGCTACCGGCATCGGCATTCTGATCTGCAAAGCCGTGGAAGCGGCCAAGCAGGGACGCAGTGCGGCGGAGATCGAAGCCATGGTGAAATCGTTCATTCCGAAGGTGAGCACGGAATTCATTATCGATACGCTGGATTATTTGCACAAAGGCGGCCGTTGTACCAGCTTACAGGCTTTTTTCGGAAGCCTGCTGAAAATCCGCCCGGTCGTGCAAGTCAAGGACGGTTCCATGATTCTAACTTCCAAAGTGCGTGGTAAGAGGGAGAAAGCGCTGGAACAGCTGGTGGACAACGCGCTGGCCTTCAAGCACGAGATGGACCCGGATGTCCTGTTCGTTACGCATTCCATGGCGCAGGAGGAAGCGGAGCTTGTACGTGCCCGCCTTCTGCAGGAAACGGGTGTCAAACGGATTGAGATTACGGAAACCGGATGTGTGGTTTCCAGTCATTGCGGTCCTCAGACAGTGGGCATCGTATTTATTAAATCTTAGAAATGAGGGTACTTCTTGACGATCAAGATTATTACGGATGGAACTTCCGATTTGCCTCAGGAGCTGGCCCGTGAATTAGACATCACAGTCGTACCCCTGCTCGTCCGTTTCGGCGACAAGGAAATGACTTCAGACATGAGCAGAACCTTATTCTATGAGCTGATGAGGCAGGAGCCCAAGCTTCCTCAGACGGCGAGTCCCGCCCCGCATACTTTTATGGAAGAGTACCGCAAGGCTTCACAAAGTGACATTCTGGTAGTCTCTGTTTCGTCTAATCTCAGCAGTACCTATCATCATGCCCTCATGGCGAGAGAACAACTTATGGAGGACGGCTATACAGGCCGGATTGAAGTGCTCGACTCCCGCACGGCTTCTCTGGGACAAGGTCTTCTTGCCGTGAAAGCGGCCAAGTTCGTGAAAGAAGGCTTGCCGTTCGAAGAGCTGGTGGCCCGGATGAAGGAAGAAGTCAAAAGCCATCATACGTATTTTTTCCTGGACACGCTTGAAAATGTCATAAAAGGAGGCCGCCTCGACCGCGTCCGCGGCGCGGTGGCTTCCGTGCTGAACATCAAGCAGATCATGAAAGCGAGCGAAGAAGGCACCCTGGAGCCTTTCGAGAAAGTGCGCGGGACCCAGAATGCGATCAAGCGTCTGATCGAACGGGTAAGCGAGAAAGTGAGCGAAACCCGGCACGATCTGGAGCGGTGCATCCTCGGCATTGCGCACAGCAACTGCGAGGACCGCGCCCGGGACGTGAGAGATCAGCTGCTCCGGCTGTTCCCGTTCGGTCAGGTCGTCATCACCGAGATGGGGCCGGTTATCGGCACCTACGCGGGAGAGGGCGGCATCCTTATTAGCTGCTGACAGCTGATAAAAGCCGCTCCCGGCTGACGGTGAGATTTGTTTCCGCCGGCTGACCGGTGCACACATACAGGCATGGACATAAAAAAGGCTGTCTACCGGTCCGCGGGACCGGTAGACAGCCTTTTTTTGTGCGCGCATGCGTGGATGCGTTACTCCGCCCGCGGATCCGCGTTGTCTTCCCCCGGAAGCTCCCGGGTTACAATCTCGGGATCGTCGACGCTCACGAGCGGGGAAGGCTCGCCGTCGTAGAGCACCCACAAATCGTGCAGGGCGCGGGTACAGCCCACATAGAGGAGCTTGGCGTCCTGAGCGTCGGCGCCGTAATGGACGGGGTCCGCATCCGTCAGGATGGCGGCGTCGAACTCGAGCCCTTTCGTCAGGTAGACGGGCACGACCGAGATCCCGCCGGCGTACTGCTTCTGGTCCGCGGTGATTCTGCTCGCCGCAAGGCCCAGCTCTCCGAGCTGCGCGTGAAGCCGCCCGGCGTCTTCCTCGGTGCGCGTAATCACCGCTACAGTATCGTAGTTCCGGCGGAGAAGCCGCTCAACCGCTTCGCGGAGGAAGGCGCTTTCCCGCTCCTTCTCTACCCGGAGCACCTT
Organism: Paenibacillus sp. RC84; assembly: GCF_041260495.1. Classification (NCBI taxonomy): domain Bacteria; kingdom Bacillati; phylum Bacillota; class Bacilli; order Caryophanales; family Paenibacillaceae; genus Paenibacillus; species Paenibacillus sp. RC84. The sequence continues at coordinate 43,799 of NZ_JBGBYL010000005.1, forward strand.
GACCCGTTCGCCGGACCGGAATACGGGAACGGCCAGGAGACCGGCCCCGACTCCGGTGGAGAGGACGTGGTTCGCGAAACGGATAATTTCCATCGTGGAGCGGTAGCTCCGCTCCAGTTCGAAATAAGCGGTTTCGCCTTCCCCGAAAAGCGACGTGAGTTCGGCCCAGTCCTGCGTTCCCCGGTAGGCGTGAATCCCCTGGGACAGATCGCCCAGAATCGTGAAGGAATGCTGCCGGGTGTACGGATCGAGCACGGCAATCTGGAACGGGGAAGCGTCCTGCGCTTCGTCGATGACCACGTGGTCGAACCGCTCCGAGCCTTCGATGCCGTGCAGGGAGGCATGGATAAAGACGAGCGCCGGAAGATCCTCGTGGCGCACCTTCTTGCGGCGGAAGGAGGCCAGCGTATCCTTCGCCACGGCTTCGGGAATCCGGTCGCGCAGTTCTTCCGTCATCCAGACGGCCCCGGCTTTGGGATCGAACACGGCTTTATAGAACGACAGCGCATCGAGCTCCGGCCAGCCTTTCAGGTAGGCTTTCAGCCGCTGGGTCGATTTGGTTTTCCGTTCTTTTTTCTGCTTGGCGTCCCAGACTTTGTCCAGTTCCATCGTTATCCAGCGTTTGATCCGGGCGACGACCCGCTCTCTGCGCTTGGCGGGAGGGAGATGTTTGTATTCTTCGTTGTACCAGACGCCGATCGTTTCGGCCGGGAGCGTTTTCCCGTCCCAAGGGTGAAAAGGTTCCTGCGGCAGACAGGTCCGCGCGTAGCCGTCAAAGCAGCTTTCCAGGAAGCTCCTGAAGGCGACGGAGCCTTTCCAGCGGCCGGAAACGTCGTCGTTCAGCGGCGGACGCTTGGAACCGAGGGCAAACCAGACGGCACTTTCGTCGGCGGGATTCTCCAGCGCGAAGGAAAGTCCGGTCAGCTCTATGGCCCAATCCGCAAACGTGCTCTGCCGGATATGTCCGACGCCGAGCTCCGGGAGCACCCCGGATATGTAATCGAGAAACATGGAGTTCGGTGCGAAAATCATCATATTTTCCGCTTTAACCTGGTCGCGGTATTGATAGAGCAGAAAAGCGAGACGGTGGAGAGCGACGGTCGTCTTGCCGCTTCCGGCGACGCCCTGAATAATAAGGGCCGCGTTCTTGGCCGAACGGATAATTTTATCCTGCTCCGCCTGGATCGTGGAGACGATATCGCGCAGCTTATTGTCTTTGTTCTCACCGAGTCGGTACAGCAAAAACTCGTCTCCGCCCGCTCCGGACAGAAGATCGCTGTCCCGCTCGTACGTATCGACGACCCGCTGGAGAATCTGCTTGCGGATGACCAGGTTTCTTTTTAAATACACCAGACCTTCGACAAGACCGTCGGGCGATTCGTACGCCGCTTTCTCGTCCCCGCCCGTGTAGGAATAGAACATGCTGGCTACCGGAGCCCGCCAGTCAATGACATGAGGTTCTCCGCCGCTCTCGTCGTCGACGCCGAACTTGCCGATGTATAAAGCGGACTTGCCGGCAGCGTTTTCAGACTGAAAGTCGAGACGGCCGAAATAAGGTTCGTCCGATGCCAAGGCAAGCGACTGCCGGCTGCTTTCGCGTACGGCTTCCAGCGCCTGTTCCGTGAAATCCGGCCCCCGGTAAACGGGAAAGGCCTTCAGCTCCGCCAGTCTCCGGTTGACGTCCGCCAGAATGGCGTCCAGCCGGTTTTGTTCCTCTTGATAGGCACTTTGATTCTTATCCAAGATCAGTTACCCCCTAAGATCAGATTTTGAGCATGAAGAAACAATATATCATATCCGGCAAACAATGGCAACAACACCGGGCATGGCGGTCAAGCCTTGGCACGGTCTATGCTGAAGGGAAAGAAAACAGACAGCCGAAGGCGGTAAGCCCCGAGTTTCTGGCAGGATCATCCTTGTGGTATAATGACTGCATATTTTCAGAGAACCGCATCATCTTAGATGAAGTTTAAGTTCTCCTAACCGAACCTGGAGTGAACTGCCATGAAAAAAGGAAACGAACAACAGGCCGTCATGACGGGCCTTCTTATTGCGGACAAGTCCGGGACATTTATTACGCGCCATCTCGATTGGGCGGAGATGCAGTTCGGGGGATTGGTCGGAGACCGGCATTTCGGAGTGACAAGCAAGGCCGACGTCCGCCAGCCGATGTATCCGCGGGGAACCGAGATCATGAACCGGCGGCAAATCAGCATCGTGTCCGAGGAGGAATGCGAGGAGATTGCGGCCGCTCTCGGCATTGAACGCGTCGCGCCCGAGTGGCTGGGAGCGAACATGGCGCTCAAGGGGCTGGAGCGTCTGACCGCACTGCCGCGGGGAACGAGAATGTTGTTTCCGAGCGGAGCGGGACTCGTGTGCGAAGGAGAGAACGAACCGTGCGTCCATCCGGGTAAGGTGATCGCCGAGCAGATGGGGAATCCCAAGCTTGCGGGCAAGTTCGTCAAAGCCGCCTGGAACCGCAGAGGAATCGTGGCTTCGGTCGAGAGGCCCGGCATCGTTTCCGCCGGGGACGAGGTAAGGATTCTTTTTCCGGACGAATTGTAAGCTGATACTTGCCGTTTGAAAGGAGTTTTGCGCATGAGAATAGGAGTATTGTCCGATACGCACATGAGGCCGAAGGCAGGTAAGCTGCCCGATGCCGTTCTGAAGGGGCTGGAGGGGGTCGACCTCATTCTGCACGCCGGAGACTGGACCAGCCCGGAAATTATCGGGTGGGTGGAGAAGATCGCGCCCGTGGAATCCGTCGCAGGGAACAATGACGGTCCGGACATTGTAAACCGATTCGGATACAGCAAGCTGATCGAAGCCGGCGGGCTCACCATCGGGCTTGTCCACGGGGACCGCGGCCGGGGAAGATCGACGGAGCAGCGCGCCCTGTTCACTTTTCAGGACGACAACCCGGATGTGATCGTGTTCGGCCATTCGCATATTCCGTATTCGGAACGGATCGACGGCCTGCTTCTTTTTAACCCCGGCTCGCCTTGGGATAAGCGCTGGCAGCCCCGGTTTTCGTTCGGGTTGATCGAGACGGACGGGGAAAAAACCGAAGCGAGGCACATTTTTTTCGATTCCCGGGAATAGCCGGGCAGAGACTGTGATTGAACGGCAGGGAGCATGACAAATGGATAGAAAAATAAGGACGGCTGCGGAAGATGCGGCTGTCTTTTTTTTGCGGAAAAAGGATACCTTAAAGCGGATGCTTAAAAATGATAAAACGTTTAATCATTGATCTATCAAAACATTCCGGAGTACAATCATTTCGTAAGAACTACAAAGAAAGTTACACGTTTCTTTTAGATGTAAAACGATTAATCAAATTCTGACAAATCAGCCGATTTGGGGGAACGATGAACAAAATAACGATTAAAGATATAGCGGCGGAGGCAGGCGTGTCCATCGCGACCGTGTCCAACGTGATGAACGGCACCGGAAGAGTCTCCGGTGAAACCGCCAAGAGAGTGCTCCAGGTCATCGACCGGCACGATTATGCGCCCAGCACGGCGGCCCGTTTTCTGAAAGAAAGACGCTCCCAGCTCATCGGGATTCTGGTCCCGACCGGCGAGAGGGGACGGCTCGAAGACAACCCGTTCTACTGGCAGCTCGTAATGGCCGTCGAAGCGGAAGCGAGAGAAGAGCTCCTGCATGTTATCGTTTCGGGCGTGACGGAAGAGGACTCGCTCACGTTTGTGCAGGAGCGGCAGCTCGACGGCATGATCGCTATCGGGATAACCGGCGATTCCCCGCTGCTGGGGCGCATCGCCCAGCTCGACGTTCCGTGCGTGTATTTGGACTGCTACCTCACCGGAGGGGAGAACCTTCAGGTCGTCAATATGAACGACCGGATGGGCGGTTACCTCGGGACGAAGCACCTGCTTTCGCTCGGGCATGAGCGGATTGCCGTCATCGCGGGCGACATCGTCACTTCGGGCGTCTATGAAGAACGCTGGCTCGGCTATACCCGGGCGCTGGAGGAGAGCGGCATCGAAGCGGACCGCGCTTTGCTCGTCGAGACGCCGGTCTCTCTGCTCGGCGGTTATCACAGCGCCCAGCAGGTTTACATGCTCAGCCCGAAGGTCACCGCCGTATTCGCTTTTTCCGATGTGGCGGCAATCGGGCTGATGAAAGGGCTGCAGGAGCTCGGCGTACGCATTCCCGACGATCTCTCCGTCATGGGATACGACGATATCGACTACGCGGGCTTTCTGACACCCTCCCTGACCACGATCCGGCAGGATATCGGCACCAAGGGGAAGACGGCGATACGCCGCATTCTCAGTATGATCCGCGGAAGCGTCCCGGCCGAGCATTCGGTTACGCTGCCCGTTGAACTTAAACGCCGCCAGAGCACCGCCCGGCGTTTCCAACCCAACTCCATTCAGAAAGAGGAATAGGTCATGCAAACGAGCGAAACCATTCATCCCGACAAATCCATCGATACGGTGCTGGAAGTGGCCCCTAAAGCACCCGGACGCGCTACACACGTAACGGAGCTGGACGATTCTTATCTTATTCACGGCCAGCACGCCAATTTGCTGCTGACTTTTTTGGAAAGCGGGCTGTTCCGGATCAAATTGTTCCACGGGATTAAGCCGGAATTCAAGGCCGCGACCGTCGCTGTACTGGCGGAATCGTTTCAACCGGTTAAAGCCGACCGGACGGAAAGCCCGGAAGCGTTCGAATTCCGCACTTCCGCGCTGCGCCTGATCGTCGAGAAAGAAACGTTCGCTTTGACGGTTCAAACGCCGGCAGGCGAGCTTCTGATGAAGCAGCCCACGCTTTCGTGGACGACACGCGGCTCGCTGAGCGGCTCCTATGTGATGGGGACGGACTCTCATTTTTACGGCCTCGGGGAGAAAACGAGCTTCCTGGACAAGCGGGGAGAGCGCTATGCGATGTGGAACTCCGACGTGTTCGCGCCGCATGTGCCGGAAATCGAAGCGCTGTACGAATCGATCCCTCTGCTCATTCACATGCATCAAACCGGAACGTACGGGCTGTTTTTGGACAATCCCGGCCGCACTGATTTCGATATGCGCACGCATCCCGATCTTTTTACGATTCAATGCACGACCGGGGAGTATGATCTGTACTTCATTTTCGGTCCGCAGCCCAAAGACGTCGTCGGCCGCTACACGAAGCTGACGGGCCGCATCTCTATGCCGCCGAAATGGTCCCTTGGCTACCATCAGTCCCGTTACAGCTATATGAACCAGCAGGAAGTGCTGGAGCTGGCACGCACGTTCCGCGAGAGAAACATTCCGTGCGACGTCATTCATCTCGATATCCATTACATGGATCAGTACCGCGTCTTTACGTTCGACAAGGACCGTTTCCCGGACCCGGAAGGAATGATGGCGGAGCTGAAAAAGCTCGGCATGCGCATTGTGCCGATTGTCGATCCCGGCGTCAAAAAAGATCCTAAATACCCGATTTACCGGGAAGGGATCGAGAACGGCTATTTCTGCAAAAAGCTGGAAGGCGAGCTGTTTATCGGAGACGTATGGCCCGGTAAAAGCGCGTTCCCCGATTTCACGGAAGATGCCGTGGGCAAATGGTGGGGGGAGAAGCACAAGTTCTACGTGGACCTCGGCATCACGGGAATCTGGAACGATATGAACGAGCCGGCTGTGTTCAATGAATCCAAAACGATGGATCTCGATGTCATCCACGGCAATAACGGCGATAGCAAGACGCACGAAGAGCTGCATAACTTGTACGGCATGATGATGTCCAAAGCGACTTTCGAAAGCCTCCGGGAGCAGCTCGGCGGTGAGCGGCCGTTCGTTCTGACACGGGCAGGCTACAGCGGAATACAACGTTATGCCGCCGTATGGACGGGCGACAACCGCAGCTTCTGGGAGCATATGGCGATGGCGATTCCGATGGTGCTGAACCTGGGGTTGTCCGGAATTCCGTTCACGGGTCCCGATATCGGCGGCTTTGCGCATCACTCCACGGGACAGCTGCTTGCCCGCTGGACGCAAATGGGGGCGCTGTTCCCTTTCTGCCGCAACCACAGCGTGATCGATTCCGTCCGCCAGGAACCGTGGTCGTTCGGCGAAGAGACCGAAGCGATCTGCCGCACCTACATCGAGCTGCGCTACCGCTGGATGCCGGTATTGTACACGCTGTTCCACGAAGCATCCCGGACCGGGATGCCGATTCTGCGGCCGCTTGTGCTGGAATATCCGCGCGATCCGCAGGTGACGAACCTCAGCGACCAGTTCCTGCTCGGCAGCAGCGTTCTCGTCGCCCCGGTCTACCGTCCCGATACGGAGCACCGCGCCGTGTATATCCCGGAAGGCGAGTGGATCGACTACTGGAGCGGGGAGAAGCATGCGGGACCGAAGCATATCCTCGCCCACGCGCCGCTCCACATTATGCCGATGTATATCAAAGCGGGAGCTATCCTTGCGGAAGAGCCGCTTAAACAGCATGCGGACGAGGAAGCGGCATCGTCTCTGACGTGGAACATTTATGCTTCCGGCGGCAGTTCCGAGGGAACCGTGTACGAAGACGACGGGATCACTTACGGGTACGAGCAGGGAGCGTACAATGTGATCCGCATGTCCACGGAAGCGGTCGATGGAGGCATGAAGCTGGCTTGGGCTTACGAGCACAGCGGGCTGCCAAACGCAGACCGCAGCTTCCTGATCCGCATCAAGCACGCGGGATTCGCCCCTGCGGCGGTGGAAGGCCTCCGGCGTCTGGAAGCCGGCATGATCGGCGGAGACCGGGCCGCAAGCGGCTGGGCTTACGACGAAGCTGCCGGAGAGATCCTGATCCGGACGGCGGACACCCCGCAGCAAGTTGTGCACATCCGCGCCTGATCGTTCAGCGCACGGTCAGACCGCTTCCGGCGCTAGAGCTCCGGCCCCTTCAGGGGTCGGAGCTTTTTAGCGCGCCCGGGTGTATGACCGCTGTGTCGCGAATGAGCTGACGGGGCGGAGAGCAGCCCGGGAGCATCTGCGGCAGCTGTGCGCAGAACAGGTGAGGATAAGCTCAAATCCGCCCGCTTCTGTCCGATTCGTGCGGACATTCTCTCTGCTGCTTCATCGGCCTTGGCACCGCTATTTCAGCTTGGTGATCACAAAGCCGCCGACCACGATACCGAGGCCGACCCAGGTTTTCCAGTTCGGAATTTCCTTCAGGAAGATGTAACCCATCAGCACGCAGATAAAAATTTCGATGCCTTTGGATATGCCTAGGGACAAGGTCAGGTTGCCCGTCGTCTTGTAGCAGAACTTCACGCCGTATCCGATCATGACGTTGGCCGCAAACACCAGCGGGATCATTTTGCACTGAAACCACAAGGTTTGCCAGAGCGAAGGATCAATGTGTTTGCTCTGATAAGAGAAGATGCTGTTGATCGTCAGAAGTCCCGCCAGAAGCAGGGCGATTCCGTATACCATAAACATGTACAGGTCTCCTTTGTCTGTTTCTTCCCGTTTAATGTTTCCGGCGCGCAACAAATTAACCGCCGTAAAACTTATTTGTTCCGGACAAAATAAACTATTCACACAATGTTAACGAGAATAGCCCTGTTGAGTCATATTAAAAAGGGCAGCCGCGTGTAAGAATAATGGAAGCGAAAGGAAAGGAGGCCTTGCCTTGCTAAAACCGATCAGCCGATTCCTGCTGGCCGTTCTTCTGGTGTTTGCCGTCACGGCTTGCTCGCCCGAACTTAAGGGACAGGACCCGGCCAAAGTCAAAGTCGATCTCGTCACCGAGCCTTCGCCGGTCAAAACTGGCGAGAAAGCGGTGGTCACGGCGCAGATTACCGGATTAACCACACAAGAGGGGGCGAGAGTCCAGCTCGACGTCCGTATGGCGGACAACAGCGGGCTTCCGGAACTGCTGGATGCGAAAACAAGCGGGGACGGAAATTACTCGATAGAGAAAACGTTCGATCAGCCCGGCAAATATGCCATTTACGTGCATCTCTACCAGGGAGTGCTGCACATCACCAAGAAAAAGGTGCTTGACGTTTCATGAAGCTCCGTCTGATTCCCCTGTGGCTGTGCGTCTGTGCCGCGGCGGCCGCCGGGATATGGCTGCCTCACCAGCGGGCGGAAGCGGCGCCGGACGCGGGTGCGGCCCGGCCCGCCGCGCTGCAGCAGCTCATCGACCGTACGCCGTCCGGCGGCCTGCTCCGGCTCCCGGCAGGCTCCTACGAGGGCCCGGCCGTTATTGCCCGCCCCATCGTGATCGAGGGGCAGAGCGGCGCCGTCGTCAGGAACAAAGACGGCAGCGGAAAACCCGCTATCACCGTCCGGGCGGACGATGTTTCCCTGACAGGTCTGCAGATCGAGCAGGACGGGGAGGGGGCGTCTTCCGACATGCCCGCGGTGCTGGTTCAGGGAAGCGGAGCTTGGCTTCATTCCCTGGATATCCGCACGGATGCTTTCGGCATTCTGCTGCGGGATACAGGGCATAACCGGATCGAGAATAATTCCGTCGTCCGGACCGGAAGCGGAGCGGCCAAGCTGTCCGAAAGACGCAATGGCATCGATCTTTTCAACGCGCACGATAACGTGATATCGGGCAACCAAGTAAGCTCCATGAACGACGGAATTTATCTGGAAAGCAGCCACCGGAACAAGGTGGAGGCCAATTCCGTCGAACATTCCCGGTACGGGATTCACTGCATGTACACGAAGGGGACGGTCGTGCGCAACAACACCGGCATGTACAATGTCACGGGCGCCATGATCATGGGCGTCAAGGAAACCGAGGTATCCGGCAATTCTTTTACGAAACAAAGCGAGAGCGTGAACTCGCAGGGACTGCTGTTTTTCGACGTACATAATTCGAAAGTAACCGGCAACAAAGTGGAGGGCAACCGGGTCGGCCTTTATGTCGAGCAATCGGGCTCCAACGATTTCGCTAACAACGACGTGCTGCAAAATTTCGTGGGCGTCCAGTTTCTGGAATCGGAAAATAACCGCTTCACCGGAAACCGCTTTATCGGCAACGTAATCGAGGCGGAAGCGAATGAGAGCGAGAGCAACGCGTTCAGCGGCAACTTCTGGGAAGCGTTCCGCGGTCTGGACAGCGACGGGGACGGGAGCAGTGATCTGTCGTATGCGCTGAATCCTTTTTTTCAAAGATTGACGGGGGAGGTTCCCGCTTACCAACTGTTTTTTCAGTCGCCGGGGATGCAGTTTCTCGAAAGTATGTATACCTCGGATCGTGAAGGCTGGACCAAGGATGAAGCGCCTATGATGAAGCCCGGAACGGGGCCGGAACAAAAGCCGTTAAGCGGAGCGGCGGGGAATACGACTCTGGTGTTCGGGCTTCTGCTGCTGCTGGCGTCGATCAGTACAATTTATTATGTGGGGGTTAGACGGATATGAAAAGAAAAGGTTTGTTTTTGCTGAGTGTTCTGCTGATTTTGACGGTTTTGTCCGCATGCGGGAAAGCGAAGGATCAGGCGGAGCCCATCAACGAAGAAACGGATAAATGCGCGATCTGCAACATGCAGATCAAAGACGACGCGTTTGCCGTCCAGCTCAAAACGAAAGACGGGAAAACCTACAAATTCGACGATCTCGGCTGCATGAACGAATGGAAAGGGAAAAATGCGGCGAACCCCATCCAAGTCCAGTTTGTCCGGGATTACAACAACAAAGAGTGGATCAAGTATGAGGATGCGACTTACGTGTACGATCCTTCCTTCAAATCCCCGATGGCTTACGGCATCTATTCGTTTAAGGACAAAGCGGAAGCCCAGAAGTTCGCGGAAAGCCAGAAAAAAGGCAAAGTGATGACGGCTGCGGATCTCGGCAAGCACACGTGGGAACAGAATAAAAGCATGATGAACATGGGCGGAAGCCATGACCACAGCGTCACGCCGGAAGCCGGCGGGGATAAGGACGCTCACGGCGGCAAAGCCGGCGACCAGGGAACGCACGGCAAATGAACGTGCTGACGATTGCGCTGCGCGAAGTGAAAGTCGGGTTTAGAAACCCGTGGGCCTATTCGTTTATGGCCCTCTTTTCTTTATTCAGCCTGTCCTTGCTTCTTATTAACGCTCAAAGCTTCGTACAGGGCTATTCAAGCTCTACCTCTTCCATGCTCAATCTGATCTTATATTTACTTCCGCTTATGACGCTTCTGCTGGGCTCGTTTTCGTTAACGGCGGAGAAGGAGGAGGGAAGCTGGCAGCTTCTTTCCACGTATCCGCTCGCTACCTTTGCGTTTATTGCCGGGAAATATACGGGTTTGACCGTGGTCATGCTGACCATCGTCGCCTTCGGGTACGGCCTGACGGGCGTAGTCGGGGCGTTGACCGGAAGAGGGCTGCAGCCGGCTACGCTCGGGTTGTTTTTCGCCTTTTCCACGGGGCTCGTTCTGCTGTTTCTTGCGATCGCGCTCGTGCTGGGCACGTTTGCCAAGAACCGCTGGCAGGCGCTGACCGCAGGTGTGGCGGTGTGGTTTTTCGCGGTGATCGGCTGGCCGACGCTGCTGATTGCCGTTCTCGGCCAGCTTCCTTACGTCTGGATCAAAAGCGCGCTTGTGGTGCTCACGTTCTTGAATCCGGCAGAGCTTGTCCGGCTGTTTGTCGTCGTGAAGCTCGGCGGCGGCGCGGCACTGGGGCCCGAATACTACGAGTGGGTCCGCTGGATCGGCCGTCCGGAAGGAACCCTGGTATTTATGGGCTTGTGCCTGGTCTGGATCGCCGTATGCGCGGGCTTGGCCAACTGGATCTGGGAAAGGGGGCGCTCCCGTGGCTGAGAATGTCCTGCAAGTGTCGGACTTGCACAAAAAAATCGGCAAGCAGCCGATTATCCACTCGGTCAACCTCCAAATAAGCAAGGGACAGGTGCTGGCCCTCTGCGGCGGGAACGGAGCCGGGAAAAGTACCATTCTGCGCATGATCGCCGGTATTACGCAGCCCACTTCGGGGGTTATCGAGGTGAACGGCCGCAAGTGGAAAGAAAACCGCACGGCGTACGCGCAGCAGATCGGATACATGCCGGACGATTATTTGTTCGGCCAAGGGTTGTCGGCGGAGGAAACCCTTCAATTCTGGGCTTCGCTGCGGAAGGTTTCCAAAGCGAGAGTGCTGGAAGCCCTGGAGCTGGTCGGACTGGCCGATGTGAGGCGCAAGCCGGTCAGCTCCTTCTCCAAAGGCATGCGGCAGCGGCTGCTGTTCGCCCAGGCACTGCTGGCCAAGCCGGCGCTGCTCATCATGGACGAACCGACCAACGGACTCGATCCTTACTGGATGGATTCGTTCGTTGAGCTTGTCCGCTACGCGAAGCGGGAAGGCCATGCCGTTCTGTTCTCCACGCACCAGCTTGGCGTGGCGGAGTCGGCCGCCGATCATGTCGTATTCCTGAAAGAAGGGCGCATAGCCGAAGAGGGAACGGCCGAGTCTTTCCGGGAAGCATACGGTCCTCAAGGGCTGCAGGCGGCCTTCTCCAAGCTGTTCGGCTATCGTACCGGCGGGGACGGCGGGATTTAGCGGGAGGTGGGAGATTTGACACATAAGCTGCGGCGAGGAGCCGTCCTGCTTATCGCAGGGCTGATCGCAGCCGCTCTGGCGTACACCCTGTACCATGCGGATTCAGAGGAGACTGCCGTTGCCGTCCGGGCCGGTGCGATGGCGCCGGATTTTACCGTTACCGGATTGGACGGCCGTTCCGTCGCGCTTTCCGACTACCGGGGCAAGGGCGTGCTGCTTAATTTCTGGGCCTCCTGGTGCGGCCCCTGTACGCATGAGATGCCCCGTATGAATGAAGCTTACCTGGAAGGAATTCCGGACGTGGAAATTGTTGCCGTCAACGTAGGCGAATCGAGAGGAACGGCGAACGAATTCGCCATGCAGGGAAACCTTGCATTTCCCGTCCTGCTCGACCCGAGCGGCGAGGCCGCCCGAAAATACCGGGTCGTCGGTCTTCCGGCCACCTTCCTGATTGATCCCGACGGCAAAATAGCGGCGGTTCGTCCGGGTGAGCTGACCAGCTCTGCGGAAGTAAAGAAGCTGCTGCAAAGCCTGAGCAGATGAATGAAGGTTGGCTTCGGGTTAAGCCGGAAGCCTGACCGTTCTTTTACGGCCCTAATTAAAAAACTCCGGACCGCCGAAGGTCCGGAGTTTTTCGTTCATTCGCTTTATATCGCCGCTGTATACCGTCCGGCGGAGATGACCGGGGTGTTCGGCATCAGCTTCAGCATCCGCAGGCGGGATGCCTCCGCAGATTATCCAGCAGCTCCTCCGTCAGGGGAATACCGAGGCTCCGGTAACCCATCAGGACAGCACCGGCTGCGGGAGAGAAGGCGGGCGGCTGCCAGCGGTAGGTCTTGCGGTTGCCGACGCTTAATTTTTCCGCAAGTTTTTGCTTGAAATAGGGGCTGTTCACGACGCTTCCGCCAGCCGCCACGGAAACCGTCTCTCCGTTAAAACGGGAACCCAGAAGCTTGATGCCGACCGAAATCTGGTGAACCGCGCGGTCGCAGACCGTCCGGGCCAGCCGGCTGCCCCTCACAGCCTCTCCCGTGATCAGGGGAGCCAGTTCACCGAACTTTTTATTGCGCGCCTTGGTGTCGGGAATGAAGCCGGCGCACGCGAGCTCGGAGTACCTTTCCAGCGTTTCCAGGCCCCAGTGATCCAATATGCCGGCGATCAAATCCGCATCCGACTCGTCCAAATTGCCCGCAAGTGCCTCGTAGGTGGCGTCATAGCCGAGAAAACGCGCCGCGCTTGCCGAGTAATGATGCAGATCGTAATTGCGGATGTGCCTGTTGTCGTCCGTTACGGCCAGAATGATCGATCCGGTCCCGGAAATAACCATGATCCCCGGTTCGGACAACAAAGCGCCGCTGTGAGCGACAACAGCGTCGTTCACAAGCTGCCGGGGGCAGCTTAACCCTTCCACGTCGGTTAGCCCGCGAACCCAGGGAAGATCGGATTCGGAGTCGTATCCGGCCATTCCTGCGGTCAACGAGGCCGCTTGATCCAATGTCCGGCCGGCCTGCGCAACCGCTTCCAGAATAGCGCCTTGGACATTTTCCCGCGCACGGTCGTCCTTGTGGATGGACGAGGCGCCTTTTTCCACGTAGGCCATCACGTTACCGGCCAGATCCGCCGCAAGAACCCGGGTATGCGTGCCGCCGCCGTCCATTCCGAGAAGAAACGTTTTCGTCGTTAATTCGGTCATGTTAACCCCCTGCCGATAATCATCGTTCAGAAGGATCATAACCCAGATTCCAGACCCTGGAAATATACGTCTTATAAATTTTTTTCCAGGACGGACAAGACCTGCCGCACACTATGATTTCGGAGGAATTTCTTGCCGAACCTCCTTCTATCCCGTCTTCCGTCCTTGCAGGGTTACTCCCGGGCCGATATACTGAAGTGTACGAGAAACAAGAACCTGGCGCCGGAACGACAAAAAGATGGATGTCTTGCACTGCGGGAAACGCAGCGAGATACATAGATAGGAAGATAGCCTTTGAAAACACTTGTGATTGCCGAAAAACCGGATATGGGCCGGACGATTGCCGCTGTCATCGAACCGAAAGCGGCGAACAAACGCACGTATATCGAAGGATCGGATTATATCATTACCTGGGCCATTGGACACCTTATAGAGCTTGCGGAACCCGATAAATACGATGAAAAATACAAGAAATGGCGTTTCGAGCATCTGCCGATTATTCCCGACGAATTCAAGCTGCTGCCGAATCCACGGACGAAAGATCAGCTCAAAGTGATCAAGGAAGTCGCCAAACAGTGCGACAAAATCGTCAACGCATGCGACGCGGGGCGGGAGGGCCAGCATATTTTCTCGCTCATTCAGCGTCACTTGAAATTGAAGCAGCCCGTCAAGCGTCTGTGGATCTCCGACTTGACCGCGGAAACGATCCGGAACGGCTTTCAGCAACTGAAGGACGGCTCCGATTTCGAAAATCTGACCAGAGCCGCACGGGCCCGGAGCGAAGCCGACTGGATCATCGGCATGAACGGCTCCCGGGCTTTTACGACCAAGCATAACGTGCTCTTATCCGTCGGGCGGGTTCAGACTCCCGTGCTGGCGCTCATTTACGACCGCCAAAAGTTGATCGAAGATTTCTCCTCCTTGAAGTTTTACGAGGTGGAGGCGTTTTTCGCCCAGGAGCAGACGGATTACCGTGGATTGTGGCAGGGAGAGCGCATTACGGACCCGGCCAAGGCCGAGGGCATTGCGGCGAAAGTAAAAGGAAAACCGGCCCGCATCGCGTCTTACGAAGTCAAAGATACGAAGGAATATCCGTTCAAGCTGTATGATTTGACGCTCCTTCAGCGGGAATCCAATGCCAAGCTCGGTTTTTCGGCGAAAAAAACGCTGGACGTGGCCCAGGCGCTCTACGAGAAGCACAAAGTCATTTCGTATCCGAGAACGAACTCGAACTATGTGACGGAGCAGAATATCCCGGAGATGCACAAAACGCTTTCGGCCCTCCAGGGAACGGCCTACGACGAGTGGGTCCGCCAGGCCAACCGGAATCTGGTCCACAAAAACAATAAAGCGATTTGCAACCCGGCCAAAGTGGAAGACCACCACGCGATCCTCCCGACCGGCAAACGGGCAAACGGACTGTCGGCCGATGAGCAGAAGGTGTACGATCTGATCGTGCGCCGGTTTTTGTCGCAGTTTTATCCGGCCGCCGAGTATAAGGTGCACACCGTTCTGACGGAAGTGGAGAAAGAAACGTTCAAGACGACCGTCAAGGAGCTGCTGCAGCTCGGATGGAAAGTGCTGTATCCCGAATCCAAGAAAGACGGCAAACGCGCAAAAACGAAGGACGACAAGGGAAAAGAAGAGGAAGAGGCCGAAGAAGAAGAAACGTCCGAGCCGTTTTCTCTGAACGCTTCTCTCGGCGCTCACTGCAGGGATGCGGCGGCCAAAGAGAAGGAGACCCAGCCGCCGAAAGCTTTTACGGAAGGCACGCTCCTGAAGGCGATGGAAAGCGCCGGCAAGCAGATTGAGGACGAAGAGCTGCGCGACGCGATGAAAGACTCCGGTCTCGGAACTCCGGCTACCCGCGCGGCGACGATCGAGCGCCTGAAGCATGTCGGCTACGTCACGATGCAGGGCAAGCGCATCACGCTGACGCCCAAAGGCCGGACGGCCGTGGAGCTGATCCGCGCGGCGGGCGTGGAACTGCTCACTTCGCCGGAGATGACGGGCCAGTGGGAGCGCCGGCTTAATGAAATTTCACGCGGACAAGCATCCGATGAGACGTTTATGCGAAATGTCAAAAAATTCGCCACGCTCATCGTTGACAAAGTCCGCGTCCAGAACCGCGCGGCGAGAACCGCCTTCGAGGGCGACGAGCCCGCCGGGAAAACGGGCGGACGGGCCGCGGCCGGCAAGACGCGCCGGAGCGCGAAAGCCTCCGGCACGGACGGCGCAGCCGCGGGAACGGCGCCCAAGGCGCGCGCAGCCGCAGGCAGCGCGGCCCGCGGAAGCGGAGCGCCGGCAGGCCGGGCGTCTTCGGCCCGGAGCGGTGCGGCCGGCGTCACAGCGGGACAGGCACCCGTGCGGGAGGCTGCGGGAGCGGATGCAGCCGCGCAGAACTCCCGGGGCGCCAGGGGGCAGGCTTCCGGCCGGAGCACCCGCGGCGCATCGGCCGTCCAGGGAGCTCCGGCTGCAGCTAGACCGGCGGACGGGCCGCGGGTAGTCGGCGCTTGTCCTCGGCCGGGCTGCGGCGGAACCATTTTTATGGGTAAGAAAGGATATGGCTGTTCGCATTACAAGACCGGCTGCACCTTCGTCATCTGGAAGGAAAGCTTCGGACGGAGCCTGACGGATGCCCAAGTGAAAGCACTGCTGGAAAAAGGCAAAACCGCCAAACTCAAACTGGAACGGCAGGGCGGAGAGGAAGTTTCGGCCCGGCTGGTTCTTGCAGATCCGTCTACCGGAAGACTGGAAACGGAGGAATAGGAAGGGGATATAAGCGATGACGATCTTGAAGAACGACTGGGCAGAGTTACTGTCGGAGGAATTCGAGAAACCGTACTATCTGAAGCTGAGAGAGTTTTTGAAGCAGGAATACACGGAGCGGACGATCTATCCGGAGATGCACGATATCTTTAACGCCCTGCACTATACGGCGTTCAAGGATGTGAAGGCGGTTATTTTGGGGCAGGACCCTTATCACGGCCCCGGTCAGGCGCACGGCTTGAGCTTTTCCGTCAAACCGGGCGTACCCGCCCCGCCTTCCCTTAAAAATATGTTCAAGGAAATGAAGGAAGACATCGGCTGTCCGGTCCCGAAAACGGGGTATTTGAAGCACTGGGCCGACCAGGGCGTGCTCCTTCTGAACACGGTGCTGACCGTAAGGGCCGGTGAAGCGAATTCCCACAAGGGGAAAGGGTGGGAGCTTTTTACGGATAAAGTTATCGAGACGCTGAACCGCAAAGAAACACCCGTTATTTTTATTTTGTGGGGCAGTCATGCGCAATCCAAAACGCAGCTGATCGACTTGAACCGGCACGGCGTCATCAAAGCTCCTCATCCGAGTCCGCTTTCCGCCCACCGGGGGTTTTTCGGCAGCAAGCCATATTCGAAAGCCAATGCATGGCTTCGGGAGCAGGGAATCGAGCCAATTGACTGGTGTCTGCCGGAATAAACGGGAACGGTTTGAAACGAGGGACTTTTAGATTCAGATCATCATTCGAAAGCCGCGCGCATGCGCGGTTTTTTTGTTGCTTCCCAAGTGCCGCAGATGTGCTTGTTCAATTTTGTGAAGTAACGATAGTAGGAATGATAGAATCCGATTTCACGAACGGGATACCTGACTCGCCTCAGGTCGTCGCAGAGGCCTGAGTGAGGACCGCCTTTTTTTCTTGCGACTAATCGCTCAAATTCGCATATATGTAAATATATGGTTAAATAGAAGGACGAAGGCCATAAAGGGGTGGAACATGATTAAAAAAATCGGGCTTGTTGTGCTGCTTGCAATTGCCGCTGGTGTCACTTTTTACAACTGGAACGAGTACAGGGAGAAAAGTGTAGCGGATGTAATACCGCTTCATGCCGGTGAATTGACTTGGATGGGTTTTAGCAAAAATCGGCCTGCGCTGGACGATAAACCGTTTGAATGGGGAACGAAAGAGAAGAAGCCGATGGATGAACTTCTCGCGTTTTTAAGCCAATATAAAGTGAAAAGAAAGCATCTCGGCTACGAAACGTTGAGTCAAGAGGTAACTGCCTTGAGGAACTCCGAGTCCGCTTTCGAATTTGAACTCGCGCGCGATAAAGCCGAAACGGTTTTGATTTACGCAAATAACAATACCGTTTATGTTTTGATGGACCGCTTGTACGAAATTAAAAACGGGCCGATTAACAGGGAATGGATCGATGCTTTCAATGAAAAATACCGGAAGATTTACGGGAATTCTTAAGCCTTCGCATGAAGGCTTTTTTTGTTGCGGATTCATTGGCCGTAATTTTTGGTTGACAAAAAATGAAAGTGGGCTTATCTTTGGTTTAAAGGTTTAAGTGTTTAAACATATGAACTTAATTAACGATCAGATGGAGGTTTCTTCTTATGACAACACAAGCATCGTCACGCGTCTTAATCATTCAAGGACATCCCGACCGGGAGAGCTACTGCACCGCTTTGGCGGAATCGTACCGCAAGGGGGCAACCGCCGCCGGAGGGGAAATCCGCTTCGTTCAGATCAGCGATCTCGATTTCAATCCGAATCTGGCTTACGGGTACAGAAAGCGGACAGAGCTGGAGCCCGACCTGCTTGGAATCCAGGAGTCGATTCGCTGGGCCGACCACGTCGTGTTCGTGTATCCGACCTGGTGGTGGACCATGCCCGCTCTTCTCAAAGGGATGATTGACCGGGTATTTTTACCGGGCTTCGCTTTTAAGTACAAGAGCAAGGACTCACTCATCTGGGAAAAACTGCTTAAGGGGAAGAGCGCCCGCCTCATTGTGACGATGGACACACCGGTATGGTATTATCAAACTATAGGCGGAATTCCCGGCCACAAGGCGATGAAGAAGGGGATCCTCGAATTCAGCGGATTTAAGCCGGTACGAGTAACAATGCTCGGATCGCTCAAACTATCTACGGCGGACAAGCGGAAATCCTGGCTGAACAAAGCCGAGAACCTCGGCCGCAAGCTGATTTAGGCGTCCTCCTCCGACATCCACTTGGGCCGCATCGATGAAGAAAGATGTGATCGTATGAGCGGAACAACTGAACGGACTACCATGGAATACTTCGAGCAGTGTACGAATCTGTTCCGGACATTGGGAGACCCGGCCAGACAGCAGATTATTTTGCTGCTCGGCAAGCACGGGCCCATGAACGTCAAAAGCATCACGGAGCATTCGCACCTGTCGAGACCGGCCATTTCCCATCATCTGAAACTGCTCAAGCAGGCGGAGATCGTAACGATCCGTCAGCAGGGCACGGAAAAATATTATGCGCTGGATGCGGGATCGGCCATGAGGCTCATGAAAGATCTTATCGCGGCATTCGAAAAAGAATGCCCGCCGGAAGCGGCGGGCGGGGGAGAAGGCGTGGGTGAGTCTTGCGAAGGCGGCGCCGCTGCCGAACGTTAGATGCCGTACATGCTGCCGAAGGATGCAAGAGCATCCTGGAGCGTGGCAAGCAGGCGGAAAAAGCCGGGCGTGGAAGGAAAATGACAGGCAAGAACGAAGCAAGAACCAGGTAAGAACGAAACAAGACGAAGCGAGATGAAGCAGGAACGAAGCAAGAACCGAGCAAAAACGATGCTGGAAAGAGTCTGTAAAGAACACAGCCCCGGCCGGAGCGCACCCTGAGCAAGGCATGTACTCCGCCGGATCAGATCAGAAACATCGCGACGACGGTCGTGACGCCCAGGCCGATCATCACCGGCTTCAGGTTCCGCCAGGCGAGCTCGAAAGGATCGACCCCGCAGATGGCGGCGGCGGGAATAAGCGCCCACGGGATGAGCGTGCCGCCTCCGACCCAGATGGCGGCCACCTGGCCGAGAGCCGTCAAGGTGGCGGCTCCCGCGCCGAGGGCGGAGGAGAACAGGTGGGCGACCGAACCTGCCAGCGAGATGCCGGAGAAGCCGGAGCCGTCCAGCCCGGTGATAGCCCCTACGGCTGTCAGCGTGACGGCGCTTGCGGCCGGATGGACGGGCACGGTCTGGGCCAGCGCCAATCCGAGATCGTTCACGATCCCGTGTGAAGCAGCCGGGAGGACATGCCCGTACAGCTCGGTAAGAGCCGCGTCGCCGAGGTAAAAGAAGGCCGCGATCGGAATGACGGGGCCGAATACCTTAAACCCGAAATGAAACCCGTCCACCAGGTAAGCGGTCGTTTTACCGAACCCGCCCCGGCGGTGGGCCATGAGCGAGACGAGCAGCAGGATCAGGGCGGCCGTCCCGCCGATCAGAGCGGTCGCTTCCCCTCCCTGCAGGTTCAGCCGGAACATGGCCGCAATGTCGGCCGCGAACAGCAGGGGAATCGCGACGGCGAGAACCAGGCGCCGCCTGCCGGTCAGCAGCTTCCCGCCGGAAGAAGCGCCGCCGATGACCGGCGCCGGCGGCTTGATGGCGCTTTCCGGCTTCAATGCGCCGCTTCTCAAATCGCGCCGCAGGAACCAGAAAGCGGCCGCGGTCGTGACCGCTCCCATCACGGCGACGAGCGGGATGGAAGCTTCCATGACGCTGCCGACGGGAAGGCCGGCGGCGTCGGCGGTCAGCTTCGGAGCGGCCTGGATGACGTAGTCGCCGGAAAGCGCGATGCCGTGGCCGAACAAGTTCATGGCTACGGCCGCCCCGATGGCCGGCAGACCGGCACGGACCGCCGCCGGGAGCAGCACGGCCCCGATCAGCGCAACGGCCGGCGACGGCCAGAAAAACCAGGAAACGGTCATCATGACGATGCCGATGATCCAGAAGGCCGCTCCGGGGCTGCGGATGAGCTTCGCCGCGGGGGAAATCATCGTGTCGCTGACGCCGGACAACGAGAGAACCTGGCTCATGCCGACGATGACCGAGATGACGAGGATGGTCGGCAGAAGCTCTTTCATGGCATAGATCAGGCTCGTGAAAATGCCTCCGACCGATTGGGGAAGAGAACCGGTAGCGGCGAGGCCAAGCAAGAAAATGCCGATCAGGCAAACCGGCGTCGTATCTTTACGAAACAGCATAAACCCGATAATTAGGGCAATAAAACATACATAAACGACATGCAGTCCCACCAGTTCCACACTCACGGGAATCCCTCCGTCTTGGGCTTACATCCTGTACTGCTACAGCTTATGCAGGTCCCGTACGAAGGTTCCGGGCCGATCCTGGCCCGTCCATGCAGCAAAAAGAAACCCCCTCGGGCGAGGGGGTTTTTAGCAGTTAATAAGAATAGTTATTTATCATCTAAAGGTTGTTCCTGCTATTTAAATAGGGGCAAATTTGTAAGGGATAGGTATGTAGGGTCAGCTTCATTTCATCTCTATTTATACGGGTTTGCTGGCTTGCTTACTTAGGCTGCTCCTCCGCGCTTTCAGTTTTGACGCTGAATTCGCATTTTTCTCTGGAGTAAATCATGGTACAGCTATTGAGGCTCGAACGGATTTTCACCTGGTCCTGGTTGTATTTCTCGATAAAACCTCGTCCGATTTGGACATACACATCGTTGTGATCCATTCCCCAGATGTAGACTTCGGTCTGCGAAAGTGCTGCGGCGAACAATTCGATATCCATTTCCAACAACTTCGTTCCATAAATCATCTCATCGTACACCCCAACTCCATAGTAAATCGTTTTTCTATCGTTCCTATCAATATAGACAGGTCGAGGCTTCCGATAATCACACGTCCTGGCAGTTTTTTTTGTCCGGAGTCAGTTTCTTTTGTCAAAAATCGCGGGATTCGCTACAATCAGAGAAGGTTAGACAGCAGGTTAACGGATAAAGGGGAAAAAAGCATGAAATTCGAAGTGAAATTTATCTCATTTTTTGTCATACGCGAAGAAGGGACGGGCAAGGCTTACCGTCATTTTCAGACTCTGGACGGGGATGCCTACGAAGGCAGTGCGCTCGAACAGTTTCTGGGCGGCGAGTTTGCCCGGCTGGCTAAACGCAAAGTGGAGCGTAATCCGCAGTCCGAACAAGTTCCGACCAAAATCGGACGGTTTATAACGGAGCCGGGGTGCGGCCTCGAAACGAATCCAAACTACAATATGTTCGCGAGACTTCGCAGCGCCTCGTCACGAGACGATTTTCTGAAAGAAAGCGACGAGCTGGCAAGAGCTTACATCCAGACGAGTTCGGTGCGCAGCGGAGCGCTCATTACGGCCAGCGCCAAGCTGCCGCAGTATTTCGACGAGCCGTTCGTATTCGTAATGAAATGCGATTTCGAGCCCAAAATAGCCCGCATTACGGATGAATCCAGCCTGTTGCATGAAGTGGAAATGGCCATCAACGCGAAAAATATGAAAGCGATCCAGTATCCGTATATGCCGGAGGTCGGCATGCTTGAGGACTGGGAGCTGAAAATCCATCAGCCGTCGCACGCCAAATACTTCGAGGATCTGCTTAAATTCGTGGAATATGAAAAATCGATGCCGGAGCTGCTTAATCATCAGGTTGTCAATCTGGTTCAGCAGCATATCGAGCAGACGCTGGAAGCACATCCCGAGCAGAAAGAAGCGGAGGAGAGGGACCTTGAACTCTGGGCGGCAAGCGAGAAGCGCGAGCTGCAGGAGAAATGGGCGCCGGAGCTTGTCATGGAGGCGGCCAACTTTCTGGTGGAGCAGCAGCCGGATCTGGGCATGACGTTTAAGCTCGATCATTTGACCGTAAAAGGGAAACTCGCGGATTACGGGAGAAAAGTACATTTTGCCAAGTTCGGCGATCAGTATGTCGTCCTGCTGAGCGGCAGCTCCCTCCATTTCGAGAAGGGAGTTTCACCCGTGGAGCTGCTTCAGCCCGAAGATATCCAGTCCGTTCTGGCACGGCTGGAACGCGAAGCCGCGGAGGACGCCGGCGGCGGAGATTTTTAAAAGACGGCTCCGCCCCGGACCGGGGTGTGCTAAAATAAGGATTATGGGCAAGGGAGCTGATGAGCTGTGGGAATCTTGGACGGTTTATTGGGAAATGCTTCGGAAATGTCTCCGGAGAAGCTTCAGAAGGAACTGGAGCCGTTTCTTATTCCGGGCGAGCAGGTGCAGGTCGCGTACAAAATCATCCGGGACGGGTTCGTTTTTACGAACAAGCGCCTCATTCTGATCGACAAGCAAGGGGTAACGGGCTCCAAGGTCGAATACATGTCCGTGCCTTACAAAAGTATTATCCGGTTCGCGAAAGAGAGCGCGGGGACGTTCGATCTGGATGCCGAGCTTAAAATCTGGCTGTCAAGCACGCACGAGCCTATCGTCAAGAAATTTAACAAAAGCGCCAACATTAACGACGTGTACGCGATGCTCAGCCGGTATGTATTGGGATAAAACGCATAAATAAAGAAAGCCTCCGGACCGTAAGGACCGGAAGGCTTTTTTCGTGTGAAGACGGAATCCTGCGGAGAAAAGAAGTTACTCCCCTAAAACGTTTTCGGGCTTCGGTTCTGGACCTTTGCCGTCGGCCAGCTTGTCGCCGAACTGGTCGAGTCTGCCCGGATGACTGGCCGGACCGCGATTTTTGGGCTTGCTGTTTCTTCCTGCCATGGAATCCACCTCCGTTTGTTAGTTTGCTTGCACGGTGCACAATTCATGCACCGAACGAAGGCGGAATAGTGAGAAAAACAGCGAAGAGCCGCGCGCAAAAATTGGCGTACGATTCTAACTATACAAAATGTATTTATGTTGATACAATATGTATCGAACAACCTATTAATCTCTCATCACAGCAAACAGGAGGTAGGGAATGGGAGGAGCGACGAACCGGTTTTCGCATCCTTTGGAACCGCAGCTGGTACGGGTCAACAAAAATTTGTACATCAGCCGGGGAGACCCGCAGTATTTCGATAAAGTCATCCGCTATGCCGATAAAACGTCTCCCGAAGCACATTTTCGCATGGGAGAGCGGGCAAGGCAGCAGGGGAACCTGCCCCGGGCGCTTTTTCACTATCACGAGGTGATGAAAACGTACCCCTCCCCGTTCTACTCCGACGCCAACCGGGCCGTACACGAGCTGGCGAAGCGGGAGGAAAACGATCTGGCGGGAGTCCGCCAAGAGCTGGAGGCGGCGACGGGAAGCAAATTCAACAAATTTTTGCGGACTTTCCTCTACGCGCTCATCGTTATCAATTTGGTCCTGCTGGTCGTTCTCCTCTCGGGAGCAGGAAACAAACAGACCGCTTCCGCAGCGGAAAACGGAAAGCCCTCAAGCTACGAATCGCATGCATCTCAGCCTCAAGAAAGAAGCAGCTTCTCGCCGGAAGCTGCTTCTTTACGCCCGGAGGAATTTTCCGGCGTGAAACCGGACGAACGGCCTTATCTGCTGCGGCTGTCCCCAGATACGGGCAGCGCCCGGGCGGAGGCGATCCTCCGGGAGGAGATGGAGCTTCTTATCGGGCGGAATCCGCAAAAAAGCCGGGTTATTTACGTCATCCGGCTGACCGGACAAGACGCGCTCCCGGGTATGGACGAACAAGCGGTCCCGGTTAAGGACCCCGCCGAAGTGAAGGGCGCTTTCGCGGCGGCGGAATATGCGCCGACGCTCCGCAAAACGGCGGAGATTACCTATCTGGATGAAGGTGCGCCGCGCGCTCAGGTGCTGACGCGGATAGGCACCCAGCTCATCCGCACGTCGCTCGGGGCCTACGCGGCGGACCACGGAGGGAAATTTCCGGCAAGCCTGGACGAACTGGTCCGCGATTATCCCGGAAATTACCTCAGCTTCGTGCCGCGGGAAGCCGTGACGGGCTCCACCCGGGTGAGCCCGTCTTACGACGGCGGTGGCGGGTGGGTCTACCGGCCCGCCGCCGGAGATGCAGGTTCGGCCCTGACGCCGAACCTGCCGGGGGCTGCTCTTGCGGGTATCCTCCTTCCCGCAAGCGCTGCCGCACAGGCGAACGTCCCGTTCGAGCCTGTGCGGGTGACCGTGAGCAAGCGGGAGCACCGCTTGCTCTTAACCGCCGGAGGCGCGGTGCTGGAGGCCCGCGCCGGAATCGGCCGTCCGGAGTCGCCGACGCCGGACGGCACGTTCGCCGTGCAGGAGCGGGTCATCGCTCCTGCGGGCAGGACGCCGGGCGTGTACGGCGCCGCGGCGCTGGGTCTGGGCGCCATCGCGGTGCACGGCACGGCGGATGCCGCTTCTGTCGGCGCCGGGCGCTCGCTCGGCTGCATCCGGGTCGGCGATGCCGACATGCAGGCGCTGTTTGCGCTCGTGCCGAAGGGCAGCGCGGTCCGCATCGCCGATGCTGCGCCTGCGGCCGGCGGTTTGTCCGCGTCCAAGGCCGGGCCTGCGTCAGGAGCCGGATCCGCGGCCGATGCTGCGTCTGTCTCGGATGGGGCGGGCGTGTCTGCCGTCGCCGGCGGGCTGGACCTCGCGGCGGCTGCCGAAGCGCTGCGCCCTCCGGGAGCGCCTGCCGTGCGGGAACGAGCCCCGGAGGGGACCGTGTTTCACTGGCTGGGCTGACTGCACCCGTTATGTGAATACAAGCGTCCGGAGAGGGGGAGTTTCCCTGCCGGGCGCTTTGTATTTCCTTCCCGTATCCCCTACAATAGAAAGAAAGGAGAGTACGGAAACGAACCGGTTCTATAGCGCAGCAGTATAACGGCAGAAGTTTCCGGACACACAACATCCGGGAGGAACTTATGATGCTTATCATGAACGAGAAAATAAAAGCGGCCGAGGTGGAGCTTACGGGTTTGAACGGGGAGAACCTCGGAGTAATGCCAAGGGAAGAAGCGCTTAAGCTGGCGAAGGCAGCGGACGCCGATCTGGTCTGCACGTCTTTGATGAGCAGCCCGCCCCCTTGCAAGCTTGCCGCCCGCGGCACGGCGAAGCAGGCAGCGCAGAAAGACAAGCAGGCGGCCCGCCGTCAGGACAAGCCTCTGAAAGTGAAGGAGCTGAGGCTCACCGTTCACGTCGAAGACCACGACTACGAAACGAAACAGAGGCAGGCCGAGAAGCTTCTGGCTTCCGGGAACGCCGTACAGCTCGTCGTCCGCATCCAGGGCAAAGAAGGACCGAAAGCGAAGGAGCTTCTGGAACGGCTGGTTAAGGATCTGTCCGCCGCCGGCACGAAAGAGACGAACATCCAGGTCAGCGGCAAGCAGGCGGCAGTACGCGTCAATCCGTCATAGAAAATCGCCTCCGGTATCCGGCGCAGAAATGAATGCATATTTCCGGGTACTGAGTCAGGCACGAAAACTAGCGGGATTGTCCGCAGGTGAACCCCGCCATGCGGTGCCGTACGTAAAATTGCGCTGCACTTGCAGCGCAGGCGGCGTCCCGCAATCCGGCGCGTTCCCTGCGTCCCGGCAAAAGAGCCGTCTCCCTTTCGAATCAGGGAGACGGCTCTTTTGCCGTTCACATCTGCCCGTTCCGGTCGGGACGGGCAGCTTCCTTCCAGCGAGCGGGGGATCGCTTCCGGTTCTCCCCGCGGAAACGGGCCCTGCCCGGCCAGCCGGGCGTTCTGTACCCAGCGGTCCGGTTTGTTCGTGCCTGCGACGGCCGTCGAGATGCCGGGAACCGACATGGTGAAGCGAAACGCTTTTCCGATTGAATCTTCCATCGCTTGTTTGTGACGCTAAGGCCCCTTTGAGCCGCCGGGAGGCTGCCCCATCCATCTTTTTTGCATGTAAGGGTCAAAAAAACAGCTCCAACCCGGACGGGTGAAGCTGTTTCGTAATGCGCGGCGCAATCGCTGTATGGGTGCGTTTCGCCACTGCGTTAAAGGGGCTGCTTATTTCAGGTTTTCGGGGTTCAGGCATTCCAGCTCGGGAATAACGAAACGTCCGTCTTTGCGGATAAGCACGTCGTCGAACCAGATTTCGCCGCCGCCGTATTCGGGACGCTGGATAAGCACGATATCCCAGTGAACGGAAGAACGGTTGCCGTTGTCGGCGATTTCATAGGCTTGTCCCGGCGTGAAATGAATGGAACCGTCGATTTTTTCATCGAACAGGGTGTCTTTCATCGGGTGCAGAATGTAAGGGTTCACGCCGATCGCAAATTCACCGATATAACGTGCGCCTTCATCCGTATCCAGAATTTCGTTCATGCGGGCGGAGTTGTTGCTCGTCGCTTCAACGATTTTTCCGTTTTCGAATTTCAGGACGACGTTCTCGAAAGAAGTTCCGGAGTAAACAGTCGGCGTGTTATACGAAATGATACCGTTTACGGTGTTGAGCACAGGAGCGGTGTACACTTCGCCGTCGGGAATGTTGCGTTTGCCGCAGCACTTGATCGCCGGAATGTCTTTGATGGAGAACGAAAGATCGGTTCCCGGAGAAACAAGGCGTACCTTGTCGGTACGGTTCATGAGCTGGACGAGAGGCTCCATCGCCGTTTCCATTTTGCTGTAGTCGAGGTTGCACACCTGGAAGTAGAAGTCTTCGAACGCTTCGGTGCTCGTGTTGGCCAGTTGGGCCATGGAGCCGTTCGGATAGCGCATGACGCACCATTTCGTATGGTTGACGCGCTGGTTGGTCACCGGTCTGGAGTATACGCTCATGTACAGCTTCAAGCGGTCTTCCGGAACGTCCGCGGTTTCCGTCACGTTGTCGCCGGCGCGCACGGCCACGTAAGCCTGCATTTCTTTCATGCGGCTCAGTTCGATTTCGGCTTTTTTCTCCAGCGTTTCGCGGGTAGCGCCGAGCATCATGCTGCGGTTGATCGCGGGATCGCGGAGTTCGACGATGGGATTGCCGCCGACCGCGTACACTTCTTCGATAAAACACTTCGCGAGCTCCGGATCTTTAACGCCGATCAGCTCGATGAGGATATTTTCGCCCGGCTGAAGTTCAACCGAATAACGGATAATGTTGCGTGCAAATGTGACCATTCTTGGATCTCTCATGGGCAGGAACTCCTTCTATGTAAAAAATGTCAGTACGGGGTACTGAAGGCATGCTTCTTCCCATTATAGTACATTTTGGGGATGTGTAGAAGACGGCTCCAAAAATAGTGTGAAATATGGAACGTACATTCTTCTGGCGGTCAATTATTTCGTGGAATCTGCCGTGCGCCTGAGATTACAGTGTGTTCATCGGGACCGTTTCGGGTAAAATGAAAGCAACCACGCAAGACTAATCGAAAACGGCTACAAGGAGGCGTTCGCAAATGGCGAGAGGCAATACGATGGTGCCTTTTGGATACGAAGAAGAGCCGCCCGCTCAGCGCGGAACGCTGCTCGTTTTTGAAACGTTTGAAGACTGGTCGGAGCACGAAATCGGTCTGGTAGAAGCGATCGCGGACGAACGCAAATTCAGGAAAGTCGTCTTTTATCCCCAGCATGAAGAAAGCTTGAAGCGGATGGGCGTACCCTGCGCGGCTGCGTATCACAAACGGGTGAAGATGCTGGAAGACCTGCTACAGGACAAGTCGGCGGAGCGATATACCGTAGACACATGGGAGGGCAAGCGCAAAAAATATACGCCTGTCGACACGTCGCTCCGGTTTTTGACCGACAAATACAACAGCCCTTATTTTGTGATGATGAACGATCGTTATGCAGCCATGTTTGCGGGGTACAAAGGTTTCGACGAATGGATTCGGAAGGTCCGGCTGCTCGTCTGGAGACGGTTCGGCGTGCCGCTTCCGGGCAAGCTGCTGGCTTACGGGGACCGTCTGGACTTTATCGGAGAAAACGGGGAAAGCGTTGAAGCCTAAAAAAAATTAACCGAAGGTCAATTCACAAGCGTTCCAGCCGATGGTACAATAGTCGAGGTGTTTTTCATTAGGCTGGGAGGTTTATCATCATGAACATATCGTCGGTAAAGACGATGAGTCCGACACGCCGCCTGGTGCTTCTGCTGCTGGTTGTCATCATTTCTGGTTTAAGTCAAGGGCTTCTGCTCCCGCTGCTTACCATCCTGCTGGAGCAAACAGGGGTATCTTCGGGAGTAAACGGGTTTAACGCCGCCGCCATGTATATCGGCAGCTTCGCGTCCATGTTCGTAGTCGAACGGATTCTGTTCGCGCTCGGGTACAAGAAAATTTTAATTCTCGGAATCGCTATGGAAACAGTGGCTATTCTGCTGATCCCCGTATGGGGGAATCTTACGTTCTGGTTTATTTTGCGGTTTATTATCGGATTCGGAAATTCCATCCTGCATTACACGACGCAGCTATGGATTCTCACCTCGGCTCCTCCGGAACGACGGGGCCGCTATATTTCTTATTACGGCATGGCCTACGGAGTCGGATTCAGCATCGGTCCGGCGGGCATCAATCTGCTCGCGCTCGGTTCCTACGCGCCGTTTTTGACGGTGGCGGTGTTCTACACGGTCGTTATATTGCTGCTGCAAAGGCTTCCCGACCAGAAGGTCCAGTCGGAAGGAAAAGAGTCCCCCGCCCAGAAGCGGTACGGCATCGCGGCCAAAATCGCCTGGTTCGCGCTTATCCCGACCTTCCTGTACGGCTACACCGAAGCGGTGCTGAACAGCAGCTTCCCGCTCTACGGTCTTCGGCTCGGACTCAGCGATACGTCGGTATCTATGCTGCTTCCGCTAGTCGGTTTCGGCGGACTGATTCTGCAGCTGCCGCTCGGCATGCTGAGCGACAAAATCGGCCGCAAGCCGGTGCTTTTGGCGGCCGCCGCGATGGGAGCCGCCGCTTTCCTGGCCGTGCCGTTCGCCGGAAGTTCCGTATGGGGAATCGGCCTTCTCCTGCTGACGGCAGGGGGCATGATCGGGTCCTTCTTCTCGCTGGGACTCGCGTATGCGGCCGATCTGCTCCCGCGGGAGCTTCTTCCGTCAGCCAACGTGATCGGCTCGATTCTGTTCAGTATCGGCAGCGTTGTCGGGCCTAATCTGGGGGGGCTGGGCATCCAGTATATCTCCCTCAGCAGCCTCTTCTTCCTGCTTGGCTCCGTGTATGTCTTGTTCGTTCTTACCGGGCTTGCGGTCCGGTCCCGCAAAAGGGGAGGGGCCGGAATCGGGCAAGCGTAAACTATCCCGGGGATTATCGTCCGGTTTGCGGCCGCCGACGGCCGTCAGCGTCTATCTATCCGCGCGGCTGTGCCCATGTGTTTGCAGCCTGCCGGCCGGATGCCTGCTTATAGCAGTCAGCAGACGTCGGCTTACGAGGCAGCGATCCTTTTCCGACACAAAAAGACCTGAATGCAGCCGAGGCTGTATCCAGGTCTTTTTTATGCGTCTACGGTTGCAGCCGCTGCTTTGCTTTGGGAGTTAATTAAGATCCGTCAGCAGGGTATCCATGTAGCTTTCCGTTAAGGTGGTGAGCAGGCGTATGCCGATCTCGTTTTCTCCGCCTTCGGGAATGATGATGTCCGCATACTTTTTGGAAGGCTCGATAAAGGCATCATGCATCGGTTTTACCGTCGTGATGTACTGATCGACAACCGATTCCAGAGAGCGGCCTCTTTCGTTCGTATCCCGCATAATGCGGCGCAAAATTCTGACGTCCGGGTCCGTATCGACAAATACTTTGATGTCGAGCGCTTTGCGCAGGTGCTCGTCCGTCAGGACGTGGATGCCTTCGATCACAATGATCGGCGTGCCTTGAATGTGCAGCGTTTCCGAGGAACGGGCATGTTGTGTAAAATCATATATGGGGACCTGAATCTCACGGCCTTTCCGAAGTTCGCCGAGATGCTTCAGCAGAAGTTCATTTTCAAACGCGTTCGGATGATCGTAATTGATTTTGGCGCGTTCATCCATGGACAGCTCGCTGCGGTCCGCATAGTAATTGTCCTGGCAAATGAGTGTTACGTTTTTCGTTCCGAGCTCGTCTATGATCGAACGGGCGACCGTTGATTTCCCCGAACCGGTTCCCCCGGCTATCCCAATGACTAACATAAATTATGAAGGCCCTCCCTGTTCAGCGCCCTTTAAGATAAGGCCGGCGCTTTATATACCCTGAATAGTTTATCATACTGTAGAATTTTTTCAAAAAGAAAAAGCTCCTTTCGGAGCGTAATTCACCGGACTTGCTTCGGCGTATGGTAATGATCTTCGCTTACTTCCAGATCCTGCTTGGCTTGCTGCAGCTGTTCGATCGTCTGTTGGAGCTGCTGACCGTACCGATCCCCGTCGAACGAACGGATTTGGGCGGCCGCTTCGGCTACCTGACGTTTGGCCGAGCCCAGTTTGGCCTGTGCCCGCTGGATCGCATTCGGATCGGCCTGTGTAATGGCCCCCTGAAGCTCGTGCTCCGCTTCCTGCGCCGCCAGAATGGCCGCGTCCGCCGCCTCGACGGCATGCCGGATAAACTGCTGGTGCTGCTGACTTTCTACCATGCGTAACAACCTCCTTTTTCTATACGATGTACATTTGCGGGCAGATTCATTCGGTTATTTCCCTTGGCGGAACTATATTTCCTGGGTAAGCGCAAAACTCGATAAACGTGCCAAAATTTCGACACAATATTCTGACAATTCAAAAGGCAATCCGTAATTGTTGAACAACTCGTTATGGAGCGACGCGATTTGGGCACCCTACGAAAGATAACGACAGCGGAGGTGAATGTGCAATGCCGTTCAACAAATCGACCAAAATAGATGACAAGCAAAACAAAAGCCGGTTGAAATCGGAAGCAGTGACCTTAAATTCACGCAAAGCATCGGAGTATGCGCCGAACTTAAACGAAATTAATAAAAACGAATCGTAAAACCTGAAGAGAGTTCGCCCGCTTGTGAAATTCTCATGAATAGACTTGATCCGGCGCTGTTTCCGATAAGGACAGCGTTTTTTTGCTTGGGTCAGAAAAGTTTCTAAAGGTTAAAAAAGTTTCCCTATTGCAATATTTATTGTTTTAGGGAATAATAACAGTGAAAAGAGAACTTTTTTTTGCTCTTTATTTTTCCTTAGGGAAACATATTTTCCTCGAAGAAAGAATGTGTCTAATGAGGGGTAAACCGCTGAATAAGTTCGCTTACTAAGGATCAGGAGGAGAAACAAAAATGAATCGATTGCATGAACGGGCTTCGAAAAGACTCGGGAGATGGAAGAGCCTATCCCTGGTGGTTTTGATCGTCGGAAGCGTGATGGCTTTGTCGGCCTGCAGTCCCAAACCTTCCGCAGTGGCCGGGGATAAGGCCGGAGACGCAGGCAAGGTGCGCATTACGACCACGATCGGTATGATTGCCGATATTGCACGCGAGATAGGCGGGGAACATGTAGAAGTAACCAGTTTGATGAAATCGGGGGTCGATCCCCATCTATACAAAGCTTCCCAAGGAGATATCTCGAAGCTTGACAAAGCGGACATCATTTTTTATAACGGTCTGCATCTGGAAGGGAAGATGACGGAGATTTTGGAACAAATGGGAGGCAAAAAACCGACGGTTGCCGTGTCTGATCCCATTGACCGCAAGGAGCTCCGTTCGGGAGACGATGCCGGTACCCAGTATGACCCCCACATCTGGTTTAATGTGAAACACTGGATGACCGCTTCGGAAAAAGTCCGGGATGAACTGATCCGATTCGATTCCGCTCACGAACAGGATTACCGCGGCAAGTCCGACGCCTATTTGGCGAAATTAAAAGAACTGGATACCTACACCCGGTCCGAAATTGCCACCATACCTGAAAGCGCCCGGGTTCTTGTTACCGCGCACGACGCCTTCGGCTATTTCGGTGACGCATACGGCATCAAGGTTATGGGCCTTCAAGGGATGAGCACGGCTTCCGAATACGGGTCTAAGGACGTGACCGATCTGCGCGATTTTCTGGTGGCCAACAAAATCAAAGCCGTTTTTATCGAATCCAGCGTTCCCCAGAAAGCGATAGACGCCGTTATCGAAGGCGCGAAGCAGAAAGGCCATGAGGTCAAGATCGGAGGTACTTTGTATTCCGACGCCATGGGTGAGGAAGGCACGAACGAAGGCACGTATATCGGAATGGTCCGCCACAATGTCGACACGATCGTGAAAGCTTTGAAATAAACGAACCAAGGAGGATGTATCATGCAGATTCAGCATCTCGCGCAGGAAAACCGGCAAAAGCCGCCCCTGCTCATAGAAGAAATGACCGTCGCTTACCGGAAGCAGCCGGTACTCAGGCAAGTCACTTTCGCGGCTCCCGAAGGAAGTCTGGTCGGCATAATCGGACCGAACGGCGCGGGAAAATCGACCCTGATCAAGGCGGCGCTCGGTTTAATCCCGCGGGTAGAGGGGCGGGTGTCCATTTACGGCAAGCCGTACCGGGAACAGCGCAAACGGGTCGGTTACGTTCCGCAGCGGGAATCGGTGGACTGGGATTTCCCGACGAATGCGCTTGATGTCGTCACGATGGGGACCTACGGCCGGCTCGGCTGGTTTCGCAGACCCGGCGGGGCCGAGCGGAAGCTGGCGCTGGATTGCCTGGAAAAGGTCGGGATGGCCGACTTTGCTTCCCGTCAGATCAGCCAGTTGTCCGGCGGGCAGCAGCAGCGCGTTTTTCTGGCAAGAGCTCTGGCTCAAAACGCGGACTTGTATTTTATGGATGAGCCGTTCGTCGGTGTGGATGCCGCAACGGAGCGTGCGATTATTACGCTGCTGGAAGAGCTGAGAAATCAGGGGAAAACGGTGCTGGTCGTCCATCATGACCTGTCGACTGTGGAAGAATACTTCGATACGGTCATGCTGCTGAATGTCAGTCTGATTGCCGCGGGTCCCGTATCCGAAGTATTTAACCGAAACAATCTTCAAAAAACTTACGGGGGTCGTCTGGCTCTGCTGGACCGGCGTTTGTAGAAGCTAACGGAAAGGAGTGGGGTTGCTTTGCTGAATTGGTTAGAAGCTTTGAAGGATCCCAATACGCAGTGGATTCTCTACGGCAGTTCGCTGCTGGGACTTAGCGGCGGTGTGCTGGGCAGTTTTGCTTATTTGCGGAAGCAGTCTTTAATGGGAGACGCGCTGTCTCACGCGGCGCTGCCCGGCGTGTGCGCGGCTTTTATGGTGACCGGGTCCAAGTCTATCCTGGGTTTTCTTGCAGGAGCCGCTATCTCGGGTTTATTAGCTACGTTAAGTATCGGCTGGATGACCCGGCACTCCAAAATAAAGCAGGATACGGCTCTAGGCATCGTTTTATCTGTCTTTTTCGGTTTCGGCATTGTTCTGCTGACTCAGATTCAGCACAGTCCCAGCGGCAATCAGAGCGGACTGGATAAGTTCTTGTTCGGGCAGGCGGCATCCATGGTCATGAAGGACGTCTATACCATGGCGGGCGTTTCCGTCCTGCTCTTGCTCGTTTGCTCGCTGTTTTACAAAGAGTTGAAGCTTACCAGCTTCGATAAGGGATTTGCCAAAGGAATCGGTTATCCGACCGCGCTGCTCGACCAGTTTGTCCTGCTGCTCATTCTGGTTGCCGTCGTTACAGGCATTCAAGCGGTAGGGGTCGTTCTGATGGCGGCGCTGCTCATCACCCCGGCGGTCGCGGCAAGATACTGGACGGAAAAGCTCGGAACCATGGTCGTTCTGTCCGGCTTGTTCGGTGCGATAAGCGGTGCGCTGGGTACACTGCTCAGCACGATCGGCAGCAATATGCCGACGGGGCCGCTCAGCGTTCTTGCGGCAACGGCCTGGTTCCTGGTTTCGCTCGTGTTCGGCACGCGCAAGGGACTCATGCCCAAACTTCTGCTTAAATGGTCGGTATACCGTTCGGTTCAAAAGGCGAAACTCCCGTATGGGGGCAAGGGAGCGCAGAGGGAAGGGGTGAGTGTCGGTGATTAGCGCATGGATTATTCTAACCGGCGTTCTTGTCGCTTGCGCCTGCTCTCTGGTCGGGTGTTTCCTGGTATTGAGGAATATGGCCATGATCGGCGACGCCATCAGTCATTCCGTTTTGCCGGGTATTGTGATCGCATTTCTGATCAGCAGCTCCCGGGATTCCTTCGTCATGATGCTGGGGGCATCCGCGGTCGGTCTGCTTACCGTTTTTTTAATCCAGTTTTTTAAGCAGAGCGGAGTACAGGCCGATGCTTCCATCGGTGTCGTCTTTACGGCGCTTTTTGCGGTAGGGGTCGTACTTGTCAGCCTTTATGCGGGTCATATCGACCTGGATTTGGATTGCGTTCTGTACGGTGAAATTGCTTATGTGCCCTGGGATACCCTCACGATTGCCGGAATAGCCGCGGGGCCCAAAGCAGTCTGGGCGGTCGGTCTGACTCTTCTCCTCAGCCTGCTGCTCATCGGAATGTTTTTCAAGCAATTTAAACTCTGTTCCTTCGATCCGGCGATGGCTGCCGCTTTGGGAATTCCCGCGGCGTTGTTTCATTACTTGCTCATGGGGCTCGTGTCGATGACGACTGTAGCTTCGTTCGAAAGCGTAGGCGCTATTCTCGTTGTCGGTATGCTCGTCGTGCCGCCTGCGACAGCCTATCTTCTGACGGAACGGCTGAGTCTCATGATTCCGCTCAGTATGGGGATCGGAGCGGCAAGCGCGGTTCTGGGTTACGGGTTAGCCTACCTGCTGGACGCATCCATAGCGGGCTGTATCATTTGTGCCGCGGGAGGGTTGTTCGTCCTTGCTTTTCTGTTTTCTCCCGGTCAAGGCGTCGTAGTCCGCAAGTGGAGCCGGACCCGCCTTTCTGATAACCGGAAACCCGCGTAAAAGCGGGTTTTTATTTTGCGCTCAGGAAGCGGATTTGATAGGGAAAGCTCGGGACGGGCTCCAAAAGTAAGAAAATCCCCGTAAAATCACGATGCATACCGTTTTGTTTAGCGGTAAAATTGTAGTATGCTAATCATACTGGAACGAGAGAAATAAAGGGAGGGGCGTAAATGGCTTCACTTGGTTTGGTGCTTGAGGGCGGAGGAATGCGCGGCGTTTATACCGCGGGGGTTCTCGAGTATTTAATGGAGAAGGACTGGTACGTTCCTTACGTAATCGGCGTTTCTGCCGGCGCATGCAATGCGGCATCGTATCTTTCCCGGCAGCCGGGGCGCAATAAAAAAGTCACGATCGGGTTCATTACCGACCGCAGATATATCAGTTACCGCAATCTGATCCGGGAAAAGAGCATCTTCGGAATGGATTTTATCTTCGACGAGATCCCGAATAACTTGGTTCCATTCGATTTTCAAACCTTTTACGGAGAAAGTCATGAACTGGTCATCGGAACGACGGATGCGCTAAGCGGAGAAGCGGTCTTTTTCCGGAAAAACGAAGCGCCCGAAATGTCGCTTTCGCTTATCCGGGCTTCAAGCTCGCTGCCGTTCGTCTCTCAGCCCGTGCTGTATCAGGAGAGAACGCTGTTTGACGGCGGCATCACGGCGCCCATTCCGATTCATCAGTCGATGAAAGACGGGAACGAACGCAATATCGTGGTGCTCACCCGCCCGAAGGGCTACCGGAAGAAACCGTTCAAACAGCAGTGGCTGGCTCAGCGGTTTTATCCGTCCTATCCGGGTCTTGTCCGTGCAATGGTAGAGCGCAGCCTGGTTTACAACCGGACGCTGGATGAAATCGAGCGGCTGGAACGGGACGGCAAAGTAATCGTGATCCGTCCGTCAGCCCCATTCAAGGTAGGGCGGATGGAGAAGGATGCGTCCAGGCTCGAAGCGCTGCACGATCTGGGCTACAAAGATGCCTCGGAAGCGAAAGAAAAATTGCAGGAGTGGCTGAATTAGCGGACAAGCCCTGCCCTTTACCTGGACAAACGGGGACCGTATGCTATAATAGACCCAGAAATGCACGACAACCGAATAAGACGCAGGGGTGCTGGAATCGGCCGGCTGAGATTGTATCCCATAAAGATACTGACCCTTACACCTGATCTGGATAATGCCAGCGTAGGAAACCGTACGGATACTATCGACTTTATGTGCGCTCCCGATCAGGGGGCGCTTTTTGGCTTGTCTGCGGATAAAGAAGGAGAGAAGACGATGAAACGGGTTATACGTACAACAGCGCTTGCCGCGGCTTTTGCCGTTGCGCTTGCCGGATGCGGCAAATCAGGGGGAAATGAAGGGGCGCAATCGTCGCCGGAAGCGGCTCAGACGCCTGCCGCGGTTCAGAAAACGGACATCAAAGTCGTTCTGGACTGGTCGCCCAACACGAATCATACCGGCCTCTACGTCGCTAAAGCCAAAGGCTATTTTGCGGAAAAAGGGTTAAATGTAGACATCATCCAGCCGGGAGCGGGAGGCGCGGACGCCATGGTCGCTTCGGGTGCAGCGGACTTCGGCGTAAGCTACCAGGAAGGAATTACGCAGGCCCGTACGCAAAGCGTGCCGATCGTTTCCATTGCGGCGATTATTCAGCACAATACGTCGGGTTTCGCCTCTCCGGCCGCTAAAAATATCAAGAAGCCCAAAGATTTCGAGGGTAAAACATACGGCGGGTGGGGATCTCCGGCCGAGAATGCGATGATCGACTCGCTGATGCAGACCGATAAGGCCGATCCGGCGAAGGTGAAAATCGTCAACATGGGCGACGCGGATTTCTTTACCGCCGTGAAGCGCGATATTGATTTCGCCTGGATTTATTACGGTTGGACAGGCATTGAATCCGAGCTTCGCAAGGAGCCGTTGAATATGGTTTATCTTACCGACTACTCGAAACAGCTCGATTACTATACACCGGTCCTCGCCACTAGCGAGAAAGTGATCAAAGAAAAGCCCGAGCTCGTCAAATCGTTCCTGGAGGCGGCTTCGAAAGGCTACCAGTTCGCGATCGACAAGCCGGAGGAGGCGGCGGGAGTTTTGTCCGAAGCGGTACCGGAGCTGGACAAAAATCTCGTGCTAGCCAGCCAAAAATGGCTGAGCCCGAAATACAAGGACGATGCTCCGCGTTGGGGCGAGCAGAAAAAAGAGGTATGGGAAAATTACGCGAAGTGGATGCTCGATCACAAGCTTCTGGAGAAAAGCCTGGAAGCCGATAAGGCCTTTACGAACGAGTTTCTGCCCGCTTCCGGCAAGTGATGTCCGAAGCGGTGAAAAGTTTTATCCGGTTTGCCTTATACGTTCATACATGATGCCGTTCTGCCAAGTGCGGCGAGGAGGATTTTCTTATGGCTAATGCACTCGTCAGTATTCAGATTATCCCGAAAACGAAAAACGGGGAAGATGTGATCCCTTATGTGGACCGCGCAATCGAAGTGATTCAGCAATCCGGCGTCAAGCACGAGGTTCATCCGCTGGAAACGACGATGGAAGGCGACTTGAACGAACTGCTGGACGTGATCCGGAAAATGAATGAAGCGATGATCGAGTTCGGGAGCCCCAATGTCATCTCGCAAGTGAAGATCTATTTCAATCCCGAGGGCGCATCGATGGACAAGCTGACGGAGAAATATCGTCCATGATCCGATCCTTATGGAAGAAAGGATGGCCGCCTTTACTGACGGCCATCCTTCTGCTGCTTTTATGGCAGCTTGGCGTCACTTGGGCCGGTACGCCGGCCTGGAGGCTTCCGGCGCCCCTGCAGATCTTGGAGGAAGGCATCCGGCAGGCGCCCCTGCTGGGCAAGCATGTGAGCTTTACGGTCTCCATTACGCTGCTTGGCTTTGCAATCGGCTCGGCGCTCGGGCTGCTCATCGCCTGCCTGCTTCATGTGATCCCCGGAATGAAAGCGGCCTTCTATCCGCTGCTGGTCCTGTCGCAGAACGTTCCGACGATCGCGCTGGCGCCGCTCTTAATGATCTGGTTCGGCTTCGGACTGCTGCCGAAGCTAATTGTCATCACGCTTGTCTGTTTCTTCCCGGTAACGGTAGCGGCGCTCGGAGGGCTGTCAAACCCCGATCCGGGCATGCACCGTTACCTGGAAATGATCGGAGCACGGCGCAGCCAGTTGTTCTGGAAGCTGGAGCTTCCCTTCGCGCTTCCGTCCGTCTTCTCGGGGCTCAAAATTTCCGCCACCTACAGCGTCATGGGCGGGGTTATCGCCGAATGGCTCGGTTCCGACAA
Source organism: Paenibacillus sp. RC84 (assembly GCF_041260495.1). Taxonomy (NCBI): domain Bacteria; kingdom Bacillati; phylum Bacillota; class Bacilli; order Caryophanales; family Paenibacillaceae; genus Paenibacillus; species Paenibacillus sp. RC84. Next base: position 81,780 of record NZ_JBGBYL010000005.1, read on the forward strand.
AGGAATCGGCGTTTTTATGCTGCTGGCCAAGTCTTCTTTCCGCACGGACCGCGTGTTCGTGGCCATCTTCCTTATTGTCGTTCTGAGTCTCCTTCTGTTCGGAGCCATCGTGCTGCTGGAAAAATGGACCGTCCGCTGGAAACCCGATAAACATTAGGAGGAGTGAAACGATGAAAAAGCTGGAATTAAAAGAGATTTCCAAATCGTTCTCCACAGGCGGGAGCGATACGAAAATTCTTAACGGGATTAACCTTCATGTAAATGAAGGGGAATTCGTCTCCCTGATCGGTCCTTCCGGCAGCGGGAAAACGACGCTGTTTCACCTCATAGGCGGATTGATCCGGCCTTCGTCGGGACAGATTGTTATGGAGGGCAGCGACGTGACCGGCAGGAAAGGGCTCGTCAGCTATATGCCCCAGCAGGCGTCTTTGTTTCCGTGGAGGAATGTGGAAGAGAACGTGATCCTGGCCCGGGAAACGGCAGGCTTGCCTAAAACGGAATCGCTGGAGCTGGCCAGGGAATGGCTGGCTAAAGTGGGTCTGCAAGGCTATGAGAAGGAGCATCCTCATGTCTTGTCCGGGGGAATGCAGCAGCGTGTCTCGTTTCTGCGGGCTCTGCTCAGTCCTCAGGAGCTGATGTGCCTGGACGAGCCGTTCGGTGCGCTGGATGCGTTGACGCGTGAGGAAATGCAGCACTGGCTGCTTAAAATATGGGAACAGAATAAGCGCTCCGTACTCTTCATTACGCATAGTCTGGAAGAGGCTCTGCTGCTTTCGGACCGCATCTATCTGCTGTCGGATAAGCCGACCAGGATCGAAAGAGAGGTCATCGTTCCTTTCGAACGTCCGCGTGCGCTCACGATTACGGAAGATCCGGCGTTTATCTCGATGAAAAGAGAACTGATCAATCTGATGAAGTCCGTAGGAAGCGGAAGCTGAAACATTCAGCTCCACTGCCTGCGGGCTGTCTTGTATATCCGCACGCAAGTCACGGAGTAAACGGAAACGGAGGCCGAAAGGAAATGAACAAAACGATGAGTGAATCGATCAAGGAACCGATGAATGAAATGAAGAGGGAGGAACCCGGAGCCGTCGGTGATCGTAAGGTGAACGGCCCGGAAAAACTTCGCTATATCGATGCTCACATCCATCTGGAACAGTATGGAGAGCAGGAACGCTCCTTGATTTTCCAAGATATTGCGGACGGTATTCCCGTCTACATGCTGCTAGCCGTGTCCATGAACCTCCCTTCATGCCAGAGAACCCGGGAGCTTTACCGCCGGTATCCCCACATAGTCCGGCCCGCTTACGGATTTCATCCCGAGCAGCCGCTTCCCTCGGAGGATGAGCTTGCGGAGCTGCTGGCCTGGATGGAGCAAACCGTTCACGAAGCCGCGGCTGTAGGGGAAGTCGGTCTGCCGTACTACATGCGGACGGAAGTTGAGCAGGCCGGGCAAGCATTTTATTTACAGCCGTACATTGACTTGCTGGAGCGCTTTATTGCTTTTGCCGCTAAACACAACAAGCCTGTCGTTCTGCACGCCGTTTACGAAGACGCGGACCTTGTGCTTGACCTGCTGGAACGGTACCAAATAGAACACGCTCATTTTCACTGGTTTAAAGGTTCTGAAAAAACAGTCGAACGTATGATCGGTTTAGGGTATTATATATCTATAACCCCGGATATCTCCTACGAAGAGGAAATCAGGCGGTTGGCGGCCCGCTATCCGCTGGAGCTGATGATGGCCGAAACGGACGGTCCATGGCCGTTCGAAGGAGCATATGACGGCAGAATGACACATCCCCTGATGGTGGCTGACGTAGTAAGACATATTGCCGGGATTAAATCGGTCGCGGTAGAAGAAGCGGCTGCGCAAATGTACGGCAACACCTGCAACTTCTATAGGCTGCAGCCGCAGGCTTCCGGGTGACAGATTATGCAGGAAACGGGAGGGGTACATACAAATGGAGCTTGTACGATGCGGTTGGGTCAATCAGGACCCGCTCTACGTAAATTATCACGATCACGAATGGGGAGTTCCGCAGAGGGACGACCGGAAGTTGTTTGAAATGCTGTGTCTCGAAGGCGCTCAGGCGGGTTTGAGCTGGTATACGGTGCTTAAGAAGAGGGAGCATTACCGGAACGTTTACGACGGGTTCGACGCGGAGAAAATTGCGGGATACGGCGAGGACAAACTGGCCGAGCTGCTTCAGGACCCGGGAATCATCCGTAACCGGTTGAAAGTAAACGCGTTTGTCCGCAATGCGCAGGCGTTTCTGAAGATCAGGGAGAAAACCGGCAGCTTTACGGACTATATCTGGAGTTTTGTTGACGGGCAGCCCGTGCAGAACCAATGGAATTCGTTGCATGAAGTGCCTGCAAGCACACCTCAATCGGATGCGATGAGCAAAGCGCTAAAAAAAGACGGATTCACTTTCGTGGGCTCGACGATCTGTTACGCGTATATGCAGGCATCGGGACTTGTCAACGATCATTTGACAACCTGCATGTGTCATCCGTCCAACCCTAAATAAAAAAGGCCGTTCTTAAGCGGGTAGAATGGATGCCGGGAAAAATCATGTTAAAAGAGGAATCATTCATAATCGTTCGAGTGGAACAGGATTGGAATACGAGAAGAAACAAGGGAACCTCCGCAGCCGGGGGTTCCCTTTTGATTAGTAGAGGGGGCGAAACCGGACGGTTCAGGCGTACATCAAGATCTTCTCCTGCAGGCTTACACGGATGAATTCGATGCGCTTGCGGATATAAAAATCGAGTGCCGCGCCTTTAAGCTCTTGGGGAGAAACACGGGTGTCTGTATCATTATCTATAATGGTGACGGAGCCGTCATCAAAAAATTTAAAAGTCAAGTCATCCCATTGAGCATTCGTTTCGCCCAGCAGGTCATCGATCTGCCATGAATGAAGAGCTTCCGTATCATTCAACATTTTCTGAAACCAAAAATCGCGTTCGATGAAGCGAACATTTTTCCACAGACTCATAGCAAAACCCTCCTTGGGACGCATACGATAAGTATGCGAACGAATGTTTGTTTTTAGTATATCAAACGTTTGTTCCCGTGTGAAGTAGTTTTTCCATATTTTTTCTGAAAATGGCAATCATTTTCGTGGAAAATCCGTCATTTTCTATCCGAAAGGGGGAATAATAGGGCAAACGACTGTATGGATCAATTGGAAAATACCCGAACCGCCTTGAAAAAGACGCTTAAAATGACGAAAACGGGAGCAGTCGGAAGCAAACAAGGTGTTCTGCAAATTGGAATGATGAACAATAAGGAATTATTTTCAATATAAAACGTCCTGAAAAAAGAACAATTTTCCGTTTTATAGAGCGCTTTCAAAAAGAGTGTTTACAGAATCCACGAACGGAGTTATGATAAAAACATATCTTGTATACAAGTATACCAGAAGGGAAATTAGACATCATGAGAATTGGTATGGTCGGTTTAGGTAAGATGGGTTACAATCTCGTTCAAAATTTACTCCGTCACGGACATGAGGCAGTCGTATTCGATAAAGATCCCGCTCCGGGAAAGCGGTTGGCCGGGCTTGGCGCCGTTTCCTCGGAAAACTTGGAGGAACTGATAGCGAACCTTCCCGCTCCCAGAACGGTGTGGATGATGGTACCCGCAGGTAAAATCGTCGACAGCGTGATTGATTCACTGCTTCCGCTTCTTCAGGCGGGTGACGTGCTTATCGACGGCGGAAACTCCCACTATAAGGAATCGGTGGAGCGTTCCGAAAAACTCGCCGCGCACGGGATTCATTACATGGATGTCGGAACTTCCGGAGGAACGGAAGGAGCCGAACACGGCGGCTGTTTCATGATCGGGGGAAACAAGGAAGCGTTCGAGAAAATCGAGCCCCTGTTCCGCGACATGGCCGTCGAAAAAGGGTACCTCTATGGAGGCAAAAGCGGTTCGGGCCATTTTCTCAAAATGGTTCACAACGGAATCGAATACGGGATGATGCAGGCGATCGCGGAAGGCTTCGAAGTGCTGGATAAAAGCGGCTTCGACTTCGATTACGAGAAGGTAGCCGAAGTATGGTCGAACGGTTCCGTTATCCGGGGCTGGCTGATGGAGCTGGCCGGACAGGCTTTCTCCAAAGATCCCAAGCTGGAAGGAATCCGCGGCGTTATGCAGAGTTCAGGCGAGGGCAAATGGACCGTGGAGACCGCGCTGGATCTCGGAGCGAATGCGCCGGTGATCGCGATGTCGTTGTTCATGCGCTACCGTTCGCTGGAAACGGACACGTTCCACGGCAAGGTTGTGGCCGCGCTGCGTAACGAGTTCGGCGGACATGCCGTCGTACGCAGCGGCGATTGAGACGAACGCATACGGGACCGCAGGTCGGCTGACCTGAAGCTTGCCCGGCATGGATGCTCCGGCTGAAGATATGCTACAATTGACATGACTTCGGAAGGCGGGAAAAGAAGGCCCTTTGGCCGGCTTTTCAACCGCCGGACAAGGTCAGCGTACCTTTAGCCCATTGGTAAGGAGAGTTGTGCATCATGCGTTATCCGTCTGCGTGGCTCAGAGGCGTTTCTTTGGGAGAGTCCATCGCCAGCGAATTAAGGCTGCAAATTATTAACGGGAGCATCAAGCCCGGTGAAGTGATTTCCGAAAACCGCATAGCATCCGACTTCGGCACAAGCCGTTCGCCTGTCAGGGAAGCCCTGAAAGCGTTGTCCATCGAAGGTCTGATCCGTCTGGAACGAATGGGAGCCGTCGTGCTGGGGCTAAGCCAGACCGATGTGCAGGAGCTGTACGATGTCCGTTTTATTATCGAGAGCTTCGTGCAGGACAGGCTCGCACAGGCAAATCAGGCATCTCTGATCGGTAAACTGAACCAGATTATCGACAGGATGGAGCTGGCGGTCAAGCACGGCGACCCCGAGGATTTCGCCTTTCAGGACATCACGTTTCACGAAACGATTATCGAAGCGGCCCGTCATAAAAGGGTGCTGCACCTGTGGACCAGCATCCGGCAAATCGTCATCACGGTTCTGCTGATTACGACGGATGAAATTTTTTCGCAAGGGGAAGAGAAGCTCCTGGACGTAATCGAGAAGCACCGAGCCATCGTGAGAGGTCTTGAAACTCATGATCCGGCGGTCATCGGGCAAGTGGTCCGCAATTATTTCGCCGATTCACGGCAAACTCTTGAAAACAGTTTACCTTCTTAAAAAACAGGGGAAAATGTAAGCGGCCGGTAAAAGGACGCTTGCACACGATTAAACTTGTCGACATGTATACAACTCGTCTATGTCGGCGTTAACCGAATGAAAGCGCTATTAGACGATAAAAGTTTTTGAATCACACATCTGGAGGTCAGTCATGAACAGCATTTTCGGACTTAGTCATTCCGTCACTTTATTAGTCTGGACTCTGATTTCGATTGTGTTTTTAGTGGTGTTTATCGCTAAATTCAAATGGAATCCGTTCGTTACGCTCATTATTTCGGCTCTCATGCTCGGCCTCTTGTCCGGAATGAAAGCTCAGGATGTCATTAAGGCGGTCACCGGCGGGTTAGGCGGAACTTTGGGCACGATCGCGATCGTCATCGCGCTGGGCACCATGCTCGGCAAAATGATGGCGGAATCCGGCGGCGCCGAAAAAATCGCGACGACCCTGGTCGACCGGTTCGGTGAAAAACGCGTCCACTGGGCCATGATGGTGGTCGGTTTTATCGTCGGAATTCCCGTATTTTTCGAAGTGGGGCTGATTCTGCTCATTCCGATCGTCTTTACCGTGGCACGCAAAACGAAAATGCCGCTTCTGCAGATCGGGATTCCGATTCTGGCCGGTCTTTCGACGGTGCACGGCCTGGTTCCGCCCCATCCCGCGCCGATGATCGCCATCGATGCGTACAAGGCGGATTTGGGCAAAACGATTCTTTACTCGCTGCTGATCGGACTGCCGACGGCGATTATTGCCGGACCGCTGTTCGGTAAATTTATCGGGAAACGGATTCAGGCCGAACCGCCGGCTAAGTTGGCCGAACAGTTTGCGGTAAACGAAAACCGGAATCTGCCCGGCTTCGGTATTACGCTGTTTACGATTCTCCTGCCGGTTATTCTCATGCTGATCGGTTCCGTTGCCAACATTGTCGATCCGAAAAGCACGAGCAGCCTGACCGTTTTCTGCGAATTCATCGGGCATGAAATTATCGCGCTGCTGATCGCCGTCGTGTTTTCTTTCTTCTCGCTCGGCTTTGCCCGCGGCTTCAAAAAAGAAGACATTTCACGCTTCACGAGCGAATGTCTGGCGCCTACGGCGACGATTATCCTCATTATCGGCGGTGGCGGCGCGTTCAAGCAGGTTCTGATAAGCAGCGGCGTAGGGGCGGCAATCGCCGAATTCGCCACGCAGGCGAACGTTAACGTGATCCTGTTCGCGTGGCTCGTGGCGGCGCTGATCCGGGTTGCCACCGGCTCCGCGACGGTAGCGATGACGACCGCGGCCGGTATTGTAGCGCCGGTGCTCGCGCAAACGCCGGGCGCTAATCTGGAGCTTGTCGTGCTTGCGACCGGCGCCGGCTCCATCGTCCTGTCCCACGTCAACGACGCCGGGTTCTGGATGGTGAAAGAGTTTTTCAACCTGTCCGTTCCGCAGACCCTGAAATCATGGACAGTCATGGAAACCCTGCTGTCCGTTATCGGGCTGGCTTTTATAATGATGCTCAGCGTGATTATCTAAGAAACGTTTCTACAGACAGCCCGGACACATGCGTCCGGGCCGTCAGTCTTAACAGAGAAAGAAGGAGTAGGAAATGAACAGCATGACCCGCTATATGATCGGAGTCGATATCGGAACAACGAGCACTAAAGCGGTGCTTTTCGAAGAAAACGGAAAGGTCGTCGCCAAAGCGGGCGGCGGCTATCCTTTATATACCCCGACCTCGTCTACAGCCGAGCAGGACCCGGATGAGATCTTCCAGGCCGTCCTGAAATCGGTGAGAGGCGTCATGGACCGAGCCCGGGTACAACCTGGCGGGGTTCTTTTCGTTTCTTTCAGCTCTGCCATGCACAGTGTGCTTCCGGTAGACACGGAAGGAAAACCGCTCATGCGCTGCATGACATGGGCGGATAACCGGAGCGCGGAGTGGTCGGGGCGGCTCAAGAAAGACCTGGGCGGCCACGAGCTTTACCTGCGCACAGGCACGCCGGTCCATCCGATGTCTCCGCTGACCAAGCTGATGTGGCTCCGCCACGATCATCCCGAGATTTTCGGCAAAACGGCCAAATTCATTTCGATCAAAGAATATGTATTTGCCAAGCTGTTCGGGACGTATCTCGTCGATCACTCGGTCGCTTCGTCCACGGGCCTTTTCAACCTGCAGGCGCTGGACTGGGACGCGCAGGCGCTCGAGCTTGCCGGGATCACTCCCGACAGGCTGTCCAGGCCCGTACCGACGACTCATATCGTCGAAGGCTTGAGCGCGTCTTACGCCGCCGAGATGGGGCTTGCGCCGTCTACGCCGTTTGTCGTCGGAGCGAGCGACGGCGTCTTGTCCAACCTCGGCGTAAACGCGATTGAGCCCGGAGTCGTCGCCGCGACGATCGGAACCAGCGGAGCCATCCGCACGGTCGTGGACCGGCCCGTAACCGATCCGAAAGGGCGCATATTCTGCTATGCGCTGACGGAGTCGTACTGGGTGATCGGGGGGCCGGTCAACAACGGGGGAATGCTGTTCCGCTGGGTGCGCGACGAGCTAGCCGCCTCGGAAGTGGAGGCCGCCAAGCGGCTCGGCATCGACTCCTACGATCTGCTGACGCAGATCGCCAGGCAGGTTCGTCCCGGGTCCGACGGGCTTCTTTTCCATCCCTACTTAAGCGGGGAGAGGGCCCCTCTGTGGAATCCGGACGCGCGGGGGTCTTTCTTCGGCCTGACCCTGCACCACAAAAAGGAGCATATGATCCGTGCGGTGCTGGAAGGGGTCATTTTCAACCTGTACACGGTGCTGCTGGCCATGGAAGAGAAAATCGGACGCCCGGCGAGAATACACGCCACCGGCGGCTTTGCGCGTTCGGCTCTTTGGAGGCAGATGATGGCCGACATTTTCGATCAGGAGGTCATCATTCCCGAAAGCATCGAGAGCTCCTGCCTGGGGGCGGCCGTGCTGGGCTGGTATGCGACAGGCCGCGCAGATTCGCTCGGTGTCGTTTCCGGAATGATCGGAGCCACGCATAAGCATGAGCCGGATAAGGCCAATGCCCGTATTTACCACAAGCTGCTCCCGATCTTCATCGGCCTGTCACGCAAGCTGGAAGACGAATATTCGGCGATCACGGCCTTCCAGCAGGAAGTTTTTAAGGATAAAAACGAACCCGTCAATTAAATGGTGAAAATCTTTATAAAATTAAAGCATGACGGAAAATTCCGTTATGCTTTTTTGGTATAAATAACTATTATTTTGATGTCCGATAAATATAATTAATCAATAGAATTAAAAAAGTGTTCACCTCTTCTTCAAATAAGCTTGAAGACGCTTCCTTTTCATGTAAGAATGGAATAGATTCAACCCTATAGATGTGGAGGAGAAGGAGAAGCATGTCAAAACTTAAAATCGGCGTTATTGGTGCCGGCTCGATTTCCGAACTGCATTTCGGCGCGTACGCCAAAAATGCGCAAGTTGAAATTCATGCCGTTTGCGATTTGAACGAAGAGCGGGCCAAAGAGAAAGCTAAACAATACGGTGCTGTGAAAACGTTTACCGATTACAAACAACTTCTGGCCGATCCCGAAATCGATGCCGTCAGCATCTGCACCTGGAACAATACGCACGCGGAGATCAGCAAAGCGGCCGTAGAAGCAGGCAAGCACGTGCTCGTCGAGAAACCGCTGTGCAAAACCGTGGAAGAAGCGCACGCCGTGCAGGAAGCCGTCCGCAAGTCCGGCAAAGTGCTGCAGGTCGGTTTCGTACGCCGTTTCGGCACGAATACGAATGTTGCGAAACGCTTTATCGATTCCGGCGAACTCGGTTCCATTTACTACGCCAAAGCTACCGTGCTGAGACGCCTGGGCAATCCCGGCGGATGGTTTTCGGACGTGGAGCGTTCCGGCGGCGGTCCGGTTATCGACATCGGCGTTCATGTGATCGACCTGTGCTGGTACCTGATGGGCAAACCGAAGGTAAAATCCGTTTCCGCCGTTACATATGACAAATTAGGCAACCGTTCACATATCGAGAATTTGAATTTCTATAAAGCTGCGGATTACGATGCGGCAAAAAATACGGTCGAAGACATGGCATCCGCCCTGATCCGTTTCGAAAACGGCGCGGCGCTGTCCGTTGAAGCCAGCTTCACGCTGCATGCGAAGAAAGACGAGATTTCCGTCAAGCTGTTCGGAGACCAGGGCGGGGCCGAGATCGAGCCGGAACTGATGCTCGTGACCGAGAAGCACAATACCATTCTGAATGCGACGCCTCAGATCGATCATCTGACGTTCGACTTCGAAGCGGGTTTCCGCCGTGAAATCGAGCACTTCGTGGACTGCTGCCTGGGCAAGCATGAAACGATTTCGCCTGTGGAAGACGGTCTGGAACTGATGAAAATTCTTTGCGGAATCTATGAATCCAGCGCAGCCGGCAAAGAAATTCAAGTGAATTAATTTATAGTTGAGGGGAGATCTCCAATATCATGAGTATCCGCGTTCCGAACCCGATCGGGGTTATCGTAGACAGCTTCGGGCTTCCCGTCCGCGAAGGCCTTCAGAAAGCGAAGGAAGTCGGCGCCGACGGCGTGCAGATTTATGCCGTTAAGGGCGAGATGTACCCGGACAACCTGACTGCCGCGCAGCGCAAGGAACTTAAGGCTTACATCGATTCGCTCGGGCTGCAGGTTTCGGCACTCGTAGGCGACTTCGGGGGACACGGCTTCCAAGTCCGGGCCGAGAACAAAGAAAAAATCGAGAAATCGAAGCGTGTCCTGGATCTGGCTCTGGAGCTCGGCACCAATATCGTGACGACTCATATCGGGATCGTTCCGTCCGAGAAGGACGACGTTTACGAAGCGATGCAGGAAGCGTGCGAGGAGCTGGGCCAATACGCCAAAAGCGTGGACGCTTACTTCGCGATCGAAACCGGTCCTGAGCCGGCCGCTCACCTCAAGAGCTTCCTGGATACCCTCAGCACGAACGGAGTATCCGTCAACTTCGATCCGGCCAACATGATTATGGTGACGGGCGACGATCCGGTCCAGGGCGTCTATACGCTGAAAGACTATATCGTTCATACGCACGTAAAAGACGGCCTGCGCCACAAAGAATTCGATCCCCGCATCCTGTACGGCGCGGTCGGTTTCGAGCCGATGGCGCACGAGCGCATTGCCGATATGCTGCGCGAGGGTGAATTGTTCGAAGAGCTGCCGCTCGGAGAAGGCAAGGTCGACTTCGACCGCTACTTCCAGGCGCTGCAAGAAATCGGTTATCAGGGCTACCTGACGATTGAGCGCGAAGTGGGCGACGATCCTGCGGAAGATATCCGTAAGGCGGTCGAATTTATCAAGGCTTATCGTTAACCGGCAAGACGCCAATAAAAAAACCTTTCCGGCCGGGTTATCCGGCGGAAAGGTTTTTCGTTCCTGTTCGTCGTTCTTAGAACGCCGGCAGGACGGAGCCTTGGTATTTGTCTTCGATGAATTTCTTCACTTCAGGCGTTTGCAGAGCTTTGATCAGCTTCTGAACCGCTTCGGATTTCGCATTGTCTTCGCGAGCCGCGACAATGTTGGCATAAGGGGAATCTTTGTCTTCTACGAAGAGAGCGTCTTTGGCAGGAACCAGCTTCGCTTCAAGCGCGTAGTTCGTATTGATCAGAGCAAGATCGACTTCGTCCAGAACACGCGGCAGCATAGCCGCTTCGAGTTCTTTGATTTTGAAGTTCTTTTTGTTTTCTACGATATCTTTCACGGTTCCGGCAATGCCGACGCCTTCTTTCAGCTTGATCAGGCCGTTCTTCTCCAGAAGAACCAGAGCGCGTGCGCCGTTGGAAGGATCGTTCGGGATGGCGATCGTTGCGCCGTCTTTCAGTTCGCCGAGCGCTTTCACTTTACGGGAATAGCCGCCGAACGGTTCGATATGAACGTTGCCAACGCTGACAAGTTTAGAGCCTTTGCTTTTATTGAACTCTTCTAAATAAGGAAGATGCTGGAAAAAATTGGCGTCCAGCTGTTTCTCGTTAAGCTGCGTGTTCGGCAGAACGTAGTCCGTAAACACTTTAATGTCCAGGTTAACGCCTTCCGCTTTCAGTTTGTCTTTAACGGACTCCAGAATCTCGGCTTGCGGTACGGCAGTCGCGCCGATTTTCAAGGTAACGGCGGCTTTCTCGCCGGTACCTGCGCCGGAAGCCGGTGTAGTCGTAGCCGAAGGTTCGGCTTTTTGTTTGCCGCAGGCTGCAAGAGCCGTCATTGCGACGATCAGAAACAAGACGATCAGTGAACGTTTTTTCATAAGGGTTTCCTCCTTGGATTCGGTTATCTATCGCATCATTTGCGCGTGAAATAGAGAACGAAACGGTCTCCGATCATCTGCAAAATTTGCACGAGAATAAGCAAAATAACGACGGTCGCGATCATGACTTCCGTCTGGAAACGCTGGTACCCGTAGCGGATAGCCAGGTCACCGAGGCCGCCGCCGCCGACCATACCGGACATGGCCGTGTAGGATACGAGCGTAACGGTGGTGATCGTAATGCCGGCGATAAGGCCGGGAAGAGCTTCCGGCAGCAGAACGCGGCGGACGATCTGGAATCGGCCCGCGCCCATGGACTGGGCGGCTTCGATAATGCCGCGGTCCACCTCGCGCAAAGCCGTCTCGACGAGACGCGCGAAGAAAGGCGCGGCCGCGATGACAAGCGGCGGAATCGTTCCCTTGACGCCGATGGAAGTGCCGACGAGAAGCTTCGTCAGCGGAATCGCGGCGATCATCAGAATGATGAAAGGGAAGGAACGCAGCACGTTGACGATAAACGAGATGACGATGTTGAACGTGCGGTTTTCCAGCAGACTTCCTTTCGAAGTCAGATAGAGCAGCACGCCGATCGGCAGCCCGATCACGAACGTGAACAGGGCCGAAAGGCCGAGCATCATCATCGTGTCGTTCGTGGCGGTTCCGATTTCGCTCCAATCGATTTTAGACCAATCCATTCGAATACACCTCCACATCCAGGCCGTGCTCGCGCAGGAGACGGATCGTGTTCTCCGCCGCATCCCGCGGGCCCTGCAGTCGAACGACGAGCTGGCCGTAAGGCGTGTTTTTCATCCGGGAAATGGTTCCCTGCAGGATGGAGAACGTCACGCCTGTCTGTTGAACCGTTATGGACAAAATCGGCTCGTACGTAGTTTCACCGAGAAAGGTGATTTTCAGCACCGTGCCGTCCTGGGCGGGAACTCCCGCAGTGTCCGGCTTGTCGATCTCAACCGAATCCGCAACCTGTTCGATGAACTGCCGGGTTACGTCGTGGCGCGGCTTTAGGAATACTTCCGCCACAGGCCCCTGTTCCACGATCTGGCCCTCATGAATGACTGCTACGCGGTCGCAGATGGAGCGGATCACCTGCATTTCGTGCGTAATGAGCACGATGGTGATCTTCAGCTTGCGGTTGATGTCCAGCAGCAGATTGAGAATGGAATTCGTCGTCTGCGGGTCGAGTGCGGAAGTCGCTTCATCGCACAGCAGGACGTGCGGATTCGTCGCAAGTGCGCGCGCGATGCCGACACGCTGCTTCTGGCCCCCGGACAGCTGGGACGGGTACTTCTTGCCGTGTTCGGTCAGACCGACCAGGGCAAGGAGCTCGGCGACGCGGCGCCGTGCTTCCGATTTGGCCGTACCGGCCAGGCGAAGCGGGAATGCGATGTTCTCTTCCACCGTGGCGGAGGAGAGGAGATTGAAATGCTGAAAGATCATGCCGATCCGGCGGCGCTGATCTTGAAGCTTCTTGGTACTGAGTGCCGTCAGGTCAACGCCGTCCACGACGACGCTGCCCTCGGTCGGGCGCTCCAGGAGATTGATCGTCCGGAGCAGGGTGCTTTTGCCGGCGCCCGAGTGGCCGATAATGCCGTAAATCTCGCCTTTATCAATCGTGAGATTAATTTCTTGCAGGGCGTGTGTTATGCGAGAGCCGCTGCCGTATTGCTTGCGCAGCTTCCTGATTTCGATCAATTGCTTCACCTTCTTTGCTTGAAAATAAGAAAAAGCCCATTTTGTAAAGACAAAAAGGGCTTTTCCGGTATCGAAAACGACCTTCTCATCTGCCAGAATCCGCCTGGATCCTGAAGGAATTGGCACCATTGTCATCGCGCATATTGCTGCGATCGGTTGCCGGGCTTCGCAGGGCCTTGTCCCTCCGCCACTCTTGATAAGAATCGGTATAGTATGAGGTTGTCCTAAATTAGACGGTAAAACGACAATTCCGAGTATAACCCAAGGATTTTTTGAAGTCAACGGTTATTTTACCCCTGGTAAATATAAACAAGCAGGAGAGGTGCAGCATGGCTTTCATTCAATGTGATTTTTATTCCGAAGTACTCGGCATGTCCACTTCTATCCAAGTGATTCTGCCTCAGCAGACGACCAGTCAAATCGGGTTGGAAGGCAGTGCAGCGGGCCGCAGGCACCCGACCTTGTATCTGCTGCACGGGTTGTCGGATGACGATTCGATCTGGATGCGGAGAACGGCTATCGAACGGTATGCCGCTCCTCTCGGGCTGGCCGTCGTGATGCCGAATGCGGCGCGCAGCTTCTATACGGACATGGAGAACGGGTACGATTACTGGACGTTCCTGTCCGAAGAACTCCCGCAGGTTTGCCGCTCCTTCTTTCCGCTGTCGGACCGCCGGGAGGACAATTTCGTGGCCGGTCTGTCGATGGGAGGCTACGGAGCTTTCAAATGGGCGCTGAAAAAGCCGGATCAGTTCGCGGCCGCCGCCAGTTTGTCGGGCGTCACGAAGGTGAGGGAGATCGAACGGCGGTTCCCCAAAGATTTCCGGCTCGTGTTCGGAAACAACCGGGAGCTGCTGGGAGCAGGCGATCTGTTTGCGCTGGCCCGTCATGCGGCGGAGAAGAAGACGGAGCTGCCGGCTCTTTACCAGTGCTGCGGGACGGATGATTTTCTATACGAGGAAAATATCGCCTTCCGCGATTATGTGCAAAGTCTGAATATTCCCCTCCTTTATGAAGAGGAAGAGGGGAGAATCCACGACTGGAGCTATTGGGACCAGCAGATCGGCCGGGTTCTGGACTGGCTTCCGCTCAAGCGTCAGACTGAGTAGAACGCCTTGCCGTTACACGGGCTGCGTGCCGCAACCGAAAAAAGCTTCCCCGCCGTATGGCTGGGGAAGCTTTTTGTTTCGCGCCGGGTTTCGCGCCGGGTTTCGCGCCGGACGTTTATGCTTCGAGCTCAATCTCGAACGTTTTGATTTCATAAGGCTGGAGCACGAAAGAAATCGTTCCATCATGGACGACAGGCCCTTCGGGCTTCTCCATCAAGTTCGTTTCCCGCCAGGAAGCGATGCGGAAATCGCTCGTCAACTGAAGCGCGTTGCGGCTTCCGGAGTAGTCGTGAACACGCACGATGACTTTGCCGGAATCCTCGGCTTTTTTGACGGCCGAGATCATGGCGGTGTCTCCCGACAAAGTGAACATCGAACGGGACGGAACTTCCGCGGTTCCCGCCGAAGCCCGAAGCGGGCTGTTCAGCATCCACGCCTCTTTCACGGTCTGGCCCTGCAGCCAGTCTCCACGGTGGGGCAGCAGGGAATAGGTGAAGGCATGATGCCCCTGGTCCGCATGGGTATCCGGATGGGTCGCGCATTTGATTAAGGTGAGGCGCATCACGTTCCCTTTGATGTCGTATCCGTACTTGCAGTCGTTGAGCAGGCTGACGCCGTAACCCCGGTCCGAAAGATCGGCCCACTGGTGCCCGACGGTCTCGAACCGCGCCCAGTCCCAGCTCGTGTTCCAGTGATTCGGACGCTTCACGTTGCCGAACTGGATGTCGAAGGTCGCTTCCGTTGTGCGGATATCGACGGGGAAGGCCGCTTTCAGCAGCTGCTTCTGTTCATGCCAGTCGGCTTCCGTCACGAAATCAATGCGCGGGTGGCTGCCGTACACCACCAGATCTTGGCTGATCGACGAATTCCGGTACACCCAGTTGAAGCGGATCACGGCACGAAGCGGCCCTTCCTCGACCAGTTCGGCGCCCTTGAAATCCCGGATTTCCTGCATGTTTTCCTGATAAAAGAGATCGATATCCCACGCCTCGTGAGCGAGCGGCTTATCCTCGAAAAGCTGGAGTACGTTGCCCCTTGCGCCCGGCGCCAATACTTCACGCCGCTGATTTTTATCGTAGATGCGGGTCAATTGACCCTGCGCGTTCCATTCCAGCACATAAAACGGCGTCTCAATCCCGCTGTGATTCCACGCGAAAGGACTCGGTGATTCCGCTTGCCCGGAATCCGCTGCGAACTTGACGGTGGTGTAGCCCATCGGCGGAATGTTTTTCACTTCTACGGTCCACACCTCATCGTGAAGCTGCGCCTGAAGCACGCTGCCCTGCAGGCCGAGCCATTGCCCGGATTTTCCCTGCTGCGGAGCCGCAATCGTCACGAGCTCCGTCATCGTCCAGGGAGACGAATTCCAGACGGTGTAGGCAGAAGCGCCAGAAGGGTCCTTGCCTGCGGCGATCGCTTCAACCGCCTGCGTGTCGACGGCGCGGCCGATCGCTTCCGCTTCTTCATACTCGATAACGCTGTCCTCGTACACTTCACGGATGGAAGAACCGGGAATGATGTCGTGGAACTGGTTGCGGAGAATGATTTTCCAGCCTTCGGTCAGTTCCTTGCCTTTGTACAGGCTCCAATCGTTATGCAGAACGCTCTGCATGGCATTCAGCCATTCCGCTTCGCGGTAGGCGAGCTCCAGCTTGCGGTTCATCCGTTTGTTGTAAGCCTGGCTTGTGTAAGTGCCCCGGTGATACTCCAGGTACAGTTCCCCATCCCATGTGTGCACGTATGCATCGGTGTCCGCCGCTGTTTCCTGCAGCCTTTCAAAGTAGGCGTCGGCGCGTCCCGTTTCCACGTTCGGCAGGCCCGGCAGGCTGTTCAGTCTCCGGCGCATCTCCAGCATGTCGCGGTTGACACCGCCGCCCCCGTCCCCGTAACCGTAAGAGAGCAGAAGTTCCTGGTTCATTTCCTTATCGCGGTAGCCGTCCCAGATTCCTTTCACGGTTTTGGGGATAATTTGACCGTTATACGTGTAGAACCAGGAGTCGGGCCCGGACCACGGCTCCGGCGTCGTAATGAAGTGAGTGAGCACCTCGGAACCGTCGATCCCGCGCCAATGGAACGTGTCGAACGGCATCCGGTTGTACTGGTTCCAACTGATTTTCGTCGTCATAAACGTATGAATGCCGGATTTCTTCAAAATTTGCGGCAGGGACCAGCTGTAGCCGAAAACGTCCGGAAGCCACAAGTATTTGCATTCCGTGCCGAATTCGTCCGCGAGGAAGCGGGTGCCGATCAAAAGCTGCCGGACCAGCGATTCGCCGGAAGTGAGGTTGCAGTCGGCTTCCAGCCACATGCCGCCGCCCGCTTCCCAGCGTCCTTCCGCCGCACGCTCCTTGATCGCTTCGTACAGCTCGGGGTAATCCTCCTTGACGTACTCGTAC
The DNA here is from genome assembly GCF_041260495.1 of Paenibacillus sp. RC84. Classification (NCBI taxonomy): domain Bacteria; kingdom Bacillati; phylum Bacillota; class Bacilli; order Caryophanales; family Paenibacillaceae; genus Paenibacillus; species Paenibacillus sp. RC84. The sequence continues at coordinate 98,468 of NZ_JBGBYL010000005.1, forward strand.
AGCTGAGGCTGAGTCTGCAGGAAGGTGTAGTCCGGGAACATCTCCATGAGCCGCATCACGGTGGAGAAAGAACGGGCGCATTTCTCCCGGGTATGCTTAAGCCGCCACAGCCAGGCCACGTCGATGTGCGTATGGCCGACGCAGGTGACGGTCACATCGGATCTTTTGTCCATCCGCTCGATCCGTGTACTCAGTTCGGTTCTCGCGGCATTTACCGACACGTAAAAATCTTCGGAACCGGGCTCAGTCCAGTCGATGAGCTTAAACGACTGATTCAGGGCATGAAGCAGCGCCGTCCTCTCGGGTGCGTTGGCATCCAGAATGCGGACGGTATCGAGTGCCGCCTGCGCGGTGAAGTACAAGTCGTCCGCGGCTTCGTCCAGCCAGCAGAATTCGGCCTGCCGGATGGCATGCGTCTGATCCTGGGGCTGCCCGCCTCCTTCCAGTCCCGACCACAGGCGGAACAGGAGCTGCCGGGATGTACCCGCCGCATCGTCCGGGAGGAACACTTCCTTGTGATTGGAATCGACGCCCTGATACGGCTTGCCGTTCCAGTAAAACAAGGACTCGAACCCGGAGTTGTTGCCGCCGCCCGTATCGCCGAAATCGAAGCGGCCGAGAATGCGTTTGCCGGACCAGTCTTGCGGGATATGTATTTCAGCGGACAGCCATAAATAAAGATCGCGGCCCGTCCACGTATTTCCGACGTTCATCGTCTTCCAGTCCTCAGCGGGAGCGGGAAGGCTCGGGTTGATTTCTTTGCGTTTGTCTTCAAGGGAAAGAAAAGACCGAATGGGATGCTTATCCCGGTAGCGAAGCTCGGATAGTTCACGGATACGCGATTGCAATTTGTGTTCGGTGAGGAACATGTCGAAGAAACCCCCTGTTGGAACCTGATTGTAGGGAGCGAGTAAAGGAGGAAAATCCTGTTTGTTGGAACTGCGGGTGATTATAGGGTAGCTCTATTATAGTCCGCGGAGAGAGGGGAATGCAATTGCCTAATTTCCCCCATCGGTGATAAGCTTATACGCGAATTGACCGAAAGTGACGGTGCTGACCTCATGCCGAGCTTAAAAACCTTTTACCGGATTCACCTGAAAAAACGGATGTTTAACAAAATTCTTCTTTTTTACTCGATCGTCATGGTGCTGCTGTTTCTGGGCGTATCCATCCTGGCTTATCAGTATTATGAGCAGCGCAGCATGCGAGAGCAGACGGACCGCGTCCTTAAAGATCTGGATATTGTAAGCGTTAACTTGAATCAGCTGTACGAACGGATGTATTCGGCCATCCAGCAGCTGTACACGGACGCGGCGGTTAACGAAGATTTGACTTATTTTTTATCGCACGAGTATGAGGATTATTTGAAGAGGCGGCTGAACCGGTACATCCAGAGCAGCGGAACGGAACCCAAAAATTTCGACAGCCAGCTCCGGTCGTTTCTCAAAGACGAGCCTTCCATCGCGAATATTCTTTTGTACAGCAAAGGGGAGCGCTTTTTTTATTTCATGAATCCCGGCAGCCAGCGGTTTTATTATCCGTCGGAGATTCCGCAGGACAGCTCCGGCTGGTTCGATTCCACCGTCAATCATCAGTGGCAGCTGACAGATAAACGATCCGTCCTGTGGGAGGCGCGGAAAGATAGCGGACCGGTCTACTCGTACACCCATATTTTAAAAGATACCGTCTCGCTTCAAAAATACGGGGCCATTGTTTTCGATCTGAATACGGATGCGATCAAGCGTCTGGTAGAAAGCAAGCTGAAAGACCGAGGGGCCAAAATGCTGCTGATGACTTCCGGCGGGCAGGTCATTTACGATTCCGAGAATCGTTATCAGGGGCAGATCTATCCGTACTGGCAGCAGCTTCAGGAGCAGAAAGACTGGGTGGAGCTCGAAGAGCCGTCCAAGGTGAACGTGCTGACCGTCGGGAATACGGGAATGACGATTGCGGGGATTATCCCGAAATCCCGGATCGAGCAGAGCATGCACACAATCCGGCTAAGCCTGATCGGGATTACCGCCCTTTGCATTGCGGTGAGTTTTATGTTTACGTTTACGATCATCCGGCAGTATTCCAAAAAGATCCGCAAAATCGTGACGCACATCCGGCGTCTTCAGGAAGGCGATTTGAGCGCACGCATCGTGCTGACCGGCGAGGATGAGCTGCAGGATATTTCGCAAAATTTCAATTACATGTGCGACCGGCTCGAAACGTACATCGACCAGGTGTACCGCTCGGAGATCAAGCAGAAGAATGCCGAACTCGTGGCGATGCAGGCGCAGATCAACCCTCACTTTCTGTACAACACGCTGGAAAGCATCCGCATGAAGGCCATCACGTCCGGGGCGAGAGATGTCGGCCAAATGATCTATATTCTTGCCGCCCTGTTCCGGGACATGATCCGCAAGCAGACGAATGTGACCCTGGCGGAAGAAATGGAGATGAACGGCATGTACCTGAAGCTTTTCCAGTACCGCTTTGAGAACAGGCTGGAGGTCGAGACGTATCTGGATAAAAACGCGGCCAACTGCCAGGTGGTCAAACTGCTCATTCAGCCGGTCGTCGAAAACTACCTCGTGCACGGGTTCCGGCCCGAATCGGATTCGAACCGGATCGCGATAACTGTCGTGCGCGAAGAGGAGAACATCGTCGTCCGTGTGGCGGACAACGGAAAAGGAATGCCGCCGGAGAAGCTGGCCGAAATCCGCAAGCGGCTGGCGAGGAAGCCGGATTCCGGTGCCCTTGGCGGCGGTTCGCTGGGCCTTCTCAACGTGAACGAGCGGATCCGGTCCCATTACGGAAGCGATTACGGCCTCACGGTAAACAGCGGCCCGGATCAAGGCTGCGAAGTGACGTTGAAGCTTCCGGCCGTACAGGGGGAGATGCTGCCATGAGAAAACTATTTTTTGCCGATGACGAGCCGCTTATCGTCCAAGGGCTGTACAACCTGCTGCCCTGGGAGCAGTTCGACTTGCAAATCGCAGGCTCCGCCCGGAACGGTCTGGAGGCGCTGGAGAAGCTGAAGGAAGAGCCGGCGGACCTGCTCATCACGGATATTATGATGCCGGAAATGACCGGTCTGGAGCTGCTGCGCCGGGTCAAACTGCTGAATCCGCGGACCAAGTTCATTATTTTGAGCGGCTACGACGAATTCAAATATGTAAAGGAAGGCATTTTGCTGGGCATTGAAAATTACCTGCTTAAGCCCATTAATATCGACGAACTGGAAGCGACGGTCAAGCACATTTTGCGGGACTGGGAACGGGAAGAAATCAGCCGCTTCCGCCTGGATGAAGACTGGAAAATATTGCGCAACAATATTTTGCACCGCTGGACGAACGGGACCATCGACAACAAGGAGTTCAGGGAGCGCGCGAGAATGCTCGGTATTCCCATCGACCACGAGGTCTACCGCTCGGCAGCGCTGCGGATCGTGACGGAAAACGAGCCTGCCTTCCAGTTTTATCGTCTTCCCGGTCTGGCCGAGGAGTGCGAACGAATCGGCACGGAAGAGCTGCCGGAGAACTGCGAAGTGATCGCCTTTCCGGGGGACGGCGATGAAATTACGCTCCTGTTCGCTTTAAGCGGGAGCGAAGTAAAGGTGCTTCCGGCCTTGCGGAGAATGTCGGAGTGGATCGCCGGCTTCACCGGGTTTCGGGTCTGGTGCGCGGCGGGTCATCCCGAAGAGCTGTACCAGGGCTATCCGGCCAGCGCCCGCGCCGTGCAAGCGTGGTATCAGGCACACTTGATGAATGAGCAGCCCGGTGTGATCGTCGACGACTTGGCGGCTTACGCCTTCCGGGAAGAAGACCGACCGGCTCTCCAGGAGCCCGCGATGGACCGGTTCGTCAAGCTGCTGGCGGAGGGGAGACGGGATGAGATCGACGAGTTCGCGGACCTATTTTTTGTCCGGGGCGACAGCGCTCATCCCGTACCGAGGCAGCCTTACTTCAATGCGGCCATCCAGCTTATGCTGGCGGTCAAGGAGATGGAGAAGCAGCCGGATTACAGCGAAGTTTTCGCGGCACTCTTCCGGATTCAGACGCGGAGCGGGCTTGCCTCGCAGGTCAAACGGGTGGCAGCCGGGATGCTGGACAGCCAGTCCGATGCGGCCCGCGAGTACAGCCTCCATGTAGCGGCAATGCTGGAGCAGGTGAAAGAGCACTACTCCCGGGAGCTGTCGCTGAAGACGCTCAGCCAAAAGCTGCACATGCACCCGAATTATCTCGGGCAATTGTTCCAGCAGGAGATGGGGACCAGCTTTTCTGATTATGTGAACCAATACCGGGTGGAGCGGGCTACGCACCTTCTTCTCCATACGGACCGGAAGACGGCCGAAATCGCTCAGGAGGTCGGCTATTGGGACTCGTCGTACTTTTACAGGACATTTAAGAAATACGCCGGCGTATCGCCGACGGAACTCCGTTCCATGTACACTAAAAGGTGAAAAAAGGAAAAAGCATGCGTGTGCATCTGCACCTGCATGCTTTTTTTTTATGATATCGCTAAAGATTTCTTTAATTTCTCCATCTTGGATTAGATTTTTCAACTATACGGGGGAGGCGGTCAGCGGGGATAATGAAAACGGGAGCGAGACGGAAAGTCCCGCGTGAGCTGCCGTTGTTGATTATAGGGGATTAACAACCGTAGAAGACCACCTAAGAAAAGGCAAAGGAGGGAAAAGCGCCGTGCCTGGCATCGTGAAAAGTTTAGTGAGAAACCGGGCGTTTCTCTTGTTGGTGCTGCCGGGAGCGATCTGGTTTATCATTTTTGCCTACCTGCCCATGTTTGGTACGATCGTGGCGTTTAAAGACTTTCGTATTCATCCGGAGGGCTTTTTTGCAAGCGTTTTTAACAGCGAATGGGTAGGTCTGAAAAACTTCGAGTTTCTGTTCTCCACCAATGACGCGTTTATCATCACACGCAATACGATTTTGTACAATCTGGCTTTGATTTTTCTGGGGCTGGTCTGTGCGGTCGGGTTCGCGATCGTCATGAACGAGCTGCTGAACAAACGGCTGACCAAAGTGTATCAGACGGCCATGTTTATGCCTTATTTCCTGTCTTGGGTTATTATCAGTTACTTCGTGCTGATTTTTCTCAATATGGAAAAGGGCGTGTTCAACCAGCTTCTCGCGTATTTCGGAGCCGATCCGGTCAACTGGTACAGCGAGCCGAAATATTGGCCGTACATCCTGATCTTTATGGGCATCTGGAAAAACATCGGCTACGGCAGCGTCGTCTATCTCGCCGCCATTGCGGGGATCGACCGTTCGTATTACGAAGCCGCAATGATCGACGGAGCCAGCAAATGGCAGCAAATCAAGTACATAACGCTTCCGCAGCTCAAACCGCTGATGATTATTTTGACCGTGCTGGCGCTTGGCGGCATTTTCCGCTCGGACTTCGGCTTGTTCTTCCAGGTGACGAAAAACTCGGGTGCTTTGTATCCGGTTACAGACGTGATCGACACGTTCGTTTACCGCGGACTGACGGTTATGGGCGATACGGGAATGAGTACGGCTACCGGACTTTACCAGTCGGTTGTGGGCCTGATTCTGGTCCTGACGGCCAATTATGCGGTGCGGAAGATCGAAAAAGAATATGCCGTTTTTTAAACGTAAAAGCAGCAAGGATCCGGCTAGGGGGTGCCAGCAATGTCAGACTTGAGCGGATCGGTTAAGGCAGGAACGACGGCGCAAGCCCGGAAGGGGAAGAAGCCGAAAGATTTGAATGCGATTTCGCCGTTCTGGAATTTCGTGTTCTCGACGGGCGTGGGTTTGTTCGCTTTGTCCTGCGTGTTTCCGTTTCTGTTTATTATTATCATTTCGTTTACCGACGAGAAAACGCTCGCTATCGAGGGATTCAGCCTGGTGCCGAGCCAGTTAAGCACAGCTTCGTACCGGTTTCTCATGAACTCGGGACAGCAGCTGCTCCAGTCGTTCGGAGTCACGCTTCTGGTGACGGTGCTCGGCACGTTGCTCACGCTGTATCTCGTCGCCACGTATGCGTACGCCTTATCGCGGAAAAGTTTCGAGCAGCGGAGATTCTTCAGCTTTCTCGCTTTCTTCACGATGCTGTTCTCCGGAGGCCTGGTGCCTTCGTATATCGTGGTCACCCAGTTTCTGCATCTGCGCGATTCGATTTGGGCGCTCATTCTGCCGTCGGTACTGAACGCTTTCTACATTCTGGTGATGCGGACGTTCTTCTCCACGACGGTTCCGGACGCCATTGTAGAATCGGCCAAAATGGACGGTGCGACCGAATTCGGCGTATTCACGCGAATCGTGCTGCCGATTTCACTGCCGGGCATTGCGACGATCGGTTTGTTCAGTACGCTCGCGTTCTGGAACGACTGGTTCAATGCGCTGCTTTATATCGACAAGCCGACGCTGATTCCGCTTCAAACGATGCTGATGCGCATTCAGAACAACATGGATTTTGTCGTTCAGAACAGTTCCAAGGTCGTGTCGTATGATATTGCGGCCTCGCTTCCCACGGAAACGGTGCGTATGGCGATGGTTGTATTAGCCACACTGCCGATTGCGCTCGCTTATCCGTTTTTCCAGAAATATTTTATTCAGGGGCTGACGATCGGTTCGGTCAAAGAGTAGGGATTACGGCCTTCTCTTCCGAAGGGCTGAAGGAGAGGTCACACCAATAAAGAAAGCGTTATCATTATGAAGTTGTCAGGGGGAATTAAGCATGGCGGGAAAAAAAGCGCTTGTGTTCATGCTCGCACTGATGCTGGCATTCGGGTCTTTGCTCGCAGGCTGCGGAAGCAAGAGCGAGGGCGGAGACAGCAAACAGGGGGCCGGCGATTCGACCGAGAAGGAAGTTAAATTAAAAGTGTACCTGATCGGCGGTCCGCAGCGGGATTTGCCTAAAGTTCAGGAAGAGATCAATAAATATGTGAAGGAAAAAATCAACGCGACACTCGATATCACCATGATCGACTGGGGCGATTATTCCAAACGGATGCAGGTGCTTTCCGCTTCCGGAGAAAACTTCGACATCGCCTTTACGTCCTCGTGGGCGTTCGAGTACCGCACGAATGCGGCGAAAGGCGCGTTTATGCCGCTGAACGACCTGCTCGATAAATACGGCAAGGGGATCAAAGAAGAGCTGGACCCCCGTTTTCTCGAAGGAACCAAAATCGACGGAAAGAACTACGCCGTTCCGGTCAACAAGGAGCTCGGCGAGCAGTGGGTATGGCGCTTCAACAAGAAATACGTGGACAAATACAAGATCGATATGACCAAGGTACGCACTCTTCAAGACCTGGAGCCGTACCTGAAGCAGATTAAAGAAGGCGAACCGGAAGACATTACTCCGCTTGCCGTACCGAAAGGATTCAAGCCGTATATTCCGTACGACTTTATTCTCGGGGACGAATTCCCGGTCGGAATGAAAATCCAGGACAACGGTTCGGACTTCAAATTCGTCAATATTTTGGAGACCCCCGAGCTGAAAGCTTCTCTGGAAACGATCCGCAAATACTACCAGGCGGGATACCTGCGCAAAGATGTCGCTACGCTTGACGGCATCGACAATATCAAGACGGGCAAATGGTTCGTGGACCGCGAAATTACGCAGCCATACGCGGATCTGGGCTGGTCCCGGAGCGCAGGCTACGACATCGTATCGACTCCGATGCAGGATCCGGTCGTGTTCACCGGGTCGGCTTCCGGCGCGATGCATGCGATTTCCGCGAACTCCAAAAATCCGGAGCGCGCCATGATGTTCCTGAACCTGCTCAACACGGACAAATATTTGCGGAACCTGTTCAGCTTCGGAATCGAAGGCACGCACTACAAGAAAGTGTCCGAAAATGTCATTGAAGACCTGCCTGCGATGAAGGACGGCTTCCAGATGCCGGGCTTCGCGCTCGGAAACATGTACCTGACGTACCTGCACAAAGAAGAACCGGCCGACAAGTGGGAGGCGTTCAAGAAGTTTAACGATTCGGCGAAAGTCTCGCCGACGTTCGGCTTCAACTTCGACGTCGATCCGGTCAAAACCGAAGTGGCGTCCATTTCCGCCATCGCCCGCGAGTTTTACCCGGCCATTATGACAGGGTCGGTAGACCCGAACGAGTACCTGCCGAAAGCGATGGAAAAAATGAAAGCGGCCGGGCTTGATAAAGTCATAGCCGAAGCTCAAAACCAGTTCGACAAATGGAAAGCGGAGAAGAAGTAAGCGTACGTTCTCCTTATCAAAGAAGCGGCCGCGGATGTGCGGCCGCTTTTTTTACATGGATTCCGGACACGGCGAGGACGTGAAGGAAATTTCCGCCAAACGTATTTAATATGTACATACAACCTTTAATTCGTCCACTAGGAACGGAATTTGTCCGGTTGTTATAATGAAAGCGTAATCATTGCCAAGCCGGCGACAAACAGGAGGGAAATTATTCGGAATTCTCATCCGGCAGGGAAAGTCGGTCCGGCGCCTCATTCTCTAGCCGCGATTGCCGCCCCGCTGTGCGTGCAAGTCTCAACTTACATAGGAGGTCACAAATGAAAAAGATTGGCGTTAGTCTGGCTGTATCCATCACGGCGTTCGCGGCGATGGGGTTATCCGCATCCGCAGCGCAGCCCCATTCCTCGTACTGGTATCCGGAGCAGTTGCTGAAATGGAGCCCCGGGGCCGATCCCGACGCGAAATTCAACCGCGGCTCGATCCCGCTGCAGGAACGTTTTACGGGCGACAAGGTGAATGCGAACGCGTCCAAGGAGCCCAAAATCGTGGCGCTTTCCGCCCTCAACGCGGGAACGAGCGGCGTTCCTTCGCAGGGCTCGGACAAATTCACAGCCAACACGTTCGGTTATTGGCAGTATGTCGACAAGCTGGTCTATTGGGGAGGCTCGGCCGGTGAAGGCATCATCGTGCCTCCAAGCGCCGACGCGATAGACGCCGCCCATAAGAACGGCGTGCCGATCATGGGCACCGTCTTTTTCCCGCCGAGCGTGTACGGGGGCAAATACGACTGGGTGAAGCAGACGCTTCAGCAGAAACCGGACGGCTCGTTCCCGGTAGCCGACAAGCTGATCGAGGTGGCGAAAACATACGGCTTCGACGGCTGGTTCATCAACCAGGAAACCGAGGGCGGCACTCCGGCGGATGCCCAGAAAATGAAGGAATTCCTGAAATATCTGGAGGCCCGCAAATCCTCGTCCATGCAGATCATGTGGTACGATTCCATGACCAAAGACGGCGCGATCAGCTGGCAGAACGCGCTGAACGACAAGAACGGGATGTTCCTGCAGGACAAACAACAGAAGGTTTCGGACAGTATGTTCCTTAACTTCTGGTGGAGAGATCTGGCGGGTTCGGCCGCCAAAGCGAAAAGCCTGGGCCGGAGCCCGTACGAGCTGTTCGCGGGCATCGACGTCGAGGCCAAAGGCTACGACACCAGCATCCAGTGGGACATGCTGTTCCCGACAGGCAAGCCGACGGCGACTTCGCTGGGCATTTACCGGCCCGACTGGGCATTTAACAGCGCGGAGAACATGAAGGACTTTTTCGCCAGGGAGAATAAATTCTGGGTCGGCCAGAACGGCGATCCTTCCCGCACGGATACGAACCAAGCCTGGAAAGGCATGGCTCATTATGTGGCCGAACAATCCGCGGTCAACCGGCTGCCTTTCGTGACGCATTTCAACACGGGAAGCGGTCAGCAGTACTACGCGGACGGCAAACTCGTACGCGACAAAGGCTGGAACAACCGAAGCCTGCAGGATATTTTGCCGACCTGGCGCTGGATGGCGGAGAGTAAGGGAACCGCGCTTAAACCGAGCCTCGACTGGTCGGACGCCTATTACGGCGGCAGCTCTCTTAAGGTGGAAGGGACGCTGAGTCCGGCCAATGCCACGACGCTTAAGCTGTACCGGACGGACCTGGCTATCGAACCGGCCACTAAATTGTCGGTTACGTATAAAACTTCGTCCAAGCCGGGCATGAAAGTGGCCCTGACTTTTGCCGACCCGAAGGATGAGGTCGTTTATCTGGACGTAAAGGATAAAATTCAGCCGGGCTGGACGACCGAAACATTTAATTTGACGCCATATAAAGGAAGGCGCATTTCGTCGATTTCGCTCGTGTTCGACTCGAAAGAAACGATCCCGGCCTACGCGATCAACATCGGCAAGCTTTCAATCAGCAGCGCGAAGCAAGAACAATCGTCGTCTCTGCCGGCCGTCAACGATCTCAAAGTCACCGGTTCCGACTTCCGCGACGGCATCTACGGAGATGCCCGCCTGGAGTGGACGGCCCTGGACAAAGACGTGAAACAGTACGAAATTTATTGCGTACTTCCGGGCGGTAAGGAGGAATTCCTAGGAGCTACTCCCAACAACGTTTACTATGTGCCTGAAATGAAAAGAAGCAATAAAGAGGACACGACCGTGCTTAAGGTCGTTGCGGTCAACGGACAGTACCGGGCAGGGCAGGCGGCAACGGCGGCGATCAAGTGGCCGGCTTATCCGAAACCAGCGGCCCGTTTTAAAACGGACAAAACGCTTGTCGCTCCCGGTGAGCAGGTGACGCTGATCGACCAGTCGACGGAAGTCGCCGAAGAATGGCTGTGGACGATAGATGGCGCGAGCCCTTCCACAAGTACGGACAAACAGCCGGTTGTCACATTTGCCGAGGAGGGCGTTTACAGCGTGACGCTCACGGCCAAAAACAGCGCCGGTCAAGATTCCGTGACCAAGCAAGCGCTTATTACCGTCCGCAAAGACGCGGGCGCGGCCGTAAACCTGGCGCTCGGCAAAACCGCTAAAGCGGACAACGCCTGCGGTCCTGCCGAAGGAGCGGCTAACGCGGTGGACGGCAAAGTCACCGGCAACAGCAAATGGTGCGCACTGGGCAATCTGCCTCACTGGCTCACCGTGGACCTGGGGGCGGAGAAAACGATCAGCGGATTCGTGCTGAAGCATGCCGAAGCCGGCGGCGAATGGGCAGGCTTCAACACGAGCGACTATACCGTGCAGGTGAGTGCGGACGGCGTTACGTGGACGGACGTTCTGGAAGTAAAAGGAAACCGGGCGGGCGAGACGAACGACGCAGTTGCGCTGGTAAAGGCTCGTTATGTGAAGCTGAACATCGTTAAAGCGAGCCAGGGCGGGGATACGGCGGCCCGGATTTACGAATTTGAGGTGCGCGGACTCCAGTAAGCCGGAGTTTAACGGATTTGCAAAGCATCCGGAGGAAATTGGGGTAAGAAAAAAGGACCGTTTCGTCAGCCTGGAGTAAACGGGTACCCGTACACGGGACACTTCCAAAAAAGTGTTTAGCGTACGGGTACCTTTTTGTATATAGGAGATAACGGTGGGGGCGAACAAGATGAGAAAAAAACATGTCAATCAAATCGAACGTGAAAAAGATGACTCCTGTGCCATGCAGGAACCATCTCTTAAGTGCTGCTTAGTTCTTTTTTTCAAGTGCCCTTGACTAAGGGGCCAGTTTACAGAGGCCGTGCGGAGCGGAGCGGCTAATTCGCCGGTTCGCGGTCAGTCAGTCGGCGGGGCGATCGGGCGTTCTCGCGTCCGCCGCTTTACACCCCGGACGCCCCGGTTCCACCCGCGCGCCCCGCGGTCATCCCGCGCTCTCGGCCCCCTCGGCGGCGCCTGTCCCTCCGGCCGACAGCCGGGGCCAGGCGGCCTGCCACTCGCGGAGGCCCGCTTCGACTTCGTCGCGGGGAAGCTTGCCCGCTTGCAGCTTCTCGTCGCTGCAAGCGAGCAGCCGCCTGTAGAAGGCAAGGCCCCGCTCGGGAAGCTCTCCGTCTCCCGAGGACTCTCTGCCTTTCAGCTCGTAGAGGAGGTTTTCCGCTTCGTCATAGCTTCCGGCAGCGGTGCAGTACTCCATGAGCTTGTACAGGACAGTGGCGGGCTGGCGGTACGCTTTCAGCCGGTGGTTCAAGTAGGCGATCTCCGCGTGAAGGGACACGTCGTCCGATTCCGCGCCCAGCTCTGCCGCCGTCAAATAAAAGTACAGCGCATTGACCCTGCGCTGGTACGCCTCGCGCTCCCCGGACATTTCTTCGTAAATGTCCGCTTCCTCGCGGAGCAGCTTGCCGGCCGCCAGAAGCTTTTCGCCGCTCAGCGAGGCTCCCGTCATCATCATGCGGAGGGCGTCCTCCTCCGGAACGGAGCCGAGCAGCTTGGACGGCGGAAGCTGCATCCGGCCGTACAGCTCGCCGAGCTCGGCCAGAGCCTCCGCATGCTTCTTCTCTTTGCGAAGCTTGAGGATGCGGGTTGCAATCGCTTCGGTCATCTGCGTGATCATCGTCAATAAGTAATCTTTCCGTTCGAACAAGCGGGTTCCTCCTTATCGCGGCGGCGCATGCTGCCAGGCAGCGGCAGCCGGGTTGATTTAGCTGGATGAAGCGTTCTGCCCCTTCGAGGCGATATGCTGCGCGATGGCCACGCCATGTTTGCGGCCGGTCTCGATGAAAATCTCGTTGGCGTTGTGGCCCGAGGCGATAACGCCGGCGACATACAGACCCGGCACGCCCGATTCCATCGTCTCCGGATTATAGAGCGGCTTCAGATGCTCGCCCTGCAGCTCCACGCCCGATCCGATCATCAAGGTCCGGTCGGGCCGGAAGCCGGTGAGCGCCAGGACGAAATCGTTATGAAGCACGGTTTGCGTCCCGTTCGTGTCGACGGTTACCGTCAGATCGTCGATCCGGACGACACGGGAAGAGTAAAGCATGCGGATGTGGCCTTTGGCGACCATGCTCTCGAAAATCGGTCTCACCCAGGGCTTGATGGACGGGGACATCTGCTCCTGCCGGTACACGACCGTCACTTCCGCGCCGACGCGCATCAGATCAAGAGCCGCATCGATAGCCGAATTGTTGCCCCCGATAATGACGACTTTCATATTCGTATAAGGGTGGGCCTCCCGGTAATAATGGGTTACTTTCGGAAGCTCCTCCCCGGGTATTCCGAGTAGGTTCGGCGTATCGAAATAGCCGGTTGAAATGACTACATGTTTCGCTTCGGTTACGATTTGCCGCCCGCCGCGGTTTACGGAAGTGACGACAAAATGGCCGTCCTTCTTACGGATGGAAGTGACTTCTTCGTAGCTCCGGATGTTTAAATCGTAATGCCGGGCAACGTTCCGGTAATAAAAAAGAGCTTCCTGGCGGCTGGGTTTGTCGCTCGGCGTCGTAAACGGGATATCGCCGATTTCCAGCAGGTCCGGCGTGCTGAAAAACTGGAGATGGGTCGGGTACAAATAAATGGAATTCACGATACAGTGCTTCTCGATCACGAGCGCGGGGATGCCCGCTTTCTTCAATTCGACGGCAGCCGAGATTCCGCAAGGGCCGGCTCCGACAATGATGACTTCTTCCATAAGATGGTGGCCTCCTTCCGTCACGGATGAAGACAGGCGTAAATATTCCTACTTGCGTCTGACAGTAAGCAGCGACGGTTTTTATACCATAGTAACGCAATCGGAGATAAAAAGACAACCTGCCGGCGAGGCCCACCTATGTCCTGGGTTTCTCTTCCGCACGCAAGTGAGAACCGGCAGATGTGAGCAACCGGGGGTTACGCCTCCCATGTGTATAACAAAAAGCGCATCCCGGTGTAAAAACCGGAATGCGCTGCTTTATCCGTGTCCGCCCGGGGCCGCAAGGCCGACCCGCTCTACGAGCCGGCGGCTCTCTTCGTTGAGTCCCGTGATAGACACCTTTTTATGAAGAAGATCGTATTTCAGCACCACTTTGGAAATAGCCGTGACGGCCGAATGATCCCAAATGTGGGAATGGGAGAAATCGATCGTGATCCGCTCCGGATCGTTCATGTAGTCGAACTGCTCGATGAAATGCGTCATCGTGCCGAAAAACATCTGGCCGGATACCGTGTACGTCTTGGTTCCGTCCGCACTTACCTTGGCCGTCGCACGGATCTTGGCCATTTTCCAGGCGAAAACGACGGCGCTGATCAGAACGCCCGCGAACACGCCCTTGGACAAGTCGTGAGTGGCGACGACAATCGCTACCGTGACGATCATAACCAGCGCATCGGACAGCGGAATTTTCGCCAGCTGGGGAATGGACTTCCAATCGAACGTACCGATGGAGACCATGATCATCACGCCGACGAGAGCCGCCATCGGGATTTTCTCGACGACGGGACCGAGAACAAGGATCAGGAACAGCAGGAACAGACCCGCAACCAGCGTGGACAAACGGGTCCGTCCGCCCGACTTGATGTTGATGACGGATTGTCCGATCATGGCGCAGCCCGCCATTCCGCCAAAGAAGCCGGTCACGATATTGGCCGCGCCCTGACCGCGGACTTCGCGGTTTTTATCGCTTGGCGTGTCGGTCATTTCATCTAAGATCGTAGCTGTGAGCAGCGATTCGAGAATGCCGACGAAAGCAAGAGACAGGGAATACGGGAAAATAATTTTCAAGGTATCCCACGTAAACAGAACTTGCGGCAGGTGGAACAAAGGCAGCGAGCTTGTGATCCGGCCCATGTCGCCGACCGTATTGACCCCAATGCCGAAAGAAATGGTGACAATCGAAACGAGAATGATAGCCGCAAGCGCGGATGGCATCGCCTTCGTAAATCTCGGCAGGATATAAATAATGGCAAGCGTGACGCCGACGAGGGCATACATGACCCAGCTTTGACCGACAAAATGAGTGAGCTGTGCCGTGAAAATCAGGATCGCCAAGGCGTTCACAAAACCGGTCATAACCGATTGGGGCACGAAGCGGACCAGTTTGCCGAGCTTAAGCAGACCGAGAATATATTGAAGGATTCCGGTCAAAACCGTGGCGGCGAACAAGTACTCCAGGCCGTATTCTTTGACAAGCGGAGCCATGACGAGCGCCATCGCTCCCGTAGCCGCCGAAATCATGCCGGGCCTGCCGCCGAAGAATGAAATGACGAACGCCATCGTAAACGAGGCGTAAAGCCCGACCATGGGATCGACTCCGGCGATAATCGAGAAAGCGATCGCTTCCGGAATAAGCGCCAGCGCTACCGTAATCCCCGACAATATATCGCTGCGCGGATTGGAAAACCACGTTCTATTCAGTTGTCTAAGCAAGTTGAAAATCCTCCTCTGTTATGGGTTCAACTGGTTAATAAGTGACTTTCCACTCTCAGGAAAGTCGGGGCCGATGATCACTAAAAGACATTATAACGAAGAGAGGGAAGCGATTCATTTCTTTAAAAGCCGATGATAGCGCTTTAATGATCGGTTTTCTAGTGTTTTCTCACTTTTTCTTAAAAATAAGGACTTCTTATAAGAGACTTGTACGCAAGGAAGCGGAAAGTGGAGAAATTCAAGAAGACTTTACGCAAATGGAGCGGACTTTCTTTTTTGGAGACAGAGGAGTAGAGTAAAAGGGTGCATCAGTAATCATTTACATAGGGGGTTGTCATTCATGACATCATTCCAGAAACAGCTGGAGAAATATGCCGAACTGGTCGTAAAAGTAGGCGTTAACATTCAACCGGGACAGATTCTGTACATTGAATCGCCGATCGAAAGTGTGGAGTTTACGCGTCACGTCGTAAGAAAAGCTTACGAAGCGGGAGCCAAATTCGTCGAGGTGAACTGGAGCGACGAGCAGACGACACGCATTCGGTACGAATCCGCGCCTGACGAGTCGTTTGATTTCTATCCGGAGTGGACGGCGAGAATGATGGAACAGCTTGCCGAAGGCAACGGCGCCCTGCTGAACATCAAGGTACCCGATCCGGAGCTGTTCAAAGGCACCGATACGGGCAAAATTTCACGTGCGGGCAAAGCGGCCTCGATCGCAAGACAACGCTTCCAGGGTTATGTCCGCAACCATAAATTCAGCTGGTGTCTCGTTAAAGCGCCGACTAAAGCGTGGGCGGATAAAGTGTTTGCCGACCTGCCTGAGGACGAACGCGTTTCCGTTATGTGGGAAACGATCTTTAAAATGAACCGCGTCGATAAAGACGATCCGGTCGCCGCCTGGAAAGAGCACATTGCGCAATTGTCCGAGACGCATGAGCGGCTGACCGCCAAGAAGTACCGCCGTCTGCACTATAAAGCGCCGGGAACGGATCTGTCGGTGGAGCTGCCCGAAGGCCATCTGTGGCTCGGCGGCGGGGGAGAAAACGAGCAGGGCGATTATTTCGTCGCCAACATGCCGACCGAAGAAGTGTTCACCATGCCGAAGCGCGACGGAGTCAACGGTACGGTATCGAGCACGATGCCGCTGAATCTGGGCGGCCGTCTAGTCGATAAGTTCAAGCTCACGTTCAAGGATGGGGTCGTGGTGGATTACTCCGCCGAAGTCGGACAGGAGCATCTCAAATCCCTGTTCGATACCGACGAGGGGGCGAAACGTCTCGGGGAAGTGGCGCTGGTGCCGCACGATTCGCCGATTTCGAATCTGAACCGGATCTTCTACAACACCGGTATCGACGAGAATGCCTCCTGCCACTTTGCCGTCGGAAGCGCCTACCCGTTCACTCTGGAGAACGGGACCAAGATGAGCCAGGAGGAACTTCTCGCGAGAGGAGCCAACGTGAGCCTGACGCACGTCGACTTTATGGTCGGCTCCGCCGATCTCGATATCGACGGGGAACTCGCGGACGGGACAATCGAGCCGATCTTCCGCAAAGGCAACTGGGTCTAAGGAGTTATTCCATGCAAAAAGCGCCGGGGACTTTTCAGTCCCGGCGCTTTTTTTTTATTTTGCCTGTCATACAGGGTTCCGTTCTTACAAATTGCGGCTGTTCTCGTCCTGATGGGTGCCGCTGATTTTGTTGCGTGTATTCCATTCCTCCGCCTGAGGCTCGATGTCCTGCTTGCGGTCCACCTTATGCTCCTGCTCGGGAGAATTGTGATCGGGATTTTTCTCGTTGCGCACTTCTTGACCTTTGGGCTGTTCCATGTCCATTCCCTCCTAAATGTGTGGGTTACCTATACATACCCGTCCTAAAGCCGGAGAAAACAAGAGGCACTTGCGTGGCAGGGCCTTGTACGGTTTATAATAAGAAGGAAGGCGGATCGAAACCGGGTCCGGAACGGAACCATTTACATAGTCGGACTCATCTTGAACACGGGATTCAGAGAGTCATCAGAAGGAGGGGCCTGAGTATGCAAATCAAGATCACGGAAGCCGCATCGGATCTTTTCAGGAAAGACTGGGGGTTTGGCGGCGGGGATCATGTGCGCATTTTTGTACGTTACAGCGGCGGGGGCGAGGATGCCTTTTCATTCGGGATCATTAAAGATGCTCCGCATTATCCGGCCGTGACGGCCGAGGCCGGCGGCGTTACTTTTTTTATGGAAGAAAAAGACGTCTGGTATCTGGACGGCAAAGATCTCCACGTAGACGGCATTGCCGAAGAAATTGTTCTAAAACGGCTGTGAAAACGGCTTTGAGTTAAAGACCGGAAGGAGACGGGACCCATGGCCCCTGTAGTTGCTTTTATATACGCGCATCCGGACGACGAATCGTTCGCGAGCGCCTGTCTGATCCGCTCTCTGGCGGATCGGGGAATACGCAGCGTGCTGCTCTGCGCTACGCGCGGAGATGCGGGGAGACCGGGACCGCTCGGTCCCATGACCCCGGAGCAGTTAGCCGCCGCGCGCGAAATCGAGCTGCGGACCGCCTGCGATCTGCTGGGCGTATCGGCCGTGGAGCACCTCGGGCTGCCGGACGGCAAGCTGGCCGGGATGGACAGGCGGGCGCTGGCGGATGCGGTGGCCGAATTCCTGAACGAAACGGAAGCGTCCGTCGTCGTCACATTCCCGGAAGACGGAATCAGCGGCCACCCGGATCACATCGCCGTCCACCATGCGGTAAACGAAGCCGTTCTCGGCGGACGTTGTCCTCACGTTCAGAAATACTATTACAACCTGCCCTTTGCGGGCGTAAAGGCGGATGCGCCTTCCGTGCTCAGGCTCGAAACCGCGCCCTACTGGAAGGTCAAAGCCCAGGCGCTTCTGGCGCACCAGTCCCAGCAGTTTTCCGTGGAGAAGGCGTTCGGCCCAACCGAAACGCTCCCGGAGAGCACAGATTTTCCTTATGAAAACTTCGGGCTCGTCTGGCTGCGCGGCGAGAAGAACCCGGTCCGCAAAGAAGAATCGGTACTGGATGATCTGATTTAGCGAAAAGATACGCCAAAAAGCTCCGTACAAGCTGCTGCATGCAGCCTGTAACGGAGCTTTTGTGTGTAAATCGTGGCATGCCGGTGTTACGCCTGCTGGAAGGAGAAAAATTTCTGGATCGTTTCGTTGACGGTCCGGCTGAATATCGGCTTGCTGATATAGTCGTCCATGCCGGCCGCAAGGCATTTTTCCCGGTCGCCTTTGAGTGCGTTTGCCGTAACGGCCACGATGATCGGATATTCTTCGGGCCTGAGCGCTTCCTTAATCATCCGCGCCGCATCCAGGCCGTTTATTTCCGGCATATGCACATCCATAAACACGAGATCGTACCGTTCGGTCAGCGCGGCTTCGACGACCTCGCTGCCGTTGTCCACCACGCGCACGGTATGGCCCTGGTTGGTGAGCATTTTGACGAGCACAAGCTGATTGATCCGGTTGTCTTCCGCTACGAGGATTTTGAGGGAGTGGCCGTAAGCTTTCTCCGCCGCCGTCTTGTCTCTAAGAAGCGGCACAGCCTCCCCCGCCGCTTCTTTCAGAACGACGGTGAAAAGGAAATGAGCGCCGGGTTCTTCCGGCTGCTCTATCCAGATATCGCCTCCCATGAGCTGGACCAGCTTCTTGCAGATGGCGAGTCCGAGCCCGGTTCCCTCCGTTTCGCGCGTCATGAAATTATCCAGCTGATAGAAAGGCTGGAACAGCTTGTCGGCTTTTTCTTTAGGAATTCCGATTCCCGTATCTTTAACCTGGAACAATAGCTCGACGGTTCCCTGCGAATGAGCCTGCTTTTTGACGGAAACCGTGATGTTTCCCGTACTCGTGAATTTCACGGCGTTCCCGATCAGGTTAATGAGCACCTGCTTTAAGCGTTTGGCGTCGCCAAGAAGGGTAGACGGCATATTCTGGCTCAAGGCGCAGGTCATCTCGAGATTTTTTTCTATCGCTTTGGGCGTCAGAAGATCGACGGACTCCAGGATGCAGGTGCGGATATCGAACGGTTCCTCGACCAGTTCGGTTACACCCGACTCGATTTTGGAGAAGTCCAGAATATCGTTGATGATGACGAGCAGCGTGTCGCCGCTTTTGCGGATGATATTCAAGTATTCTCTCTGCTCCGAGCTGAGGGAGGTCGTTTCAAGCAGAAGATCCGTCATGCCGATCACCGCATTCATGGGTGTGCGGATTTCATGGCTCATCATGGCAAGAAACTCGCCCTTTGCTTTGTTCGTGGCTTCCGCGCTTTCCTTCTCGATCATCAGCTTTTTCTGTTCCCGGATATCTTTGGCGATAATGTAATACCCGACGTTCGCTTCACTGATGATGATGGGAGCGATCGTTGTCAGCACTTCCACGGTGTTGCCGTACTTATCCGTAATTTTGTCGATGCGTTTCTCGGCGGAATTGTCTTTTAAGGAAGCCTCGAGGATATCCGTAATTTCCTCCGTTCCGAGCAGCTCCGTGAAGCAGGCGCCGATCATTTCGTGAACCGCATAACCGGTCATTTCCTGGGCCATCAGATTGGTGTTCAGGATTTTTCCTTCCAGATCAAGCGAAAAGACGGCGTCGTGGTTGTATTTTTTCAGCGACGTATAGCGTTCGACCGTTTCCTGAAGCTTGAGTTCAACCAGCTTGCGGTCCGTAATATCTTGGATCGTGCCGTTGATTTTAAGGGGAATTCCCTGGTCCGAGTACGTAACAAGGCCGCGGATATGCAGATATTTGTCTGCACCGGCTTCCTTCCGGCTCCGGTACTCGAAACTGAGCTCCTTGTCCACCAAGGCTTTATCCAGCTTTTCTTTAAAAGCAGGGTGGAGATCTTCGCTGACCAGGCTCAGGATGCCGTGAACAGCGGTGCTTTCCGGATCAATTCCCGACACCAGGAAGAACTGGTCCGAGAAAAGAATCTCGTTGCTTGAAATGTCCCATTCCCAGCTTCCCATCAGGGCGATGCGCTGGGCTTCCGCTATGAATTGTTCGTTCTTTTTGCGGTCCGAAATTTCTTGTCCGATTTTCAGAGAAAGTTCCTCGCCGTTGTCGCCGATTATCGTCTTCACGGTCAAGTCGAACCAGATGTGGCGTCCGTCTTTGTGAAGCAATTTGACCTGCCGCGCATATTCTTCATTTACGGCGGAAACGGACTGCTGCGTTTGTAAACTGGGGGGAAAGGAGTAAAGCACATCCTCGGTGATCCCGATGAGCTCGTCCGGAGAATACCCCAGTATCCGCCGGATGGAAGGCGCGCAGTCCAAAATCGTCCCGTCGGGAGCCGTAAGGTAGAAGAGATCCCGGGAATGCTCGGACATCAGCCGGTACTGGTGCTTAATTCTGTTCCAGGTCTGTACGTCATCTTGGACAGGCGAGAGCTCGGACGCCTGCAGGACGTGACACTCGGTTGTTTCGGGCGAATTCCCGGTCAGACGGCTTATTGTAAGCAGGACGGGGATTTCGCGCTTGGATTTATGAAATAAGCGAACTTTTTGTACGTCACTGTCCGGTGCGGGCGCTTCCGGCCATTCATCCTTCCAGTCGTCCGGATGCACAAGGTCTTTCAAAGCAATGCGGGCGAGTTCCTCCGAAGAATAGCCGCAAAGGCGGCACCAGGGATCGTTTACTTTCATCCACCCGCCGTCCCGGGAATACAAGGCAAGGCCGTCTGTCGTATGGGCAAATAAGTGGTCCACCAGGGACTGAGGATTAATTTGCAGGCTGGTCATGTTAGTCACCATCTCCTTGAGACTGAATATTGAAGATTCAAAATTAATCCATTGGGGTTATATACCCGAATTTTAACGAATGAAACAGACAAATTTCAACAAAAAAAGATGAACAGCATTCCGGCTGTTCATCTTCGCATAATTACCCGGTCAGGAAGGCTGGCCAGTCTTTTCTTTGGCGGGTACGACCCGGGCGTTCCCCATGAGGAACACAATGATCACGGCCAGAACGATGGGAATGAGGGCGACCATGAAAGTAAAGGCGATCGACTCGGATAGGGCGTGAATAATTTTGTTTAAAATATCCGGCGGAATCAAGGCTCGTTTGTCCGCCTGGAAAATCTGCTGCGGATTGCTCATATCGATTCCGGCCATCCCGCCGCCGTTCATTCCCTGGAAGGCGGTTTTGATTTTGTCGGTGAAGACGTTCGCTTGAATGCTGCCGAAAATCGTAATGCCGATCGTCATCCCGAACGATCTCAGAAACGAGTTCGTGGAGGTCGCCGTGCCGCGGTACCGCGGTTCCAGGTTGAAGGTGGAAGCGGTAGGCAGCAGGGAGAAGGAGAAACCGACACCGAAACCGGCGATGATCATAAACACGGTCAGGAGAGCTCTGCTCGTCTCGGGCGTCAGTCCCCCGAGCAGGTACATGCCGGCGAGGAACGAGAAGACGGAAATAATCATCAGATTCCGGAAGCTCGTTTTCGTCTGGAAAATTCCCCCCATCGCGCTGCCCGCTACGCTGCCCAGCATCATCGGCGTCAGGATCAGGCCCGCGTTCGTTGCGGAACCGCCAAAGACGGCCTGCACATAAATGGGGATATACACCGTCAGAATAATGAAGGTGGCCCCGTAGAGCAGCGCAAGAAGCTGAGAGGTCGCGAACAGGCGGCGTTTGAACAGCCAGAACGAGATGATCGGGTCTTTCGCTTTCCGTTCGATGATGAAGAACAGGATGAAGAATACGGCAAAGCTTGCAAACAGGCTTACGATGGGAACCGAATCCCAGGCGTATTTCTTGCCGCCGAGCTCCAGGGCGAACATGAGGCTGACGACCGCGACGACGAGCGTGATCGCCCCCCACCAGTCGATGCGCTGTTCGACATGCTGAGGAGATTCCTTGTATGCGCGCATAATAAGGTACAGGGATACCAGACCGATCGGCAGGTTGACGTAGAACACCCAATGCCAGCTTATGTATTCCGTGATATAAGCTCCGAGCAGGGGACCGAGCACACTCGCCGAGCCGAACACCGCACCCAGCAGACCGGTCATTTTACCCCGCTTCTCGGGCGGGAAAATATCGAAGACGATCGTGAACGCGATCGGCAGCAGCGCGCCGCCTCCGATTCCCTGGATCGCCCGGTAGATGCTGAGCTGGACGATGCTCTGGGCAATTCCGCACAGGGCGGAGCCCAGCAGGAAGACGATCAGGCCGAAGATAAAAAAGCGTTTGCGGCCGTACATATCGGACAGCTTGCCGAAGATCGGCATTCCGGCCATCGTCGTCACCATGTAAGCGGACGTGACCCAGACGAATTTGTCGAAGCCGCCCAAATCGGAAACGATGGTGCCCATGGCGGTAGCGACAATCGTGTTGTCCATGGCCGACATCAGGATAGCCAGCAGCAGCCCGGCTACGACCTGGTTAAGATTGTTGTCTTTCTGAATCAAGGGAAAATCCTCCTCTGAATAAGTTGCGATTCCAAGTTTAGCGGTCCTTCTCCGGCGTCTGGAAGTCATCTCCTTTGCAAAAAAAGGTTTATTCGTTAAAATAAATAAACAACCCCATCAACCCCATTATCTTGATTATCAAGATAATTTCTAGTTTATGAGGAGGAATTTTACTTGTCAAGCGTTTTGCCCGAATCTGAAGAGAAAGTGCTGGAGCTGATCGGTCATATGCGTAAAATGTCTACGCGAATTGTTCTTTTTCAGCAAAATGCGGCACATTCCCTAGGGGTCATACATACCGATTTGAAAACGGCGGACATCCTGAACGAAAAAGGACCGATCACGGCCGGTGAACTTGCCAAGCTGACCGGATTGACTACGGGAACCGTCACGGCTCTGATCGACCGGCTGGAGCAAGCGGGATTCGTGCGCAGGGAAAAGGACCCTCACGACGGCCGCCGCGTCATCATCGTTCCGGTCAAAGAGAAGCAAAAGGCTATCAGGGCGCTGTATAAGCCGCTGGGAAATATGACCCGGGAAGTTTGCGAGGCTTATACGCCGGAGCAGCTGGATCTCATCAATGCGTTCCTCTCGCGAATGGTCGGCGTATTCGAACAGGCGAATAGCGGCGTGAGCGGGCCGAAGCCGGACGACCGGTGCTGTAAGAACGCCCGGTCCGAGAGACGTGATTACGAATAGGCCGGTATCGGAAACGGAGAAGCGTTCGGACGGCGACAGCTTTTTCCAGGGCGTCGAAGATCGATGGCTGCGGCACGTGCCGGTTGCGGTTATGGCTGCGCTGCCGGCCCGGGAGCTTCTCTTGACAGACGGCCGGTTATCCGCGGCGGATCATGCGTACAAGCTGCCGGGTGCCCTGTCTGCTCCGGCCGTTGCGGTTTATACGCGCAGCCTGTTCGGAACCGTGATCGCAGGGATGCTGTCACTGGCCGCACACCGATTTTTTTCTAAGACACACCAAAAAAGACATCAAGTCCCGCCTAATTGGCTGGTTCGGATGTCTTTTTGTTTGCTGAATCCGCTTTCGCGAATACGCAGGGGGGAGCAGCCCGCCCGAACGTTCCGTGGGCGGGCTAATTGCAGGGGGCAAGGTCCGCTACGATATCGGCCAGGGTAACGCCGGCAAGCTCCCGCTCCATAGCGAGCTGAGCCCGGTTGAACCGGGTTTCGAGCGTGCTCTGGATGTTCTTGCCGACCGGGCAGTCCGGATTCGTATTCTCGTGCATCGCGAACAGCTCGTCCTGCATGTCCGCCTGAACCGCCCGGTAAATATCGAGCAGAGTGATTTCGGCAGGAGTCCGGCCCAGAGCGGCTCCGGCGACTCCGGGGCTCGTCCGGGTCAAGCCCGCTTTATTCAACATGCCGGTAATCCGGCGAATGACGACCGGATTCGTATTGACGCTTCCGGCTATATACTCGGACGTGTTGCGTCCTTCTTTATTCAGCTCCAGCAGCGATAAAATGTGAACGGCTACGGCAAAGCGGCTGCTGATGGTCATGGGTCTCACCTCCGTCAAACAGATGCGGACGATAATCATTTACGCGCATGTGTGAACATTTAAATAGTATAGGTACGCGCATTCCCGCTGTCAATCCTCATGTGTCATTCGGGCTGAAGCCAGGCGGAAGACCACTGTTCCACTCCGCGTATTATCGGCTCCAGGGCAAGTCCTTTCTCCGTGAGCGAGTACTCGATTCTTACCGGCGTCTCGGGATACACATTCCGCCGGATAACGCCTTCCTGCTCAAGCTCTTTCAATCTTTCGGACAAGATTTTCCCGCTTAAAGGCAGATTCGATTCTATCGTACAAAAACGCTGCGGTCCCGATAAAAGCTGATACACGATGAGGCCGATCCAGCGTTTGCTGATGAGCTGCATTCCTTTTTCAAAGCGGGGACATAAGTTAGATTCTTTCATCAGACATCCCTCCTTCCCCCAGTATACGCTCATTTAGCTAATAAAAATATAGTAACGGTAAATAAATAAATTGCTTGACATTATAAAGTTACAATCATACACTAGGTTACGAAAAGTAACTTAATAAACTTTAAAGGAGGCTCGCACCATGATTCCTTCGTTGTTTTTAGCCCACGGTTCACCTGCGCTGGCTATTCAAGATACGGAATATACGGCTTTTTTACGGAAACTGGGACAGCAGTGGAAACCGAAAGCGATTGTTATTTTTACGGCTCACTGGGAGAGCGAGGTTCTGACTTTGACTTCGACCGACGAGACGTACGAGACGATTTACGATTTTTACGGTTTTCCCGACGAACTCTATAGGATTGCCTATCCGGCCAAAGGGTCCGTGAAGCTGGCTTCGCGGCTGGAAGGGCTTTTCCGGGAACGGGGGATCGAAGTCGCTGCCGACTCCCGAAGGGGACTTGACCACGGTTCGTGGACGCTGCTCTACAAAATGTATCCCGAAGCGGACATCCCCGTGATCCAGCTCTCCGTCAATCCCTATCTACCGCCGGATAAACAGACCGCTATCGGTGAAGCTCTGCGCGGGCTGGGGGAAGAGGATATCCTGGTCATCGGCAGCGGAGTAACGGTCCACAATCTGCGGATGGTCAACTGGGGACAGGAGGAACCGGAACCGTGGGCCGTCGAATTCGACGACTGGCTTATCCGGCACACGCTGGAGCGGGATACGGACACCCTGTTCCGCTACGAAACGCTGGCTCCCCACAGCCGTATGGCCGTGCCTAGAGCGGAGCATTTCGTCCCGTTGTTCCTTGCGCTCGGAAGCGGAAGCGTAGAACGGACGCCCCGGGTGATTTATCGCAGTTACGAATTCGGAACTTTGAGTTACTTGTGCCTGCAGTTTTGATTCTGGATTCCGGGCGGAGTCCATATGAATAAATCGAAAACCAATTAGAACCATTAATGGGAGGATGTTGATGATGAACGGAAAAACAGAAATCGGTCTGCTGATCGTCAGACTGGTATTAGGGGTAACGTTTCTGGTCCACGGGCTGGACAAATTTCAAAGCGGGCTGGGGAACATCGCCGGCTGGTTTGAGAGTATCGGCCTTCCCGGCTTTCTGGCGTATGTAACGGCTATTATCGAAACCGTAGGGGGTGCCGCAATCATTCTCGGCCTCGGAACCCGGATCGCTGCCGCGCTGTTCGGCGTGCTGATGATCGGAGCGATGTTCAGCGTCAAGTTTTCCGCCGGGTTTACCGGCAACGGCCAATCCGCGGGCTTCGAGCTGGATCTGGCTCTTCTCGCTCTCTCCGTGCTGCTCGTATTGAGCGGCAGCCGCTATCTGGCGGTAGACAGTCTGCTTCCGGGCTCCCGGCAGACGGAGAGCTGATGCGAAGCGGCGGCGAACCGTTACCGCCGCGAAGCTGAGCGCAGCTCGAACCGGGCCGGCCAGAGGCTGGCTGCAAAAACGAATCCAGGCCAACGGACCGGTCCGGACTAAAGCGGGCTTTGCGAGCTTTCCAAGCCCCGATCCGAATCCACTCAGCATCCATGCGATGCTGAGTTTTTTTTTGCGTGCGGAAGCGGTCCTTACCGGGGAACGATCGGGTACAAGTATCCCTTGGAAGCAAAAGAGACGCGCCCCGTTTCCTCCGAAACGACGAGGACAATGGCGTCGCTCAGCTCCGTGATGCCGATGGCCGCCCGGTGCCGCGTGCCGAGTTTAGGCTCCGCCTGGACGATATGGGAGAGGGGAAGGATGTTTTTGGCGGAGACGATCTCGTTGAACTTGATCAAGACGGCCCCGTCGTGAAGCGGCGTTCCGGGGTAAAACAGCGATTCCAGCAGGGACTGCGTAACCGACGCCCCGATGGCGACTCCCGGCTGGATCAGCCCGTCAAGCGAGTCGTTGCGCTGAACGACGATCAAGGCGCCGTGACGCCGCTTGGACAAGTTTTGTACACTGACGGACAGTTCCGTATATTTATCGGTAAAAGGGGAGAGGTAGCAGTTCAAGTAAAAGGTAGACGCCCGGGACTCGATATTCAGGAAATTTTCTTTGATGCCTTCAATTTCGCTCAGCATGCAGTGATTTTCTTCGTCCAAAGTTTGA
This sequence comes from Paenibacillus sp. RC84, assembly GCF_041260495.1. Taxonomy (NCBI): domain Bacteria; kingdom Bacillati; phylum Bacillota; class Bacilli; order Caryophanales; family Paenibacillaceae; genus Paenibacillus; species Paenibacillus sp. RC84. The sequence goes on from NZ_JBGBYL010000005.1 coordinate 125,047, forward strand.
ATGCTGCGATGAAGACGGAGAATCAGCTTTTCCAGATCGTCTTTCAAATTCTGTTTCATCGGTGAAAAATCGCAATCGGCATAAGGGATCGCCAAAGGGTACACATCCTTTTCGCACAACGATAGTTGGTTTCATTGTTTGCAGACTTGCGCAATAATACACGGAAGCCCGCAGCTAAGTCCTGCCACCCGCATTCCCGTAAACGGGAATGACGCAAAAAAAGCTCTGCCGGCCCGAGCCGGCAAAGCTTTTATGATCACGGTCAGAAGCCTTGATATTGCGGTTCTTCGTTTTCCAGCTGCTGAACGCGGCCTTGTACCTGGGTGACGACATCCTGGGTGGTTTTGGCGGCATTTTCGAACAGCGTTTTCGCGTCCTGGTTTTGTGTGCTCAGGGCAAACGCCTCCAGACTCGCTTGGGCGCTTTTCAGGGAAGCCAGACAAGTTTTTACTTGGGAGCCGACTGTCATCGTATACACCTCCTTTTCCGTGAAATCCTTTGATGGACAAAAAGTAATCTAACCGGACAGCCCCGGTTTCATTCACACGCAGGTATGGAAATCGACCGGCCGAGATGGCCCGGAGGAAGAATAAAACGCCCCGGAAAAGGACAACTTTTTTAGGAACCGGAAAAGATAAAACTTAAGGAGATACGACAGAAGGAGGGACCGGATTATGCCGGATTGGATCGTGGTTGTTTTACGGACCTTGATGGTCATCGTGATCGTACTGGCCGCAGCCAAGCTGCTCGGAAAGAGGCAGAACAGCCGGTTGTCGTTCTTTGAAGTGACAACGGGGGTCGCCGCAGCCGTCCTGGCCGTCTATATAACGCTGAGCCGCACCGCCGATTGGTATTTGGGAATTATAGCTCTGTTCGTGTGGATTCTGGCCGCCGTCGGAATCGGGTTTCTCCAGATGAAAAGCAAAGCGGCCCGGGATTTCATCGATAACCGGGAAACGATTCTCATCAAAAAAGGAAAGATTATGGAAGAAAACCTGAAGAAGGAACGGCTGACGACGGACGATCTGCTGCAAAGCCTGCGCAGGAAAAACGTGTTCCAGGCGGCCGACGTCGAATTTGCGGTGATGGAAGCGAGCGGGGAAATCAACGTGCTTCTGAAAAAGGAAAACCAGCCTCTGACCCCGAAGCACCTCGGCATTAAAGTCGGCCCGGCGGAAGAGCCGCAGGCCGTGATCATGGACGGCAAGGCGCTCGACGAGCCTCTGGCCGCAATCGGTCTCAACCGGGGCTGGCTCCAGACGCAGCTGGAAACGATGGACGCGACCATCGACAACGTTTTTCTGGGACAGGTGGACTCCTACGGGGAGCTTTACGTCGATTTGTTCGACGACAAGCTGCAGGTTCCCCAGCCTCAGAAAAAAGCGGTCTTGCTCGCCCTGCTCAAGAAATGCGAGGCGGACATCGAGATGTTCGGCCTTTCCACGAACGATCCGGAAGCCAAACGGATGTTTGAGGAATGCTCCAGGTCCATGGAGGAGATGATTTCCGAAATCAAGCCGCTTTTGTCCCGCTAGCAAGGGAGGAACGAAGGCGAGAATTGTCCGGGCACCCGCGGGGGTTGAGCTTCCCTGTACGGGTGTTTTTTTATTTTGGGAAACAAGTTTGATTTTTACGGCAGGAAGCGTGTACATTTAGAGGAGGAATACGCAGCACTTACATAACGGTTTGTTTCACGCATTTATAAGGAGGAGGAATGTGTAATGTCCGGTCAAGGAGAACGTTTGCTGGTCTTTGTCGGTTCTTATGCGGAACCGGAAGGCCCGGGTGTGTATGTGATGGAATTAAATGAAGAAACGGGCGCGCTTACGAAGCTGGATGAGGTATCCGGTCTTAAAAACCCCACGTTTCTGAACCTGGATGTCCAGGGACGCAAGCTTTACGCCATTTCCGAGGGAACGACAAGCGAGGGCGCCCGGACCGGGTCCGCTTACGCGTATACCGTTGATCCCGGGCAGGGGAGCTTGACCGAAATGAACCATGCTGTCACCGTGGACGCGCCGACCTGCCATATCCAAAGGGATGCGAGCGGACGCTACCTCGTCGTGGCGAGCTATCACGGCGGCCTTGTCGGGCTCGTCGAGCTGCGAGCGGACGGCACGATCGGCAGACTGCTCGACGTGAAGCAGCATGAAGGCCACGGGCCGAATCCCGAGCGCCAGGAGCAGCCTCATCCGCACTCGGCTTTCTTCAGCCGGGACAACCGGTTCGTGTTCGTGCCGGATCTGGGGCTGGACCGCATCGTATCCTACGCCCTGGATACGGAGAACAACGTGCTGAAGCCGCATGGCGAAACCACCGTGCCTCCGGAAGCGGGCCCGCGCCATATGGCGTTCCATCCCGGCGGCAAGCTGGCGTTCGTCATCAACGAGATGGACTCCACGATAACGTCTCTTCGCTACGACGAAGAGACGGGGGTACTTGAGCCGATCGAAACGGTAACGACGCTGCCCGAAGGGTTCACGGGCGAGAGCTACTGCGCCGAGATCCTGGTGTCGGAAGACGGCGCATACGTGTACGGCTCCAACCGCGGCCACGACAGCATCGTCGTCTTCGCGGCGGATCAGGCAAGCGGGAAGCTCACGCTTGTGGAACATGTGTCCGCGGAAGGCAAGCATCCGCGCAACTTCGCCTTGACGCCGGGCGGCGCATTCCTGATCGCGGCAAACCGCGACACGGACAACATCACGACGTTCCGTGTGGACCGCTCCAGCGGCAGGCTGCAGTATACCGGGCAGTCGGCTGCGGTGTCGAAGCCGGTCTGCGTGCGGCCGGCTTATCTGTAAGAGGCGCCGTTACCGGCCCGGGAAGAAAAGGAGAAGCGGAACGTCTGCATGCGGACGTTCCGCTTTTTTTGCGGGATTCCCGGAGGGGTGTTGACAGCTTGTAACTTTATAAGTTACAGTAAACGTTGTTCTTTTTACGGGAGCTTTCGTTTATAGTAGGAATCGGACAAAGCAATCAAAATTTACAAGATAGGGTTGAATCGGATGAGTAACAACAGTCTCGCCGCAGCGGAAGGAGCAGGCCGTTCGCGGAAACTTACGCTTGCCGTCATTCTCGGTTCTCTGTCGGCTTTCGGACCGCTGTCGCTGGATATGTATCTGCCGGCGCTTCCCAGGCTGGCGGACGATCTGCATACGACGGCTTCGCTGGCTCAGCTGAGCCTAACCTCTTGTCTGCTCGGCCTCGCCATCGGGCAGGTGTTTGCAGGCTCCATCAGCGATATCAAAGGCCGCCGGGGGCCGCTTATGATCGGCCTCGCGATTTATACGGCCGCATCTCTGCTCTGCGCTATCGTGCCTTCTATCTGGGGGCTTATCGTGCTCCGTTTCATACAGGGGATGGCCGGATCTGCGGGGATCGTGCTGTCACGAGCGGTTGTGCGGGATATGTACAGCGGACCGGAATTGACGCGGTTCTTCTCGCTCCTCATGCTCATCAACGGAGTGGCGCCGATCCTTGCGCCCATTGCGGGCGGGCAGCTGCTCCAGTTCACCTCCTGGCAGGGCGTGTTTATCGTGCTGGCTCTGATCGGCGTGGTCATGCTGCTCGCATCCTGGAAGGGCCTTCCCGAAACGTTGCCCCCGGGCAGACGGACGAAGGGCGGCGTCAAGCAGACGGTCGCCACGTTCAAAACGCTGCTGCGCGACCGGATTTTCATGGGCTACGCGCTGTCGCAGGGCCTGGTGGCCGCGGCCATGTTCGCTTATATTTCGGGATCGCCGTTCGTGATCCAGAATATATTCGGCGCTTCGCCCCAGATGTTCAGCCTGTTCTTTGCCATCAACGGCTTGGGCATTATTCTGGCGGGTCAGATTGCCGGACGCCTGGCCGGAAGGGTGAGCGAGACGAAGCTGCTGATCAGCGGCCTGATCATTGCCGGTCTCGGAGGCGTCACGCTCCTTGCGATGATTCTTGCCGGAGCCGGCCTTACGGCCATTCTGATCCCATTGTTCTTTGTGGTGTCGAGCGTCGGGATCGTGAACACGGCGGGATTTTCCCTGGCGATGCAAAACTACGGGCATTCCGCAGGCAGCGCTTCGGCTCTGCTCGGCCTGCTGTCGTTTATTTTCGGCGGGCTTGTCGCCCCGCTGGTGGGGATCGCGGGGAGCGGCACGGCCGTTCCGATGGGAATCGTTATCGCGGCGGCGGACGTTGGCGCCATCCTCTGTTATTATTTCATGGTCAAGCGTCATGCCGCACGCGGTGGACAGCGGGCCGAATCGGCGGCGGACATACACTGACGATATACAAACGGTTGAATACTCCTTGCTTCAAACAGCTGAAGCGGGAGATTCGGCCTTTTTTTTGTGCCCAAATCAAACCTTTTTGCCACCCGCTAAAAAAAAGATGCTTTTTTATTCGAAATAGGTTACACTATAAAAGTAGGTAACTTACAAAAAAGAGGTGGCTAAGAAATCATGGATTTCACTACTGCTGTAAAAAACAGACGCTCGATCTACGCGATTAGCAAAGACGCCGTCGTCTCGGACGAAAAAATCGTAGAACTGGTAAACGAAGCTGTTCAACATACGCCTTCTTCTTTTAACTCCCAAAGCGCGCGAGTGGTCGTTCTGCTGAACGAACAGCACGACAAGTTCTGGGATCTTACAACGGAGATTCTGCGCGGCATCGTCGGTGACGGCGAGAAGTTCGAAGCAACCGCCCAGAAAATGACTCTCTTCAAAAACGGCTACGGAACGGTGCTGTTCTTCGAAGATCAAGCGGTCGTGGAAGGGCTGCAGGAGCAATTCGCGGCCTATGCCGACAACTTCCCGATCTGGTCCCACCATTCTTCCGGCATGCTTCAATTCGTCGTATGGACGAGTCTGGAAGCCGAAGGTTTCGGAGCTACCCTGCAGCACTACAACCCGCTCGTCGACGAAGCGGTGCGCACCGAATGGAACGTGCCCGCCACTTGGAAACTCGTAGCTCAAATGCCTTTCGGCAAGCCTGCCGCAGAAGCCGGCGAAAAACAATTCCAGCCGCTTGAAGACCGCGTGAAAGTGTTTAAATAAGCCTTTAAGCTCGGCCTTAAAGACCTTCTCTTCCGGGAGAAGGTCTTTTTTGTCTGCCTGCCGGGTTCTATTGACTTCTTGGCGTATTTATCTCGCGTGTACAAGGGCATTTGAGCTATATTGGAAGCAGATGGGACATACACACTTACCGCCGGGGCAAAACCGGCATATTCTGTCCTATCCTACATGACGTTGAAGAGGTGAGGAGAATGGCTGTATCCCAGCATCCGATCATGGGCACTTCACTAGCTTCGCTTGATGTCATCACAGCATTCATTCGCAAGGTCAATCCGTCCTTCAACCCGGAAATAGCCAGGCAATTTCTAACCGTGGGAGCCATATACGGCGTCCGCGGCGATGCCGCCGTCGCCCAGTCCATTCACGAGACGAACTGGTTCAGGTTCGGGGGAGACGTCAAACCCGAGCAGAACAACTTTGCCGGTATCGGAGCGACGGGGGGAGTTCCCGGCAACAGCTTCCCGACGATCAAGGACGGCGTAACGGCGCAGATTCAGCATCTTTTCGCCTATGCGTCCAAAAACTCGCTTCCGGCAGGAGAAGCGGTCGTCGATCCCCGGTTCACGCTCGTCACGCGCGGCATCGCGCCGAACTGGGAGGATCTAGCGGGCCGCTGGGCCGTTCCCGGCTATGACCGGAACAAATACGCCAGTCTGCAGGCCGCCTTGGAAGCGGGGGAAACCTACGGGCACTCCATCCTGAAGCTGTACGACGGCATGACGGCGGCGGCTCAGGTTCCGGTGCCGACCGTTAAACCGCTTATCGTGATCGACGCCGGTCACGGCGGCACGGATTCCGGCGCTGCGGGCAGCGGCCTGCTGGAGAAGAACTTGACGCTTACGCTGGCGCTCCAGGTCCGGGACCGGCTCGTTAACGAGTATGCGGCCAATGTCAAACTGACACGGAGCACCGACGTTTTCGTCGCCCTGTCCGATCGCGCAAACTTGGCAAACGGCTGGGGAGCGGCTTATTTCGTCTCCATCCATATCAACGCCGGCGGCGGGGAAGGATTCGAATCGTATGTTTATCCGGGCACTTCTAGCGGAGTGACGGGACAGAAGCGCACAATTGTGCACGATACGGTTGTGAATTATTTAAACACGCTGGGAGCCGCCGACCGGGGCAAGAAGGAAGCGGATTTCGCGGTATTGCGGGAAACCGATATGTCTGCGGTGCTGCTTGAAAATCTGTTCATTGATAACGCTACCGACGGCAGTCTGCTTGGAAATTCCGGTGTGCTTACAAATCTGGCGAACGCCATAGGAGACGGGGTGGCCAAAGCGATGGGACTGAATCCGGGATTTCAGCCTGAAATACCGGTTTGGAAAACGGAAGGCGTGGATTGGCTTTACGAGAAAGGACTTCTGACCGATCCGGCGTGGAAAGACAAACTTGACGAACCGCTTCCTTTGTGGGCGGAGGCCCTTGTTCTGAAGCGTCTGTACGATCTTCTCAGCGGAGACGGGACGCAATAACGCAGTGTGAATAGAGGCGGCGAACAGGCCGGTCCGGTAAAAGGGCACGGCTTTTTTTATTGTGCGGAAGCGGCAAAGGGACCTCTCCGGCCCGGGCCATCTGTCGGCAATTAAGTGGAAGGTTCCCGGACGGCCTGCCGCTTTTTGAAGCGGGACCGGAGAGCGTCGACCAGCAAATATACGACGGGAATCAGCTCCGCCAGCAGCATCATGGGCACCTCGGCCGTACCGGCGAACCGGTCCAGGGTCTCGGAGGAATTCACCATCCAGAGGCAGAGGAAAACGATCGTAACGCCGAATGGCAGGGTGAGCGGCCGGGTATCTTTCATTTTCAGGGTCTGGGTGACGGCGATCACCGAGATATACAGGAAGAGGCTGATTTTGACGAGCAGCGTAAACAACCACATGAGGATGAGGATCGGGTCCATGTTCTGGATAAAATTGCCGAGCTGAATGTACCGCGTCATTTCCAGATTGGCGTAGGTCAAATTGGCTGCCAGGGAAGGCCCGAAAAGGAGCACCATCGGAATCAGATTCCCCAATGTCAGCACTGCGGCGGTGACTATAGCCCATACCAGCGCCTTCATCGTAGGGCCTGTTTCCTTAAACTTGGGGAAAAACAGCGCGATAAACGTCATTTCTCCGAAAAGTCCCGTAATCATAGCCGTTGCGCTAAAAATGCCGCGTCCGTCAAAGTTGGTGACCAGGGAAACGACCGAATAGGGGACGATATCCTGGCAGGAAGCAACGGCCACAAGCACGACCAGTGCCAGCGTCACGAAAAAAACACCTTGGGTCGAGCGGAAAATGTTCGATACACCCGAGTGGACAAGCCTCGTTGTGCATAGGCCGAGCAGCCCGGCCACGGCCCAGAGGGGAGTGCCCGGGAGGTAAATTTCGACGATAAAATCGGTCAATTGCCTCAGCACAAGCGCGGCCGTGAACAAATAAACGAACGCCATAAACAGGACCAACAAATAATGCAGAGGCCGTCCGATAATTTCCCGGCCATATTCCGCCATATAGCGTCCGGGTCTGCGGCAGCCTAATTTGTAAGCCAGGTAAGTGAGAACTCCTCCCAGGAGACTGCCGGCAATAACGGGAATCCAGACCGAGTATCCCGCATTCTGGATAAGAGGCGCCGCGAGAAAGCTGACCAGCGTAGAGAGAAGGTACTGGGTGAACAGCATATAAGTCTGCAAAGGCGTTATTTTGTCCATGATAGCCTCCTTCAGCGGGTTTAAGACGTCACATGCAAGGAACCGAATATGATTTCAAGCCATTCGACCAACGTTTCTCCGTTCTTCGAATGATGGAGAAGCAGCACGCAGGCGCAAAGGACGCCGGTTACGCTTAAAGAAACGGAGAAGGTCCGTTTCTTTTTTCCGCAGCGCACCAGGTATCTCCATTGAATGATCATGACAATCGCGTACGTCACCAGGACCGTAATCATTTCGAAACCTCCTTGTCTTTTTGCGGATCTCCGGTGAACGTTTTCTTGACTACTCCGATCCGCCGGATGATGGCGTCGGACGTGCACTGGATCTTGACTTTTTTGCTGAATAGTTCATTCCAATCTTTACTGATCCGGTTCCATTCCTTCGGGTATCTCCATTCCAGGTAGCGGTTCAGCTGAAACGCGTCGGTTCCCATCTGCCGGGTCAGCTGGATCGAGTGCTCGACATCCTCCTTGATTTTGTTTTCCACACTTTTCTCCATTTCTTTGAGCTGCTTGTGATCCTTTAAATTAATGTTGGAGTAAGAAGCGACTATATCCAGATCCGTTTTGACATGAATGTTGTAAGTAAGGGCATCTCCCGTCAGCTCGGGCCGGATTCGGGTCGAATTCCGTTCGACGAGCAGGCTGACGACTTTGCCGTCCGTCGGGGAAGGCACCGTAATCTCCCGTGTTTCGGGCTTGCCCTGTATCCACAAAGCTCCTGCGGCGTTTTTGCCCGGCAGTGAGCCGACCATCTTGTCCCCTTTGAATACAGCCGCTCCGTCGGGACCCATCCAATATTCCTCTTTGGATTCGTTCATAATGCCCATTTTACCGAAAACCAGGCGGGTTGCCAGAAAATCTCCCCCCATGTAATGGGCTTTCAAGATATCTTTGAAATTGATGGTCGTCGCTATTTTACGTCTGCCGTAGGCATAGAAAATGTCGGATGGGAAACGTTCCATGGTCAGAGGGAGCTGGATCACTTTATCGACGCTGCCGTGCGTCACGAACAAGTTCGCATTGATGTGCACTCTCGGTTCCCGGGCTATCAGATCCAGCAGCGATCCGATACCTTCCTCGGCGTACCGGTTTCCGATAATGACGACGCGAGTCTGTCCGAATGTAATTTTCCGCGAGAGATCGTTCTGGATTTTACGGAAGGCGTCGCTCAGGTTCGAATCGATCTTGGAAAAGTACGTAAACGGCTCACGCCCCGATTGGGAAGAACCGCCCACTTCACCGGGAATCAACCGGTTCGCCAAGGGCATGCCCAGCACAAGCTCGTATCCGTCATCGGTTTTGTCGACCATCACCATCCTCACGAATGCCCGGTCGTTCAACTCAACCGAGGACCAGCATCCCGCAAGGAGAAGGAGGGAGAGAAGGATTCCCGCTAATCTTGCCGTCATTCGCATGCTCTTCAATCTCCTTCCTCGGCGGGATTTGCCCACTTGCGGCCGTTCGGCTTTTGCCTGTGAAGATTGCGGGAGGACGTAAACTTGGGCCGCGTGATCATGGTCCACCACGGAGCTCTCACGAAGATGTCTTTCATATCCTTCGGAACCATCGGCACGACCGGAGACAGGTAGGGGATGCCGAACGACTTCAGCTCCGTGAGATGGATATAGATGAGGATCATGGCGCAGGCAATGCCCACCAGCCCGAATCCGCCCGCCAGGATCATGATGGGGAAGCGCAGCAGCCGGAACGAGAGCCCGAGATCGTAGTGCGGGATAATAAAAGAGGCGATGCCCGTCAGCGAGACGATAATGACCATCGCCGCCGAGGCGATGCCCGCCTGCACGGCTGCCGTCCCGATAATGAGCGCGCCGATGATGGAGACGGCCTGCCCGACCGATTTCGGGATACGCGTGGCCGCTTCCCTAAGAGCTTCGAAGAAAACTTCCATGATCAGCGCCTCGACAAACGCCGAGAAAGGGACGACCTCTCTGGATGAAGCGATCGTAATCAGCATTCTTTCCGGGATCGTTTCCGGATGAAACGTCGTAACGGCGATATAAAAGGACGGCAGCAGCAAAGAAACGAACAGGAACACGTACCGGATCCAGCGGATCCACGATCCCGCCCAGAACCGCTGGTAATAATCTTCGGGGGACTGCATCATCATGAACAAGGTTGTGGGCGCCATAATGACAATGGGCGTACCTTCCACAATAACGGCGATTCTGCCTTCGAGAAGGGCGGCGGCGACGACATCGGGGCGCTCGGTATATTGCAGCTGCGGAAAAGGAGAGTACGGATTGTCTTCGATAAATTCCTCCAGATAGCTGGAGCCCATAACCGAATCGATCTCGATATCGGCCAGCCGCCGGGCTGCTTCATCGACCAGCGCCGGACTGCAGACGTCTTCCATATAGACCGTAATGACCCGTGTGCGGGTCTTCGTGCCGATGATTTGTTCCACGCATTTGAAATTGTGCGTTCGGAGCCGCTTTCGGAGCATGGACAAGTTGTCCTGAATGCTCTCGACAAACGCCTCCCGAGGTCCGCGGATAACGGTTTCACTGTTCGGTTCGTCGATTTGCCTTTTGATGTAGGAGCTCAGCCCGAACGACATCATGCGGGACTCCTGATCGAGCAGAAGCACAGCGCTGCCTTCCAAAATATCCTGAAGCGCATCGGTCATCGTCAGGAGTGTTTTCTGCCGGTCGGCAGGAAGCATTTTGCGGTCGAAGAGGTTCCCTGCGAGAGTTTCTTCTCCTTGTACGAACCGGTCGCCCAGAATCACTTTCAGTACACTCTGCTGCAGATCATTCCGGTCCACGGCCCCTTCGATGTAGACAAGGAGGCAGGGCGTATTTTTCCCTGCCGTAAAGGTGTGATAAACGACATCGGAACAATGGGCAAGCAGCGTTTTCAGCCAGCCCGTTCTTTCCGCCAGCGAAGCGCCGCCCGGTTCTTCTGCGGCGCCGGCTGCTTTTGCGGAACCGGCATTCGAAGTACCCGGAGACGGCTGCTCCCGCGGCTGCCGTTTGGGAGGACGGTTTGCAATTTTGGGAAAACCGCGAAGAAAGAATGCCATGGCGTATCCTCTGCCTTTACTCGTGAAGTCTTCTTAGTTTGTCTTCAAGCGTTTTCTTTATTCTGGATGCGAAGGAATGAGAAGGAACAGGGAGCAGCCAGGGAGGGGGATCGGATAAAGGGGAAGTCCGCTGGTTATTGCGACCAGACAGCCATCAGAAGGCGGTTTACAACCGCTGAGGTCAGGAAGAGGACACCAAGGCGCGTATGACCCGCCGCAAACAGAGAGGCCGTTCCCATACCGAAGATAGCCGCTTCCATAAGCAGATGCCACGGCTGAGGAAGGGAATAACTCGCTTTAGGAGACATGAACAGCCCCCAAACGACAGCGGTCAGCAATGGTGCCCCGGCACCCAGCAGCGTCTTCATCATCCAGCCGTCTCCTTTCGTCATTCCCCAATAGCCGACCGCGACGAGAAGACAACATTCCAGAATAAAACGAATTCCGAGGTTAACCGCTAAAACAGCAGCCATACAGACACTCCTTTCACAAAACTAATCTTGTTAGTTTTATAACAACTAATGACGTTAGTTTTGTAAACAGAAAGGAATTTACTTCGTCGGAACTCCACCTTTTTATTGCACTCTGTGATCGGAACTGATAAAATTTTCCGACTGTCTTAAAAAAATCGGAAATAACCGCCTAAAGTGGGGAGAACAGGAGAACGGAATGAAATTATTACTGATCGGACCCGGCGGTTCGGGAAAATCCACTTTCGCCCGGGAACTCGGCGAGAAACTGGAGCTGCCTCTTTATCATCTGGACGCGTACTATTGGAAACCCGGATGGGTGCCGACCCCGAATGAAGAATGGGACGAATTCATCGGCAAGCTGATCCGGGAGCCCGCTTGGATTATGGACGGAAATTACGGAAGGACGCTGGATAGGCGTCTGAAGGCTGCGGATGTCGTCATTTTTTTCGATCTGCCTTCCTGGCTGGTCGTCTACCGGGTGTTTAAACGCCGGATTATGTACCGTAACCGGACGCGGCCGGATCTTAACGAAGGCTGTCCGGAACAGCTTGATTGGGATTTCGTCAAATGGGTGTGGAACTTCCGGAGGCACAAAAGACCGCAGCTCCTGGAACAGCTGGAAAACTGCGGAGACCATGTCCGTGTCTTCATCGTGAAGAACGGAAAGGACAAGCAAAACATTCTGGAAGAGCTGCTTTCCTTTCGTTCTTTGGTCTGACTCCCACTATTCTTTCGCAGGGAGTTTCGGAGTTCTACGGCTGTTTTCGTGCAGATTTTGTTTGAGATTTTTCTGTTTGAGGTACTTATGGTATATCTACCGAAGGAAGGTGAGTCCCATGTCGGAACCGAAAAAACCGAGCCATGAATTGGAACGCCAGACTCAGCAAAAGGGCAACCGCGACCATCCGGAGCAGTATCCGACCGAGAATGAAAGCTTGTTCGATCTTCACGAAAGCGAAAAAAACGTCGATCCGATTCCGATGGAAGATTTAAATATGGAGCAGAAGGAAGAAAAGGACAAAAGCGCCACGAAGTCCGATTCTTCCAGCCCGGATAAGTATCATTCGGGCTTCTAAAGACGGATTCCGGATTATTCCGGCAATCCGGACCTTACAAGAAAGCCGGTGTCCGCTTAACGAAGCGGACACCGGCTTTTTCGGCGCCTGAGACCGGTTGAGGTGAGAACCTGAGGGAATGTGCGGGAAATCCAATGAATCATCTCGTCACGGGCGTTCCGGATTCTGCCGAAGTCCCCGCCCTTACCCGGCCGCTTCGCACCGCGCCCAGTTCCCTGGCGCATGGGTTAGGCGCAGGCATGAAGGTGGTCAACCGCATCGGCCGGGGGCGCTGCCGGCCAATCAAGCGGGTGTTACGCCAGCCGGTTTTGCCTCGCGCAGCCGTTTTGGCGCACAGGGTCTGTCAGCTCCGGTCCATGAGCTGCATCAGTTTCATTTCCGTCGACGATTCCTGCGCGGGAGTATAAATGCTGCAGCGCAAATCCGTGCTCCCGTGCACCTGCAGGGACGTCAGGTCGAACAGCATTTTCCCCGCTTTGGCATGCCGGAACTCGATCAGAACTTCCGGTGCGGAACTCACCTTGCTTTGTTCCCACAGCCGGTTGAATTCGGGATAGGTGAGCTTCATTTCGGCCAGAAACCCGTTGTACCACTCGTCTTCGAAATACTGGCCGTAATAGGCGCGGAAAATAGCCAGAAAGCCGCTGACGAAATCTTCCCAGTTTACCGCAAGACGGCGGAATTCCTTACGCGCAAACAGGAGGGAGATCATGTTGCGCTGTTCGGGCGGAATCTTCTCGAAATCGAGGAAAACGCGCGTGGCCGCCTCGTTCCAGCCGACAATCGTACACCTGCGGTCGGAGATGATGGTCGGGCAGTTTTTCAGCTCCTGCAAAATTTTTTGCAGGGAGGGGGAGATTTGCGGCAGCTCCTCCTGGAGCAGGCGAATGCCCGAGCTGGCTTCCAGAGCCAGTGAAGTGAGGTACTTCCGTTCATCTACCGTCAGCTGCAGCGCGGAAGCGATACTTTCCAGCACGGAGGCCGACACTTTAATATCCCGCCCCTGCTCCAGCCACGTATACCAGGTCGTGCTGACCCCCGCGAGCTGGGCCACTTCTTCTCTGCGAAGTCCCGGAGTTCTTCGCCTGGTTCCGGCGGGGAGCCCCATGTTTTGCGGGAGCAGCTTGGCCCGCTGGCTTTTCAGAAAAGCCGACAGAGCCTCCAGCCTTTCTTCCTTGTTCATTCGCTCATCTCCTCGAATCCTTATCGTAGTAGTAATTATACTAGAATAAACTACAACTTGTAATAGGATACATCCGGTGACAAGATGAGGATATGGACAGCTTATATAGAGGAGGATATACGATGAAACGAGTCGTGATAACAGGGATGGGCATCATTTCGCCGCTGGGCAACGGGGTGGCCCCGTTTTGGGAACGTCTGGTGCAGGGGCAGTCGGGGATCTCCCGGATCGATACCTTCGATACGACCCGCTACAAATCGAAAATTGCCGGACTTGTGCGAGATTTTGACGGAGAAGCGATATTCGGACGCAAGGAAGCGAGAAAAATGGACCGCTTCAGCCAGTTCGCTTTGGCGGCCGCCGATCAGGCACTGCTGGATGCGGAGCTGAATCTGGACATGGCGGACCGGGAGCGCGTCGGGGTGTACGTGGGCTCCGGCATCGGCGGAATCGGCACCCTGCTGGAGCAGAACCGGGTGCTGCTGGAGCGCGGGCCGGAGAGGGTCAGCCCCACGCTTGTACCGATGATGATCTCGAACATGGCAGCGGCCATGATCTCGATCCGGCATCAGGCGCTCGGGCCGACGATGTCGCCGGTTACGGCCTGCTCCATCGGCAACTCCGCCATCGGCGAAGCGTTCCGCACGATCCGCACAGGCGATGCGGATGTCATTATCGCCGGAGGCTCGGAAGCGGCCGTCAGCGAAATTTCGCTGTCTAGCTTCGGCAACGCCACGGCGCTCTCCACGCGCAACGAGGAGCCCGCGAAAGCGAGCCGCCCGTTCGATGCGGGAAGAGACGGCTTTGTGATGGCCGAAGGGGCCGGCATCCTGATTCTGGAGTCGCTGAGCCATGCCCGGCGCCGGAATGCCCGCATCTACGCCGAAGTGACCGGATACGGCGCAAGCTCGGACGCCTACCACATGGTGGCGACTCATCCCGAGGGGAGAGGGGCGCAGCAGGCCATGAAATCGGCCCTGGCGAGCGCGGGAATTACTCCTGGCGAGGTGGATGTCATCAGCGCGCACGCGACGAGTACGGGGGTAGGGGACAAGTCCGAGACGAGCGCGATCAAAAATCTCTTCGGAGAAGACGCTTACCGCATACCCGTCACGGCCAACAAATCGATGACCGGCCACATGCTCGGAGCCGCGGGCGGGGCGGAAGCGATCGCGCTCGTCAAAACTTTGCAGGAAGGCATCATTCCTCCGACGATTAATCTGGAGCAAAGGGACCCGGACTGCGATCTGGATTATGTTCCCGGCACGGCGAGAAAAACGGAGCTCGAAATCGGTCTTTCGAACTCGTTCGGATTCGGCGGGCACAATGCGGTCATCGTGCTGCGCAAATACAGGGAGTAGCCGGACCGGCCATGGTCGTGTGCTGCCTGTGGAGTTAGTTCAGAACAACCCGCAGCTTCCGAGGATTTCTTCGGTACCCAGCAGAGTCGCTTCACCGATGGTCACATCGTTCGCTCCGAGAAAAGCCTGAACGGCGGCATAGCCGACCGAATACCCCGCAAAAGGGGACACGCCCGCAGGAGCATACCCCTGCTCTCTGGCGTACAAGTCTCCGAACATGTAGCTGCTGACTTCGGCAAACCCTTTGAGGGCCAGGGCGTCTTTGAACACATGAAGCGAGTATTCGAAGTCGTCCGGCTCCATAGAGGTGACCCAGGGGCCAAGCAGCTCGTCGCCGAACAGCTCGCGGGCAAACGACTCGGCAAGACCTTCGATGACGAGATAATCGCCCAGCGTCACATTTCCGTGATCCCAGCCGAAATAGGAAAACCGCAGATTATGATGGAATTCGTGGGCAATGACGGCGGGAAGCCGGGGTAAATTCCATTCGGTCGGATGAAGCATGACCTGGATGTATCCGGGAATGCCTCCGAATCCGCATGTTCCTCCTTGTAGCTCAAGCTTGAGGGGATCGGCGAGATACAGGCCGAACCGGAGCTCGTCCGCGCGGACCCGCAGCTCCGCCTGCTTGGCAAAGCTCATGCAGCGCCGCAGGGCGGACAAGGCTGTCTCCTCCGCTTTCGCCTGCCGGAGTTTCTCCAGCGCCGCCAGGCCGGTCTCCGTCTCTTGGACAGAGAGATAGCCGAGCATCCCCGAAGCGGTCAGGACGTCATAGCCTCCGGGCTGCCCTGCTTTAAGCGGAACCCCGATGAGGTTCCACATCGATTCGAAAGGTTTCATCATCGTATAACGGAAATAATTTTCCCGTTTGCCCTCAGGCAGGTCATACAGGCAGGCATAGTGGTTCAATGTCGGTTCTATGGCAAGTTTCATAAGGGATAGCCACCTCCTGCCGCCAGTCTAAACGATCACGTAACGTGAGGGTCAAGGGGGAGACGGAAAGAGATCCGGCGTTTAGAGACAGCTCCTGCGAGCTGTCTTTTATTTGTCATATAAAAAGATAAAATCTTACATAGTCTTACATAAAAGGAAAAGGAATAAGATGGAAGTCTGTCGAATACATGGCTAAGGAACAACAGACGTGAGGGTTGGAGGGGATTATGCGGGAGAAGAGCAAGACCCGAAACGAAGATTTCAAAAGCAGCTTACCGGACGCACAGGCTCCGTCAAACGATCCGGCACCCTCCGGCAAACGCGCTTTCAACGGCTTTGCGGTTAGATCGGCGGCTCTTGTTCTGCTGGCTGTCCTCTGCTTACTGGCGTATATCCGGACCGGTACGCCGGACCAGGATCCATACCTCATTACGGACTACAGCCGTCTGCATCCGGTTAAAGTGGAACGTGTCGTGGAGGGCCGTGAGGAGGAGCAGCTCGTCGAGCTGCTGGAGGAAGCGAGGGCGAAGAAGCTGAGCGTATCGGTAGCGGGGCAGCGGCACAGCCAGGGCGGCCATACGTATTACAAGGATGGGATCGTCTTGGATATGACGCCGTACAATCGCGTCCTTTCCTTCGATCCCGTGGCCCGCACAATCCGCGTCCAGGCCGGGGCGACCTGGAAAGACGTACAGGATTTCGTCCATCCATACGGACTGGCCGTCAAAACGATGCAGTCCCAAAACCTGTTTACCGTCGGCGGCTCCGTTTCCATCAATGCCCACGGCCGGGATATCCGCAACGGCTCTATGATCAGCAGCGTCGAGTCGTTCCGGCTCCTGACCGCGGACGGCGTCGTCAAAGAGGTCAGCCGGACGGCAAACGCGGATTTGTTTCCCTACGCGCTCGGCGGGTACGGCCTGTTCGGCGTGATCCTGGATGTCACGCTGACTCTTGCGGAAGATGAGGTTTACCGGATGACCACGGAAGCAACCCGGGTGGATGAGTTCGGCACCTATTTCGAGGAAAGGGTAAAAGGCAGCCCGGACGTCCGTATGAGCATCGCGCGGATTTCGGTAGCTCCGGACCATTTTCTGACGGATATGTATGCCACCCTGTACACGGCCGATCCGTCGCTGAAGCTGTCCGAATACAACCGGCTTCATACGCGCGAGTACGTGGTTTTGCCGAGCAAGGTGCTGTTTCACTTGAACCGCAGCTCGGATTGGGGCAAAAATTTGTTCTGGTCGCTGCAAAAGAATTATTTTTCCTACCGTCAGGA
This sequence comes from Paenibacillus sp. RC84, assembly GCF_041260495.1. Classification (NCBI taxonomy): domain Bacteria; kingdom Bacillati; phylum Bacillota; class Bacilli; order Caryophanales; family Paenibacillaceae; genus Paenibacillus; species Paenibacillus sp. RC84. The sequence continues at coordinate 142,152 of NZ_JBGBYL010000005.1, forward strand.
CGAGATTGTCTCCAGAAACAACGCGATGCGTTCGGAGTCCGCTTTCATGGAATACCGGGAGGCGGGGAAGAATGACCTGCTTCAGGAATATTTTATTCCGGTGGACGAATTTGCCGGTTTTGTGGACCGTCTGCGCAGCGTGCTGCTCGAAGAAGACCTGAATTTGCTGAACATTACAGTCCGGTATGTGAACCGCGATGAAGAAGCCGTGTTGTCCTACGCACAGGACGATATGCTGGCTCTGGTGTGCCTGTTTAACACTTCGCTTTCGGAAGAAGCTCAGACGCGTTTAAAAGCGGGTATCCGGCGAATTATCGACGAGGTAATCCGGAGCGGAGGGACCTACTATTTGCCTTATGCCGCTTATCCGAGCGTTGAACAGTTCCGCACGGTTTATCCGCGGTACGAGCAATTTTTCCGTAAAAAAGACGAGGTGGACCCCGGTCATCTGTTTATGAACGAATTTTATGAGACCTACAAAGGGGATAAATAGATGAATATCCAGTGGCTTATCCGCTTCCAAAGCGTTATCACGCTGGCATCCGGCATGATTTATCCGTATTACCTGCTTTTTCTGAAAAATCTGGGAAACAGTTATTCCAAGTACGGGCTTGCATTCGCGGTTTTTACCGTCAGCTCCGCGGCGGTATCCCGCTATTTGGGGCCGCGGTTGGATCGTTTCGGAAGAGAGATTCTGGCCCTTAGCTCGCTGGGGATGATGGCGTCCATGCTGGCTTTTCCCTGGGTCGGTTCTTACGCGTGGGTGCTCGTGCTTCAGGCGGGGATGGGCATATGCGGCGCCATGCAGAGAATGAGCGAGAGGCTGCTGCTGGCCGATTATACGGACCGCGGAGCAAGAGGGCCCGCTCTGGGGAACTATCAGTTCTGGACGTCGGTCTCTTCCGGATTCGCGGTTCTGGCCGGAGGTTATCTTATCGATTGGCTCACGATCGACGTGTTGTTTTATTTAAGCGCACTCTTGTATGCGGCAAGCGCCTGGATGGTCTGGCGGCTTCGCGGCGGAACGTCCCGTAAAAAGGCGGCGAGATAAATAGTTGTAACAGCTAACGATAAACCATATACTGGAAGAGGTTGATTTTTCTTCGGGAGCGAGTCTTATGAAGTTGGATTGAATTTATTGGTGTAGATCGTGGGAATCATCCGGGAAAGACGCACAGACAGGCATCTGCGCTCACTATAATAAGGAGAAGAAAATGAAGAAATATATTCAGCATCAAGCACCGGTACTGCCCGTTAAAAATGTACTGAAGGCGCTTGAATTTTACCGCGACGTGCTAAAGTTTGACCTGGCTTGGGTTCTGGAAGATACATACGGATCGGTCTACAATGGGAATATCGAGGTTCATTTTACGAAATCGGACAAGGTCGAAGTTCAGACGCTTTATTTTTTTGTCCGAAACGCGGATCAAGTCTATCAATTTTTGAAAACGCAGAAGGTGGATTTCATAGAGGAGATCCAGTCCAAGTCTTGGGGAATGAGAGAGTTCGTGATCCGCGATTTGGACGGGCATCGGCTCCGTATCGGGCACGGGGAGCGCAACAAACACGAGATTGAAGTGCTTTCGAGAGAAATCGGCTGAAAGCCGATAGACCGCAAGGCCGGAAGACGCAAGCGGAAAGATTCAAGACCGATTTAATGAAATGAGGTTGAACAAAAAATGATGGACACGATCGGGTTCGTTTCCTGGGCCAGCATCGTTTACTTGCTTGTTATCTTCGGATTCATCGCTATTTTTATTACCAGCTTATCGATGTTTATCCGGACTAGAGTCAACCGCAGACTGTTCACACTGACCAAGCTGCAAAGAATCGAGGAGAAACTGGACCGTTTGCTGGACATGCAGCCGCAGAACGTGCAGAAGAATCAGGATCGGGAGCGTTTAGTTAACGAGCCTGAGGATGAGCGGCGTTACTGAATCGGATCTCGAATCATAAGGCCGTCTTCTCCTTGCGGGAAGGCGGTTTTTTTGATGGATCCGTTGACAGATCCGCGAAATCTGTGTACGATACGTTTTATCGTAATAGTTACGAATAATTAATTATTTTCCAATTCCTATTTTATAAAAGGAGACCATGATGACAACTTGGAATCTGAACGGCATGAAACATCATCTTTTCTTTTGCAACGGGGGCAGCTGTACCAAAAAAGGAGCGGAAGACGTCGTCGAGGCGATGCGCGATGAGATCAAGCTGCAGGAAGCGGATGGCCGGATCCATACGACCCGGACGCGCTGTCAGGGCAGATGCGAGGATGCCTGCGTCATTACCGTGTACCCGGAGGGGGGATGGTACAAAGAGGTGACCCCTGAAATCGGGAGGCGCATTGTCCGTGAGCATCTGATCGGCGGAAGCCCAGTGGAAGCACACATCAGCTATACCTATGACGACGAACTCGCGGCCAGACCGGATACGAAAGAAGGCCAGAGCAAGACGAAGCGGAAAGAAGCACAGACGAAGTAAGCGGAAGAAACAGCAGCGATTTGAACGCAGCATTAAGCGCAGGCAGGCGGACACGCTTCTTACTAGCGAGCCGTCCGGCATGGCAAGAAATTCGCCGGGCTGTCCTCAGACAGGTCGTCGCCGCTGACGCCCTCATCGCTTTCCTTCGCGCTATGGAATACCTGAAGAGCCGGTTCTGCACAGCAGAGTCCGGTTTTTCGGTTTTTTTGACGGGTGGGATTGCAGGGGATTGCGTGCCGGAAGGAGAAGTAGTCTGCAGGCTAAAAAAGCAGCGGATGAGTTTCTGCTTTACCACCGCACCGGCTTAGGATTCATCCGCAACGGAACGGAGCGTTACGATGTACCTGCACGAAGTGATCAAACTGCACGAGAACATTCGGAATCCGCACGAGTACCCGTTTCATATTCCGGCGATCGATAAGCTCGACCGGCTGAAATTCCATAAAAACGTCACGTTTTTCGTCGGCGAGAACGGCTCCGGCAAATCGACCCTGATGGAAGCGATCGCTTACCAATGCGGGTTCAATACGGCGGGAGGCAGCCGGAACAATCTGTACGAGCTGGATTCGTCGGAGGCAAAGCTGGGCGATTATTTGCGCCTCTCCTGGATGCCGAAGATGAACGAGGGTTTTTTTCTGCGGGCGGAGTCGTTCTATCATTTCGCCAGTCATATCGACGAACTGGCGCGGGAAGACCGCAGGGCTTATGACAGTTACGGCGGCAGGTCGCTTCATGAGCAGTCGCACGGCGAATCTTTTCTGTCCCTGTTCAAGAACCGCTTCGGAAGAAGAGGCATCTATCTGCTCGATGAGCCGGAAGCCGCGTTATCTCCGGCCCGCCAGCTCGTTTTTCTGAGCATGATCCATGAACTGGCCCGGACGTCGCAGCTTATAATCGCCACTCATTCGCCTATTTTGCTGGGCTATCCTCATGCGGACATCTACAATTTCAACGAATCGCCGGTCCGCCTCACTGCGTATGAGGAAACCGATCATTACCGGATTACCCGCCGCTTTCTGGAAAATCGTTCCTTCTATCTCCAGGAACTGCTGGATTGATCGGCGAGTTCAAACCTCAAAAAGCAATCCTGTCCGAGAGGAAGGATTGCTTTTTGGGGTTATGCGATTGCAGCTGAGGGCCACGGGGAAAGCTACAACAAAATCCAATGCTTGCCTGCATCGGACGTCTTAAGCAGCTTCGATTTCTTGCCGTCCTCCGAGCCGAGCAGCAGCCAGCCCGTCTGCGGACCGGCGAATCCGAGCCGGATCACGTTCGGATTATTTTTGAGCGTATCCGTCAAAACCGGATCGGATGAAACCGGGTTCCAGGTTGTGCCGCCATCCGAAGTGGCATGGAGAACCTTATCCTTGAATCCCCAGCCGTGCAAGCTGTCCGCAAAAGTGAGCGCGTTTTGCATGCCGGTTTGCTTAAAGGACCACGTTTGCCCGCCGTCCTTCGTCACGTAAGCGTCGCGGCTTTCCGTATTGCCGCTCACCGTCCGTACGGGAATCCAGCCTTTGTCCGGTTCATCCTTGAAAAATACGGGAGCCCCGTCCAGTGTGACCGAAGAATCATTCAACTCCTGCGGAATCTTCATCGGAACTACGTTCCACGTTTTCCCGCTGTCCCGTGTGCGGTACAGGACCGGTTTTTCTTCATGGCTCGCGAGGGCAATCCAGCCGCTGGCGGCGTCCTTGAAAGTCATGCCGGATGCATGTCCCGACAGGGGCAGCGCTCCGGGCACGGGCTTATCCAGGGAAACGCTCGTCAGCGGTTTCCAGTCCTTGCCGCCGTTGTCCGTAGCGTACAGCGTTTTCTCCGATTTGCCCATCGCCGCATCGGAAGAGGTGAGCATCCAGCCGTGCAGGGGATCGGCAAAGGAGAGACCGGCGGCATAAGTCGGCTTATCCAGCGTACCTTTGGTCCAGCTCTGCCCGCCGTCCGCCGTAAAAGCGGTCACGGTTTTTCGGCCGTCATCCGCTGCGGCTGTCCATCCGTGCTGCGCGTCCAGGAAGTAGAGGGAGCCGCCCGCAAAAGGCGCTCCGCTTTTGAACGTGTCGTCCCAGGGACTCAGGAGGGTCCAGTTTCGTCCGCCGTCATCGGTGCGGTATAAGCGCAGGGAGCCGTTCGTCTCTCCCCAGGCGAAACCCGCCGTATCCGAGATCAACTGAAAATCGGTCAACCGGGTCTGGATCTGATCCGGCTTAACCGAAGGCACAGGCGCTGCGCTTGCCGGAGCAGCCGTTCCGGAAGCGGGACCCGGGCTTGCGGCGGCCGATGCCGCTGTACTGCCGCTGCCGGTCGGATCCCCCGCCGCCGCAGGGCCGATAGAGCTGCAGGCGGTAAGGGATACTGCCGTGAGAACCGCAAGGAAGGCGGTTTTTTTGACGGGAAGGTTCTTCGTGTTCATAGCGATCACTCCGTTTCGATACATGCTGTTCCAACATGCCGTAGTCTGGTTCGTCTTTCGTCTTCTCTTCATTATTACCCTTTCGCGCGGCTTAAGGAGCACATTTCGAAGGATTGTTACTTTTTTGAAATAAATGGAGAAGGCCTCTTGCTAAATATAGGGTAGGGGGGTATACTATAATTAACCGAATGAAGAAGAGGGACTTTTCTCATCTTATAAGACGAAGATTTTCAGAGGCGGAAAGAGGTGTTTCGAATGGCAGCAAACGTGAAAGCGGCCGGAGAAGAGGCGACGAAACAGGCGAATTTGCAAATAGCGGGAATGACCTGTGCGGCTTGTGCCAACCGGATCGAGAAAGGGCTGAATAAAGTCGACGGTGTGCAAACCGCTAATGTGAATTTCGCTCTGGAACGCGCGACCGTCACCTACGATCCTTCCCGGGTGAATACGGCACAATTGGAAGAGAAAATCGGCAAGCTGGGCTACAGCACCGTGAAGGATTCCGTGGATTTTCAGCTGGAGGGAATGACGTGCGCAGCGTGCGCCAACCGGATTGAGAAAGGGCTTGCCAAAATGCCGGGCGTCACATCCGCAACCGTCAACTTTGCGCTTGAAACCGCGCATGTCGAGTACGAGCCGGGCGAGGTGACGCCTGCCGATATGCAGCACAAAGTGGAGAAGCTGGGCTACAAGGCTCTTCTCAAGCAGGAACAGGGAGACCCTGCGGTACACCGGCAGGAGGAGCTTAAGCGGCACAAGCGCAAGCTGATTCTCTCGGCGATTCTGTCTCTGCCGCTGCTCTGGTCGATGGTCAGCCACTTTTCCTTTATGTCGTGGTTCTGGCTGCCCGACTTGTTTATGAACCCGTGGTTCCAGCTTGCGCTGGCCACCCCGGTGCAGTTTTATATCGGACGCCAGTTCTATACGGGCGCTTACAAGGCCCTGCGCAACAAAAGCGCCAACATGGACGTGCTTGTGTCGCTCGGAACTTCCGCGGCTTATTTCTACAGCCTCTATCTGACCGTAGAGTGGGCGCGGCACGGCGGCAGCGTTCACGTCGGGCCGGAGATGTATTACGAAACGAGTGCGGTCCTGATCACGCTCGTTCTGCTCGGCAAATTATTCGAGTCGCTGGCCAAAGGCCGCACCTCGGAAGCGATCAAATCGCTGATGGGACTGCAGGCCAAAACGGCGCTAGTCATCCGGGACGGCCAAGAAGCGGCGGTGCCGGTCGAAGAAGTGATCGCCGGCGATATCGTCTTGGTCAAACCCGGCGAGAAAATACCGGTGGACGGAGAAGTGCTGGAAGGCAGCTCTTCGGTGGATGAGTCGATGCTGACCGGCGAGAGCCTGCCCGTCGGCAAAAAGGCCGGAGATCCGGTCATCGGGGCGACGCTCAACAAAAACGGCAGTCTGAGAATCCGGGCGACCAAAGTCGGCAAGGATACCGCTTTGGCCCAAATTATTAAAGTGGTCGAGGAAGCCCAAGGCTCCAAAGCGCCGATCCAGCGCGTGGCGGACGTCATATCCGGCATTTTCGTACCGATTGTCGTCGGTATTGCGCTCGCGGCGTTTGTGATCTGGTATTTCTGGGTCACGCCGGGCGATTTTGCGGGAGCGCTGGAAAAAGCGATCGCCATACTCGTCATTGCCTGCCCTTGCGCGCTGGGATTGGCGACACCGACGTCGATTATGGCGGGTTCCGGACGGGCGGCGGAGCTCGGGATTCTTTTCAAAGGCGGAGAGCATTTGGAATCCACGCACGGAATCGACGCGATTATTCTGGACAAAACGGGAACCGTCACGAAAGGCAAACCCGAGCTTACGGATGTGTTGACCGCTTCGATGGACGAGAGACGGTTCCTGGAGCTTCTGGGCGCCGCGGAGAAAAATTCGGAGCATCCTCTGGCGGAAGCGATCGTCAGCGGGATTGCGGCACGAGGCGTCTCTGTTCCGGCTTCGTCCGAATTTGAAGCCATTCCCGGCTTCGGAATCCGCGCGGTCGTGGACGGACAGGAAGTTCTGGCGGGAACGCGCAAGCTGATGAGCCGCTACGAGGTAGATGCGGGGCATGCGGGCGAAACGATGGCGCGGCTGGAGCAGGAAGGCAAAACGGCCATGCTCGTTGCGGTCAATCGCAGCTATGCCGGGCTCGTTGCGGTCGCCGATACCGTCAAGGAAACGTCGAAAGAAGCCGTTGCCCGTCTGAAGGGAATGGGCATCGAAGTCATCATGATTACCGGCGACAACGAGCGCACCGCTCAGGCGATCGCCCGCCAAGTCGGAATCGACCAGGTAAGGGCGGAGGTGCTTCCCGAAGGCAAAGCCGAGGAAGTGAAGAAGCTTCAAGCCGAGGGCAAGAAGGTGGCGATGGTCGGCGACGGCATCAACGATGCTCCGGCGCTGGCGCAGGCGGATATCGGCATGGCGATCGGCACCGGCACGGATGTCGCCATGGAGGCGGCGGACGTCACCCTGATGCGCGGCGATCTCAACTCGATCCCGGATGCGATCTATATGAGCCGCAGAACGATGGGCAACATCCGTCAGAACCTGTTCTGGGCGCTCGGATACAACACGCTCGGCATTCCGGTCGCCGCACTGGGCCTGCTTGCCCCGTGGATCGCCGGAGCCGCCATGGCGCTCAGCTCGGTGTCCGTCGTGCTGAATGCGCTGAGGCTGCAGCGGGTTAAGTTGTAAGTCTCGCGGCCCCCGGTCCGGACGAAAGTACGGCTCCCGTGAGAGCATTGTCCGCCCATCCGCGGGCTGGCGCGGGCCTTTCCAACGCGCGCGAATTCCAGGCGCTCGCTGCTGCCCTGCGCGGCGGTCGGTCGAATCCGCGCTCATACGGGAGCCGGAACAAAACACTTGTAAAGAGCTTTCCTGAAACCTATGCGGCTTCGGGAAGGCTCTTTCTTTTCTTTCCCGTCCATTCTGGTATCATAAGAGGACACGACGTCCGAACCAGGACGGAAAAAAAGAGATTTTTTTTGCCGGAAAGGAGTACCGGATGAGTTCTGCATTGACACGCAAAGCGATCCAGCTGTTATGCGGCCGGACCGCTTACGATAAAGGAGAGGCGCTGAACCGCTCCGGGAAAGTTGTTTTTACCTACCATGATCCCGTCCTGCAGAGTGTGGAGGCGACCGTGGACGACCGCGAGAGCTATCTCGTAAAAGTGAGCGTGCTGTCCGGAGGCGGCATCAACGCGGAATGCACCTGCCCGTCGCTTCCTTCTTTCAGACAATCCTGCAAGCATACGGCGGCGGTGCTGCTCAAGCTGCTGGATTCAAGCCGGACGGACAAGGATTTCCCAGGTGCGGCTCTGCTTGAACGCTCGTCCGAAGGCCGGAGCGAAAGTGCAGCCGATCCTTCCGGATTGCCGAAACCCGGGCAAGAGGGGGAAGCTCCCCCTTATGACACCGAATTGACCAGCAGCATGCTGGGGCTTTTCGGAGGAAGCAGGCGGCCGGGGAGTACCCGTTTTACGCGGGATGAGAGGGAGATGCTGGATCTGGAAATCGTGATCCGGCCTTTCGCCTACGGGTATCGTAAAGTCATGTTCGCCGCCGAACTGAAAATCGGGCCGAAAAGAGTCTATATCGTACAAAAAATAAGAGATTTCCTGGAGCGGCTCGACCGCAGGGAAGCGTACGAATTTTCCAGAGTGTTCACGTATGAGCCGAATCTTCACGGTTTCCGGCAGGAGCATGATGACGTTCTGCGGCAGCTCATCAAGATTTACCAGAACGAGAGTTTGTACAGGGAAACCGGGTATTCGTCCGCATCCTCCGCGAAGGCATTTACGGGAGGCGAGCGGATGCTGCTTATTCCGCCGTTTTCGTGGACGACGCTGCAGCCGCTGCTCGCTCATGCCCCGGGCGTCAAGCTGGAGCTGGCGGAAGGAGTATACGACGGCATACGGGTGTCGGGCGATCCGCTGCCGCTCCAATTCGATTTTGACCGGTCGGAAACGGACGGCTACCGGATGGACGTGCAGGGCCTGGACCGCATTACGGTGATGGAAACGTACGGAATCGTCCTGCACCAAGGCGAACTGCTGGAGCTTCCGGCTCACCACTGCAAGCGGCTGGCGGAGCTGAAGCGCCTGATGGAGACGGCGCACCGGAACCGCCTGACCATTACGCCGGGCCAGATGGAGCCGTTCATGGAGAAAGTGGTTCCCGGACTGATGAAGCTCGGGCAGGTCCGGATCGCTCCCTCCGTGTCGGACCGGATTTACCAGACGCCGCTCAAGGCGAAGCTGTATCTGGACCGGGTCAGGGACCGGCTGCTGGCGGGTCTGGAATTCCACTACGGCAATGTGATCCTTAATCCGCTGGAGGAAGCCGGCCGGCAGCGCGGGACCGACTATATTGTCATGCGGGACACCGAGAAAGAGGAAACCATCATCCGCCTCATGGAACAGAACTCGTTCGCGAAGACGGAAGGCGGCTATTTCTGGGACGACGAGGAAGCGGAGTATGATTTCCTGTATCATACGGTTCCCCTGCTCGAGCGGCTGCTGGATATATATGCGACCTCCGCCGTAAAAGAAAGGCTGTATACCGGCTTTCCGCCTCAGATTACGGTAGAAGTGGACGAGCGCACCGACTGGCTCGAGTTCAAATTCGAGCTGCTCGGTCTGCCGGAAGCCGAAATCCGGAATCTGATCCGGTCCATGCAGGTCAAAAGAAAGTATCACCGGCTGCCGAACGGCTCCCTTGTTCCTCTGGAAAGCGCCGAGTTCCAGGAGATTATCGCACTGATGAATGAGGCCGGAGCGGGAAAAGGCGACATGACGGATACGGGATTCCGTCTGCCGGTTAACCGCGGATTGCATTTGACGGACGCGCGGGAAAGAGGCAGTTCCGTTAAACTCGGTAAGTCGTTCCGGCGTTTGCTGGAAAATATGCGGAATCCGGACAACCTGGATTTCCCGGTGCCGGAGCGGCTTTCTCCCATTCTGAGGGATTACCAGAAATTCGGTTACCAATGGATGAAAACGTTGGCTCATTACCATTTCGGCGGAATTCTGGCGGACGATATGGGGCTCGGCAAAACGATTCAGAGCATTGCTTTTCTTGTATCCGTTCTGCCGGATATCCGGAAAAAGAAACAGCCCGCGCTGATCGTTTCCCCGGCATCACTGGTGTACAACTGGCTTCACGAACTCAAAAAATTCGCACCGGAAATCCGAGCGGTCATCGCCGACGGGACGAAAACGCAGCGCAGCCGTGCTCTGCGCAAAGGATCGAAGGCGGATGTCATTCTTACTTCGTATCCGCTGCTGAGGCGGGACACGGATCTTTACGCGAAAGAGTCGTTTCATACGCTGATTCTCGACGAGGCGCAGATGTTCAAAAACTATACGACCCAGACCGCCCAGTCCGTCAAACAAATAAAGGCGGCCTACCGTTTTGCCCTGACCGGCACGCCGGTAGAAAACAAGCTCGAAGAACTGTGGTCGATCTTCGACGCGGTCTTTCCCGGGCTGTTTCCCGCCCGGCAGGCGTTTAACGAGCTGTCTCGGGAGGCGGTGGCCCGGCGAGCCAGACCGTTTCTGCTGCGCAGGCTCAAAACCGATGTGCTCAAGGAGCTGCCGGATAAAATCGAAACCGTGCAGGCGTCGGAGCTGCTGCCGGAGCAGAAGAAGCTGTATACCGCTTTTCTGGCGAAGCTCCGGCATGAGACGCTCAAGCATCTCCACGAAGAAAGCTTCCAGCAGAACCGCATCCGTATCCTCGCCGGCTTGACCCGGCTTCGCCAGATTTGCTGCCATCCCGCTTTGTTCGTCGACGGTTACGAGGGAAGCTCGGCCAAGTTCGAGCAGCTGCTGGAGATCGTAGAGGAATGCCGCAGCGCGGGCAAGCGCATGCTGATTTTCTCGCAGTTCACCGAAATGCTCGGCCTCATTTCCCGGGAACTCGGCTACGAAGGGGTGCCGCATTTTTACCTCGACGGCAAAACGAAGGGAAGCGAGCGGGTAGAGCTTTGCAGCCGTTTTAACGAAGGGGAGAAAGAAGTCTTCCTCATTTCGCTGAAAGCGGGGGGAACCGGACTTAACCTGACGGGAGCGGACACGGTTATTTTGTATGATTTGTGGTGGAACCCGGCTGTCGAGCAGCAGGCTGCGGACCGGGCTTACCGGATGGGCCAGAAGAAAGTGGTGCAAGTGATCCGCCTGGTCAGCCAGGGTACGGTCGAGGAGAAAATGTTTCAGCTTCAGCAGAGAAAGCGCACGCTGATCGAGGAAGTGATCCGTCCGGGGGAAGAATCGGTGTCCACGATGACGGAACAGGAGATTCGCGACATCCTGATGCTGGACGAAAAGATGGAAATAGGCGAAAACGGGGATTGACCCTCACGTTACGTGATCGTGTAAAGTTCATAACGAGGTGATGTTGTGGCGTATAAGGTGAAGGAAGTGGCGGATCTGGTGGGCGTGAGCGTACGCACGCTTCATCATTACGACGAAATCGGCCTGCTTGTACCCGACTCGGTCAACGCCGCCGGCTACCGGCTGTATACGGACCGGAATCTGGAACGCCTTCAGCAGATTTTGTTTTTCAAAGAAATCGGCTTTGCCCTACAGGAGATCAAGGCGATGCTGGAGAATCCCGATTTTGACCGTAAACGTGCGCTGATCGGACACAAGGAGCTGCTTCTCCGCAAGAAGAAGCGGCTGGAAGACATCATCGAAACCGTGGACAGAACGATTGCTTCTGTCGAGGGAGGTATTCCGATGAGAAAAGAACAATTATTCGAAAGCTTCGACCGCACCCCGCTGGAAGAGCATAAGAAAAAATATGCCGCCGAAGCGCGCGAAAAGTACGGAAGTCAAACGATGGACGCCGTGGAGAAACGCGCAGGTTCCTATACAAAGGAACAGTGGGCGGATATCATGGGGCAGTCCGAGCGGATTTATGCCAAAGCCGCAGCCGCAATGGCGGAAGGCCCGTCAAGCCCGCAGGCTCAGGAAGCGGCAGCCGAACTCCGGCAGTGGATTACGGGCCATTTCTACGACTGTACGCCGGAAATTTTCCGGGGACTCGGCGACTTGTATGTCGCCGATGAACGCTTCACGGCCAACATTGACCGGCACGGGGCCGGACTCTCCGCTTTCCTGAAAGAAGCGATGCATATTTATTGCGACCGGCTGGAGGGAGCGGGGGAAGACCGCGCAAACCGTTAGAATCAAAGAGATCCGGGCCCGGCGGGGTTCGGGTCTATTTTCTTGCTGGGGTACCGCCAACAAAACGCGAAAAACGTACGTTAAGCAATTTATTGCATAAAAAACCGGGTTCCTCTAACACTACAAGGGAATCCGGTTTTCGTAATCGAAGATGAGTGATGTTCACCTAACGTTCTTCGATTTTTCAAGGTCAGAAATTGTACTTATAACGCTTACTTAGTCGCCTGTAATACAGCCAAGTTCTGATTGAGAATGAACCCAAAATTAGAATTAAGACTACAAACAAGATCATGTTTATAATCTGCAATTTATCCAGATTGTGATTGGACATCAGGTGAATATTAGCCCCTATGATAAAAATATATAAAATCATTAATGGAAGAAACATACAAGAATAGGTGATGGCTATGCGCCTAGCGTGTTTTAATTGATGTGATTTATCACTGTAGATTTGTGGCTGTTCCTCGTCCATTGAATATTCACGGCTCCATAGGGTCCATTTTTGAATAGATGAGGTGGAAATAAAAGCACTCTTCCAGCCGGCATCTCTGTGAATGTCGAAGTAGCCTTCATCTGCAATAGTTTGATAATCCGCGCAATAACTTACTTTACGGGGACTTCCCATTGTAAAATAAAAAACGGTTCCTGTTTTACCGACACGATAAAGATTAAGTCCGTGTTCTTCCATTGCTTCGAGCCACTTTTCAAGCTTATCCGGAGCATACATCCATCCCAATCTTCTCTTAACAATTAGTTGACCTGAACGTCTTAACCGCTTCTCTTCATCCTTGCTTAGCCTTCTATCAACTTGCTGCCTCCCCAGCAGTTCCTTTCTTTGTATGTTTTCTCCGATCAATTTCTTGTTTGTCTTATTAATTTTAATAACAGAATAAAGGGTAAGTACCCATAGCGCAATTCCAATGCCTATTAAAAAGTAGGTTAAAATCCAAAGAGGACTTTCGACAAAATGACCGGGTACATCTTGGAAAAATATTACCGAACCGAGGATAAGATTAAATAGAGCAATGGCCGTTAAATAGATTAAAATACTCGCGAAAATGTACAGGATGGTCTTATTATGTTTGACTATACCTTCACGTACTGGGAAGGTCTTAATTTGTTCCAGAGGCTGTTCATTCGCCGTTACATACCAGTTTCCACTCTGCGAAATCTTCACCCATCCATCATCTAATAAAGCTCTAGACAGCGAATTGGTTTGAATGTTATTGAACCCGATCCTGTACGTTCTTTTTCTCGGCTCGCCTTGCTGAAAGAAAAAATGCCGTGTTCCTCGATTTATTTTTACTAATTCATGACCCTTTTCTGTCATAGATGAGAGCCACTCTTCGGTTTTCTGCACATCGTAGCTCCAGAATGGCCTAAATACTTTTGTCCTCATAAAAACCCTCCCCGTATTTCAGTGCATTCTGGTACAGCTCTTTAAGCCTATCGATCTCAGCAGTGATTAATTTATGTCCAAGCTCAGTCACTTCGTATACCGTTTTTCTTTCCTCGTCGGAAAATACGGTTATAATCCCGTCTTTTTGCATTTTCGTTAAAGTTCCGTATACGGTGCCTGAACCTAATCGAATTCGTGAATTGGAGATTGCTTCCACATGTTTAACAATTCCATATCCGTGACGCGGTTCAGCTAAAGATAGGAGAATATAAAACGCCGTTTCTGTCATGGGTACATACTTTTTCAGCACTTTTTCAGTGTCCAGAATATCCACCTCCCTTGTCTTTGTACCCGTTTGACTATGTCACAGGTATATATGTCGTGTCTCGACTATATCACGACGCGACATAATGCTCAACAATAAAATACAGCCGGAACGTTCAAGACGGCTGACCTCCACGCGAGCTGCCGTTCGGTTCCCGGCTTCAGCCTGGGTACGACTGCAGCAAGCGGCCGCATTTGCTCAAGGAGCCTGCCGAGCGGGTGTTCCGGTTCTTGGCCGAAGGCAAGCTGAACATCGCGATCGGCCGCAGATTTCCGCTTGAGGAAGCGGCAGCCGCTCACGCGCGGGCCCGAAGCAGGCAGAGCACAGGCAACGTGCTGCTCGATGTCCGGGCGCCCCGCTAACGGCCAAATAGCCTCCGTCTGTCCCGAAAGGGGAGACGGAGGCTATTTATTGATGCGGCGGTTCGTTCTTCTGCCGACAGGCGAGAAAGCCGGCAAAGCCGGACGTCCGGGGAAATGCGATGCCTGCCGGCCCAAATCGCATGTTCCTGCTTGCCCCGGGTAATGCCCGATGCGTCGTCGTCTTTTGAACCCGGCCGTTAGGCCGTTGTTCACAGGTGCGAAGCTTCCCGCCCGAAGCGGGAGGCGGTCGCTACTCGGCCGCGGACTCGGAACCTTCCGTGATCCAGACGGTTTTCTCCTGCACGGGGTTTCTTTTGCCGGCCTGCGGCGCAGTCTGCGGGTAACCCACGTACACGAGGGCAACCATCTCGTCTTGTTCCCGCAAGCCGAAAGCCGCTTTCATCCGGGGATGGTACATGGGATCCCCGGACCGCCAGATGGCGGCAAGCCCCAGCCCGTGCGCCGCCAGCAGCATGTTCTGCACCGCGGAGTGGGCGGCGGCGAACTCCTCCATCCGGTTCACGGCCGGATCCTCGGAGGGAGAGACGGCTACGCCGATGATGACCGGGGCGCGGTACGCCTTGCTGCCCTGCTTGGCCCGCAGTTCCTCCAGCGCTTCGCCGGAAGCGCCGGAGCCTTCGGCCGCGACGTCGGCGTAGGCTTCAGCCAGGACGCCGCGTCCGGCTCCCGTCATGACGAAGAAGCGCCACGGCTCCGTGCAGCGGTGGCTCGGCGCCCAGTTGGCCGCTTCCAGCAGCTCCTCGATGATTTCCCGCGGAATCGGCTCGTCTTTCACTCTTCCGATGGATCTCCGGCCGCTGATAGCGTCGGTCAGGTTCATATCCGTTGGCATGGCTGCCACCTTCCTTTTCCATTGATAAATATTCTCAATGATTCAAGCATAGGCGGGGACGACCGAGATGTCAACCGGGGGTTATTTGGGCCTCACCCGTCGAATCTCAGCCGATGGCTGCGGCAACGCAGTCGGGCCGCTGGATGCCGTTGTGAGCCAGGCAAACCCATGTAACTGACCAACGTCATGTTGCGACGCCGCGCCGCTTGCCGGAAGCGCCGTAACGGTGTGGAAAGAAGACTCCGTGCCGGGACTCTTTTCCCGAATAGTTTTTTTCCGGGCCAGGTAAACTACAAAGAAAACTGTTACAAGTGAAGGGAGAATAAAGAGATGAGTGACAAGCATCCTAAAGGCCGCGTGGAATTCAGGCAGCCGCCGGTTAAATTGACGGCCGATCTTCCCGGCGATCCCGAAATGCGCGAGCATTTGGACGAAATGAGAGCAAACGACGGGTACCCGGGGTCCTGCGGAATTATAAATCCGTCTGAAGGACAAGGGGAATAATCCGCTTCCTTTCCTGTCCAAGAAGTCCTGCCACTAAGAACCTTGGCCGCCAGCGGTCATGGTTTTTCTTTTTTTACGCAAGGGTAAGCATGTTTAGTCTGAGGGATCTCCGGCAATTCACGGCATCTGCTCCGGCGACGGGCAAAGCAATCTTTAGCAGCTTACGGAATGGGTCTCGCAAGGCTGCATCTTCTTGACGTGCCGGGTCAGCTTGCTCGTGTATAATAGAGAAAAGTTCGGAGCGAAATCGGAGGAACGGCATGGACTATAAAATTCTTGTTGCAGATGATGAGCAGACGATTACGAGTGCAATCGCATACGGCCTCAAACGGGAAGGGTTTGTCGTGGAAACGGCGGCGGACGGGGAAGAGGCTCTGCGCAAAACGGAATCGTTCCGGCCTCATGTACTGGTTATGGACGTCATGATGCCCCGGCTGACGGGTTTTGAAGTGTGCAGAAAACTGGAAAACCGCAAAAACCTCGGCATTCTGCTTCTTACGGTAAAAAACGATATTGTGGATAAAATTCTCGGACTCGAATTGGGCGCAGACGATTATATGACGAAGCCGTTCGACTTAAGGGAGCTGATTGCCCGCGTAAGAGCCTTATGCAGACGGCTGGATAAAAACGGAAACGGCGAAGAACCCGCCGTTCTGACGATCGGAGAGCTGAGCCTGCATCCCGAGCAGCGGCTTGTGAGTTTGAGAGGGGCAGCGCTGACGCTTACTCCCAAGGAATTCGATCTGCTTGCCCTGCTGCTTTCGAATTTAAAAAGGGCTTTTTCGCGCGAAGAATTGCTGGATCTCGTATGGGGAATGGAATACGCCGGTGGAACGGGGACCGTCGATATCCACGTGCAAAGGCTGAGAACCAAGCTCGGCGAACCGTACCAGCACGTGCTCCAGACCGTCTACGGGGTCGGGTATAAAGCCGTCGGGGAAGTACCATGCGGATAAGCTTAAAATGGAAGTTTGCGCTGTTTATCGCCGCGCTGCTTCTCTTTGCCGTCGGCGTGCTCAGCGTGCTCGTGTTGAACGGCGTACACAGGTATCAGAAAGAAGAGATGGAGAAGACGCTGAACCGGCAGGCCGACATCGCGAACAATCGGATCGGACAGCAGGTTGTGACGGGGACGCGCTTCGATCCTCAAACATTTATGCAGCTGCAGGGACAAAATCTGGCCGTCGAAATCGGTGCGGCGAGCGGCATGAGGTTCCTGCTCTACGATATGACGGGCGCCGGAACGGGAGATTCGCTTCCGATGGCGGAATCCCCGGACGTGAGCGGCGTGATTTCGTATGCCCTGAACAATAAGATCGTCTACCGGGTCCTGGGGGATACCGAGGATTATTTGGCGCCGGCGGGAGGTCCCGACGGACAGATCGGCGTCCTGCATTTTCAGGTGTCGCTGGCGGCCCAGAACGCGTTTTACCGGAATTTGCAAAATTCCTTTCTGATAGCGGGCAGCGGCGTCTTGCTGTTCAGTTTTGTCCTCGGTCTCCTGTATATGAACCGTCAGGCGAAGGCGATCCGGCGGCTGAAAGAAGCGGCCGACGACATCCGGGTCGGGGATTTTATCGACGCTCCGCCCTTCCGGCGCGAAGACGAGCTGGGCTCGCTCAGCGACGGCATTTATGAAATGAGCCGCGCCATACAGGGCAGTTTGCGGACACAACAGCATTTTATCAACAACATCAGCCATGAGCTGAAAACGCCGCTGACCTCCATCCGGGCTTACACGGATCTGCTTCATATGTACGAGGACGATCCCGGATTGGTCCGGGAGGCGCGGGACGTCATCGACAAGGAAGCGGCGCGGCTCTACGAACTGGTGGAGAAAGTGCTGAAGCTGGCGGCGCTGGATAAGTATGAATTCGAACAGCAGCCGGAGAAAATCCGGATCGACTCGCTTCTGGAGGATCTTTCCTCCCGGATGAGAGGGAAAGCGGAGAAGTTCGGCGTGACCGTTTCCCATGCGCTTGTTCCCGCGGAACTGTGGGCGGACAGGGAAAGCCTGATTCAGATTTTTCTTAATCTGCTGGACAATGCCATTAAGTACAACGTCGAGAACGGGACCGTTCTGATCCGCAGCCGGATCACGGAGGAGGGCGGAGTCGAGGTCGAGTTCACCGATACCGGAGTCGGCATACCGGAGGACCGCAGAGAACGGATTTTTGAGCCTTTTTATACGGTGAATAGGGACCGGGCCAGAAAGTCGGGAGGCAGCGGCCTCGGGCTGTCGCTCGTCAGGCAGCTTGTAAACAAGCAGCACGGGCAAATCCGGGTTGAACATCCCGCTGAAGGCGGGGTTTCTTTTATCGTGACTTTTCCGGCAGGGGACGATGAAAAGTTTGGCTGAAACATTTACAAGTTCGAAACAAGTTGAAATCTTGCGGAAAACTTTGAGGGTTATATTCTAGGTAGAGCTTGAAAGGAGGACATCATTCTGAAGCTCGGCAGAATCGGTAAGCGGCTGGCCGTATGGGCGGGAATGATGTTCCTGCTTGCAGCCGCCCCGGGATGCGATCGTTCGCCTTCCCCGTCGGTAACCGTCGTGGATCCGCCGGCCGCCGAGACCGGCGGGCACACCGTGCTGGCGGGAATTCAGCGCCTGGATCAGTTCTATGGGATGGGCTGGAGCCCGCAGGGCGAACTTATCGGCATTTCGGGTGCTTCCCTGGTCGGCGCTCCCCTGGAGTTCCGGAATCTTGCGGGAGACAAGATCCGCGATACGGGGATAAAGGGAGCGACAGGGGCGCGGATGGCGCCGGACGGGAAGAATGCCTGGGTGTATCACCGGTATGAGGGAGCCGCGGATTTGTACAATTTGGAAACCGGCCGGATTATACGCACCGGGCCGCAAACCCGGGAGTTCCCGGGAGCGTGGATAGACAACAAGTCGTATCTGGCTGTGCTAACGGAGCCGCAAGGGCGGCTCGTCCGATTCGGCGCCGACGGCGAAATGACACCCGTAGAACACGAGAACGTGGAGTCCGGTATCGTTAAAGCCGCATTAAAAGCCGGCCGGCTGTATGTCCTGAGCGGCGAACGGGAGCTGACCGTCACGGACACGGATGGAGGCGGCGCCCGGGTCTCGACCCGAAGCGGAGTGTCCGACTTCGCGCTGTCTCCGGACGGGAGGCAGATCGCCCTGGTCAGCGGAACCGGACCCGATCAAAACGCGCTCGTATTGGCCGATGCCGTGCGGGGCGGCAGTGAGAAGACGGCAGCGAGGGGACGCCTCCTGCAGCAGCTGTCGTGGTCGCCGGACGGAAGCCGGATCGCCTTCTCCGTATTTAGCCCCGATCAGGGGATGACGGGGCTTTACGTGATGAACGCGGACTCGGGCCGGATGATCCCCGTCTCGTATAAGCCTAATTTAAAGAGCGTCATTGACTGGAGTCCTTCGGGTACTTCCTTCATGGTCAGTGAAGTTCTGTCCGGCGACATCACGGACAACATGTTCACGACCATCTATCAGTTAAAATAAGCAGTCAGACACAGAAAGAGTGAAGAGAGATTGAAAGCGAACCTAGTCAAACAAGCGGCGGTCTGCACCCTGCTGGCCGCATCCCTGCTCGCCGGCTGCGGAGCCCGGGAGCAGAATGTTCAAGTCAAAGAGCCGGCCCGGCAGGACTCTGCCCAGACGGCTTCACCGAGCCCGAGAGCGGCTGCAAGCGGCAATGTCCTCGCCAGGCTCCAGCTGAAAATCTCCCAGGCCAAAGAAGCCAGGGAGGTCACGGCCTTCCTTGACGAGAACATGCCCAAAGCGGATAAAGCGACGGCCGATCAGATGTTTATCGAACTTCAGAAGTTTTACGACACACATCTGCCCGGATTGAACGCCAGCTTTACCGAAATGATGGGCCAGCACGGAACGGCGGACAAAATGAGGGAAATCGGCTATCCCGCGGATTTCAACAAGATCGTGAACGACGATACGTTGAAGCAGTGGCTGAAAAACCAGGCGGCCGCCAAGCTCCAGCTTTCGGACAAAGAGGGCAGTTATTTCTGGAAAGTCGACTATGACGCGCTGAACAAGTCGTATGCGCCGTATGTGTCGGACGATCTGAAGGCGTATCTGGCCATCCAGTCGCTTGAAAACAAGACGCCTTTCCGTTCCGACGCCAGCCTGAAAATTTCGCGCGACGAGCTTGGGGAGCGTACTTTGGCGGCGGAAAAGGTTTTGACCGCTTACCCGAAGGGGCCGAAAGCGGAAGAAATCAAGGCTCTCTACAGCGATTATCTGCATGAATATATTCACGGCTACCGTTATGAAGCGATCGAGGAACCGGGCATGAAGCTCATTCCGCTCGTGAAGCAGAGCTATGAGAAACTCGTCAAAAACAACCCGGATACGAAGACGGCCGGTATCGTGAAAGAGTATCTGACGGTCATCAACACGAATAAGGATGTTATTTATAACCCCGGAAAAAAAGGCGAAAGCATCATCGGTGACCCCAAACCCGGCATCGACGCTTTCTGGAAGGGGCTTGACGCCCGTATCGCCGCCGCATTCCCGGATGTGAAAACCGACAAGTGAAGATAAAAGGATGGGATGAAGGATGAAACAGATAAAAAAATGGACAACCGCACTGACAGCCGGAGGCGTTCTGCTTCTGTCCCTGAACTCGACCACGCAGGCTCACTGGCTGTTTAAAGATATCGATCATGTGGCCTGGGCTCAGGACAGCATCATCAACGCGTACCAGATGAATGTCATCGACGGCATCGCCGATCATGAATTCGCCCCGCAGAGCGAAGTTACCTGGGCACAGTTCATTAAAATGGCCGTAATGACCGACAACCCGGCCTTTACGGCAGGCGGCGCAGGAAGCGGCAGCTGGTGGCAGCCGTACTTTACGGAAGCCCGGCAGACGAAAGGCTTTATTGACGGCAGCGCGAAGAAGGAGAACATGAATAAGCCGATCTCCAGGCTTGAGCTCTCCCGCATCGTCAGCCGCGTGATCGACCCGGCGCTGCGCTCAAAGCCGGTGGATGATAAAACGGCCGCGGACGTCAGCCGGAAGAACGGCATTCTTCAAGGCAGAACCGATACCGACCTGGCGCTGGACCAGAATTTAACCCGTGCCGAGGCAGCCGTTATTATCGACCGTCTCTTCGAGAAGAACGGCAAATACGGCAAACGCCACGATACGCTGCAAGTTAAAGCGGAGAACGGCAAGTTCATCCTGAACGGATTGGCGGTAGGCCGGACGACGGATGAAGTTCACGCGCTGCTCGGTAAGCCGTTCGCAACCGGTAAGGACGAAGCGGACGGCAATCCGGAGGAAATTTATAAAAATTTCGTTGTCACTTATTATGAGGGGAAAGCGAGCCGGATCACGTTTAAAGCAGCGGACAATGACCTTCTGAAAGCTAAAAAAGATTTGAGCGGAGCGGCCGTCTTCCAGAATGCGGACACGAGCTTCTATTATTTCCCGGCGTCCGGTGAGCTTCTGACGGCAGCCGACAGCAGCGTTTATGTGCGCAAGGACAGCAAGAATTTTCCTTCTTACGTTAAGGGAGGCGAGCTTAAAGCGATGAACGAAGCGGCCAAAACTTATCAGCGGCAGGTCAAATAAGTAAATGCAAGAAGCGGAGCCGCGTTCCTCGCGGCTTTTTTGCCTTTTGAGGGATTTATGACAAAAATCCCCTATGGGATAAAGACCCATGGGGGATAATAAATCTATCGTTATGACTTATGTAGACATTTAAACATGCTTTTTACTAAATAGTCCTAAACTACTCCCAGTTTCTCAAAAATGCTTTGGCTGTTCCGCCTGTTTCATTCCACAAACGCACTTTATAGCTGCAACCGCTAGACAGTTTAATTGCTTTTGTAATACTTCCGACCCCTTTTATTTCCAAGTCGATGGGAGCGCCGCCGCAGCTGGATAAAACGGCCGCTTTAGCGAAATTTTGGCCTCCGCTTTGAGTGGTGAAAAAAGTAAATTTACCCTCTTTGTCTTGACCGGATATGGATCCGACCGTGTTGTCTTCCCCCGGCTCAGAAATAACTTGTAAACTTTCATTTGCGGCATAAGCAGAAGTTGCAAGAGACAGGGCTAAAACTCCGGTCAAAAGAATGGCAGAAAACTTCTTAATCATAATAACACCTCCAAAGTTGGTAAATATAGTCTATCATAGTTATAGAATAATTGGTAGAATATATTTTTTTATAACTATAAAAAGAAAATTATTTTCTCTTATTGATTTCATTCGGATTCGCAACTCCCTGAACACGGGTTTATAATCGTAAGGGGAATGCTTGATGCAGGCCTATCCCCCTGCCTTCCATGTACAATCTACATCGTTTCTACATATTGTGCTGATAAAGTAAAATAGGGCCCGATCCGGCCCTAATCCGGCAATGCCAAGTAAAGGGGGAATCTGCCCTGAAAACGATTCTGGTCGTGGATGACGAAGACAAAATCAGGGAAGTCATCGTGTCTTATCTGCAAAAAGAAGGCTTTCGTACCGCCGAAGCGGGCAGCGGCCAAGAAGCGCTGCAAACGGTCCGGCAAGGAGGCGTCGACCTGCTCGTTCTGGATCTGATGCTGCCCGATATGGACGGGGAACAGGTATGTAGGGAAATCCGGCGGTCCGATGCGGTACCGGTTCTCATGCTCACGGCCAAAGTTTCCAAGACGAATCAGATTCACGGTCTGTCGCTCGGAGCCGACGATTACTTGACGAAGCCGTTCGATCCGAGAGAGCTTGTGGCACGCGTGAGAGCTATTCTGCGGCGTTCGGACGACAGCCAGCTGCTGGCGGACCGGGTTTCTTTTCGGAACGGGCATCTGGAGATCGACTCGTTGAGGCAGGTTGTTTTTTGCCAAGGGGAACCGGTCAGTCTGACGCCTATCGAATACAAACTTCTGATAGCGCTTGCGCGATATCCCAGAAGAAGCTTTACGAGGGACGAGCTCGTCGATAAAATTATGGGTTTCGCCTACGACGGGGACGTGAGGACCATCGATCAGCATGTGAAGAACATCCGTCAGAAAATCGAAAAGGATCCGAAAAATCCCGTCTATATCCAGACGGTTTACGGAGCGGGATACCGTTTCTCCGGTGAGCTCAAGTGAAGAAGAAGCTGCATGTCCGGCTTGCTGTCATGATCGTCGCGATGGCTACGGGAATTCTGATCATCTCGACGGCGACCATTCTGATCAGCACGCATTATCATATCACGATGTACATGAATCAGGCCGACGGCGGGATGCACGATATGCCCCGGCTCAATACGCATTTGGAACAGGCCATCATGCAGTCGGTGCTCTGGACGTTCCTGGGTTCGATCGTACTGGCCGCCTGCATGGGCTTCTGCGTAGCGAAGCGGGTGTCGGCTCCCCTCGTGGAAATGAAGGCCGTGGCCGAGAAAATGACCGGAGGCCAGCTGGACAGCCGGACGGCCGTGGGCGGAGACGACGAACTGGCGGAGCTCGGGCGGTCGATCAACGAGCTGGCGGAGCAGCTGCAAAGGCTGGAGAAGATCCGCGTTACGATGACCGAGGATATCGCCCATGAGCTCCGCACGCCTCTGGCGACTTTGAAAAGCCACATGAGGGCGCTGGAGGACGGCATCTGGGAGCCGACACCGGAGCGCATTCATTCGTGTTACGAAGAGATCGTCCGTCTGGCCGATCTCATTAACGAGCTGGAAGAGCTCAACGAACTGGACTCGCCGGTATTCCGGCTCACCCGGACGAAGGTGCCGCTGGACACCGTGATGGAGAAGGTCAAGGCATTTATGTCCGCCGCTTTCCTGGAAAAACGGATCCGCTTCACCGTCGACGCCCCCCGGAGCGTGTACCTCGATGCCGACCCCGACCGTCTCACGCAAATTCTGGTCAATTTGCTCAGCAACGCCTTGACCTATACGCCTCCTGACGGGGAAGTGGCGCTCAAAGGCAGGCGTGCGGGAGACAAGGTGCTCATTACCGTCAAAGATACCGGCCCGGGTATACGGGAAAGCGATCTGCCGTATATTTTCGAGCGCTTTTACCGCGGCGACAAGTCGCGCAACCGCAGGTCCGGAGGCAGCGGGCTCGGACTTGCCATCGTCAGCAAGCTGGTGCAGGCGCACGGAGGCCGGATTTCGGCGGCCAATGAAGGGGGAGCGGTTTTCCTGATCACCCTTTCCGCAGCGCAGCCGCCCCTTGCGGCAATAAAGACGCAGATTTTGCGGGAGCCGGATTCCGGAGACGAGTAACGGTTTAAAAAATAAACGGTTGAGGGAGCTTCACCTACACAGGTTCTTCATAATTGATGGGTACACTGATCAATAGAACCAATTGAGAATTTTTGTGAAGGAGGCATCCGTCAAATGAAAAAATGGATAGGAGTCGGGATGATAACCTTGACGGCATCGCTGGCTCTTACGGGCTGCTTGAACGATCCGTCCAAAAATACAGCCGGCGGAGCGGCGGCTCAGCCTGTAACGGCGGCGGGCAGCGGGGGAGCCGATTCGAAAGCGCCCTGGATCGCGTCCAAGAACACGACGCGCATCAATTCGAGCGATCCTTACGAGGCGGCGGTGCTCACCTCGCGTACGCTGTGGATGGCCACAAGCGACGACAACCGCCCGGGAGGCGTCGTGCTCGTCAATCCCGAGGAGTGGCAGACCGCCCTCGCGAGTGCCGATCTGATTCATCACCCGAATAACGGGCCGGTTCTTTTCGTTAACAAGGACGGCATTCCGGATGTAACCGTGGGGGAACTGAAACGTCTGAAACCGGCCGGAGTCGAATCCAACCAGGGCGTGCAGGCTATTCTCGTCGGGAATTTGGACCCTAAAGTGGAAAAACAGGCCAAGGAATTGGGCCTCAAAACGGACAAGATCCCGGCGGACAATCCCGCCGCGGGGGCAAAAGCGATTGATGCTTATTACGCGAAGGTAGCGAAGGAGAACCCGCCTTCCGTTATCGTAGGTTCCAGCGAGAATAAGGAATACACGATGCCGGCCGTCAACTGGATCTCCCATATGCCCGAGCCTCTGCTCTACGTGAGCAAGGATAAGGTTCCCCAAGAGACGATTGACGCTTTAAAAACGCGGGACGGCAAGGCGAACATCTACCTGCTCGGCCCGGACTCCGTCATTTCCGCAGCCGTCGAGAAACAGCTCGGCGAATACGGCAAAGTCGTGCGGATAGCGGGAAAAGACCCCGTCGAGAACAGCATCGCGTTCGCCAAGTACAAGGACCCGGCAACGGGATTCGGCTGGGGAATCACGACGCCGGGCCATAACTTCTCGCTGATCAGCAAGGAGAATCCGGATCTGGCCCTGGCTGCCGCCCCGTTCTCGCATCTCGGCAAGCATGCGCCCCTCATCTGGACGGAGAAGGACAAGCTGCCGGATTCCGTCATGGCGTACCTGATGTCCGTGCAGCCGAAGTATGACAAGTCTCCCGTGGAAGGCCCGTTCAACCACGCGTGGCTTACGGGAGACGAGCGTTCGATTTCGGCTGCGGGTCAGGGCGAGATCGACTCGATGCTCGAAATCGTCTCCAGGACAGGCGGAGGACACGGGGGGCACGGCGGCATGTCCGGTATGCCGGCCGCCGGCGACCAATCCGGGACAGCCGGCGGCGATGCCGGTAAAAATTCCGGCACCGGCGGTGCAGCCGGAACAGGCTCGGGTTCCGGTTCCGGGAAGACCGACATGTCGGGCATGTCTCATGCAGGCCATTAAAAGAGAACCCGAGACCACTATCGCATTAACAACAAAGAGAACGCCGTCGGCGTTCTCTTTGTTTTAACGGCGAAATGACAAGACGGGACCTTACGGGTAAACGACACCTTGCGTATGAGATCAGCAAGGCTGTGACGGACACTATGGCTCGCACATGTCAGCGCAGAACCTGAAATTGCAGCAGAGCTCGTTCAGGTAACAGCAAGGACCATCATTATCCCTGAAGCCCTTTCTTTAGGACGTTTTCGTTCAAGCTCCCGCCTTATTCCACAACCCCTGTGCGAAGCAGTTCCATGTTCAAATGGACATCGACGGACATGGAGGACATTTTGTCGTACCAATCGCTTTTCGTCAGCGTGCCTCCGCGAAGCGACTGGCGGTAAATCTCCCCGAAGCCGACGGGATCTGTTCTTAAATCGGTCATTTTGGCGAGCACGCTTTCCATTTTCTTCGTGAATTCGTCGGTAACGAGCTTCTCGATCGTGCGCGTCACTTCGGATTCGGTTAAATTGATTCCGGCGGAAATCTCCTCCAGAACAAATTTCAGTTTCATGTTCAACTCGTAAGCGGGTTTTTCCGGGTCCGTCAGGCGGATTCCCTGCTTGGTATCGACGATCCGGACTACCGTATGAATGTGCTCCCGCCGGTCCGCGTTATTTTCGCTCAAATAAGGGTCCAGCTTCTTCTTGTCGAGCTTAAGTTCGAAGGTGCCGGTCTTGAACCGGTTGCGGATCAGCTTCAGATAAGCCGCGTCGATGTTGGACAGCATTCCGACCACTTTGTCGGATCGGAACAGGGCCGCCTTTTCGGATGAGATGGTTTCCCCCTTGCGGACAAAAACGGGAAGAACGGGATCTTTGCCGGCGGAATAATAATCCCGCAGAAATTCATGAAGCGTAGGTGAAATAATTTGTCCTTCCAGCACATTCTGCTTGATCGTGTCGTACAGATACGTTCCGATATTACTGATGCTCCGGTACGGATACTGGAGAAGATCGGCGCTTTTCTCGGTGCTGATGCCCAAATATATTTTTGTGCCGATGGAAGGATCGCGGATCAGGGAATCGACGAGATCGATCAGCCCGTCGCGGGCGATCGCTTCCTCGTACAATACGACGCGCAGCTGGCCCAGCATCAGCTTTTTGGATGATTTGCGGTTCTGGTCCTCCCGCAGTTTTTTGGTCGTATAAGCCTGGTTGGCCAGAATCGTAGCCCGGTGACCGGATTCTTTATCCAGGGTATACATGACGGATGTGCCGCTGAGGATGCCGCCTTGGCCTTTGTCGAAACCCAGCGCCACCACGAGACCGATTCTTTCGAAGACCCGCCGCTCCACACATCCCGTCGCAGCCAGAACCGTCACAAGGGCCAGCAGGCAAAGCCGCCGAATTTTCACGGGGAGTCACCTCCGTTTGGGGGCTGAACGCCCCGTCTTTTGAAGAACAAGAGCATGCTCAGCAGGAGCGGATACGCAAAAGCCATGTATATGCTTACTTGACCGGATATGTCGTTCAGCCGCCTAATTTCAAGTCTGCTGCTGAAGAACGTGCAAATTACAAACAAAATGGCGACGACGAGGTAAAGGGAAGCTTTTTCCTTCAGCGGGCTCATTTTCGGAATGCCGCGGGAGGCGGCCCACACATACAGCATCACGTTCGGCAAAATTCCGATGAGATAGAGCGAAACCGTAATATATTCGACGCGCTCGATAAAGGGGAATTCCACGATTTTGAGCAAAGTCAAAGTCGGCCAAATGGTGTGGATAAGCTGTCCTCCGCTGAAATAGACAAGCGCCGTAAACATGTAAACTAGATAAGTAACTGTAGTAAACACAATGGCGAAATGTGCGTATCTCGGCGCTTTGTTTGTATCCCGTATAAAAGGTAAAACAAACATCAGCAGTTCAAAACCGACAACCGAGAAGGAGATCTCTTGCGTTCCTTTCAGAAAATCCCGCGGAGAATGATTCATGACGGGGAGCAGATATCCCCAATCCGCGTATTGAAGGGGATAGTAGAACAGCAGCATCTCGAGGGTTATGATCAGAACACTTATAAATCCGATTCCGGCAATCACTCTGATGCCTCCGAGCACACCGTACAACGTGAGGGCAAGAACCATAAGGGCCAGGAACCAGGGAGGCATGTCCGGAAAAATCCACGTCTGCACAATTTCCGCATAATTCCGGATAATCGTCAAAGCGATAAGGATCAGGTAAGCCATATAGAGGAAGGATAGTGCACCGCCCAGCCATTTTCCGAAAGCTTCTTTCTGAATGCCGTAGAGATCTTGGCCCGGGTACTTTTTGAGAAAGGAAAACATGGCGACGACGACGAGATGGCAGAACAGCCCGGCGAGCAGGACGGTAACCCATGAATCCTGGCCCACCATTTTATAAATTTTGCGTTGAAAGCTGGCCCCTCCCACACCTACCTGCGCGGTTGTAATGATAAAGAAAAGCAGATAGGTGCGCACTGAAATACGGGGAGATTCCGGATAGCCGTTCATGTCAGTCACCTAGTTTTCTTCTTGGAATTGTTCGAACAAATCTATTTTTTGCCCGTTGTCCGGGGGTTCGGAGTCGTTTCCTTTCTTTTTCCGGGCTTGGAAAGAGAAGGTTTTGACAAGGTTGTCCATGAATTTGCCGTAAGGCCGTCTGATAAACAATTCGGTAAATTCGGAGCTGTCAAACGGATAAAACGGCTTCAGGTACGGCGTGCCGAGCGAAGTGAGCCTCAAGAGATGGATAAGCAGAAAAGATACGCCGATGACAATGCCGACCCCGCCCCAGAATCCGGCGATCATGATCATGGGGAAGCGGAGAATCCGGATGGCCGTTCCCATCATAAATCCCGGGGAAGTGAAGGAGGCCAGCGCGCCGAGCGCGACAATCATGATGAGCAGGTTGCTGGTGAACCCGGCCTGAACGGCGGCTTGCCCGATGACGATACCGCCTACGATGCCCATCGTCTGACCGACTTTGGTCGGCAGTCTCGCGCCCGCTTCACGCAGAAGCTCAATGATGAATTCAAGCAGCAGGGCCTCGAATAAAGGCGGGAAAGGAACCTTCGCCCTGGAGCTTGAAAGAGGGTCGAGCAGGGCTGACGGGATCATTTCGTAATGAAAGGTGAGCGCAGCCACATAAAGGGGAGTCAGCAGCATGGAGAAGAAGACGGCCAGCATCCTCAATATGAACACGAAAGCGGACATCTGCCAGTGTACGTAACGGTCTTCTTCGGCTTTGAAAAAGTCGATGAACGTGGAAGGAGCGATCATGACACGGGAGCTGCCTCCGACGAGTACGATCACTTTGCCTTCGAGCAGCGAACCGACGGTCCGGTCGGGCCTTTCCGTCAGGAAATACATGGGAAAAATACTGTCGGGATTGTCTTCGAGCAGCTTGGAGAGCATACCGCAGTCCAGAATGCCGTCCGTCTTGAGATTGGACAGGCGTTTGCGGACCATTGCGACATACGCGTTATTGTTGAGTCCCTCCATGTAGCACATGATCGTTTTGGTTTTTGTCTGATCTCCGGTAATAAACGATTCGGTTTTGAGCAGCGGATCGTTCAGGATGCTGCGGATCAGAGCCATGTTCTGATCGAGCGATTCCGCGAAACTGACCTGAGGCCCGAAAATCTGGCTTTCGTTCTCGGCAGCAGTCAGATTCCTTCCGGGAATCTGATCGGCCTGAAGGATAACCCCGCTTTCATAAAACGACGGATGAACGTAAATCCAGCCTGCGAGCAGCAGGGTAGGGATTTCGCCCCATTCGTCGATTTTTTTGCCCCCGCCCACGGGCAGGTACGAAAGAAGCTCATCCGGTCCGAGACCCCCGCCGAGCTCCAGCAGCGGATGGAGAATGTCGCGGTGCAGAATATCTTTGTTAATCAGCTGGTCGAGATAAAACAGCTCGTAAGACTCTCCGGGTATCCCGACGATTTTGCTTTGGATCTGATTAGTACCCTGGGAACAGTACGCTTTGAAATCCTCATAGCTGCGGATGGTAAAATCAGGCATTAGGCCGACACGTCCTCCCTTGCGGGCTTGGTCCGCTTAGTATGACCGGAATCGGCTCTCTTTACTTACATTTACCGGGAAGAAAGGAAAATAGGCAGGCGGAAATCGTTGTTGCGGGAAGATAACCCTCCGGCATGTGATATAGTGGTTAAAAGCGGAAGGCTAGACTTCGACGACGGAGGGGAAATTCATGGGGTTCCGGTGTGCGGCCGATGCTTGACGCCGGGCTTCATTGTGCCCGTAAGCAGGCCCGGAAAGGCTGGAATACAGCCTGCGAACCTGCTATAATGTGGGAACCGAGGTGATGAGTGATGGGGAAAAAGAACAGACCCGCCCCTGCGCCGCGTGCCGCCGATACGGATAAGCCCGCAACGCTTAAAGACCTGCTTAACCCGCAGGTTATCGAGAAGTTGAAGGCTCAATCCGATCAGATGAAGGCGGACGAAGCGAAGCGCCGCGAGGAAGAGCAGCGGAAAGCGGCGGAGGCCCGCAAGGCCGAGCAGAAACGGCTGGACAACAATTTTGAACATTTGCTGGCCAACAGCGAGATGGATTGGCGCAAATACAAATAAGCAACCCCAAGCAGTCTGCTCCGGCAGGCTGCTTTTTTTTGCCGGGCTGGGCTGTTGCTCTGCTTCAAGGGGGGCAGGACCGCTGTTGCTCCTCAAGTGGATTCATTATATAATTATGTAAGCATATACACATTCGTAAAGGAGCTTACAGGGTGGAACAACTGCAAAGCTTTGCCGATACGTTTAAGCTCATGGGAGACAAAACCCGGCTGACGATTCTTGCCCTTCTGCGGGAACGGGAGCTCTGCGTCTGCGATCTGGTGGACGTGACGGGAATGTCCCAGCCGAGCATTTCCCAGCATCTGCGGAAGATGAAGGATGCGGGACTGGTGAGCGAGACGAGAAAGGGACAGTGGATCTATTATTCACTGGCGGCTGATCAGAAGGACCGGACTCTGGAGCTGCTCCGTCAAGTCCCTTCGATGAGACACAAAATCGCTGAAATAGAAGAGAAAACGGACGGAAGCGGACGTTGTGGCTGAGCCCTTCAAAAGTCTTGCCTTTACAAGTAACGGCGAGGGTAACGATCCGTCACGCTTTGTCGCTAAATGGTACGGCCCGGAATAAATTCCGGGCTTTTTTTACTGTTGACACTGACATCCATGTGAGGGTTTATAATAGCCTCAGGAACGAATAAAGGCAGAAAGGAGTTTGCCGAAAATGAAAATCGGAGAGCTTTCCGCCCGTACCGGAGTCAGTATCCGTTCCCTCCGCTATTATGAGGAGCAGGGACTGCTTTCGCCGGTCCGCGGGGACAACGGATACCGGGAATATGCTTCATTCGCCGTAGAACAGGTGCGGACGATTCAACTGTACCTCGGGCTCGGCCTCAATACCGAGCAAATTTCCGGATTTCTTCACTGCGTGCTGATGAACAATGAAGCCTTCTGTTCCGAAGTGCTTCCGGTTTACAAGCAAAAGCTTTCGGAAATCGAAGAGCAGATCGGGGTGCTGCAGAACATCAAATCGAATCTGGAAGAAAGAATCGATTATATTTTAAACGATAAAACCAAGGAGGAGAAAGTTCAATGAGCCTGACAACCGTCAACGATGCAACATACCTGGACCATATTTCCGATGGAGGCGTGACCGTTATCGATTTTACCGCAGTGTGGTGTCCGCCTTGTAAAACGCTTCTTCCTATTCTGGAAGAACTGAGTAACGAGTATGAAGGCAAAGTGAACATGCTGAAAGTCGATTGCGACGATTCACCGGAAGCGGCTTCTGCTTTCGGCGTCATGTCGATGCCTACCGTGCTTGTCCTGCATCGGGGCGAGCCGGTGGAGAAGCTTGTCGGCCTGCGGCCCAAATCCGTATACCAATCGGTTTTATCCCGTTATATCGGCTGATGACTCCCTGCTTCGGCGGTCCGGAGAATGAAAACGAAAGATTTCGTTCAACTTATACAGAATCGGGGTAAAAGAAGAGAGAGCCTCATTACGAGAAGGAGGGTTACCCATGGCTAACGAGCTCCAGCCCGTCACGGACTGGTTAAATGCCCACACGAACAAGGCAATCCGGATCGCCAAAGAAGAACAGGAAGATATCGACCGGGTCGATCTTCAATTGAGTCAGTTTGAATACCGGGAGTATCAGCCCGATGCTCCGGACGACTATACGAACGGCAGCGCTTTACTTCTTTACGGGGAAGGAACGGTTCTCAATAACGGCAGCGAAGAAGCTCTTCCTCAAGGAACCTTTGTTATCCCGCTCGAAGGCCTCTCCGTGGCGGATTTAAGCGAAGACAGCGTCGTGCTGAGAACGGAACGCGCCGTTTATTCGCTGACTCTCCAGTAAGCAGCCGGATGCCAAGCGCATGCGGACGATCGGCAGCCCCCTTTCGGGGGCTGTTTTTTTTGCCCGTGGCCTTATGGACCGAATAAAGATGTATAAATGGGCGCTCCGCCGCGTCTATTAAAAGAAGAACGTTTTTAAGCATTGGAAGAGGGCAGAGAATAATTCCAATCAATTGGTAAGCGATTTCTTTTAAATCGGGAATAATATTCCGTATTTTAAAGAATGTTTCGGTAAAATTATCCGATTATACTCCGGGGAGGGTTTTTGTTGAAAAGATCTATAAGATGGCTTCCATTGGTTATCGCCGTACTGCTGCTGTTCACGGCCGCCTGCTCGAAATCCGGAACGGAACCGGGTACGTCTGGATCGCCGGGCGCTTCCGCAGAGCGGTCAAGTAAGGGAGATAAGAAGGAAATTACGTTCTGGACGATCGCGTTAAGCCCGACATTCGACGATTACTTGAACGGTGTCATCCAAGATTTTGAAAGTAAGAACCCCGGCGTTACGGTGAAATGGCAGGATATTCCTTTCGAGGCCGTAGAACAGAAAACGCTTACATCCGCAGCGTCCGGCTCCTTGGCCGACGTGCTGAACCTGAACACGGATTATTTGAAAAAGCTGGCCGCTCTCGGCGCGGTTGCCAATATGGATGAACTCGCTGCGGACGTGAAAAAGGACTACTTCGAAGGCGTATGGTCGGCCGGCGAGTTTCAGGGAGTCTCGTACGCTCTGCCCTGGTATTTGTCGAACGGCGTCCAGCTTTACAACAAGGAACTTCTTAAAAAAGCGGGCTTCGACGCTCCGCCGAAGACGGAAGAAGAATCGTGGGAAATGTCCAAGGCGATCAAAGAAAAAACGGGCGCCTAC
This sequence comes from Paenibacillus sp. RC84, assembly GCF_041260495.1. Classification (NCBI taxonomy): domain Bacteria; kingdom Bacillati; phylum Bacillota; class Bacilli; order Caryophanales; family Paenibacillaceae; genus Paenibacillus; species Paenibacillus sp. RC84. The sequence goes on from NZ_JBGBYL010000005.1 coordinate 174,634, forward strand.
GGGAACACCTTGAAAGACATCCACTTATATCTGCCTCAGAACGGGATCAAGCTCGTCAGCGACGATTACAAGAAAGCGGCTTTTAACAACGAAAAGACGCTTGAAATTTTCAAGAAATTCAAGGAGCGCTATAAAGCGGGGCTTATCCCCGATGAAATTTTGCTGAACCAGGCAAAGCCCCAGGAGTGGTACGCCCAGGAAAAAATCGCGTTCTGGGGAACGGGCCCGCAGCTGTTCCGGCAGGTGAAGGATTTGTCGCCTCAAGTGTACGCCAAATCGGATTCGGCGGGCGCTCTGGTCGGGTCCAGCGGCAAGGTGAACGTGGCCATCATGAATATCGCCGTTTCCGCCAAAAGCAAACATAAAAAAGAAGCCGCCGATTTTGCCAAGTTCCTGACCAACGGCGAGAACCAGCTGAAGTTCGCCCAAATCGTCGCCATTCTCCCCTCCGTTAAGAAAGCGGCGGAAGATCCGTTCTTCACGAAGGGGAAAGATTCAGCGGACCCCGCCGAGAAAGGCTTGTATTACGCGGCCAAACAGCTGGAAATTTCGGAAAACATGTTCCCGCCGGTCGAGAATATTTCGAAAATCAACAAAGCCATCAACGATGAGTTCCAGAAAGTGCTGCTGGAGGATAAAGATCCGGCCAAAGCGCTGGAGGACGCGGAAGCGGCCGTCAACAAGCTGCTTAAATAGGTGAAGTCACGTCACCGGACATCACGATTTTTTGCGGAAGAAGACAAGATTCCGTCGCCGGGCTGTACACGTGTACAGTCCGGCGGCTGACGGACTAGGAGGTCTCTTCAAAATGTACAAGACGATTCACGCCTGGGCTTTCCTGGCGCCGGCCGGGATTCTGCTGCTCCTGTTCAGCATTTTCCCTTCCGCGGCGGCTCTTTATCTCAGCTTTACGTCCTATAACGTCTTCGAACCGATGGAATGGGTGGGACTGGCCAACTACCAGACCCTGATGGGGGATTCGGAATTTTGGCGGGCGATGTTCAATACGTTCTATTATTGGATTCTCGTTACGCCCGCGCTGGTTATTCTTCCGGTATTTCTTGCCATCCTGGTTAATCAGGGACTGACCGGCGTGAAGGTTTTCCGCCTGATTTACTATTTTCCCGCGCTTGTATCGGTTGTCGTCACAGCCTTCTTGTGGGGCTGGATGTTTCAGAGCGAAGGCATTTTCAATTATATGCTGAGCCTGTTCGGAGCGGAGCCGGTGAAATGGCTGACGAGTAAATATTTCGTGATGCCGAGTCTCGCAATCGTCACCGTCTGGCAGGGTCTCGGCTATTATATGCTGTTTTATCTGGCCGGACTGCAGGCCGTGCCGGAAGATTTGTACGAAGCGGCGGAGCTGGACGGCGCCGGGTTCTGGAGCAAGCATGTCCGCATCACGTTTCCGATGCTGAAGCCGGTTGTTTTCTTCGTCTCGGTCGTCTCCACCATGGGCGCCTTCAAAGAGTTTACGCTCATGCTGACCATGACCGAGGGAGGGCCCATCGGGGCTTCGACGACCGTTGTGTATAGGGTGTTCGACGAAGCTTTCAAGCAGCTCGATATGGGCTACGCCAGCGCCATCTCGTTTGTGCTGTTTATCGTCATTCTGCTGTTAACGCTCGTTAACAAGCGTTCGATGGAAGGAGAGTGAGGGACGCGATGCGGTTAGAACCGGCAGCTGTGCCGCCCGCCCCGGGCCGGCGGACAAGGCGGAAGAGACGCCGGGGAGTCCGGCGTCTTATTTCTTACGTGTGCCTGACTCTGATTGCGGTCGTCATGATTCTTCCTTTTCTGTGGACGCTGTCCACTTCTTTAAAAGGGCAGAACGAGACCATCTACTCGATGCCGCCACGCTTTATACCCGAGCTGTTTACGCTGGAAAACTACGCGACGGTGTGGAATTCCCTGCCGCTGCCCTTGTACGTATGGAACAGCACCGTACTCGCTTTCTTCGGGGTGCTGCTTCCGGTCGTATTCTGCTCCATGGCGGCATTTCCTTTGGCAAGGATGACTTTCAGAGGGAAGGGAGCCGTCTTCCTAATCATTATCGCGACGATGATGATTCCGGGCGAGGTGACCATGATTCCCGTCTATCTGATTCTGAACAAGCTGCATCTTCTCGGCTCGTATACAGGCGTCATCCTGCCCGCCGCCGTCTCGGCCTTCGGCATTTTTCTGATGAGACAGGGGTTCCTCGGCATCCCCAAAGAAATCGAAGAATCGGCCGTGATCGACGGGGCGGGTGTGATCCGGATCTTCCTGCTGATCATGATGCCGATGGTAAGGCCGATGTTGGCCACGCTTGCCATTCTCAGCTTTATCGGTTCGTGGAACAATTTTTTGTGGCCGTATCTCGTCATTGAGGACGACCGCCTTTATCCGCTCACACTCGGTCTTTACAAGCTCAAAGGAACGTTCGTCACGAATACCAGGCTGATCGCGGCGGGTTCGGTCATTGCCCTGCTGCCCATTCTGGCCGTATTTATCAGCTTCCAGAGCTATTTTATAAAAGGCGTCCAATCGGGCGCGGTAAAAGGGTAAGCGCTTTAATGAACGGAATGTGGAGCCGCCGTCCAAGCCGGGCGGCTTGTTCTTTTTTTCATAAAAAGTCCGGAATCGGGCAGGATAAGAATTCCTTTATAAAACGCGCAAATTGTATTATAATTTCTATTGGATCACTGGACATGAACGCCATTGATTTTTGGGCAGACAAATTTAGGATCCTTGGACGTAGACGCCAACGGTTTAAAGGAAGGTTACTTTTGGAGAAGAAGACTGCACTGAGCCAATTATCAAGCCAGACGGGAAAAATGCTCAGGGAACGTTTTGGCAAAGGACCTGAGTCCATTTTTATCTCGTATAATGAATACGGCATTACTCTACATTTCCGGAATTTCGTGAGTGCAGTGGAAATGATTCTGCTGGATAAGCAGAAAGGCGAAGCCGTCCGCGAAACCCGCCAAATGGTCATGGATGTGCTGCTGCCGGACTTGAAGGAATTCATTACTCAGACCGTAGGTATTGCGATCGAGGAAATCTATTATGACTGGGATTTGGAAGACCACTCGGGCATCATGATCGGCCTGACGAATAAATCCCTCGATGCGGATATACAGGAGAAATACGCCGGATACGAGAAAGTTCATCAGCAGGTGAGCGATGTAACGGCGCACGTACAAAAAATTCCCGACCATATTTATTCGTTCTGGACGAATCCGAGAACACTCATTATCGTCAGGGAAGGCTTGCTCATCATGCTGGAAAAAGAGCTGATTAATACGGGGTACGAGAATGCCCTGAGGGTCGCCAAAACGTCTCTCGAAAAGAAGCTCTTACTGCATGATGTAGATATGGAACAAGCGATTGGAAGAACGGTGACCGGTTTGTATCTGGACTGGGATTTCGAGAGGGACAGAAGCGTTCTTGTCTATACATTTAAATAAAATCATACGGACTGAATGCCCAGATATCTTACATACGCTGGTCATGAGCCAAGATCGCGCGGAAGCGCGTTTCTTGGCTCTTGCTTTTTAGTGATTCAAATCGTCAAAAGGAGGAATCCGGAACTCTTGATACACGTACATGGAACGAGAAAGCAAATGCCGTATAATCAGGCAGAGGGCGGCTGGCCGTCCGGGGGAGCGGACGGAAGTTCCTCCGGACCCAGGCCCGAAAAGCCTAAACCGCGGGGATATACGTACACGTCGGAACGAAAAATCAGGCTTCCGGAGAAAATAGCCGTTTCGAAGGAACTGGATCTGACCGGCGCTTATCTGTTATTCCGCTTCTCGGATTCGCCGGGTCCGGCATTTCCGGCACTTTCGCTGCTGCCTACGGCTCCTTCGCAGAGATATTCCGGGGATGGGGAGGACTTGTCCATCCTAATCGTGGAGGACAATCCGATGAACCGGAAGCTCCTGCAGACCATTCTGAGAAAACGCGGGTTCGACCCCGACATCGCGGAGGACGGGGCCGTGGCGGTCGAAGCTTTTGCGCGTAAAGCCTACGATCTTATCTTTATGGATATCGCGATGCCCAACATGGACGGCCTTGAGGCGGCAAGAAGAATCCGCGAGGCGGCTCCCGGTGACACCAGTCCCGTCATCGTCGCCGTTACGGCTTACGCCCGCAAAGAGGACCGGGTGAACTGCCTCGCGAGCGGGATGCAGGATTATGTCAGCAAGCCCTTCCGTATCGCGGAAATCGAAGATGTGCTGACGAAATGGATCGGTTATATCAAAGGGTACAAAAAATAAGAAAAGAAGCTGGTTTTCGGTTGGCGAAAATCAGCTTCTTTTTGTGTTTAGGTGCCCATGGGCTGCCTGGGCCGCTTCATTTACTTTATTTGCTTCATTTACAGGAGATTGCTGGATGAAACGGGAGCTTAGCGGAAAAACTTAAAAGGTGCTTTGACAAACCGTTACGGAAATTGTTACACTGAGAGTCCGTCAAAATTCAGGGTTATCCCCGCGGAATAGAACCCTTTACCAAATTCTAACTACGAAAGAAGCGTCTGCATAATGGAAAGCAAATTTGTCAAAGAAACAAGATGTATGAAAGTAGCCCGTGTATTCCCTCCCGATGTTAACAACCACAATACGATGTTCGGCGGTAAGCTGATGTCTTATATCGACGATATTGCCTCCATCTCGGCATCCAAGCTCTGCCGGGTTACGGCTGTTACGGCCTCGACGGACTCCGTCGATTTTCTATACCCGATCCGTCCGACCGATTCGGTTTCCCTGGAGTCTTTCGTCACCTGGACAGGCAGGACGTCCATAGAGGTGTTCGTCAAAGTCATTACGGAAGACCTGGTGACCGGCGTAAGAAAAATCGCAGCGACCGCTTTTCTAACCTTTGTCGGCCTGGACGACGACAACAAGGCGGTTCCGGTTCCGAGAGTCATCCCCGAAACGGAAGAAGAGAACAAGCTTTACGAGACCGCCGAACACCGCGCGGAAATCCGTAAGGTCAGAAGAGAAGCCAGCAAAACGTTTGCGGACTTCCTCTTGACCAAATATCCTTGGGAATAAGCGCAAGGCAGGCTGGGAGCTCCAGCAAAAAGACTTCGGCGGTAAATAACCGGAGTCTTTTTTTTGTTTCAGCCCGACTGACAGCGTGTAAATAAATGGTTTATTTCCTTTCCCGGATTCGATATAATAGCGGGTAAGACTAACGAAGACTATCGAAGAAGGGATTGAAGGATCGGTTGAAAAATCGGTTGATTGAAGATCGTGTCGCACGGCTTTTGCACGAATCGAACAGTCAGGTTCAAGTCACGCTGGAGTCGCATTTTCCCGGAGGACGGATGGCCGGCGGAAAGTACAATATGGGCCGTCATCTCATCACCTTATATATAGAAGAAATCAAAGCGCAGTGCATGCAGCTGTACGGATCGCACGACCTGCTGGAGGCGTATGTCGACATCGTCCTTGCCCACGAAATCGGTCATGCCGAGGACGCGGATCTGGACCGCCTGGCGTCCCTGATGGACGCGTCGGACAGTGAGCTGGAGCGCAGTCGGATCGCGCTGCGCATCGAAGAAAACGCCTGGGCTTACGCCCGCGCGCTGCTGCCGGAAACGAGCGGTCCCATGCTCGACGAGATCGTCCGGGAGTCGCTGCAGGCTTATCACGAAGCGATTGACGAACTGGAGCTTGAACTCCAGCCGATCGGAGCTTAATGAAACCCGCCTACACGCGTTTAAAAGAGCGTGGAGACACGCTAAGCTTTGTTGGTTTCCTACAAATAAAAAAACCGGAAGCTTCCGGTTTTCGAACCCGCAGACCCGTTCCATCCGGAACGGAACCTGCGGTTTTTTTGTTGTGCGGATACGAAAGCGGCAGTGGAAAGCTGGCGGCCGGACAACTACCGGACGTGCGGGAGCCGGGGATCTTTAGGCCGGGCGGAGCCAAGAGAGAACGGAACGTACATGAGCAGGAAAATGACGAAAGCCGCGGCTTCCAGAGACAGAAGGTACCACGGGTACGGGCCGAGATAGTCGATCAGGGAAGCCGTTTCGGGCTTGCGTGCCAGGAACATATAGTTGCCCCCGGTCAGGAGGTTAACGGTCCCGACTCCGAGCAGCAGCACATTGAGGTAACCCATGGCCAGGAACACGGATTTGAAGGTCGGGCGGAAGCCCTCTACCCAGATCAGATAAAGAACCCCGAGAATAATAGCGATATGAGCGGCGAAAAATTCAAAAAAACGGAAATGCGGGAAATCGTACCAGAGTACCGGCGTAGCAAGCGCCATGAGCGCCCCGCCGATTCCGGTGAAATAAACCACCTGAAACAGGAGCCTGCTTTTGAAAAGCAGCATAAACACACTGAGATAAAGGGAAATGCTGCAAAGTTCAAGCGGGAGGGTGTACCGGACGTCGTAGATTCCCTCCGCCGCGTACCACACGTTCAGACCCGTTTCGCACAACACCAGAATAATGGCGATGGCGATTCGTCCCCGCAGAGCCCGATTCCCCTGAGTGAACCAATTCCTCGAACCATAGAGCGCAAGAATGAGGGCCGCAAAAACCGTTAAAGCCGCCCAGTGCGCTCCCGAAAAAGCGGTAAAGCCCTCCGCTTCGTTTGCGCCGAAAAAGCGCTCCATTTTTTATGCCCCCTCAAAAAACTTATATTTTTCATAATATTAACATATTTTCCTGTGTGCCGAAGGTTTTTTTGTTAAATCGCTCTTTCAAACTATCCGGGATTGGTTAAGTAAGGAGAGAGGAGGTGTTCATTAGATGATGAGTAAGAATGAAGAAGCCCGCAAGGCCGATTTTTCCAATGAGACTCCTGAGATAACACCCAAGACACCGCCGGAAATCAAACCGAACGATGTGCCGGAAGTGGCTCCGCGAACGGTACCCGAAACACCGCCGGCAGCTCCGCCGGAAATCAAGCCGACGGTTCCTCCGGAGATCAGCCCGCAGAGAAATCCGGAGTTTCCGGATTAAAACCGATAGATTGAGAGAGACGGGGCGAGCAGCTCCGGACACTGAAAATTTCCGACTTGTCTTTTTCTATTTTCCAACAAAAAATTGGAAAATAATCGCCGAGGGTTTGACAAACATCTCGGCCGACAAGATCTATAATCACATTCATGCGCGTAATCGCACATATCCAAGCGGGTTCCGTCATAGGTATCTTGTAGAGTGTTTTCAAAGAGTAGGTCGTCTATGACAGGCAAACGCTAATTGACATGCACAGAAGGAGAAGATTAATTGTTTATGGAGAGAAGAGAAGAACCCGTGATTTTGTTCCAGGCTTCACTGTCTTTAGTCGTGTCCGCAGCCAATAAATCGCAGGCTGCCGAAACGGCTGCTTTCATCTTAAACAGGGAAAGCATTGATCTTAGCCCCGTTCAGATGGTCAACGAGCAGGGAGAGAAAGCCGATTTCCGGATGGAGTCCGTAGATGCGGTCGAGTGGACGCGAGTGGAGGATATCCGCGAAGGAGGCCGTTTCAAAGTGTACGGCACGATCAGGCTGAAGCTGAGCGCAGGCAGCCCGGAAGATTACGCGTCCGTGATTCAAGCAGGCTTGTCCGGTTATCACCTGCCGCGCTCGGTCATCCACGATCACACGGTATGGGTCATTCCGACAAACTGCGGTCCGGCATTCGCATGTGTGCTGGATGAGAAAGCGTCCTGGAAACCGGCCGTCCAAGAACCCGCCATGCTGGTTGCGGTTGGTTAACGATAAAGACTGTCTCCCCTCGGGAGACAGTCTTGTTTTATGTCTTTATCTTTTTCTCATTTCGAAAAACTCGCAGCCGAGACGGTCGTGATAAGTCAGTTCGCTGACCCGGGTCTGCACCACAACCATGGAATCGTCGAAGCGGGTAATGACGGCTCCCGTATCGATAATATGATCGTTTTTGAACACGCGGACCGGCGATTGGCGGTCCATGGCTTCTTTAAAATCCTGGTCGGTCGTTAAACGGCGGTTCTGGGACATGGGCAGCTCTCCTTGATCTTTAAGCACGTTCTTGGTTATAGGTCCTTTACCCGTTCTATGTTACCATACATGCCGGAAGGAGTCAGGTCTTTACCGGTAAAAGGGTACCGCCGGGCATTGGTAGATTACTGGAAGTTGCCGCCCGCCACCCCCATATCCTCGACGCGGTACGAAAGGTAAAGGAGAAGGGGGATTGGAAGGATGGAAAAAAAACGGTGTTTATTCTGCGATCAAATCGTGCCGATCGGCCGTGAGGACGGGTACGATTTATATACGGGATGCTATTGCTCGCCGGATGGCTCCTACGGACTTCACCGGGACAGCTACGACCCTTACAGTGTTTTGTCTTATCAGACCAAACATCTCATGTTTCCCGTCATATCCGCCTACATCCGGGAGCTTACGGACTGCGGGGAGACGGTTCGCCTTACCATGGACGATCTGGAAGGAATCCGGAACTCGCCCCGTGTCCCGGTTACGATAGAAGACAAAGGCATCCGGCTTCTGCAATTTTTTCACAGGCACAGCGAAGGTCCGGACGAAGCCGTCGTGCTGCAGCAGCTCCCGAAGAGTTACAACTTGACGTATTCGCCCAACCTGCAGGAGCTGATCTATATCATCGAGAAGTTAAAAGAAGAACGGCTTCTCGAACGCATGGGCTCCAGCTTCAAACTGACGGCGCAAGGCTGGAAAACGGCCGAAGAAAGCCTGGGCGGCAAGCGGCTTAAGCCGTGCTTCGTCCTGCTTCCCGAAGACGGGGAGACCCGTCTCCAGTGGACGGAGAAAGTGCTGCCCGTCATTGAGCAGTGCGGCTACGAGCCGCGCACGTCGGAGAGAACCGCCAGGGAAAAGGAAGCGGACTACAGCCTCCGAATGATCGCGGACAGCAAGCTCCTCATCGCGGACTTGGGCGCCCAAGGGCCGGAAGTGTTTCTGGCGGGCGGATACGCGCTCGGGCGCAATATCCCTGTCATCTGGACGTCCAGACGGATCGGGGATGAGGCGACCGCATCTCCTTCCGAGAAAATTCGGCCTTTCGTCTGGGAGACGGCGGAGGAGCTCGCGTCTATTTTGAAGCAGCGGCTTACGAGCGAAGTGTTTTAAGGAAAGGTTTTAGGGACGGCCATCCGGGAGGATGGCTTTTTTCATGTGCCGTCCGGGAACGGAGACCGTAACTTTTCGTCATTTTCTGCGTCCAATACAAAGTAAACAAGGGGGAGGGCACATAATGAAGAATAAAAAATGGATGGCGGCAGCCGTCTTGGGCTGTATGCTGACAGGTTCGGCCACGGCGAACGCCTATGAATCGAGATTGAAACCGTTCGGGGACGTGCCGGAGAGCGCCTGGTCCGCCGAACATATTTATACGCTAGCGGCCGTGCAGGCGCTGGACGGCTATCAGGACGGCGGGTTTCATCCGCTTGCGGCGATGTCCCGTGAAGAATTTATCAAGCTGCTCGTCACGGCGGCGAAAACCGGGTATGATGCGGATCATCCCGTCACCCTTAAGGATGTCGGCCGGGACCGCTGGTCCTATCCGATGATCGGCGCCGCTCTTCAGCGCGGCTGGATCAAAGCGATGGTGGACAGCGGCGGAGCCTTCCATCCGGGAGCGCCGATCCGCAGGGAAGAGGTGGCCTACGCGATGGGAAGCTTGCTGCTGGACAAGCTGAGCGAAGCGGAGCGCGCAAGCTGGCTGGAGAGCGGCTGGAAGCGGGAACAGAGCAGCCGGGCGTTCGCGGACGCGGCGGGAGTCGACGAGGCGCTGAAGCCTTACGTCTATTATGCGGTGAACCGCGGAATGCTGGAAGGCAGCGAGAACGGCCTTGAGCCGGACAAGCAGCTCAGCCGCCAGGAAGCGGCTGCGGTCATCAACCGGCTGCTGCATAAGGAAGCCGGGAACAAGCCGCTGGAGGTGACGGGGTTTTATGCCGTGCAGTCGTACAACAGCCTCGGCAAAATGCCTCTTCTGGACCGCGTAGCCCTCGGCTGGTGGCACCTGAATTACGAAGGGGCCGGCTCCGCGAAGCTCGGTTCGTCAGGCGATCCGTTCAAGTTTAACCGGCCGGACGGCTGGGAAGAAGTGACGGCTGCCGCAAGCTCCAGTCACGTTTCCAAAGATCTGATGATTTTTGCCAACAAATCGCACCGCGTGGAAGAGTTTTTGGGGGATGCCGCAGCGCGTAAGGCGTTTACGGCAGCGATTGCGGAAGCTCTTTCCGATCCGAAGTACGGCTTCACCGGGGTTTCCATCGACTTTGAGGATTTGTACGGAGCGGATAAGAAAGCGGAGTTTGCCGCCTTCCTGAGCGAGGTCAAGGAAGCGGCGAAAGGCAAAACGCTCACCGTAGCGGTGCCTCCGACCTACTATTTCGAAGGTTACGATCTTCCGTCCATAGGTAAGACGGCGGACACGGTCATTCTCATGGCGTACGGTTTTCTGTACAAGCCGGACCGGCTCCCGTCCGCACCTCTTCCGCTAGTGGCCGAAGCCGTGAGGGATACGATTAAAGCGGGCGTCCCGGCGGAGAAGCTGGTTCTCGGCATCAGCAAGAAAACGGACCAGTTTATCGATCAGGGCGGAACGACGACCTACGCCTCGCCGGCGAGTTCGGCCGTGGAAGAGCGTCTGAAGAAACCCGGAGTCCAGTCGACCTTATCCGTTCCTTATCTGCTCGGGCATATCCGGTATACGGATGGAGGCGCGCACGAATTGTTTTACGAGGATTCCGACAGTCTGGACCGCAAAATCTGGCTGGCGCGCTATTACGGCTTAAAAGGGGTTTCCCTCTGGTATATGGGCCAGTTTACGGATAGCGATTGGCAGCGGGTCGACGCAGTGAAGTGAGAGATGCCGGAGCTTTGAAAAGAAGACAGAAGCCGGGAATATCCGCGAAAATGCGTCTGTTCAGAGCCGCATTCGCCGTTCTGGCCGCCGTAATGTCCGCGATCATGCTGATTCAGCTCGTGATGACCAAAACGGGCGAGAAAAATCTCGAGGAGCTCGGATTGGACAGCGCCCGGTTGCTGACCGGGGTGGACCCGGGAGTCGTCCGGAAAATGGACGAGCTGCTGGCCAAAACGGCGGCTATCGGCATTCAAGTCGTCATTACGGACGATTTCCGCAGCATGGAAGAACAGGACAAGCTGTACAGCCAGGGGCGGACAAGCGAAGGGAAAATTGTGACGCACGCCAAGGCGGGCGAGTCTTATCACAACTACGGCCTGGCAATCGACTTTGCCCTGAAAACGAAATCCGGCAAAATCATTTGGGACATGAATGCCGACTTGAACGGCGACGGCCGCAAAGACTGGACGCAGGTCGTCGCGATTGCCAAGGAGCTTGGTTTCGAATGGGGCGGGGATTGGGCCAATTTCCCCGACTATCCCCATCTGCAGCTCAGCTACGGTTTAAGCATCGCCGAGCTTCAGCGCGGCACGAAGACGGCCCGTTCGGGTCCTTAACGGGTAAAAAGGCGGTTTCACGGGGACGACACCCCGGAAAACCGCCTTTTTGGTATGCAGTTACGCGTTCTCCCGGGAATCGGGGCTGAACGTCATGCAGTTTTTCCCGCTGCGCTTGGACATATACAGAGCCTGGTCGGCTAGACGCATCGTTTCGATCGGATCCTTATGATGAAGCGGCCATACCGCTGCGCCTATACTGCAGCCGATTCTTAACGCTTGGTCGTCCACCAGAAACGGCTCGTTCATTCTCTCCAGAATGCTCCCCGCCAGACGGATGGCGGCGGGATCGGGAGCGGAAGCGCCCGTCGGAAGGACGATGACAAACTCGTCTCCGCCCACCCGTGTAAGGATGCTGTCCGTACTCATTCCTTGTGTGAGCCTGAGGGCGGTCTGCTGGAGAAGCTTGTCTCCGAATAGATGTCCCAGCGAATCGTTTACTTTTTTGAACCCGTCCAGATCCAAATAAAGAAAGGTCAGTGTCGTCCCGTTCTCTTTCGCCTGCCGCATCGCCTGCTCCAGATAAGCGTCCAAGGCGATCCGGTTCGGCAGTCCCGTCAGCTTGTCGTGAAGAGCGAGATCGGACATCTGGTCCAGAGCATTCTCGGTCTTTGTCAAGTTGTCGACGAGGTTGCGCAGGGAATCCGATAAGATGCGGATCTCCCGGATAAACGTGAAAGCGGGGAATGCGGCAGGCTCGCCTTTCCGGAGCCGGTCCGCGGACCGGGTAATTTTTTGCAGCGGACGGACGACCCAGCCGGCGAGAAATGCGGCAAGCACCGCAAATACGAGGGACAGGATAATACCGGCTGCAGTTATGTACGTTTTCAGTTCGCGAACGGACGTAAACGCGACGTCTGCGGGCTCCCTCACGAGAACGGACCAGCCCAGGCCGGGATAGTCCAGGTAGCCGTCTCCGTATGCGTAGCCGCTCAAATAGGTGCGCCCGCCCGGATACGTCTCTGTCAGCCAGCCGTTGCCTCCTGCTTGAGCCTGGCGGATGCTGACCGTATCCAGCGGACGATACAGGGATTCTTTCGGTCCGAGAAGGACCGTGTTTTCTTTTTTACTCACAATGAGCACTTCGAGCTGTTTCATTTTGTCTTTAAGCGGCTGCAGAAGCGTGGCTTCGACTTCCCGGGACCACTCCCAGCTGAGATGGGCGGCGAGTACACCGGTGAGCTGACCCTGCTTGTTGTAGACCGGGGTGCTGATATCGACGAACTGAAGCGGTTCGCCCGACGGATTGGGCAGAAGTTTGGCGAGCAGGACGGCTTCGTGGACGTCCCCGATAAACCGCCCTTTCTTCCCCTCGGTAAAAACGGGACGGGAGGCGATGTTGGTTCCCGTCAAAATGCCGTCCGTCGAAGCGGTCACTTTTCCTTCGGGATCGATAAAAGCGACCCAGGTGTAGGAGGGAAAGCTTTTTTTCAATTGTTCGAGCAAATTGCGAAGCTCTTTGGCGTCACCGGAGGCTTCCCGGTCAGAAAGCAGTTCGCTCAGGACGTCGATTTCACCGGCGCGCGACCACATAAAATGGTCCAGCTTGTCCGCCATTTGATAAGCGACCTGGGAGAGCGAGACGCCGATGGATTCTTCGACCTGACGGGTCGTTTTTTTGCCGATCACCGTACTCAGCACCACTGTCAGAAGACAGATGAGCAAGGCGGATACGAGGGCAAACGTAGTGCGTAAACTGAGCGACATTCAAGCGGTCTCCTTGTTCATGTAAATCGGGTTCCCTGATCCCAAAATTGCAATCGGGAACAACCTTATTTATATCGACATCTTCGGACAGCTTGTTTAGAGGAGGCGGACGGGGATAAGGGGATGTGCAAAATCAGAAGAATTACTCATTGACTTGCAATCAAACAGTGGTTTACAATATCTAATATAATACAAACGAAACTATATATTGTTTAGTAAAATGAAAGAGGAGAGAGCGATGGACAGAAGGGCAGAGCTGATTCGGCAGTTTAAGGAGATGGAGACGGAAGCAGGGGTGTATCAAATCCGCAATACGACGAACGACAAAATTTTTGTGGAAAGTTCCCCCAATTTCAAAAATATAAACGGGCGGACTTTTGAACTCAACATAGGCTCCCATCTGAACAAGGAGCTTCAGAAAGATTGGACGGAGCTGGGTGAAGAGAAGTTTGTCTTCGAAGTCCTGGAAATCGTCGAGAAGAAAAAAACCGGCTATTTCGACTTAAAGGACGCGTTGAAAAAGATGGAGCGGAAGTGGCTGGACCGTCTTCAGCCATACGGCGACAATGGGTACAACAAGCCGCCTAGAGCGTGAACAAGCGGCCCGACTGCCGAAGTTAAGAGAGGATGCCGTCCGGAAGGGCAGGCACGCCTCTTTTTTCTTTGTAGGCGGAGTCCCGATATTGGTATAATGGGTGAAAAGATTTCAGGAGCCGGGGGAATCGGAATCATGACATACATAGCCTCCTTTGATATCGGCACGACCCACGTAAAAGGAATTCTCGTCAACAGGGACGGGGAATTGTTTCACGAGCAGAACGTTTCCCTCACCTGCCGCCAGGAGCCGCCCTTTATCGAGCAGGAACCGGAGCAGTGGTTTAAAGCGGTAGGCACGATTGTGAGCGAGTGGTTTCGGGACGGAATCGGCGCCGGGCAAATCGGCCTCGTCGCGTTCAGCGGGCAAATGCAGGACTGTATCCCGGTGAACGGGCAGGGGCACGCTGTCCGTCCGGCCATCCTGTACTCAGACAGCCGCGCGGGAGCGGAAGCCCGGATGATCCGCGATGAAATCGGGGAAGAAGAAATTTTCCGAAGCGCGGCCAATCGGATGGACGGAACGCTGACGTTCCCTAAGCTGCTCTGGCTGAAAACGCATGAAGCGGACAACTGCGCCCGTACAAGCCGCTATCTGATTTCTTCGAAGGATTACGTCATCGCGCGCCTGACCGGGGCTTTCGTTACGGACCCGACCTCCGCGGCGACCACAGGGTGCATGGATATCAGGCGGCGGGAGTGGCGGGAGGACTGGCTCGCGCGGATGGGGCTTCCCGCCGGCAAGCTGCCGGACATCCTCCCTTCCGGGGAGACGGCCGGACGGGTGCACGCGGAAGGCAGCCGGCTTACGGGCCTGGCCGAGGGCACGCCCGTTCTGTGCGGCATCGGCGACGCGGGAGCCGCTACGCTCGGAGCCGGTGTCTACGAGCCCGGCGAGGTGTACGCCTACATCGGAACGACCGGTTGGATAGCCGGCGTATCCGGCGGGGTGGCGGACCCGTCGGCGGGCCTGTTCAACCTCGCTTACGCGGAGCCCGGCCGCTACATCAATGTCGCTCCGCTGACGAACGCCGGCAATGCCCATCAATGGGCCGCCGAAGTGTTCGGACCGGAAGCGGCCGGGACGGACGGCCGCGGGATATACGAGGCGGCCGAACGCCTCGTGGAAGCATCCGACCGGGGCAGGAACAAGATCCTGTTCCTGCCCTATCTGAACGGGGAGAGATGCCCCGTTCAGGATGAGGAGGCGTCAGGCTGCTTCATCGGCCTGCGTCCTTCCACGACGAAAGCCGATATGGCGGCCGCCGTGCTGGAAGGCGTCGCCTTCGCGATGAAGCAGGTCATGGAGCTGCGCGGGGCGCCCGAAGGGGCTGCTTCTCTGACCTTAATCGGGGGAGGAGCGAGGAGCCGCCAGTGGTGCCGGATCCTGGCAGATGTGTTCGGGACGGAAGTATCCGTGCCCTCGGAATCGCAGTTTTTGCCGTGTCTGGGTGCAGCGGCGCTCGGATTTCCCGGCTTGGGCTGGGAAAGCAGCTATGACCGGTTGTGCGAGCGGCTTAAAATTAGACGGAAATGCGAAACGTTTAGTCCGGATGCGGAAAAAAAGGCGCATTACGAGTCCAAATATGCGCGCTATCTGGAATTGTATCCGGCGCTTGCTCCGGTTTTCCGGCAGGCGGCGACGGAAGCTTAACAAGATGGGAGATTGACATGGAGCACTATCAGACGCTAATCGGGGTGGTTCTGGAGAAATTGAGCCAGTCTCATCAAGAACTGAAATTTAATCTGGACGGGTTGAACAGCGTGCTGGCCAACCATACCGCGGAAGAAATCGCAGCCGCTCCCGAGCTGCTGACGATACGCGAGCTTAGGGACGTGTATGCGGACATAGTCGCGGCGGCGGAAAAGCGTTTCCCGGGCTTGAGGGGATAGTCGTTCGCGCTCAGCGATAAAAACGCCAAATAAACCGGATCGTGAAGTTTACGATCCGGTTTATTTGCGTCTGCGACCATGCGTCTGCGAGCCGGACGTCAGCGAGCCAACCGTCAGCGTCCGGATCTCAGCTGTATTTGCCGAGCAGTTCGGCAAGCATGGCTTTCATTTCCG
Source organism: Paenibacillus sp. RC84 (assembly GCF_041260495.1). Lineage (NCBI taxonomy): Bacteria > Bacillati > Bacillota > Bacilli > Caryophanales > Paenibacillaceae > Paenibacillus > Paenibacillus sp. RC84. The sequence goes on from NZ_JBGBYL010000005.1 coordinate 190,433, forward strand.
CCAGAAGCTCAGGCGAATCTTTCACGGTTGCTTCACCGCCCAAGCCGATAAAAAATCTCGCGAAATACGGGAGATCCTCCCTGGAAATGGTTCCTAGAAGCCAGCCGGTACCATCTTCACGCATGGTAAGCTTCGGTTCCGGCCACGGCTCCACCTCGCACGCCTCGACCCCTTCAAGGGTCAATTCCGCCAATACACGTACCTCGTTCCGCTCTTTGCGTCCCGCGGATGCCTTGTTTTCAAGATGGATATGGCGGAGATCAAGCGGTTCCGATGCAGAAGGGATAGCCGAATGAATGCGGTCGCACCGGAACACACGCATCCCTTCCGACCGGTAACAGTAGGCGGAGCAATACCAGAGGCCGTTTCTCGTAAAAATGCCGATCGGCTGGATTTCGCGGTCGGAACTTTTTTCCCGGGACTGATACCGGATGAGCAGCACTTTCTGCTGAACGGCCGCATCGAGCAGAATGGATAAATAAGGAGAGACAGCCTTCCGCGCCGGTGTGATAAAATCTACCCGGTTCTTCATCTGATCGATCCGTTCCCGGACATCCTCGGGCATGTACGCGTAAAATTTTTTCAAGGCGGAGGAGGACTCCGTTTCAAACGGAAGGGAGGAATAATGCCGGAGGGCGTGAACGGCGAAAAAGATAGACACGGCTTCTTCTTCGGTGAAGGCGATAGGAGGCAGCAGTCTTTCCCTCAGCACTTGATACCCGCCGTGCGGACCGACCTCCGAATAGAGAGGAACCCCTAATTCGCCCAGCTCCTGCAAATCCCTCAGAATCGTTCTCTGCGAAACGCCGAATTCCCTCGCGAGCTCTCCCACCGTAAACTTACGCTTCCGGTTCACCGTCATCATCAGTTCCATGAGTCGTTTTGATTTGGACATGTATAGGCTCCATTTTTTTAATTATGACAAGAGTTGTCACTATTATGCGTTATACTGAGTTCAAAGTCCAGGAAAGATTCCCGAAAGGAAGTCCAGAAAGCAAAAATTTGACGAGGAAGAGGAGATTACAAGATGGAGCATGGCAAGGAACATTCATCCGCAAAACGCAGCTATTTCAGATCCGGAGCCAACGAGCTTTCTTACGTGGATTACGGCGGTGCCGATAAACCGGTACTTCTGCTGCTGCACGGACATATGAACGATGCGGGAACGTTTACGGACCTGGCCTCCCGGCTGCAAAAAGACTGGAGGGTCATCGGTCTCGACCAGCGGGGACACGGCTGGAGCGGGCATCCGGCCGACACGGATTATTCCAGAGAGAGTTACGTCACCGATATCCTGAATCTGGTCCGTCAGGAGCTGGGCGATCAGCCCGTTGTCATCCTGGGCCACTCGCTCGGTGGCATCAATGCGTATCAGTTCGCGGCGCGTCATCCCGAATATGTCCGGGCCGTGATCGTGGAAGATATCGGGGCGGAAATTGACGCCGACCTTTCTTTTGCCGAGAAACTTCCCGAGCGTTCTCCGACCTTGCAAGATCTGAGGGATTCGCTGGCACGGCTGGGACTTAAAGCGATCGATTATTTTTCCGAAAGCGTGTTTGAGGATGAGAAAGGCTGGGGATTCCGGACCGATTTAAAGGGAATGAAGTCTTCCCAGGAAAACAGCAACGGGCAGTGGTGGGAAGACTGGCTGTCGTCGACATGTCCTATCCTGCTCATTCACGGTAAAAAAAGCTTTGTCATGAACGCCGAACAGGCGAAATGGATGCAGTCCCGGCGGCCGAATACTTTCCTCGAAATGTTTGAAGATTGCGGCCACGGAGTTCATTCCGACGATCCCGACGGGTATTATGCCGTTGTAAAAAAATTTCTCGACGGACTGGGCGAAAGCAAGAACGAGACTAAGAATGTGAGAGTGAATGACTAAACGGGAAAGGCAAAGCTAACCGCCTCCGGTTGAGAAGCGGGAAAGGGCGGCAAGCGGTGGAAACACAAAAGCAAGAAAACTCCCCGACGGGGGACGGCGTCTTATGACAGCGGTCACCCGCAGTACGTAAGAGAACGATTATAGAAGGAAAAAGAAAAGGAAGAAGGGCGAACGGCATGCCTTTCTTCCTTTTTTCACGATTTAAAGGCCGGCCACGGGTGTCCCACATCAGTTGCTTTCAGAGCGGAATACAAAAAGGCCATCTCAAGATGGCCTCATCCCTTCCCGGGATCGGGTTCCCGGCCGTCCCCGCACAGCAGCAGCGCTTCTTCCCAAGATAGAGAAGGGGCGGCGGACGCGGGCTTTTCGCCCTCAGGACCGAATTCGATCTCGATCAGCTCGACCGGACCGGAGGAATCCGCCAGCAGGGCATGCCCTGTGCCCGATTCCAGATAAAAGACGTCCCCGGCTTTGACGACGGCTAAATGCCCGTCCATTATCATTTGGCCGGAACCGGACAGCAGCGTCCAGCTTTTTTTCGCCCTGCAGTGGGCCCGGTAGGGAAAAGATCTGCCGGGCAGCAGGGTGATCCGGCGGATGACAACCTCCGTTGTAGCGCTGTCCTTCATACTGCCGAGCGTAGTGACGGTACCCCACCTGTACTCCTCGTACATGGGAGCTCTGCCTTTACCCGGATTGATTTGCTTGATCCGGCTGCTGCCTGTTTTGCTGGCTACGAGAATTCCGTCGGGACTTGCCGCCACGATAATCCCGGACAAGTCGATGACATGTACGGGGGAGGAAAGCTCGTTGACGATGTGCGTATCCGCCGAATCGTCGGATACTTCGCCGGGGCCGACGGCCCGGCTTTCCAAATGCGGAGCAAGCGCCTGCCAGCTCCCCAAGTCGTCCCATCTGCCTTCGTACGGGAGGACAACGATCGGCTTCGTCTTCTCGACGACTTCCTCGTCAAAACTCAGTTCCGGCAGTTTGTCGTACAAGCCGAGCAGTTGTCCGTAATCGTCCGGCAAACCGCGCGATGCCAGAACCTCCAGCATGAATGAATTCGCAAAAGCAAACACGCCGCTGTTCCAGAGAGCCCCCCGGGACAAGAGCGCCGAAGCGCCCTGTTCGTCCGGTTTTTCCGCGAATTCCGCAACGGAAAGATACGGTACTGCCTCCCGGTCCTGCGAAGGCACCGGTACGATATACCCGTACTGGGTGGACGGGAAGGACGGCTTCGTGCCGATCAGAGCCATGCGGGCGCCGGACTGTGCGAGCACAGAGGGGAGGGAGGCGACCTTCTCGAAGAAAGCGGCGTCCACGAACGGATCGGCAGGCATAAAACAGACGATCTCGTCGGGGCTTATGCCTTGGGTGTGCAGGTACCGGCTGGCGAGACCGATCGCCGTGAACGTTCCTCTTTTGTGCGGCTCCGCCAAAACCGGAATTTTTTCGCCGACCTGGCTTCGGACGATTTCAAGCTGGCTGAAGTGGGTAACGATAGATGTCGAGCTGAGCAGCCCGGCGGCAGCGAGCTGTCTGCACACGCGCTGAAGCATAGACTCTCTGCCGCCGTCAGGCGCCGGTAACAGCTTCAAGAACGTTTTGGACCGGATTTCGTTGGACAGCGGCCAAAGCCTCTTGCCGGATCCCCCCGACAGCAAAATGATTTTCACGACCCTTCCTCCTTGTCTGAAAAGTGCTGGTCAAGAAAAATTCGCCGGGTGACCGGCAGCTATTTGGCTTTTTTGGCTTTGAAATAGTAGCCTCCCCGTTTATGGAACGAAAGCGACCGGAATTTGCCGGCCCATTTCTCCCTTTCGCTGTGAGGGACGAACCGGATGCTTTTTTTGAATTCCTTGTTGCGGGCGGGTTTTAACAGGGAAGTGCCCGGATACCGGGCATGAACGAAGTTGCCGTACGTTTCGAACTCGGAAAATCCGAACTGCTTGGTCGTGTTCAGGTTTTTGAGAATGGCCCTGTACCACGGCATTTTGTGACGGGCCGAGATCGCCTTTTTCAGGCGGGACAGCTTGACTTTGTCGTAGAGCATATAGTGGTTGACATAGGAAGGGCGGGAAGTGGCTTTCTGTCCCAGGAGCTTGGCATGAATGCGGAAATATTCCTGGTGGCTCCAGTTCCGGGTAAAGAACACCTGCTTGCCTTTTTCAAGAAACCGGTGAGGGCGAATAAGCACGGTATCCGCGTCGGTGACGAGAAAATAGCGGTTGCCGCAAATTTTATCGCCGTTTAGTTTCAGCAGCTGCTGGTACAGCCAGCCTGAGCGGTCCCATCGTTTGGAACGGTAACGGATGTCTTTTTTCGTCAGGGGAAGAACGGAATTTTCATGCACAAACTTGCATTTTTTAACCTTGCAAAGTTTCTTGATCCGGGGACTGTCGGGCGAAACGATATAGATGCTGCCGATCGGATGTTTGACATGCCGGCGGAGTCCGTCAATGACGAAAGGAAGAGTTTCCAAATCTTTGTCGATAGCCGGGATCAGAACATCAATGGGGGTTCTGCCGCTTCCGGAAGCTTCGCTCATTCTCGCTTCATCTCCATTTATCAAAATCTATCGAAAGACATGCAATAAGATATGCGAGGGGGGGCCAACCCGTTTGTGTCCCTGTCTACTTCCTCCTTTCATAGAAAAAAGAGGGCGGAGGCCGGATAAGAGAGTTCTTATCGGCTTTAACAAAAGCAGGAAAACGAGGTGAAATGTCGAATGTGATTCTTAAGACCTAGGTCAATTCGACTCGCTGCCTGCACCGGGTCCTTTTCATGTTTCCGCCAGGGGCGGAGATGCAGAGGGCTGCGGGAAGCTTGTTAAAATAAACGGAAAGCGACGGGAACAGCATGAAAACTCGACAAGTGAAGGTCTTGGGAACCGGGGCCTATCTGCCGGAAAAGCGGGTAACCGCGGAAGATTTGGATATAAGGCTCGGCAAACCCGAGGGCTGGGTGTATAAAAAATCGGGGGTAAAAGTCAGGCATTACGCGGAAAACGAAAGTGTTTCGCAGATGGGGGCGAAGGCCGCTTTCGCGGCACTGGCGGACGCAGGTCTGGAGGCGGAGCAGCTCGACTGCATCGTTTGTACGAATGCGGTTCCGGAGCAGCCCATTCCATGTACGGCGGCGCTGATCCAAAGTGAAATGAAGCTGGGCGATTCGGGCATTCCGTGTCTGGACGTCAACTCCACCTGCCTGTCGTTTCTGGCCGGTCTGGATCTGATTTCCTATCTGATCGACGCGGGCCGGTATGAGCGTGTCCTGCTGGTGGCTCCGGAAATCGCCTCGGTCGGCCTGAATTACAGCCAGTCGGAAAGCGCGATCCTGTTCGGGGACGGAGCGGCCGCCGTGGTAGTCGGGAAAACACCTGCGGGCGAAAGCTCGGGGATCGTGGCTTCCCGTATAGAAACCTACGGCTCCGGCGCGGCGCTCTCCGAGGTGCGAGGGGGCGGCTCCAAGCTGCCCTCGATCGCTTACGAGCCGGATCGTATCGCGGATTTCCTGTTCGATATGCAGGGGGAAGCCTTGTTTAAGAAGACGTCCAAGCTGCTGCCCGATTTTCTGAAAAAGCTGTTCGGAGAAGCCGGCGTCACGCTGGAAGACGTCGCCCTCGTCATTCCCCATCAGGGAAGCGCCATGGCGATGAGGCTGCTTCAGCGAAAGCTGCGGATTCCGGACGACAAATTGATGAACATCATCGAACATCACGGCAATATGATCGCCGCCTCGCTGCCGATGGGGCTGCACAAAGCGGTCCGGCTGGGCCGGCTGAAACGCGGAGACTTGACGGCCGTTATCGGCATCTCGGCCGGGCTGTCCCTGGGCGGGCTTCTTCTTGAGTACTAGCAAGAAGTCCGGAAGCCGCCGCATCCTCATTACCGGCGGCCGGGCGCCCGCCGCGCTGGATTTGGCCCGCCAGCTGTCGGCCCTCGGCCATACGATTTATGCGGCCGACAGTCTGGCAAGCCCTCTGCTGCGCTTTTCGCGCTGCATAGAGAAGTTTATCCGCATTCCGGGACCGCGGGACAATCCGTCCGCCTTTGCGGAAGCGCTGCAGGCAATCGTTCTGGAGCAGAGCATCGACCTGCTGATCCCGACGTGCGAAGAGATTTATTACATCGCTCAAATAAAGAATAAGCTGCAGGGCTGCACCGTGCTGGCCGATGATTTCGGCAAGCTGATCGCCCTTCATGATAAAGCGTCCTTTATCCGCCGGGTAAAGGAGATGGCACTGCCTGCACCCCATACGGTCCTTCTGGAAACGGAGGAGGACATGCACGCGCTTCTGGAACGGGAGGGCACGCGGAAATGGGTGCTGAAGCCTGTTTTCTCCAGATTCGCGAATCACCTGCGTCTGTTCAGTCCGGGTGAAGTACGGCCCCGGATTAACGTTTCGCATGAGAATCCCTGGATCGCTCAGCATTTCGTCGAAGGGCAGGAATACTGCGTCTATGCCATTGCCCACAAGGGCCGATTGACCGCGTATGCGGATTACGCGGCGGATTTCACGGCGGGACGGGGCGCGACTATTTATTTCAAAACCTGCGGACGTCAGGATCTCTTCGGATGGGTGGAGCATTTTGTCCGCGAAATCGGGTTTACGGGACAGATCGCGTTTGACTTTATCGTCAATGAAGCCGGCGTTATTTATCCGCTTGAGTGCAATCCGCGGGCAACGAGCGGGCTGCATCTGTTTACGCCCGATGAGGGAATAGACCGGGCCCTGACGGACTGCACGGACACGGTTATAAGCCCTTCACCCGGAGGCCGTCCCGCGATGATTGCCGCTGCGATGCTGATGTACGGAGCGGTCGCGTGCGGAACGCCTGCCGGGCTGCGTCACTGGATCGCCAGCCTTGCGCGGGGCAGGGATGTGATTTTCAGTCCGGGCGACTGGGGACCTGCTCTGGCCCAAGGCCGGATTTTGCTGGACTTATGGAGAGAAGCGCGGGCAAAACGCGTGCCGCTTAAAGAGATTACCACTTACGACATCGAATGGAATGGTTATTATGAAAGCGTTAGTGACGGGGGCGACAGGTTTTCTCGGAGGAAATCTGATCCGCCGCCTGCTGGAGGAAGGTTATGAGGTGACGGCGGTCGGCCGCAACCCGGAAGCCGGAAGAAGGCTGGCGCAAGAAGGGGCCGACTTCGTGCGGATGGACCTGGCGTCGGAGGATATGCCGGAGGCCGTGCGCGGTCACGAGATTGTTTTCCACTGCGGAGCGATGTCCTCTCCGTGGGGGGCTTACCGCGATTTCTACACGTCCAATGTGACCGGGACGCGGCAGATCATCCGGGGCTGCATGAAGCACGGCGTCCGGCGGCTCGTTAATGTGTCCACCCCGTCGATCTATTTCGACTACCGGGACCGCTACGGCATCTCCGAAGAAGAACCGCTGCCGATGAGAGGCGTCAATGCCTACGCGCAGACGAAACGTCTGGCGGAAAGCGAACTGGACGCCGCCCGCAGGGCCGGTCTTCCGGTGATTACGATCCGGCCGAGAGGGCTCTTCGGTCCCGGAGACACGGCGATTTTCCCGCGTCTGCTGCGGGCTAACGAGGAGAAGTTCGTGCCCGTATTCGGCGACGGACGCGCGTTTATGGATGTCACCTACGTGGACAACGTGACGGAAGCGCTTCTGTGCTGCGCCCGCGCCGATAAGACCTGTAACGGGCAGAAGTATAACATCACCAACGGAGAGCCCGTCTACGTGTACGAGCTGCTGGCGGAGCTTTTCCGGCTGCTGGAGATGCCCTTCCGCGCCCGGAAGGTTCCGTATCCGGCAGCTTACGGCGCGGCGGCGGCGATGGAAGCGTTCGCCGCACTTCCTTTCGCGCGCAAAGAACCGATGCTCACGAGATACACGGTGGCGCTGCTGGCCTTCAGCCAGACGCTGGATATTTCCAAAGCGGAGCGGGAGCTCGGCTACAAGCCACGGGTTTCCGTCGCGGACGGCATCCGGCGGTTCAGCCTGTGGTGGCGGGAACGGGAGGGACACGCATGAAGCTGACGATGCACTGCACGGGTACCTGCAAGCAGTTGGAGATCCTGTCACTCCGCGGGGGGAAATGGCGGTCCGTCGCGTTTCCGGGCCTTTTTGCCATGCTTGAACATCCGTCCGAAGGGTTAATTTTGTTTGATACGGGATATTCCCCGCGTTTTGCGGAGGCGACACGCCGGCTTCCCTATGCGCTGTACCGCTGGACGACTCCGGTGGAGACGGGGGAATATCTAACCGCCGCGGAGCATGTAAGGGCGGCCGGATACGCTCCGGAGGATGTGACTGCGGTCATAATTTCGCATTTTCATGCGGATCACATCTGCGGGCTGGCGGACTTTCCGAACGCGAAGTTCATCTGCTCGAAAGAGGGCTATGATTCGGTCGCTTCCTTAAAAGGGCTGGCTGCGGTAAAAAGAGCGGTGCTCCCGGACTTGATTCCTCCGGATTTCGAGGCCCGGGCAAACTGGGTGGAGCAGTGCCCGGAAGCGGCGCTGCCCGCCGCGTGCCGCCCGTTCGAGCGGGGCTGGGACCTTTTTGGCGACGGGAGTGTGACCGCCGTGGATCTTTCCGGCCATGCCGCTCGCCAGATCGGCGTCTTCCTGAGGGGAGCGGACGGAAATCCCGTGCTGCTCGGCGCGGACGCAAGCTGGTCGGCGCAGGCCGTGCGGGAAAACCGGCTGCCCAGTCCGCCCGCTTTTATTTTGTTCGACGGCAGGCGGGACTACAAACTTACTTTCGGCAATCTCGTGGAGCTGCACCGCAGGCAGCCGGAGATGCGCCTTCTTTTTACCCATTGTGCGGAAGCCTGGGAACTTTGCGGAAAGGAGGGCATTGAACTCCTGTGAAACTCATCCTGCTGCTCAAACAATACGCCCTGACCAAATGGAACGGGCAAAGATGGAAAAGCCGGGAAGACCTTGAGGCTTGGCAAAACGCGCGGGTCCGGGCATTTCTGGAAGAAACCCGGCGCAAGTCGCCTTTCTACGCCCGCCTGTTTGAAGGTCTCCCGCCGGATAGCTGGCGAGAATGGCCGACCATAGACAAGACGGCCATGATGGACGCCTTCGACGAGCTGAACACCGCGGGCATCACGAAGGACGAAGCGCTCCATGCGGCCCTTCAAGCCGAGCGGGAGCGCGACTTTACCCCCGAGCTGAACGGGGTTACCGTCGGGCTTTCCTCCGGCACGTCGGGCAACCGCGGGCTGTTCATCGTCAGCGCCGAGGAAAGAGCGGCGTGGGCGGGCGCCGCCCTGGCGAGAGCTCTGCCGGGTTCCCTGCTGCGAAAGCACCGGATCGCCTTCTTTCTCCGGGCGGACAGCAACCTGTACCAGACGGTGCAATCCCGAAGAATCCGGTTCAGCTTCTTCGACATGATCCGCCCGGTCCCGGAGCATATCGAGCGGCTCGGCCGGCTGCAGCCGACTCTCCTGATCGCCCCGCCGTCCATGCTCCGGCTGCTGGCGGAAGCGAAGCAGAGGGGAGAACTGGCGATTGCGCCGAACAAAATCATTTCCGTCGCGGAAGTGCTGGAACCGGTCGACCGGCAGGTGATCGAGCTTGCTTTCAACACCCGGCTGCACCAGATTTATCAATGCACCGAAGGGTTTCTGGGCGCAACCTGCGAACACGGGACGCTGCATCTCAACGAGGATATCGCCGTGATCCAGCGGGAGTACGTAGATTCCGGGCGGCGGACCTTTATGCCGGTGATTACGGATTTTTCCCGTACATCCCAGCCCATCATCCGCTACCGGCTGAACGATCTGCTCACGCTCCGGGATGAACCTTGTCCCTGCGGTTCGGTGTTCACGGCGGTCGAATCCGTCAGCGGACGCGCGGACGACTTGTTCTTCGGCCGGAGTATGGACGGAGGACAGGACGTTCCGGTCTTCCCGGATTTCATCCGGCGGGCGGTGATGCTGGCTTCGGACGGAATCACCGAATACAAAGTCATCCAGCGTGACCGGGAACGTCTGGAGGTATCGGTCCGCACGAAAGAAGGAGTGCCGGACGTCACCGGACCGCTCCGGCGGGAACTGGCCGGGATTTTCGCCCGGCACGGCTGCCGGCCTCCGGAAATCACGTTTGCGCCTTACTCGTTCCAGCCGGGCTTGACGAAATTGCGTAGAATTGAGCGCGCCTATGCCGTAGAGCCGGATATGACGGCAAGAGAAGGGTGGATCGGCAGCAGATGAATGTGCTCCTCACAGGCTGCCGATCCTACGCGGCTCTGGATCTGGCGAGGCGGTTCCGGGATTCCGGGTGGAACGTATATGCCGCGGACAGTGTCAAATTTCCGGTGTGCCGCGGCTCACGGGCGATAAAAGAATTCTTCCATGTTCCTTCTCCTAGAGAAGGATACCGGGAATTTATTGCCGCGCTCGCGGCCATTATCCGGTCTGCCGGAATCGATCTGCTCCTGCCTACGAGCGAGGAAATCTTTTATATCGCCCATGGGCGGGAAGAGCTGGCCCGGTACTGCCGCGTGTTCTGCGACGATTTCGAAGTTCTGAACTCGCTGCACAACAAATGGAACTTCTCCGGACTGACGGAAGGAATGTCCGCGCAGACGCCAGAGACGAAGCTGCTTATATCCGCCGCTCAATTGAAAGAACTCGGCGATCCGTCCGCATTCGCGTTCAAACCGGTGTACAGCCGCTTCGCTTCGGAGGCGCTTCTGGCTCCTTCCCGGCTTCCGGAGGGCTTTGCGCCGTCCGCGCACCGGCCCTGGATCGCGCAGCGGTACATCCGCGGCCGGGAGCTGTGCAGCTATCACTTGGCCGTGGACGGAGAAATCGCCGCGTACGGTTCCTACGAGCCTCTGTACCGGCTCGGCCAGGCTTCCGGCTATTACTTCAAGCCGGTGCATCGCGAGAAAATCGACCGCTTCGCGGCCGAATTGGTCCGCAAGCTGGATTTTACGGGGCATGTGGCATTCGATTACATAGAAGATAAGGACGGCACCCTGCATGTGCTGGAATGCAACCCGAGGGCGACGAGCGGACTGCATCTCGCAGACACCGCCGGGCTGATGAAGCCGTTCGGCCGCAGGGGAGAACGGCTTTCCGAAGTGACCGAGGGGAAGCTTTTTGCCGGCAGCCGTACTTCCTTGGAAAATCCGGCGGCAATCCGGATAAGCCTCGGAAGCCTCGGAAGCCCCGGAAGCCCCGGAAGCCCCGAATGCCCGAAGCCTGCGGAAGCTCCACCGATGATCGGGTACGCGATGCTGGCGAATCCCTTTTACCACGGCTTTAGCCCCTCGGGAATCGGGCGGTGGTTCCACGATTTCCGGCATGGGCGCGATGTGCTTTTCAGCAGGCAAGACCCGTGGGTGCCGCTGCTGCATGCGGGCAGTCTGGCCGAAACGGTTTTCGACTCGCTGCGCAGGCGGATTCCGTTTAAAGATGCGGCAACCGCCGACATCGAATGGGACGGAGAAGCTTTGTACTGAAGGCGTGCCGCGCTGCGGCGGCCTTTCTTTCAAGCTAAGACCAAAGACAGAAGAGGAGGTGCCTGCCGTTGCGGGACTATTTTTTCGACGAAGTGTTCGCTAAAGAAGCGGGGGCCGCGGAGGAAGTTCTTGAGAGCTTCCATCAAACATGGAAGCTGCCTTTGACGGAAGAAGAAAATCGGGAAATCGCCGCGAGACAGAAGAACCCTTTTCCGGTAAACTCGCCCTTTTACAATCAATATATCCCGATCGATCCGACAAAATGGCGTATACCGCAGGGGAAACTGCCGGGCGCGTATGCGGAATTTCTGCGTTACTCGGACGGAGGGGAATTTCGGACCGGGGAACGATATTTCCAGTTTTTCTCCACCTCCGAATTCCGTGAGATGAATCTGGCGTACGAGCTGCCCGAATACATGCCGTTATCCGTTTCTTTTGCGATGGACGGCTGCGGCAACCATTATCTTTTCGATATGCGAAAAGCGCCGGTGGAAGGCGAATATCCTATCCTTGCCGCTCATTCGGGAAATCTCGGGTACGACGAATGCGTCCGGGTGGCGGATTCCTTCGAGGCGCTTTGCCGGGGAAGAAGCTCGCTGGACGAAGAATTAGACAGCCGTTACACGTAAACGGCCGGGGAGGTAGCGAATGACACAGCCGGCTGAATCTATACAATGGCAGGCGGGACAAACGCCGCGAAGCAGAGCTGGAGCGGGGGATTCCCCCTCGAATGAAACCGGCCCGGGTAAAAATCATCCGGCTAACAAAATGACGGCGGCCTACACCGAGCCGCTGATCGGCAACGGCGCCGGTGCGTATATCCGGAATGTCCGGACGAAGGTGGAACTGGTCCGGGCCGGGGAGCAGCTGCTTCCCGTGACGGTGAACGAAACGGAGTATGACAACTCCTATGTATGTTCGCCGTACTCGACCTATGTGTCCTACGCGCTGGAAGAGCTGGTTCTTTTCAAAAGCGAGCTGCTGAAAGGCGCGCTGCGGGGAGTGATCGGCATTCTTTCGCCGCTGCTGAAAAGCGCCCGGATCAACCGGAACGTACACGTCAATAACTGGCTGCTCTCGACGAATTTGTATGAAGAGCTGCCGAAAGAGGATGTCCGTGTGCTGACCGCCGATCTGCTGGAACGTTTTCCGTCGCATGCGGTCATTTTCAGGTCGCTGAACGAGGTGACGAATCCGCAGCTGATGAAAGACCTGACCGGACTGGGGTGGATTCTCGTTCCGAGCCGGCAGGTGTATTTTTTCGAGGGGCGCGAGCCGGATTACCTGCACAAACCGAACAATGTATGGGACCAAAAGCTGCTTCGGCGCTCGCCGCTGCGGTTTGTGGAGCACGAAGAGATTGAGCCGTCGGATTATCCGCGCATCGTGGAGCTTTACGAGGATTTGTACATCCGTAAATATTCCCGATTGAATCCGCGTTTCACGGAGGCTTACATCGCCAATTGCCATCGGCACGGGCTGCTGCGGATCCGCGGTTTGAGGGACAGTTCGGGGGTGCTGCAGGGCGTAATCGGCTGTTTCGATAAAGCCGGTGTCATTACGGCCCCGCTGGTCGGTTACAACACCGCTCTTCCGCAGAAGGAAGGGCTGTACCGGATGCTGATGAGCCTGGTGCTGACCCGGGCCGCCGAGGAAAGGAAGCTGCTGCATTTAAGCTCCGGCGCCGCGCACTTCAAACGGATCCGGGGAGGCCGCCCGGCCATCGAATACAGCGCCGTCTACATCCGGCATCTGCCTCTGAGGCGGCGGGCCGTATGGCTCGGATTGAGTCATCTTTTGAATGGAGTTGGGGTACCCGTGATGAGGAAGTACCGATTATGAATCTGACGAGGAACGATGTTTGCCAGACGGACGCCGAGAAGGAAGTTCTCTATGCCGAGCTGAAAAAGCACTGGCTCCCGCTTTGTCCGTCGCGGGACCTTAAGCGGAAGCCGCTCGGGCTGACGGTGCTTGACGTACCGCTCGTCCTGTTCCGCACGGAAGAGGGCGCGCACGCGCTGCTGGACCGCTGCCCGCACCGGAACGTGCCGCTTTCGGGAGGCAGGCTGAAAGCGGGGAAGCTGGTCTGCCCTTACCACGGGTGGGAGTTCGACGGGACAGGAGCCTGCACCCGGGTACCGGGGCTGTGCACGTTCAAGCCGGGTCCCCACCACGACGCGTCGCCGGTGGCCTTGCGGGAGCGGGACGGCTTTCTGTGGGCCCGGCTCGGCGGAGGGGCGCGGTCAGGGGGACCGCAGGAAGTATCCGTTCCGGAGCCTCTGGCCCTGCCGTTTATGAACAACCCGGAGTATTACTCCTTCGTCTGGAAAACGGCCGTCCGGGGTTCGCTGCTTAACGCGGCGGAAAATTTGCTGGACGCCACGCACACGCACTATGTCCACGCCGGCCTCATCCGTACGGACAGCGGCCGCCAGACCGTGAACGCCCGCATCCGGGCGGAGGGCACCGCCGTCGAAATCGAATATACCGGCGAATCCGGACAGGCCGGTCTTATCTCGCGTTTATTCGAGCGGGACAGGCAGCGGAGCTTCGGCCGGTTTTATATGCCCGGCGTCGCCCAGATCGAATACTCTTCCGCCAAAGGCTTGACGCTGCTTATTACGGCCGTGATGAGGCCGACTTCGTTCGCTTATCAGGATATTTATGCGGTTATCACGATGAAGCGAGGCCGGTTCACGAACGGGCTGAAGAAGCGGGTGCTGACCCCTTTTCTGAAAAAAGCCTTGAATCAGGACATCGCCATCGTAGAAACCCAGCAGCGAACGATCGAGCGGTGGGGCGGCGAAAGCTTTCATTCCACGCAGGCGGACCTGATCCGTCCTTATCTGGAACAGCTTATGAAGGGAAAGGTTTACGACACCCCTTTTGAGAAGAAGGTCCACTTGTTTGTGTAAGGCTAATTATCCCATGATTTCTTTCAAAATCTTGCGATTTTCCGATAACCGTTGTTATTCCCGTGAATTTAGATGGGAATTCTAGAAATATTCTGTTTTTTTCAAAACCTTTATGCCTGAAAGAGCCGGAAATATAGTACACTTAGAAAGATCGTTATCTGAAAGTAAAGAAAGCTGTGTGATAGCTATGACAAACAGGCACCAGGACCCAGCCGGTTTTTATAACAATATAGAGGAAGCCGCCGCTCATATAATTGAAGTCGTCAGCGGACTGCTTCAAGTGAATACCATTTTTGTCGCAACGAACGACGGCCGGACCAATACGATTCTGAAGGCGTTCAACCGGCGGGAACAGCTCGTGAAGGAAGGGGATGAGCTTCCTTTCGACATCAGCTACTGCAGTCTTGTGGGACGCCGTGCGAACGAGCCTCTCGTTATTTCCGACACGGCTTCAAGTCCCCTTACCGCGGATCTGGAAGTAACCCGTGCGCTCGGAAGCCGTTCTTTTATCGGGCTGCCGATTATTTTGAAGAACGGTCAGTTTTACGGCACGATCTGTATTCTCGATCATCCGTCTTATCCCGTTTCGGAGACCGATCTCAAAACGCTGAGCGCCATGGCGGTCTTTCTTGCCCACGTGGTGGAGCTTGAACATACGGTCGCGGAGCTGCGGGAAGCCCAGCAGATTCTCCGGGATTCCCATGCGGCGTCCGAGCAGTCGTCTCGGATCAAGAGCAAGCTTCTTGCCATGATCGGGCAGGAGATCAAGACCCCGATGACCGGCATCATGGGCATGACGGATCTGATGCAGGATACGGAGCTGAGCGAAGAGCAGAAGAGTTATATGAACATCATTGAAACGAGCAACAAGTCGCTGCTTACTCTCGTAACGGACATTCTGGATTACAGCAAAATGGAATCGGGCGGCGTGGCTGTGGAGGCGGAGCCCTTCGAACTGCTTCCTGCTCTGGAAGAAGTCGTGAATTTGTACGAAATCCGAAATACGGGAGGCCGAACAATCCGCCTCGACGCGGCGTCCGGACTTCCTTCCGTCGTAGTCGGCGATCCGGTGAAGATCCGGGATGTGCTGGTCAAATTGCTTGATCATGCCTCCAAGAACGCCCGATCCGGCGAACTTACCCTCGCGGCGGTCAACCTGCCGGATACGGACCATCCCGATGTTCATCATATCCGTTTTGCCGTCAAAGCGCCGCTCATTACACCCGATAAGCTGGAGTTCCTGCTGGAAACGGCCGGCGGCAAAGCGGGCGGATCTTCCGTTCCCATCTATGAAACGAGTCTGGATCTGGCAATCAGCAAGAAGCTGGTCGACCTCATGGAAGGCCAAATCTGGACGGAGAGCGACAGGCAGAAAGAAACGGATTTGATTTTCTCCCTCACGCTGAGCAGGTATGCCGAAGCGGCTGAAGCTGCGGAAGTGCAAGAATTTAAATAAAAGATGACAGAAGCGCCCCGCGTTTCTGTCATCTTTTTTTCGTTTGGCGGTCATACTTGTTTTATCGAGAAGGAATGCGGAAAGAACACGACAAATTATAAAACGAAATGGAGATAGAGGAGGGAAGTCCATGAATGCCGATCATGAATTCAATGCCATCCAGGCGGCGCTTCCGCAGTGGGTCGAAGAAAGCCGCAAGCTGACTTCCCGGGGAAACGTGGCGTCGTACATTCCGGAGCTTGCTAAATCACCGGCGCCCGCACTGGGCATTCATCTGCTGAACGGGCAGGGGGAGCATTTGTCCGCGGGGGACTGCGGGCTGCCTTTTACGATGCAGAGTATTTCCAAAGTGTTTACGCTGATACTGGCGCTAATGGATCACGGGGAAGAAACCGTCTTCTCCAAGGTCGGCAAAGAGCCGACGGGCGACGATTTCAACTCCATGCTGAAGCTGGAGCTGGTCGAGCCGGGCATCCCGTTTAATCCCTTGATCAACGCGGGAGCGATCGCCGTGTCTTCGTTAATCAAAGGCGACGGACCCGAGGCGAAGTCGGCGAGAGTGCTGGCGTTTTTCCGGGAGATCGCCGCAAACGACAAGCTGGATTATGACGAGGCGGTATACCGGTCGGAAAATGAGACCGGGCATATGAACCGTTCGCTGGCGTATTTTCTGAAGGAGAACGAGGTTCTGGACGGCAGTGTCGAAGAAGTTCTTCAGGTGTATTTCCGCCACTGCTCGATCCGGGTCACATGCGGCGATCTTTCGCGGATGGCCTTGGTTCTCGCTTTTGACGGACAAGACCCGCTCACGGGGAGAACGCTCATTCCGCGGCGCTTCGTACAGATCGCCAAAACGTTCATGACCACTTGCGGAATGTACAACGCCTCCGGGGAGTTCGCCATCAGCGTCGGACTGCCGGCCAAAAGCGGCGTTTCCGGCGGCATTCTGACTCTCGTGCCCGGCCGGTACGGAATCGGTGTTATCGGGCCGGCGCTTAATCACAAAGGCAACAGCGTTGCGGGCGTCGATCTGCTTGAGAAGCTGTCGGAGCGCTTTGACTGGAGCTTGTTTTAAACCTGCTTATTTCTGCTGCTTTGCGCGCGGGGCTTTGGCCCTTCCGGGGCGGCTTTTGGCGCGTGAGCGGGCGGATAACCGGAGCTCGATCCATTGGAGCTTTACTTCAAGCTCCTTTAAGTTTTGCTGAATTTCCAGGTTCTCCTGCTCGGCTTTATAATTGATGGCGATGTCGAGCATCTGCTCCTGTTTGTCCTTGGCGGCCTGGCGGTTCTGGCTTTTCTGAATCAGTGTCGATTGAAACAGGGAAAGGATGGACAGGGAGAAGCTCAAAATAAACAACGAATTTCTTTCGCTGTTGACGAGCATCCACACCGTAATGGTGACGGCGGATGCCGTAACAAACCACCAACTGCCGGCCAGGACAGCAACGTGATCGGCCATCCGGTCCCAGCGGTTCGTCTTTTTCTCCTGCTGTTCGTGCAGATGCGCTTTGATCTTCCCCTGATAGTCGCGGACCATTTCGGTGACGCGCTCGACATCCTCTTTGTGCAGTTTCTGCCGGGGATATTTCTCCAACTGCTTAAAAAGCTGTTCTTCGGAAGTTCTCTCCTGCTCGTTTTTATTCCTCATGGTGTCTGTTCCTCCCGGTTTCTTAACATCTTTTATTTTTCTTGAAAAGGTTAGCCAATTTAAGTGAATGGGGGTAAAATAGTGAATTACCCGGTCCGCTTATCCTCTTAACTGGAAAAGAATAGGGGGATGCCGGAATGTTCCCTTTGGACAGGGGCAGAATAAGCGGACCCTACTAAACGACAAGGGAGAAGCCCAATGCGCGCTATCGCGATGCTTCAAAATCCTAAACAGAGAAAATTGCTGTTCAGCGCCGGTTTAAGCTGGCTGTTCGATGCCATGGATGTAGGCATTATTTCGTTTATCGTCGCGGCTCTGACGGTCCACTGGAAGCTCAGTGCGGGGCAGGTCGGTGTACTGACCAGCATTAACTCGGTCGGAATGGCCTTCGGGGCGGCGATAGCCGGCTATTTGGCCGACCGCTACGGGCGCAAGTCCGTCCTGCTCTGGACGCTGCTTATTTTTTCGGCCGCCAGCGGGTTGTCCGCTTTGGCTACGAGTTTTACCGTCCTCTGCATCCTGCGGTTTATCGCGGGTGTAGGGCTGGGCGGGGAGCTTCCCGTCGCGTCCACGCTCGTGTCGGAGAGTATGCCCGCGCAGGACAGGGGAAGAGCGGTCGTGCTGCTCGAAAGCTTCTGGGCGGGAGGCTGGATTCTGGCGGCGCTGATCGCGTACTTCGTCATCCCGAAGTACGGCTGGCAGTCCGCCTTCGTCATCGGGGCCTTGCCCGCGCTTTACGCGCTGTATTTGAGGCGGGCGATTGAAGATCCTCCGAGGTTCCGGAAAGAACAGTCGGGAGAAACTTCATTTGCCGCGAAAGTGAAATCCGTCTGGTCCCGCGATTACCGCCGGTCGACCGTGATGCTGTGGGTGTTGTGGTTTACGGTCGTGTTTTCGTATTACGGCATGTTCCTGTGGCTTCCTACGGTGATGGTGCTGAAAGGCTTTACGCTCGTCAAAAGCTTTCAGTATGTGCTCATCATGACACTCGCTCAGCTTCCGGGTTATTTTACGGCCGCGTATTTTATCGAGAAATTCGGCCGTAAATTCGTTCTGGTCACTTATCTTGTGCTGACCGCATTCAGCGCCGTATGGTTTGGCGGTGCTTCCACGGAAGGCATGCTGATCGCCGCGGGCATGTGCTTGTCTTTCTTCAACCTCGGAGCCTGGGGCGGGCTGTACGCTTATACGCCGGAGCTGTATCCGACGGCGATCCGCTCGACGGGTGCGGGACTTGCCGCCTCGTTCGGACGGATAGGAGGCATCGTCGCCCCGCTGCTGGTCGGTGTACTCGTAGGCTGGGGAATCGGCATTCAGGCGATTTTCATCCTTTTTTTCGTCATGATCCTGATCGGCGCATTGGCCGTGCTCTTCTGGGGGGACGAGACCAAGGGTAAGGAGCTTTCGTCCTGACCGGAGGCCTGTTGCGGATTTGTGATATCGAATCCCGAAACGGGCGGCGCTTGTAAAAAACGTATCTTATCGAACCCCGGAGGATACCGGGCATTTGCTCCGGCGGGGAATTCATCAAAGGATTGTCTCATTATGGGACAATCCTTTTTTATCGGCGGAAGATGTTCCGGGGCAGCAGATGAGGCCGTCTTGTCGAAAACCAAGGGCATCCCGAAGAGAGGTCATGCGGGCGGCTACCATAAAGGAATGCTACGATACACACCGGAAACCGATGGCGCGAGGTGGTTTACAGATCGCTCTCGTTGTGCTATTTTAGATAAAGACCAATCATCCTATGTTTGGAGGTTTTCGAAATATGCTGGAGAAACCGAAAAAATTAACGCTGGTCGAGCAGGTTGCGGATCAGCTGCAAACTTTAATCGAATCCGGCCAGTGGCCCGTCGGAACGCGTATTCCTCCGGAACCGGAGCTGTCGGAGGCGCTCGGCGTCAGCCGCAATACGATCCGCGAAGCCGTGCGCGCCATGGTTCATGCGGGGCTGCTTCAGACGAAGCAGGGGGACGGCACGTATGTGTGCTCGTCCAGTGTCCTAGGCGTCGTTCTGCAGAAGCGGGTCAGGCAATCCACCCTGGCAGAGACACTGGAAGTACGGCAGGCGCTGGAGCGCGAAGCGGCAAGACTTGCGGCGGAGCGCAGAACGGATGAAGACATCGACTCCTTAAAGCTTCATCTGGATGCGTGCGCGGCGGCGGAGGAATCCCGGGACATGGAGGCCTACTCGGGCGCGGATATCCGGCTTCACCAAGCAGTCGTCACAGCTGCGCATAACGAGCTGTTCAGCGAGCTTTACGCGCATATGACCGAAGCGCTGGATCATTCCGTGCGGAGTTTGTCGGGGCTTATCCCGGAAATCGGACTTTATCGCCGCAGTCACGCCAAAATGATCGACGCCATCATCCGTCAGGATGTAGAAGAAGCCGCAGAGGCGGTCCACGAATATATCTCGCACTCGAGAAACGATCTGAAACGCTTGGAGGAACAATCATGAACACCAGAGAAATGACACCACCCGAAGAACTGCCGCTGGCGCGGCAGGATCAAGATACGGCGCGAACCGCCGGCTGGCTGCTGATCGTCGGCATTTTGTTTATCGGAGCCGTACTGAGAGCTCCGCTCACATCCGTCGGGCCTTTGATCGGCACCATTAAGGGAGAGCTCGGCATCTCCAATACGCTGGCAGGCACTTTGACGACGCTGCCTCTGCTGATGTTTGCCGTTATTTCCCCGTTCGCGCCCAAATGGGCGCGCAAGTACGGGATCGAGGCGGTCCTGCTCGCCGCGGCTGCAATCCTGACGGTCGGCATCTTACTCCGTTCGGCGTCGGGAGCAGGTACGCTCTTTCTGGGAACCGCCCTGCTGGGAGTCGCCATCGCCCTATGCAACGTGCTGCTTCCCAGTCTGATCAAGCGGGATTTTCCCGCACGGATCGGTCTGATGACCGGCGTGTACTCCGTGTCGATGAACTTGAGCGGCGCGGCGGCATCCGGCATCAGCGTACCGGCGGCAAGCGGCCTCGGCTGGAAAGGCGCTCTGGGGGCCTGGGCCGCGTTGAGTCTTCTCGCCCTGCTCTTCTGGCTGCCGCTGGTTAACGGCAGCCGCAAAGCCCGCCAAGGGGCGGCCCGGGTGTCCGCCGTTTCGGCGAATTCCTCCGGCAACAAAGCTGTTTCCGTCTGGAAATCGCCGTTGGCCTGGAAAGTCACCCTGTTCATGGGACTCCAGTCGACGTTCTTCTATGCGTTTGTCGCCTGGCTGCCGGCTGTCCTGAACACCAGAGGACTTTCCGCCGAATACGCAGGATGGATGCTTTCCCTGATGCAGCTTGCGCTTCTGCCCATCACGTTCGTCGTGCCCATTCTGGCGGCCAGAATGGCCAATCAGCGCTTCCTCGTTACGCTCACGTGCGTGCTGTTCCTCGCGGGGATTCTCGGACTGCTGCTGGGAAGCACTGCTCTCGTGCCGCTGTGGATCATCCTGGCCGGCATAGGCGGGGGCTGCGCATTCAGTCTGGCGATGATGTTCTTCAGCCTGCGTACGCGAAGCGCCCAGCAGTCCGCCGAATTGTCCGGCATGGCGCAATCATTCGGTTACCTGCTGGCCGCCGCCGGACCGATTCTGTTCGGGTTCCTGCATGACACGACAGGCGGGTGGACGACTCCGCTTCTCCTGCTCGCCGCAATCGCCGTACTGCTCTTTGTGGTCGGCCAGGGTGCTGCGGCCAACGGGTTCGTCGGAGAAGAACGCGGAGCCGAATGAAGGCTTTACGTTTTACGCGTTTACGAGATCCGAAAGAAATGCGGCGTCCATCTGTGGTAAGATAGGGGGCATGGATCCGGTAAATGGAGTGAGGCTTTTTGACGAAAAAACAAATTAAACTCATACTTGCTTTCGGACTGTTCATTGTCCTGATGATCGCGGTGAAAAACGCGGGCTCTTTCCTCGTCTATACGGAAGAACCGGTTAAATCCGATGTGATCCTCGTTCTCTCTGGAGACAGGGGGGAAAGGACGGAGAAAGGAGCCGAGCTGTACAAAAACGGAGTTGCCCCGTATCTCATGTTTTCCGGGGGCGAAGTGTACCGGAACAGCAGAATGGCCGATCTCATGAAAGAACACGCGATGGAGCTTGGCGTTCCCGAGCAAGCTATCGTCCTGGAGGACCGGGCGGACAGCACGTATGAAAATGCCGTGTTTTCCAAAAAAGTCATCGAGAAACACGCGTTCAAATCCGTGACTGTCGTTTCTTCGGACTACCATATGAGAAGGGTTAAGCTCCTTTTCGACCGGGCGTTCAAAGATTCCGGCATTCAGCTGCATTACGTGGCCGCCCCCGATAAAAGTTTTACTCCCGGGAAATGGTGGGGCAATAACAAGAGCCTGATGGTTACTTTCACGGAGTATCTGAAGTTAACCGGCTATTTTTTCGGCAAAAATTCATAAGTTTAAAAGCCGCGCTTTCTGCGGCTTTTTTTATTTGGCGGGAACGGCAAGGGCAGGGTATCCCGGATACACGTCCTTGCGAATACGCTGCTGCGCAAAAAAGAATCAAACCTATATTCGCGCCGCGCAAGGCTCACGGCACGCGATGCTCGGCGTCACATGAAGGCGGCCAGCCGCATGTTACTTGCCTATGGAGCGGCACGGCAATCATTGCGCTCGAAACGGAGAGCCTGTACTAAGCTTCGCCCGCTGTGAATACAGATGAGTAGAAGGGCGGATTGAACATGAGAACCGGCCTGCCGTTTTCGCTGTTTCTGGCCGATCCGGCCTATTTATAGACGAGGAGATGAACCGGTAGATGGACCAGACGACTCCTGCAACCGCAATTCTGGGAATAGGCACGGCAGTGCCGGCCTACCCGCTAAAACAATCGGAAGTAGTCCTCCGGTTGGTACAGGCTTTGGAACGTTATCCCGATTCCGCCCGCTGGGCCAAACGGCTGTTCAAACAGTGCGGCGTTGAAACCCGGTACACCTGCGAACCCGGTCTTCTGGGGCCGATTTCTTCATGCCGCTATCTGCCGGATACGGAGCCGGGCCTTATCCCGTCGACTGCCGAACGAATGGCGCTTTATAAAAGAGAATCGGTGCCGCTGGCGCGTCAAGCGGCCGGACAGGCACTGGCGGACAGTGGTCTTTCCGTCTCGGACATCACACATCTGATCACCGTCAGCTGTACGGGGCAGTTCCTGCCGGGCCTGGACGCCTCGCTTGTAAAAGAACTGGGCTTGTCCAGGGAAATCTCCCGGATTCCGCTTCAATTCATCGGATGCGCGGCGGGACTGCGTGCGGTATGCCTGGCCCGTGAAATAGCGGATTCCGCTCCGCAGGCGAACGTGCTGATCGTAAGCGTCGAATTGTGCACGCTGCATATACAGCCGTCCGGCGATAAGGAAGCTCTTTTCGGAGCGTCATTTTTCGGGGACGGTGCGTCCGCCTGCGTAATCGGGCGGACGGGAGAATCAAGGCAGGGGATATTCGGGCTGGGGAATCACCGCTCCGTTCTCATTCCGGAAGCGGCCGAGGAGATGACTTGGGAAGTCGGCAATTTCGGTTTCGACTTATATTTGTCTCCGGCTATCCCCAAACTTATTACGAACCGGATTCCACAGGAGATCGGTAAACTGTTGGGCGGGGAGCGCCTTCCCGAGCTGTGGGCGATTCATCCCGGGGGCAAAGGGATCGTGGATGCAGTGGAGCAGGTATACGGCCTGACGGAAGAGCAGACTGCGCCCAGCAGACAAGTGCTGCGGGACTTCGGGAACCTCTCTTCCGCTACGATACTTTTCGTCCTGCAGCAGATGCGGACGCAGCTCCAAACGGCGGGAGCGGACGCCGCCGACGGGATCGCTCTGGCCTTCGGTCCCGGACTTACGGCGGAGCTTATCCGGTTCACCTACATACCGGTAGGCGCTGCGCGGGAGAAAACAGCGGATGCCGCCGTTTGACCGCTTGCACAGCCGTTCGCCGGAAGCGGAGTACATGGATGATCTCACCTGCGGAGGAGCCGAGCTTACGGAGGCTTTACGGCATCTCCGCAGGCTCAACCGTCTGTTTGCGGCGTTCGGCCCGACCTTGTACGGGATCGAAAAATTGTGGACGGCAGCCGGAAAACCGGCAGAACTGACCGTGCTTGATGTCGGTTCCGGCTCCGGCGACGTTAACCGTCACGTGCTCCGGTGGGCGGAAGGCCGCAATATACGCGTGGCCGTCACCTTATGCGATATTACAGAGGAAGCCTGCGAAGAGGCACGGCGTTTGTTCCGCGGCGAACCGAGAGTGGAGATCCGGCGTGCCAGTTTGTTCGAGCTTCCCGAAGGCTGCGCCGATATTGTGACCGGCACCCAGTTTCTCCATCACTTCTCCCCGGATGAGCTCCCCGGTGTCGTTCGCACGATGCTCCGGGCGTCCCGCCTCGGCATCGCCGTTAACGATATTCACCGTCACTGGCTGGCCTGGTCCGCCGTCTGGCTGGCTTCCCGCGTCTTGTCGGGAAACCGCTACATCCGCCATGACGGACCGCTATCCGTCGCCAAAGGCTTCTCGCCGGAGGATTGGTCCGTTCTCGGGAAAGCACTGGAGACGCCCGGTTATCACGTCTCCTGGAGACCGCTGTTCCGCTATGCGGTCGTGATTCCCCGGCAGCCGCAGCCGGATGCGGGATCGGAGTGTAAGCCATGAACGTAACCGAGACGGACGTTGCCGTTCTGGGTGCGGGCTTAGCCGGAAGCCTGATCGCTAAAAGCCTGGCGGAGAAAGGATGGCGGACGCTGCTGGTGGACCGGCAAAGCTTTCCACGCCATAAGGTGTGCGGGGAGTTTCTGTCGCCGGAAGTCCGGCAGACGCTGGATGCGGCCGGCCTGCTGGACCGCGTGTCGGCCCTTCGCCCGGCCCGGGTGGAGCGGGCGCGGCTGATTTCCGCGGAAGGCGGCCATGTTGACATCCCGCTGCCGGGAACCGCTATGGGACTGAGCCGTTTCCGGCTCGACGAAGCGCTTCATGAAGCCGCCGAAGCGGCGGGAACCCGGGTCCTGACCTCGGCGGCGGTTCTCTCGGTTACGAGGCTCGCCGATGAGAGCTGCGAGGTAAGAGTGAAGAGAGAAGGCAGGGTAGAGGTCATCCGGGCCCGCACGGTTATTGCCGCTTGGGGATTGAACGGGCAAGCTCTCGTAACCGGTGCTTGTTGCCCGGGTGACTCCGGCGGAGAGAGGTTTTCCGGAGTACCGGGAAGTCTGCAGAGGCCTCAAGGCGCGTCGATCCTGACAAGTGCGGAAACGGAGGGGCAGTTAAATTCTTTCATGCCGTTAAATTTGCTGAACCCGGCAGATCGGAAAAACCAAGCTGGCTTTTCAAGCCCGACAGACCCCACAAACCCGACAAACCCAACAAACCAGGCAACCCCGACAAACCCGACAAACCCGACAAACCCGACAAACCCAACAAACCAGACAACCCCGGCAACCCCGGCAACCCCGGCAACTCCGGGAAAACCGGCCCACTCCGCCCAAACGGGGCGTACCCGCCGAACCCTGAACCCATGGAAACGCAGCGCCCCCGACTATATGGGCGTCAAATCTCATTACACGGGAATCGAGATGGAGCCGATCGTCGAGCTGTATCTTTTTCCCGGCGGCTACCTGGGGCTGTGCCCCATAGAAGACGGCCTCGTCAACGTCTCCGCGCTGCTGTCGCTGGATGCGTTCCGCGGCGCGGGCAAAAGCGTGCTCGCGCTGCTGGAAGCCGCCGCGCAGCGGTGCCCCCCGCTTCATTCGAAGCTGAAGCGGGGGCTGCCTGTGCCGGGTGCACAGGCAGCGGTCGCGCCGGTGAAGCTGAACCGGCGCTTGAACCCCTGGGACATGGTGCCGCGTCTGGGGGATTCATCGGTGATGATTCCCCCGCTGTGCGGGGACGGCATGTCCATGGCCCTCCGCTCGGCGCGGCTGTGCGCCCCCCTGGCAGACGACTATCTGCGGGGGAAGCTCAGCCTTGCCGGGTGGGAAGAGCAGTACGTCCGCGCCGTTAAGCGGACGTTCGGGAGGCCGCTGAGGTGGGGACGGCTGCTGCAGTCCTCCCTCGATAGTCCGGCCGCGGTGCGCTTGCTGCTGCGTCTTGCGCAGCTTTCGCCGGGCATGGCCTCCGGATTATTGGAGGCCACCCGGCTGAAGCCGGAAGGAGAATACTAATCTTCGGTTGCTATTCGCAAAGAGAGGAGGGCATGGGCTTGCATAGACTGGCTGTCCTCTCTTTCCGCTATCCGAAGATCATTCTCGCCTGTTGGGCGGCCTGCCTCGTTTTCTTCGGGGGCTACGCCCACAGTCTTCCTTCCGTGCTCCAGGGGCACGGGCTTGACCCCGAAGGCTCGTTCGGCACGGTCAGGGAGCGGCTGGACGCGGGTTTTAACCGGCCTGCCGAGCCGGTCGTTCTTTGGTTCGAGCAGAACGCGCCCGGTCCGAAGGAGGAATTTAGAGCTTATATCCGCTCCGTTCTGCGCAATGCCGAGGGCTTGCCTGGACTGGACAGGATCGTTTCACCCCTGGATCAGGAGGAAATGCTGCGTTCCGGCAAGGCCTATGCGCTGCTGGATATCCGCTTTACCGGACGGAATGAACAGGAGGTGCTGGGGGAGCTGCGCGGACGCCTGCCCGCTCATCCCGGCTTCGCGTGGAAGCTCACCGGGAAGCCGGTCGTTCAGGCGGATGTGAATGAGGCGAGTGAAAGAGATATGAGAAAAGCGGAGCTGATCGGGCTTCCGGCTGCGTTTCTTATCTTGTGGATAGCCTTCGGCGGAGCGGCGACCGCTTTGATTCCGGTCGTACTCGGATTGGTTTCCACCGTCGTCTCGATGGGAATCGTTTACTGGATCGGGATGGTGACGGATTTGTCCAATTTCGTTCTCAACGTCATTCCGATGGTGGGGCTGGCGCTGAGTATCGATTTTTCCCTGATGCTGGTGAGCCGGTTCCGGGAAGAACTGAGCTGCGGCAGGGCCGAATCGGCGCTTCGATTTACTATGCGGACTTCGGGAAGAGCGGTATTGTATTCGGCGGGTTGTGTGGCGCTTGGCCTGCTCGGCATCCTGTTCATCCCTCTCCCGATGTTCGCCTCGGTCGCCTGGGCTGCCTTTACCGTTCTGATTGTCTCCGTGTTCTTGTCATTTACGCTGCTGCCTGCGGTGTTGTCTTTGCTGCGGACAAGGGTTGAAGCGGAAAACGCTGCCCGGTTTCCCGTTAACGGCGGCCGGTACTGGCATCGCTTGTCTGCGGTCGTTATGAAAAGACCCTTGCGGATGGCGCTGCTCGCCATCCTGATCGTTATCATCTTCATCCTGCCGGTGGGCCGGATGAAGATGGCGGTTCCGGATGCGGCTTCGCTTCCCGAAGGCACGGAATCGCGCGCCGCAGCCGAACGGCTGGCCGTCCGTTTTCCTTCGCCGGAAGCGACCCTTCTTCTGGGCGCGAAAGATGCCGGTGCGCACAGCGGACAACGTTTTGACTGGCAGCATGCTTACCGGCTGTTTCAGCGTCTTCAACGGGACCCGCAAGTGGTCCGGGTGGATTCGGTTTTCTCCAGACTGGGCATGAACGGCGAACAGCTCACTCTGTTTCTTGAAAGGCCGGGTGTCCGTCACGAAGCCGCCTTGCTTCCCTTTTATTTTCATCAAAATCAGCTGGTCATGGACGTTTACCTTCGCACCGATCCCGATTCGGAAGCAACGAGACAGTGGCTGCGCAAATGGGAGGCCGCGGGAAATCAAGAGCAGATTCCTTTTCAACTGGGCGGAGAGACCAAGTATCGTCAGGAAGTGTACGACGCGATTTTTACCAACTTGCATAAGGTGCTGTTGTTTGTCCTCGTTACGAATTTTTTCCTGCTGTACAAGGCGTTCGGGTCCGTATTCATTCCTCTTAAAACGCTCCTGATGAATGTTCTCAGCATTACCGCTTCATTCGGTCTGTTGACCTGGATTTTTCAGGAAGGGGCGGCCGATGGCGGCGGCTCTATCGCGATCATGATTCCCGTATTCATCTTCGGCCTTGTGTTCGGCATCAGCATGGACTACGGAGTGTTCCTGGTCGCCCGAATTGCCGAAGTTTACCGGCAGACGCAGGACAACGATTACGCGGTTGCAGCGGGACTGGCCTCCACAAGTCGGATCATTACGTCGGCGGCGGCTATCATGATCGCCGTCACGCTTCCGTTTGCGGGAGCGGACGTAGCGGGGGTCAAACAGCTGGGAACCGGTATTGCGGGGGCCATTTTTCTGGATGCCACTCTGATCCGCATGATTCTGGTGCCTGCCTTGATGAAACTTCTGGGCCGTTGGAACTGGTGGTCGCCCTAAAAATAAAAAGTACGAAACCGCAGCTTCTGCGGTTTTTTTTGTGTGTTTATAAGGGATTGAGGTTGTTTTTCAATAAGAAATACTTGTCACTTTTTACGAAGTTATAACTATATCGGGGGGATGGGCGTTTATTTGTGCTACAATCGAAGTAACTTTGTGCCTTACGCTTGATCTCTAGTCCAAACTTCGTGAGTGAGGAGCAGCGCTATGTCAGATGATGAACCCGATGATTTACAGGAAACCGGAAGTCTCAAGAAAGCCGAACCGGCCGGAATTTCCGCCGGCTCAGACCGGGGAGATGAGCATGCGTCCCCGGCTCATGAAGCGGTTACCTTCTGGAAGCTGCTTGTCTTCTTCGTACCGCTCGGCATAGCGGCCAGTCTGGTCACGATGTCCCATTCGATCATTAACAGTACGCTTGCCCGGGCGCCCGATCCCGAACATGTTATCGCGGGATATGCCATTGCGATGAGCCTTCTGGGGATAACGGAGAAGCCGGCCGTGCTGCTCAGGCAGACGTGTTCCGCGCTTGTCCGCGACCGGGTCTCGTTTCGCGCCATGCGGCGGGTCGCGTTTTACGTATTCGCGTCCATTATGGCGGCCGGACTGATCTTGTCTTATTTACCGCCCGGAAAATGGCTGATGGGCGCCGTTTTCGGAATCGGCGGCGCACAGCTCGAAAACGTTCTGAACGTTTACCGGATTCTCATGTTCGTCAGCCTGTTTTCCGGGCTGAGATGCCTTTATCACGGCTTGATTATTTATAACAAAAGAACGTTCTGGCTCACGATCGGGATGGTCGTCCGTCTTTTCGGCATGTATCTCGTCGCGCAGTACTACATACGGGTACACGGGGTTACCGGAAGCAGCGTGGGCGCGATCATTTTCCTCGTCGGCATGGTGATCGAGAGCGCCGTCGCGGTGTGGGAGGGCAGTGCGCTGCTTAAACACAAAATACCGGAGAAGAATCCGGAGCACACCGTTGAAAAAACGGGCGATGTTTTCCGCTTTTACAAGCCGCTCCTCTTCTCGTCGTTTATTGCGGTCGTGATCGGACCTTCGCTAAACGCTTTACTCGGCAAGGCGGGAGATGGGGTTATCGCTATCGCGGCGTTCGCGGTCGCCTCCAATTTGACGCAGCTCGTCCAAAGCTTTTTTTCGTATATTCATCAGATTGTCCTGAATTTCTACCGGATTCATCCGGGACGCGTCAAGCGTTTCGTGCTGGTCATCAGTTTTATTCCGTCCGTTCTGATCGGGCTGCTCGCTTATACGAATGCCGGGCCCTGGTTTCTGAACGAAGTCATCGGTGTCGGCGACCGGCTGATGGAGGAAGTGATCAAAACGCTGCGCGTGTTTATGATTCTCACACTTGTGTTTCCCTGGCTCGATTACGGCAACGGGATTCTTATGCTTCGCCGGGAAACGAGGACAATGGTCTATTCGCAATCGGCCAACGTTACCGTGATGCTCGTCTCGCTTGTTCTGCTGATTGTGATAACGCCGGGCTGGAACGGGGCAATCGGTGCGTTTGCCCAGTCAGTCGGAACGCTGGCTGAGTGTATCGTCGTATTCGCTGCGGTGAAGCGAGGCAGGGGAGAAGCGCTCATAAGCGGCAGCGCCCCGCGAGAAAAATCCGTCTGATCGTTTCCGAAATTTAAACGAAATTTAAACAAAACCCTTCCTCCTTTTAAATGGCAAGGTTTAGCATAAAAGTGGTCATCTTCGTTAGGACGCTTTTACTTACCGGCTTACTTACTAGGGGGAATTTCTTTTGTATTCACATCATCTGAAACTAAAAACGATCAAAACGACTATCGCCTTGACAATAGCCGCCGTCTGCGCTTTTCCCGCTGCGGGAATGGCAGCCGCCGATACCGCTGCGGACAGCAAGCCGCCTGTAGTCAGCACAACGCAGCAATACGGCCGAAACTGGGCGAACTGGATTCAAAGCCATGCTTATGCCCTGGACCGCATCCAGCCTGAAGCAAGCGCGAAAGGCGTCATAGAGAAAGACCGGTTCAAGGATCTGGAATTTCTGAAACCGCTGCTGATCGACAAAAAATTGGTCTACCTCGGTGAAAACACACACGGGGCGGCGGAATACAGTTCTTCGAAAGTCCGCCTCATTCAATACCTGCACCAGGAGCTCGGTTACGATGTCATCGCTTTCGAATCGGGACTTGGAAATGCGTCCGCCGCCCTTGCCAAAAGCGCCGATTCGACCCCGGAACAAATGATGAAAGAGGCCATTTTCGGAGTGTGGTGGTCTAAGGAGACGCTGCCTCTATTCGACTATATCAAGCAGACGCTCGAAACGGACAAACCTTTGATCCTAGGCGGATTCGATATGCAAATTCAGTCTCCGTATTCGGAGTTCGTCCGTGACTGGATCGGGTCCAGAGACGCCAAACTGGCCGGAGCATTCGCGGATGCGGAGCAGGAGCTGGGCGATTGGAGCTTCAGTGAAGACGAAGCGGGATACGCCAAAGCGAAACCGCGCCTGCTGGAAACGTATGCGAGCATGAGAACGTTTGTGAAAGAGAACGCCGACAAGCTGAAAGCGGACTATCCCCGCAATCCGCACTTGATCGAGATGACGCTGCGCGTCCTGGATAACCGCATCGAGGTCATCCAAACGTATACCGAAGCGAATATCCGAAGCAACCTTGCGCTCAAGAAGAACGATATCGTCCCCTTCCAGGAAACCGTTAGGATGCGTGACGAGATGATGGCCGCTAATCTGACCTGGCTTGCCGAACAAATTTATCCGGACAAGAAAATCATTGTCTGGGGACACAACGTACATATCCGGAAGAAAAACTCGGCGGTTTTAAATTCCGCCTACTCGGGTCTGAGCCTTATGGGTGAGAGCATGCCGGCCCGCTTAAAGAAGCAGAGCTACGTGATCGGCCTGTATGCGTATCAAGGCGAAGCCGCCAACAATATGGGGCAGAGCTATCCCATCGTTAAGCCGGAACGGGGCTCGCTCGAAGACATTTTGAAGCAGCACGGGCACCCTTATACGTTTGTAGATATCAAATATCGTAAAGACAAGCCCGGAACTTCCTGGATGTTCGAACCCCGTCTTTCACTCGATTGGGGATTGATGCAGGAAAGCTTCATTCCACGCGACCAGTTTGACGGGCTGCTGCTTATTGATACGGTCCATGCGCCGTCTTACATACGCGGTAAAGGGGGTTCGCAGTAGCGCTGCTCTCCCAAAGTGAACGGCCGGAATCTGCTTGGGCGGATTACCGGCTTTTTTTCGTTTAACCCGAAAAGATGCAAGCGGGATACAAAATCCGATATAATCAAAAATAAAGTAAAATTGTTCCAATGAAAGGAGGTTGAATAGATGGACTATTTTGAGGACCGGATCGAAGCCGAAGCGGAATTGCGGGAGATGCTGGGGTACCCCAACAAAATCGTGGAAGCGATGAAAATCACTTATATGGAGCGGCACTGCCGGGAGTTTATCGGGCTGTCGCCTATCCTGTTTGCGTCAACGGCCGATCTCCGGGGAAATTGCGACGTTTCGCCGAGAGGCGATGCGCCCGGTTTCGTGAAGGTGCTGGACGATCATCATCTGATTATCCCCGAAAGGCCGGGCAACCGGCGCATGAATACATACCGGAATATCCTGGAGAATCCGCATATCGGACTTATTTTCATTATACCGGGCCTGGAAGAAACCTTGCGGATCAACGGAAAAGCGTGCCTGACGAGAGAACCCGATCTGCTCGCTCCGCTTGAGGCGCACGGCAAGATTCCGAAGCTGGCGATCGGGGTCGAGGTGGAAGAGGTTTTTCTCCACTGTGCGAAAGCGTTTAAACGGTCCGAACTGTGGGACATGAAGACCTGGCCTGCGGCGCTGCCCTCCGTGCCGGTAATGATTGCCGCTCACGCCAATCGTCCGGACATTACGGCGGATGAGGTTTCCATAGGGTTGAAGGACAGCTATGAGAAGAGAATGTATTGAGGCTGTCAGCATAATTTACGTATATAGGAGGCCGGTTTAATGCCAAACGCTGAGGAAGAAAAGGAGCTTACCGGGGAACGCCCCGGCTTTGTTTCCTTGTGGGTGGGACAGTTCAGCGAGGATGAAGGCCTCAGGCAGTATACCGAATTTACGTATGATGAAGACGGAGAAAGCGTATTGCCGGCATTTTTCGCCGACTTCGGAATCAACTGGTTCGACGAAGATTTTTTCGAAGCCTATCTAGCCCTGGAAGAAACCTCTTCGTTAGCTGAGCTGCTGGCAGGATGTTCGTACGACGAAAAGATCATTCCTGAGTTCGAGGCGCAAGGACTTCCGGAGGGAACCGCCTGGAATACGGTGGTGCTCCTATTCAATTTCGGCTACCCCTTAAAAAACCGGGGAAAAAGTGCCGCGTCCGGAGCGGACCGTCTTGTATTCGCAGGGATGGCCGAGTACGAGTAGGGAGAAAACTTTTTGTTATCTCACCGATTAAAAGGATGATTTTTACATCGTTTGCTTTTGCCTGTAAGGTAGATAGCAGAGGTGAAAGATCATGACAACTAATTTCGGAAAAGTATCCGGCGACTACGCGAAATACCGGGATGCCCTTCCCGATCTGCTGTTTCGTCAGCTGAAAGCGCGCGGGACCGATTTTGGGGGCAGGAAGGGACTGGATCTCGGCTCCGGCACCGGTATTTTCACCAGAGCTCTTGCGGAGCGCGGGGCAGAAGTTACGGGGATCGAGCCTTCGGCCGAGCTGATCGAAGCGGCTGTCGCGCAAACCCGTCAGGCCGGACTGGAACAAATTCCGTACGTACAGGCCGCCGCCGAGGAATTCCGGCTGCCCGGGACGTACTCGTTCGTGACGGCCGTCCGGGCCTGGCACTGGTTCGATCGCGATCGAACGCTGGGAAATATCCGGCGGCATCTGATGCCCGGGGGCAGCCTCATCGTGATCAATTCCGTATTTGAATCCACATCGGAGGCTGTTCGGCTCACGTTCCGCACTTTGAAAGAAAACGGAATCGTCCTGAAGCCGGCAGGC
This sequence comes from Paenibacillus sp. RC84, assembly GCF_041260495.1. Lineage (NCBI taxonomy): Bacteria > Bacillati > Bacillota > Bacilli > Caryophanales > Paenibacillaceae > Paenibacillus > Paenibacillus sp. RC84. The sequence goes on from NZ_JBGBYL010000005.1 coordinate 223,144, forward strand.
TCGAACGCGGAAGTGAGGGAAAGAAGAAGCGGTTTTCCCGTAAATTGGTTTGAGGAGTGGGAGCGGCATGGATTCCGTCTCAGGCACGAATGGGAACAGGCTTATACGCTTGCCTATACCCACGAAGACTGGTGCGGCAAAATCAGGTCGGTTTCCTGGCTGGCCAACGAATCCGAGGAACTCCGCATGAAGGCGAGCGGCGAACTGCTGCGGAATCTGTCCGACTTCGACGCGGTGTTGCCTATTCCGCATAAATACTCGGTGGCCGTGTTGACTCTGGAGAGCTAGAGCGGTTTCACACATTTCAGGAAAGCGAGTGACTTACGTGATTATATGGGTGAACGGCGCTTTTGGATCCGGTAAGTCCCAAACGACATACGAACTGCACCGGCGGATACCCGGCTCGTTTTTATACGATCCCGAAAACGCGGGCTATTTTATACGCAAAAATGTGCCTTCTTCCACGGCGCTGGATGATTTTCAAGATTATCCGATGTGGCGGGAAAGCAATTACGGCATGCTGAACTACATAAGCGGCAAATTTGACGGCGTTATCCTCGTTCCGATGACGCTCGTCAACCCGGTTTATTTCGACGAGATCGTGGGAAGGCTGCGCCGGGATAACAGGACGGTTCACCATTTCGCCCTCTGCGCATCCAAGGAAACGCTACTCAAACGATTAAGATCGAGAGGAGAAGGCGCGAATTCGTGGGCGGCCCGTCAGATTGACCGCTGCAGGGAGGGACTCTCGCAGGAAGTTTTCAAACATCACATAGATACGGATTTTTTGACAATCGGTGAAGTAAGCGAGGAAATCGCCGCCATTGCCGGGGTACAGCTTCTCCCCGACAACAGGAGCACAATCCGGAAAAAGGCCGACCGCCTGCTGACCCAGCTCAAACAAATCCGGTTCTAGGAAGGAAGTCGCCGTGACGACTATTCAAAGCATCGCAGGCTTGTTTCTGCTCGTGTTCGGAACGTTTTTCTCTTTTTCGGCAGGCAATCTGCCGGCAGCGTTTATAAGTCTAGTGGGCGGTTTTATACTTATGTCCTTGTCTAAGCTTGTGGATTTTCAACAGGGGGCGTATCTGAGAGCACTTGGAGTACCGATAACGGGGGACCAGCTTCACTTGATTATGAAACATTCGCCGGAATATGCGGTAGAATCTGCGGATTTTGACGTTTATCCGGAAAGTCATAAGGAATATGCTCTCATTCGTCTGGAAGGCGAATTATACTTGTCCGTACAGGTTTTTAAAAACGTAATGACCCAGGTGGAGAACGAGTATACGTTCCGCTTTCCGGGGCGGGAGCCCATCAGCCTTTACCGTACCCTATCGTTATACAAAGGGGCCGAGTTGTTTGATTACGGGGGACTCGCGTTTGTCAGCATTTCGGCATTAAATCTGGTAAGTAACATCTGCGAAGGCCGGCTCCTGCTGAATTTCGCGTTACGAGGGAGAGAGGCGGACCATTAAACTATTATTTCTTTGCAGCCGCAACAGGTGGCGAAGCTTAACGGCTGAGAAAGTGTTTAACGGGCTAAAAGATTGGCAGGTCCGTTCCGCCGGAACGGAACAGAACGCGCGAATAAAGGTGACGGAAGGTCACGTGGGCTGGGCGGACGTTATTTTCGTCATGGAGAAGAAGCATAAAAGAAGAATCGAGGAGAAATTCGGCTCTATCGTGAGGCATAAGCGGGTGATTTGCCTGGAGATTCCGGACGAGTACGGATTTATGGACGAGGAGCTCATCGAACTCCTGGAATCCCGGGTATCGGACTATTTTCCTCTCACGGAAAACGAATGATTTTTCGGCGTGGGAGTTGCATTTTTGAAGCGGAATTACAGGGTTTGGAGAAGGATGTCATCTGAACGATTATCTTAGCGTTTTATGCGGTTGCCCGGGAAATGAATCGCTTATTTCTCCGATTATTTCCTGAGGCTCAAGCATGCGGGGAATGGAGGGACGCGACTTTGGAGGTAAACGGGGAAAACGGGATCGGCTGGCTGACACTGGCGCTCATCAATGCGGGTCTGGCCCAAGGGAAAAACAGGAGCGGATTAAACTGGTTTTTCATTTCGCTGCTGATCGGGCCGCTGGCTACTCTGCTCATTGTCGTTTGGGATAGAATCCCGAAGGAGCCACAGCGGAAAAGAATGTACTAAAAAAGAGCTGTCTTCCCCTGAGGGAGACAGCTCTTTATACTATCGGAACCGGGGAGCGGAATGATACGCCGGCGCCCCGATGCGGGTCATCTCCACGGCGATAGAGCCCATGAACTGGGCCAGTTTGCGGATAGCGATCACGCCGACAGGAGCTGCCAGGATGCCGATTCCCGTATGGATCAGGGAAAGCTGCATGGAATCGATTCGTTCGTTCATCAGGAAGAAGTTCAGCTGATCCTGAAATATATCGATGTGGAGGGTCTGAAGAAGAACCCAGTACACAATCGGAGAAACCAGCAGAGCCAGGACGACCGAGGCAATCGAGACCGCGAACGCAAAAGCGAGAATGCCAAGCGGCAGCCGGATGAACTGCCAAAGCAGCGCGCTGAACGATCTTGCGTCGACCAGCTCCGCGCCGAGCAGGGCCCAGAAGGACTTCCGTTCTCCCCGATGAGTGCCGCCGGACGTTTCCGCCTTGGTCTGCGGTTCCAGGCCGAGCAGCCGGGAGGCGAGTCGGGCGTCCAGGTCCGTCAGGTTCCGATTCGTCCGCAGTACAAACAGAAGAAGCGGGAATCCGATAAAAATCGGCATAAGCCCGATTGACAATGCTATCCCTACGACTGCATATACAAAGCCGAACAGTCCCATGGGAAGTAGAGCAAGCAAATAAAAAAACGATGCTGTAAAATCTGGTGATTTATTCAATGTCTTCCACCGTCCTTATGTGATCTGCCTAATAAGACGACGATGGAGGACGATGCCCTTCAAAACCTACAAAAACGGGATTTTGAAAGACTTTTTGTAGAACGGATACAGCCATTTCACACCGCTTGGCGTCAAGGTATCGGCGAACAGATGGGAGAAGTAGCCCGCGACGGCGACCATCATAATGCCTTCCAGCTGCAGCTGTTTCTCCAGCTCCATGCCGATGGCGCCCCAAGCCGCAAGCGCCCATACCGTGTGCGTCATCCCGCGGTGTTTCAACCAGGGAGCCCAGACGACAAAAGCGCCGAGTCCGATCAGCCATCTCATTTGAGTATTCCAGCCCCAGTAAATGAGGCCCGCTCCGACCAGACTGACCAGCGCGTTGCGGATGATTCCTTCCTTGGTCACGAAGCCGATCAGAAAAATCATGACCGCGATCGTCATCCGTTCCGGGTAAAACTGATGCTCCGTAAAAAAGAGGTAGGCCACGGCTGCTACAAGCAAAGCGCCTCCCCACAGAAACACTTCGCGCAGCCATTTGGAAATTTTGCCGAGCTTGCTGCTCAGCATGCTGGGACCGTCCAGATCCGCGCTCAACGCGGAGAAAGCGGCCACCGATATGTACACCGCAAAATTCGTTGGGGTAAAGGGATGAAAAGCGGACGCGGCAAGTCCGATGGCAGTGCCGATTGCGAGATGAGTTGAACCTTTCATAATGCCTCCGTTGACTGACGATGATAGGAATGCAAACATATGTTTGCTAAGACAGTATACAAGGAAAGCTCCTTACGCACAAGGCATGGAGGAAAAATAAGTACTTCGGCGGAAATTCGAACTTCGGAGAAATCAACAGAAAAGACGCGGCACCCATCAAAACGGGCTGCCGCGCCTTTTCTTGCATTTGTCTGCGTTCAATCAAAGAAATTACCGAAATTTTTGATATGGAAATCGGCATTGACATGGACTTGTACGGACGGATAGGCCTCTGCCCAGTCCAGCTTCTTCCACTCCGCATACCCCAGTTCGTTCCAGACATACCGGCCAAGCCCGATGCTATCGACGCCGTGTTTTTGCATAAACGAGAGGACCCTCTCGGAATGCTCCGAGATATAGGCCGACATCATCTTCTCGACCTTGGCGCTGTCATCCGTGCTTAAATTTAGTTTGCCGATATACTCAAGGACGCTTCCATGGACTACCATTTGTATATCCGCATGAAGAACGCCCTCCTCATCTCGGCGGATTTTAATTTTCCGCTTGCTGGAGATGGCATTGAACATGATCGATTTGGTATCCTCGTCGTTCAGGGTAAATGAAAATTCGCCCTGCTTCTGATTCTGGTACAGCAGATTGAAAAAGATCATGTCTTTCGTAGGCAGCTTCGTGATATACACATCTTCTTTGAATAAACCGATCCCGCTGACTTCCAAATCGTTACCGGAAATGCGGATGACGGTCGCGATGGGATCGATGCCTTCATCAAAATAATCCCGGATAAATTGATGGAGGAGAATGCGCGGCGTATTCTGAAGCTGGAATTCTTTTTGAAGCAGTTTGTCTACATATTGTTCCGTTTTGGGATGCCCCGTGTAATCCCGGTTGATGATATCGTGCGCTTCGCCTTCCGTCAGGATAATGTTGGATCTCTTGGAGATGGAAGGATCGCGCAAAATGGAGTCCATGTTCCGACGCAGCCCGGTTTTGGCCAGCTCGATGCCGTAAAGCAGGTTTCTGAGCTGGCCGCTGACCAGGGTCCGGCTCGTTTTCCGGGACAGCAGGTTTTTCGCCGCTTTGCTGCTCGAAGCTGTAATGGTCAGTATTTCGTCGTATCCGTCCCGGGACTCCCTCTCGATCACCGGGATACTGAGGGTGACCTTCATTTTGTTGTCGGGCGCCCAGTCATAAGCGGCGGATTGGATGTATCCGATCTTTTCCAGTATATTCTGGTCGCTTGAGCATCCGGTAAGGAAAAGCAGCGAAGGAAGAAAAAGATGCCGCATCTTAAACATTCGGCAGACTCCTTTTACGGAAAAGTAGGACAACGAGGGCAAATACCGGAAGAAAGAACGCCAGCGCAATAATCATGACACTGAGATAACCGAACCACTTCTCCACGACGGTCAGGGTCTGGGCCATATAGGAAATAAAAAACGTGGCAAACATGATGGCTGCGGATAGATAGGTCCCTTTTATTTTGGGAACCAGCCTGCTAAGGGTCTCTTTGCTGGTCCAGAAATACATGGAGGACGTAACGATAACCGAAATCAGAAAAACGCTGTAAAGGAAATTCTGAATGCGTTCCATAAACGGAAATTTCAAATAAGCAAGCAAATCCAGCAGCGGGAAAGATTGAAGTTTAAGCTGGACATAGCTGAACACGCCGTAACAGATGAAGGTCACCATAAGATAGACGAACGTAACCACGAAATTTCCGATATAAACTCCCCGCATCCACTTGACGCTCCTGCTTGCGTAGGGAATGAAGAAGAGACTGATCTCGTAACCCATAGACGCGCTGTACATGGTGATGAATCCCTTGACACTGTTCTCTCCATCTTTAAAAAGGGAGGTGGTTAGCCGGACCGAATCAAACTCCGTCGTAAAAGCAACGAATATCGGGGCAAGCAGCAGCAAAAGCAGACAGAATATGATGTTCGCTTTCGAAATGGTATAAATTCCTTTGAGAAGAAGAAGCAGTACAAGCAGATCGACTACCAGCTTCAACACGATATCGGGCGTAGACGGAAAAATCAGAAGCTGGTAAATGAGCACATACTGCTTGACTACCAGGCACCCGATCATACTGAACACGGCGGTCATGAACAGGTAAAGCGGCGCCAGCACCCACTTGGAAATCGCTTTCTCTAGGATATCGAAGAAAGACTCTCCCTTGCCTAATTTGTTGACAAGCGAAATCAGGTAGATATTGAAGGTGGCGATTACACAGACGATCAGCATGGATGCCCATCCGTTCGTTCCGAAATAGGTGGCCGCGATCCGGGGAAGAGTGAAGAACACGACGCCCATCTGCGTATTGAAAACGAGAAATCCGACATGGTGGGTATACAATCTTTCCCTGGACAAAGCAACCACCTACTTTTTGAGCTTGTTGTATTTTTTGTTCATCGACAAGGATTGAGCAGGTCGGCTTTTCAGGCTCCAGAAAGGGGCGCGGATAAAGATGTCCTTCCAGTCCTTTAATTTGAGGGGGGCGACGGGAATCGTATATGGAGCGCCCAAGCTCGTTAATTTGGCCAGGTGGATGATGACCAGTGCGATACCGGCCATTATGCCGAAATTGCCGAGCACGCCGGCGGCGATAACCAGACCGAAGCGGATCAGCCGGATGGAAGCGCTCATTGTATAGCTGGGAATCACGTAAGAGGCTATCGCCGAAGAGGCCACCGCAATAATCAGGATATTGCTCGTAAAACCCGCCTGGACGGCCGCCTGTCCGATGACGATACCGCCAACGATGCCGATCGTTTGGCCGATTTTGGTCGGGAGCCGGGCTCCGGCTTCCCGGAGCAGTTCAATCGTCGTCTCCATCAGAAGCGCCTCGAAAACGGGCGGAAAAGGGACGCGGCTGCGTGATTCCGTCAGCGTCGTGATCAGATTGTCCGGAATCATCTCGTAGTGGTAAGTCGTAACGGAGACGTAGAGAGCCGTAAACGAAATCGTGATGACAAAAGCCGTGTAACGCAGTAAGCGGGTCGCGGTGCCGACCGCCCAACGGCTGTAATAGTCGTCCGGCGAAATAAAAAATTCGAAAAAGGAAGTCGGCCCGCAGATGACCGACGGGCTCTGCTCGACAATAGTGACGACTTTGCCTTCCACAAGTTTGGAGGCCGCAACGTCGGGGCGTTCCGTGTTCAGCATAACCGGAAACAACGAGTTGGGAAAATCGTCGATGAGCTGGACGAGCATGGTTGCATCGAAGATCGCGTCCGTCTCGATGGCCTGTATACGCTGCGTCATCGTATTGACGTAATCCATGTTGGCGATTCCATCGATGTAGAGGACGAATATTTTGCTGTTCGTAACCTCGCCTACGGTAAACGCTTGGACTTTCAGGCGGTTGCTTTTCACCCGCCTGCGGATGAGAGACAAGTTCGCTTCCGGAGATTCCGTAAAAGCGTCGTGGGGGCCGACGATAACGCCTTCCGTCTCCGACTGTTCGATGACCCGGACTTCGGGCCCGTAAATATCGACGGCATAGGCGGCCCCCTTGACGAACAGGGCGGCCCAGCCGCTGACGATTTTCTCGACAAGGATGTTTTCCTCGGTCACACGGAGAAAAATCGAATTTTGCAGCAGCTGGTCCGTTTCGTTCTCCTGGATATTTTCGAGCGGGGTCAGAATTTCACGCTCGAGCAAATCGGGGCTGACCATGTGTTTGAAATAAAAAAGCGTGATCTCCGGCTCCGGAAACTCCCGCTGGGTAAGATCGCTGCAGTCTTTAAACTGTTCCTTGATCCTGGAAAGCACGGGAGGATCGGCATGAATTTGCCGGATGACGGGCGAAGGGGGATTCGTACTGGAAAACAAACGTATCCATTTTTTGAAACGCATAGCCGATCACCTTTCCGGCGGTTTTTCCTATTTTGTGAAAAGAGGGAAGATTTATACCTCCTGTCCCCTTATTCGGCTTTAACGCACGAACGCATCCGACAACACGCAGAAAACCCGGGAAAGAGCCGATTTTTTTGCGGGCAATGGGGTAAGTATAAGCAGGCGCAGCCTTATCTGGAAAACTACGGAGTACGGAGAGGAGCCGGATGGATGGAAAATACATTTGAAGACAAAAGGTTGCCGGTTACGTCTATCAAGAGCGGGGAAGGGACCGAGGCCGCCCCGGACATCTACTGCCTCACCCTGCAGATCGTGAATGTCGTGTTTGTGGGGGAAGTCAGCAATCCGCAGGGCTGGGTGCTTGTGGACGCGGGAATGCCGCGTTCAGCGGACGAGATTATCCAAGCCGCGGAAAAGCGGTTCGGGACCGTGCCTCCGCGCGCGATTGTATTGACCCACGGTCATTTCGACCATGTCGGGGCCATCATCGAGCTTGTTAAGCGGTGGAACGCGCCTGTCTACGCGCACGAGCTCGAATTTCCTTATCTGAACGGCATGCAGGACTATCCGCCCGCCGACCCGGACGTGGACAGCGGACTCGTCGCCAAAATGTCGCCCGTTTTCCCGAACGACGGGATTGATCTGGGCAACTATTTGCGCAAGCTTCCGCCGGACGGCTCCATACCCGAAATGCAGGAGTGGAGATGGATTCATACGCCGGGACACACACCCGGGCATATTTCCCTTTTCCGGGACAAGGATAAGGCATTGATCGCGGGTGACGCTTTCGTGAACGTCAAGCAGGAGTCGCTTTATAAAGTGATCATGCAGACGCCGGAGGTAAACGGACCCCCGAAATATTTTACGACCGACTGGGAAGCGGCCAAAATCTCCGTCCGGTTTCTGGAAGGATTACAGCCGTCTTTGGCCGTCACCGGACACGGAAGACCGGTTTCCGGACCAGAATTGGCGGAAGGATTGCGAACACTTTCTGAACATTTCGAAGAACGGGCGATGCCGGAGAAGAAATAACGGTTGAAATTCCTCTTTTTTTAAGGTGAATTGTCTGAAAATTTGTCGAAAAAACCGGCAATCTATGAGGTTTTTACCAAAAAAGTCATAATTGCCGGTTAAATTGTGAACTCTTGTGACAAAATGCGCAATTTTTTTGGACTTTTCTATAGACTGCATTATAATAAGTATTGTAATTTCCACATTTGATGACGATACCTGAAATTGAGGAGAAATTCTCGACGAGGAGGGCTATCGTTATTGTTATGCTAGGATGTTCTATACGAGCAGAACTAATATCTTAAAAGTGAGGCGGAAAATTACAGCTATGAGGAATGAAGTGGAAGGCAGTCGGTGGCCCTGGGAATCTTATTACGGGCCGAACCTAGGTTACATTCAAGAGAAGTATGAGCAGTATCTGAACGATCCCGACTCTGTGGAAGCAGCTTATCGGGACCTGTTTGCGCGTTTTGGAGCGCCTCCGGCATCGGTACAAACCGTTCAATCCGAAGGTCAGGCAAACGCAGGAACCACTACCACCAGCGACCCGAACGTACTGAAGAAAGTCGTCGCCGTCGGCAAACTGGTGTGGAATATTCGCACATACGGGCACTTAGCTGCCAACCTGGACCCGCTGGGTCTGAGCACCAACCCGGATACCAGACTTCTTGAGCCGGGCACATACGGTCTGACCAAAGAAGATCTGTTGGCAATGCCGGCTTCAATCGTGTGGGAAGAAGCTCCGTCCGACGTGGCGAACGGCTGGGAAGCGATCCAGCGCCTGCGTCAAAGATATTCCCAGTCGATCGGTTTCGAGTTCAGCCATGTTCATGAGGAAGACGAGCGTAATTGGCTGAACCGTCAAGCGGAATCGGGCGCATCTATCGAGCCGCTGACCAAAGAAGAGCGGACCAAGCTTCTGGACCGCCTGGTACAGACAGAGCAGTTCGAAAGCTTCCTGCACCGCACGTTCGTCGGTCAGAAGCGTTTCTCCCTGCAGGGTACGGACGTACTTATTCCACTTTTAGACGAAATCGTTCATGAAGTCGTTCACGACGGAGCGGAACACATTCTGATGGGGATGGCCCACCGCGGACGCTTAAACGTGCTCGCTCACATTCTGGGTAAGCCGTATAAGAAAATTTTTGCGGAATTCCATCATGCGCCGAACAAAGACATCATTCCATCCGAAGGTTCCACGGGAATCAACTACGGCTGGACAGGGGACGTAAAGTACCACCTGGGTGCACGACGCTCAATCAAGGAAGGCGAAACTAGAGAAGCCAAGCTGACACTCGCGAACAACCCGAGTCACTTGGAGTTTGTAGGCGCAGTCGTTGAGGGCTTTGCGCGTGCGGCACAAGATAATCGCAAAAATCCCGGCTATCCAGAACAGGATCTGAACAAGGCGGCTTGTATTGTCATGCACGGCGACGCCGCGTTCCCTGGTGAAGGTATCGTTGCGGAGACACTCAACTTTACGAAGCTGACCGGTTACGAGAACGGCGGAACGATCCATATCATCGTCAACAACCGGGTAGGTTTCACGACCGACAGCACGGATTCCCGCTCCACTCACTATGCGAGCGACCTGGCCAAAGGGTACGAGATTCCGATCGTTCACGTTAACGCGGACGACCCGGAAGCATGCCTTGCGGCGGCGCGTCTGGCTTGCGAATATCGCAACCGGTTCAAGAAAGACTTCCTGATCGACCTGATCGGCTACCGTCGTTACGGACACAACGAGAACGACGATCCGGAAACGACTCAGCCGCTGATGTACGGCAAAGTGAAGAACCATTCGACGATCTCCGTCCTCTATGCGGAAAAGCTGAAGCAGGAAGGGCTCGTAGACGACAACGGCTACCAGCAGATGATCCAGAACATCCAGAACACGCTTCAGGAAGCGTACGAACTCGTCAAAAATCACCAAGGCAAGGGAAAGCGTGTCGCCGAGCCGGCTATTTTCGACGATCTCAAGAAAATCAAGACAGCCGTTCCGCTTCAGGAACTGCAGGAAATCAACCGCGAGCTGATTACATGGCCGGAAGATTTCAACGTCTACCCGAAATTGCAGCGTATCCTGGAACGCCGCGGAGACGCGCTTAACGAAGGCGGCAAGGTAGACTGGGCGCTCGCGGAGACGCTGGCATTCGCTTCGATCCTGGCAGACGGCAAGCCGATCCGGATCAGCGGACAAGACGTAGGGCGCGGAACGTTCGCGCATCGCCATCTCGTTCTTCACGATGTGAAGAACGGCTCGACCTACTCGCCGCTGCACAAGCTGCCTCAGGCGCGCGCATCGTTCGCGATTTACAACAGCCCGCTGTCCGAAGGCTCTGTCCTTGCTTTCGAATACGGCTACAACGTGTATTCGCCGGAAACTCTCGTGATCTGGGAAGCCCAGTACGGCGATTTCGCCAATGCGGCGCAGGTGATCATCGACCAGTTCATTTCCGCGGGCCGCTCCAAATGGGAGCAAAAATCCAGTCTCGTGATGCTTCTGCCGCACGGCTACGAAGGTCAAGGACCGGAGCATTCCAGTGCCCGTCTGGAACGTTTCCTGCAGCTTTCCGCAGAGAACAACTGGACGGTCGCGAACCTGAGCAGCGCGGCGCAATATTTCCATATTCTCCGCCGCCAGGCTGCCATTACGGAACGTGAAGAGGCTCGTCCGCTCGTGATTATGGCGCCGAAAAGCCTTATCCGTAACGCGCGCGTATCGTCCGACGGCAAGGAATTCAGCGAAAGCTCCTTCCTGCCGGTCATGGAACAGAAAGGCCTTGGCGATCAGCCGAAGAAAGTGAAACGTCTTGTGCTGACCACCGGTAAAATGGCGATCGATCTGGAAGAAGCGCTTGAAACTTCCGAAGACCGCGATTTCTCGTGGCTTCATATTGCCCGCGTAGAGCAGCTTTATCCGCTGCCGGAACAGGATATCTCGGAAATCATCGCGAAGTTCCCTGGACTGAAAGAAATCGTCTGGGTACAGGAAGAACCCCGGAACATGGGCTCCTGGAACTTCATGGAATCCAGAATCCGTTCCCTTGCGCCGGATAAAGTCAACGTGCGTTACGTGGGTCTGCCTGACCGCTCCAGCCCGGCCAGCGGCTTCCAGGAGATTCATACGTTCGAACATAACCAGATTATCTCGCTCGCTCTTAAACAACCGGAATAATAAACCTGCATAGGAGGTCACCATCGTGGCTGATATTAAAGTGCCTGAATTAGGCGAATCTATTACTGAGGCAACCATCTCTAAATGGCTTGTGACTGAAGGAAATACGGTAAGTCAAGGCGACTTGCTTGTTGAACTTGAAACGGACAAAGTGAACCTGGAAATCAGCGCGGAACAAGACGGCGTCCTTTCTGAGATCCGCAAACAGGAAGGCGACAACGTATCGGTCGGCGAAATCGTCGGCGTGATCGGCGCTTCCTCCGGCGCACCGGCGTCTGCGGCTCCTGCAGCAGCGCCTGAGGCTCCGAAAGCGGCGGAAGCTCCTGCAGCTTCCCCGGCGGCTCAAGCTCCTGCCAAAGCTCCAGCGGCTTCCGCAGCGGATAGCGACAGCGCGTCGCTGGCCGCTTCGCCGGCAGCCAGAAAGCTTGCCAGAGAGCGCGGTATCGACCTGAGCCAGGTCAAATCGCAGGATCCGATCGGCCGCGTATACTCGGACGACGTGAAGTCCCACGGCACGCAAGCGGCACAACCGGCGAGCGCGCCGGCTGCAGCGAAGTCCGGGGGCGCCGCACAAGCCGCACAGCAAGCGGTACCGGGCAAACCGGTTGAGCGCAAGCGCATGTCCCGCCGCCGTCAGACTATCGCGAACCGTCTGGTGGAAGCTCAGCACACGGCTGCCATGCTAACGACTTTCAACGAAGTCGACATGACGGCGATTCTCGACGTGCGCAAACGCCGCAAGCAGGCGTTCCTTGACAAGCACGATGTGGGTCTGGGCTTTATGTCCTTCTTCACGAAAGCGGTCGTTGGCGCGTTGAAGAAATTCCCTCATCTGAACGCCGAGATCGACGGAGACGATATCGTAGTGAAGCAGTTCTACGACATCGGTATCGCCGTATCCGCGAAAGAAGGGTTAGTCGTTCCGGTCGTTCGCGAAGCGGATCGTCTGAGCTTTGCGGATATCGAGAAGCAAATCGGAGACCTGGCCGGCAAAGCGCGTGCCAACACACTGGCGCTGTCCGACCTTCAAGGCGGTACGTTCACGATCACGAACGGCGGCGTATTCGGTTCCCTGCTGTCCACACCGATTCTTAACGCTCCGCAAGTGGGCATTCTGGGCATGCACAAAATCCAGATCCGTCCGGTTGCGATCGATGCGGAAAGAATGGAAAACCGTCCGATGATGTACATCGCGCTTTCCTACGATCACCGTATCGTAGACGGCAGCGAGGCGGTTCGCTTCCTCGTAACCGTCAAAGAACTGCTCGAAGATCCGGAATCCCTGCTGCTTGAAGGTTAATCGCTCAACTTGAGCGCTTTAACCGACCGGCACATACCCTAGCTTATTGACATAAAAGCCTGCCGAGCATTTGCTCGGCAGGCCTTTTTGCAATAATGTCCCGTTTGCCTTTCAGATATCCATCTAATTAAGGGGGATAATTATTAATAAGATTAATGAACGGATTTCAGACAGACCGCTCCTGCTTTTAAAATTCAGGAAGCTTCGGCTGTCATAGTACTTGCATTTCTGGGTAATGAATGAAGAGAAGCGGGATGAAGCAATGACCATTCGAAGGGGGAAGAAGAGATGAAGATCATGATTACGCAGAGCGAGGCGCTGGAAAAGGGAATCTGGCCCGAAGTGATGAAAATGTTCGGCTTGAATCAAGAGGACGATGTGTGGGCCAACGAAGAATTTGTCCTGACCGAAGAACAGGCTAAAGCACTCGGACTGATATCCTAAAAAATCGCCCGGAAGAGAGGGGATGGGAAATTCCCGGATTCGGTGTATAATAGGCTTCGAAGGTTTTGATGAGAAAGGAATGCTGACATGCTAACGATTACAGCTTTTAGTGCAGAACTTGTAAAAGACCCGTTCGGGATTATTCCGGGAAAGCGTTATGAATTTAATCTGGAGGTAGACGTTCCGGAAGACGACGAGCTGTACACGGCTAACGGAATCTATCTGCGGGTCATATACGGCGTGGACGAAGGCCAAAGCCGGATAATCAAGTACGATCTCCATGAAAATTCGACGGATACCTACCTTGAGTTCGATCTTGAGGACGAAGAGCTTGCGGTCGTCGATACGTTCTGCAGGGAGCATCTTCCGCAGGACGAATAAAATGCGGGGATGAAGGGACGGCTTATTGCCTTTACCGAATCCCGTCATGCTGGCTGGCAAGAGGCTTACCAGGCGCGTCTTCGGATGGCCGCGGGAAGCCTTTTTTCATGCTTTTTGTGCTGTATACGAGAGATCCGCCGCTTTTTGAGTGCCGAACGGATGCCGGCCGGCCGCATAAAAAGCCTGTTCCTACAGGAACAGGCTCGGCAGATGTAAGTAAGGATTGCGAAGGGATTGCAGGGATTAATCGGTAACGTCTTCGGATGCCGTGTCTTCGACGGATTCATCCGCTTCACCGGTTCCATCGGCTTCCGGGACTTCGCCGTCGACCTCTTCCGTACTGTCTTCTAAGGCATCCGCGTCCGGGGCGACATCTTCCGCCGTTTCGGTTTCCTCAGCATCGGCGGCGCTTTCCGCCTCCGCTTGGGCTTCCGGGGCTGCTTCTACCTCGCCGGCAGCGGCTGTTTCTGAGGCTGCGGCTTCTTCTTCAGACAATTGAATTTCATTTTCGGACTCTGCCATCGTTCATCCCTCCATTTGTACACTTAGTTCTCTAAGCGCATCCTAAGCATACCAAACGGAAAGCGAAGAAAATGTCGGAGGTTGAGAGCGAATTCATTAAAATCTTATAAATCCTGGGACATCCGGACCATATCGATAACCTGCATCCCGTTCTCATAGATTTCTTCGGCATAATGCCGGACGAAAAAATCTTTGTCGATTCCCGTAATCCGGAATCCGCACTTTTGATAGAGCGCAAGCTGGGCGACCCCGGTGCTGCCTGTTCCGATTTCGATCGTTTTGAAGCCGATCTCCCGGGCCTGCCCGACGGCATGGAGAACCAGCTCCTTGCCGTAGCCTCTGCCGTGACAATCCTCGCGGACCGCCACGTTGACGAGCTCGACCGTCCCCGGGCGGGTCGGCAGCAGCACATAGACGCCTATCACGGTCCCGTCCGCAGCCGCTCCGGTAAAGCAGCGTCCTCTCTGTATGTATTCCCGAACCAGTTCTTCCGAAGGATCGGCAAGCAGAAGCAGGTCCATCGGATAAGGTTCGCCATGACGCAGTTCCGTAATGTTCATCGTTTTTTTCTCCTTTTTATACGGTTTCTGTCTTCTAAATAACTCCACACCTTTACTCCTATTAAACATCCGTCTCCTAATTCCTGTCTCGTGAAAAGGAAAAACGGCTTTCAGCTCGAATTGTTTGGGGTAACAGCAATCGGGAGGCGCAAAAATGGAACCTATCGTAAACTACTACAGCCAATTTGACGAGTGGGGGAGGCTGGACCGGGAACCGTGGGAATACACCATAAATTTGTCTTTTATAAAAAAGTATCTGCCCGCGGGCTCCGCTGTTCTGGATAACGGGGCGGGGCCGGGCAAATACGCCATGGAGCTGGCTCGTCGGGGCCACAACGTGACCTTGGCCGACTTGACGCCGAAGCTCGTGGAAACGGCGCGGAGCAAAGCCGGCGAGCTGGGGCTGCTGGACCGGTTCCGCGGCTTTCATGCAGCCGATGCCAGGGACCTCAGCCTGTTCGGAGACGGGCAGTTCGACGCCTCCTTGATGCTCGGTCCGCTTTATCACCTGCAAGCCGCTGAAGACCGGGTGAAGGCGGTAGGCGAGCTTCACCGGGTAACCGCCAAAGACGGCTGGGTCTTTGTCGCTTTTATGCCGCGGATAAGGCACCTCGCCAATTCCCTGAGAGATCCGCTGAATTGGAAGCCGAGCGATACGGTCCGCGGGCTGGAGGCTTTCGCCGAAACGGGCCGCTTCGATCACAGCGATGACGGGCGTTTTACCGGCGCGTACTATTTTCCGGTAGGCGATATCGTCCCGTTCATGGAGACGAACGGCTTCGGGACGGTCAAGCTGATCGGTTCCGGAAGTATCGCCGGCGGAATGACGGAGGAGCAGTGGGATTACTGGCGCTCGCAAGGGGAGGAAGTCTCCCGGAGAGTGCTGGATCTGATCATGCAAGCGGCCGAAGATCCCTACAATCTCGGCTCTTCCTCGCACCTTTTGTACGTGGGCAGGAGACTTTAAAGCGGCCGTCCGATTATTCTCTGTATAGGGATTGGAATAAGATGATTTTAACGCTATAATCGAGTTAGGATTTTTAGCTCTTTTTGCGATCCATTTCAAATTCAAACGAAGTAAGGAGCCTTTATTGATGGAAAAAACATTGATTTTCGGACACAAAAACCCGGACACCGACACCATTTGTTCCGCACTCGCATATGCAGACCTGAAGACCCAGCTTGGCGAAAACGTAGAAGCGGTCCGCCTGGGAGCCGTAAGCGGCGAAACCCAATTCGCGCTGGATACTTTTAAGGCAGAAGCTCCCCGTCTTGTCGAGACGGTTGCCGGCGAAGTCAAGACCGTTATTCTCGTCGATCATAACGAACGTCAGCAGAGCGTCAGCGACATCGATCAAGTGCGCGTAGCCGAAGTCATCGACCACCACCGCATCGCGAATTTCGAGACGAGCGGCCCGCTTTACTACCGCGCCGAACCTGTCGGCTGCACGGCGACGATTTTGAACAAGCTGTACAAAGAAAACGGCAAGTCCGTTCCGCAAAACATTGCCGGACTGATGGTGTCCGCCATCATTTCGGACACGCTGCTGCTGAAATCGCCGACCTGCACGGAGCAGGACGTGGCGGCCGCCCGCGAACTGGCGGAGATCGCCGGCGTTAACCTCGAAAGCTACGGACTGGACATGCTCAAAGCGGGCGCGGACCTCAGCGACAAAACGATCGAGCAGCTTATTTCGCTGGACGCGAAAGAGTTCCAGATGGGCTCCCGCAAGGTGGAAATCGCGCAGGTAAACGCGGTGGACACGAATGAAGTACTCGCCCGCCAGGACGAGCTGGAAGCGGCTTTGAACGCGATTATCGAGAAAAAAGGGCTGGATCTTTTCCTGTTTGTCGTAACGGATATTCTTAACAACGATTCCATCGGTCTGGCGCTCGGCTCCTCCGCTAAAGCGGTGGAAGAAGCGTACAACGTAACGCTTGCCGACAACAAAGCGGTGCTGAAAGGCGTCGTTTCCCGCAAATCGCAGATCGTTCCCGTTCTTACAGACATTTTGAGCAAATAAGACTTTAAAAATAACGGCCGCCGGGCATCCAAGCCTGGCGGCTTTTTAACATTTTTTTACGGTGCCTCTTGACGAAACGGTCATTCGGCTTTTATTATTTATTTATCGATAAATAAAAAGGAGGTACGCAATTGGTTGTCCGCGAAGATCGCAAAGAACAGATTATAAACGCAGCCGTTGGAATATTCGCGGAACTTGGGTATTACAAAGCAACGACAGCCATGGTGGCTAAAGCGGCGGGCGTGACCCAGCCGTATGTGTTTCATTTTTTCAAAAGCAAAGAAGAACTGTTCAAGGCGGTGATTGACCGGGCCGTACAGCGGCTCTATGATGTCTTCATGCAGGTGGAAGCTCCAGGGGATCTCATTATGGAATCAATGGGCCAGGCGTTCAAAGATCTCATGCGGGCTAACCGGGCGGAAATGTTGATGGTCTTGCAGGCGCCTGCCATATCAGAACCCGAAATCCGCAGGCATATGAGCGAGAAGTTTGCGCTGATACACACCACCATCGTGCGAAAATTCGAAGAAACCGGAATGGACGAGGTCGAGACGGCAGCCGGAAATTTCATGGCAATCGGACTTCTGATCGTAACTTCGGATGTGCTGCAGCTTCCCGAGATGCTTCCTTTCAAAGATTTGAACTGCTAGGAAACCTAGCAAGGCGGCACGTTAAGGCTGCCTATTTTTTTGCAGGATCATTTATTGACTAATAAATAAATATTCAAGAATAGGATGTGGGCAAAATGAAACCAGCTTTTTATAACGGGCATGACGGCTCCAAATCGATGTTTTCAGGCGAACGCGTACTCATCTGGACGGGTTTGGCAGGCTTGGTCCTTGCCGCTTTTATGGCGGTTTATATGACCTTATACGGAAGCCGGGTCCTCCCGGAAGGCAATGTGGAAAGCGCCTTTTCCTTTAATGCGGCGCTAGGTATTTTCATCTTGTCGATAGCGGCCATTCTTCCATTGGCCGGAATGGGCAGCCGCTCGCGCAAAGTATTCCGCTGGCTGCTCGCATTTACGGCAGGAGCAGCTTATCTGCTGGAATCCGTCCAGCATCTGAGGGGAATCAATCCGCGGTTTACGCAGGCGGGCTCCGCCGTCGATCACATCGCAGGCATCACCTTCGGTCTTGACTCCATGCTGCTGATTGTTCTCATCGTCTGGCTTGCCGCGGCTTTTTTTAGAAAATCGGTACTTGCGGAGCGGCCGCTTGTTATTCTCGGCATCCGTTACGGGTTTCTCTCCACGATGGCGGCTGTCGCGGCGGGTATCGGCATGATCGTGCTCCAGAGCCGCTTCACCGGCTCTTCGGGCAATCTGATTGTTCTGCACGGGCTGGGGTTTCATGCGGTTCAGACGCTTCCGCTGCTTGGCTGGCTGCTGGAAAAATCGGATGACGCGCAGTCCCGCAAAGTCGTGCTCGTCCACGCCGGCTCACTCGGCTGGATGCTGGCGGTCGCGGGCATCGGATTCCAGACGGCTTCGGGCATGTCCGTCGCCGAGCTGTCGCCCTGGACGCTCACGGCAGCAGCCGGGATGATCGTGTGGCTCCTTGCTCTGGGCACGGCTCTCCGGAAGTCGGTAACCGTAACCTGGAGAGTCCGGCCAGAGGCACCGAAGCTTTAACGGCCCCCTGCTTCGGCAAAGCTGCGCGGCATACTGCCGCACGGGTTCCGCTCTCAGCCGGATTTTCCTTGCAGACGAAGGAAATCCGGCTTTTGTCGGCGGATTGAAGAAAGATTGAAAGTTTTAGAGAGCGGAAGCCGATTTCGGCGTTTCTAAATGGTTCGTTGTTGTTATAATAACTACATCGAACCTATCTGTTTCCCGGCCGCATCGCCGGTTTTGGTGAAACAGAGCCCCTGATTCAGGGGCGGAATCAAGGAGGCTTCCCGTGAACATCCCTTCGCAGGCTAAAGAAACGCTTTTTACCCATTTGTACGGTCAGGCGGCGAACGGCCTGGTATTCGTATCTCCTGAAAACGGGGAGTGGCTCGGCGTTAATCCGGCTTTATGCAAAATCCTCGGCTACTCGGAAGCGGAACTGCTCGGGAGAACCGAAAAATTACTTCTGCATCCGGACGACGAAAGCTTTAGGAGTGAACACAAACACGTGATGGAGAAGCTTGCCGCTTTTCCCGGTGAGGTCTT
This sequence comes from Paenibacillus sp. RC84, assembly GCF_041260495.1. NCBI lineage: Bacteria > Bacillati > Bacillota > Bacilli > Caryophanales > Paenibacillaceae > Paenibacillus > Paenibacillus sp. RC84. Next base: position 242,167 of record NZ_JBGBYL010000005.1, read on the forward strand.
CGAAAGGGAGAAACGATATTTTCATAGAGACGGGCGCGTCATTTCGCTAAACGTCCGCACGACACTGGCACGCGATCCGGAGGCTGGACAGCCGCTGTATCTTCTTCATGAAATCACGGATATTACGGACCAGAAAGCAGCCGCAAAAGAGCTTGAGGACAACCGCGACCTCTCCCTGCTTTTTTCCAAAAACATTCAGGATGTCATTTCGTTCAGCTCTTCGAGCGGGACAATTCTATATATTTCGCCCTCTGTCGAAGGGCTGCTGGGCTATAAGCCGGAAGAAATGATCGGCCGCAAACGCGTCGATTTCTATCATCCCGACGATGCTTTGCAAATGAGGAACCGGGACAAGCTCTATTCGGAGAAAGAGGTTTTCATAAGACGGGTCCGGCACAAACAGGGACATTATATTTGGCTGGAGACCGCCTTTCAGCTCGTGCGTAACAGCGAAGGCCTCGTCATCAAAGTTTTAGCGATCGGCCGTAACGTGACGGAACGCAAAAAGTATGAAGAAACGCTGGCCGCGGCTCAGCGGATTGCGCATATCGGTTCCTGGGAGTGGGATCTGCTTAACTCGCGGCTTTCTTTCTCGGACGAAATGCGCCGCATTTTCGGTTATGCGATCCATTCCACGGATTCCAATGCGGAATTGTTTCTGGGGTGCATTCACCCCGAAGATCTCCCGCGTGTCCGCGGAAGCATAGAAAAGGCGCTCGAAAACGGGGAATCCGGTGAAGTTTTCTACAAAATTTGTCTGCCGGACCAATCGGTACGCACCATTGCGGGCCAATGGGAAGTCGTGACCGACGAATTCAATAAACCTATCCAGATAATCGGGATGGTGCAGGATATCACCGAACGGCGGCGGATGGAAGAGCGGATTCTGGAAAGCGAGCAGAATTACCGGCTTATTTCGGAATATTCGCTTGATTTTATTTCCAGACATGCCGTGGATGAGCAGGCGACGTTCCTGTTCGTGTCTCCGATCTGCCGCACGATGCTCGGTTACGAGCCTGAAGAAATGGTGGGTACGGCGGGACTCGGCTACATTCACCCCGACGACGTCGGCTATGTTAAAAAGTATCTGCAGGAAAATCTCCACGGGGAAGGAGAGGAGAAGGTTACGTTCCGGTTCTTCCGTAAAGACGGCACGTATGTCTGGTTCGAAACGACCAGCCGTTACACCCTGGACGACCAGGGCAGAGAACAGGAAATCGTGGCCATTTCACGCGATATTACAGAACGTAGAAACACGGAGCTCCGGCTCCAGGAATACAAGTCGCTGTTTGACTACAATCCGGTCGGCGTAGCTTCGCTCGATCTTCATGGAAAGCTGCTAACGGTTAACCGGGGTCAACAGGTTCTAACGGGTTATTCCGAAAAGGAGCTGACCGACGGTTACTTCGCATCGCTGGTTCATGAGGCCGATTACGACAAGACCTTCCGGCATTTCGAACTGGCGGCACAGGGCGAACCGCAGACTTACGAGACGGCGCTCATTCATAAAGACGGACACCGCATCGAAGCGAACGTCATGAATGTTCCCATCGTGCTGGGCGGGAACATTGTCGGGGTATATGTCCTGACGAGCGACATTACGGACCGCAAAAAATATACGGAAGAAATCGAGAAGCTGAGCTACGAACACGCGCTGATTCTCAATTCCGTTTCCGAAGGGATCTTCGGGCTGGATTTGCAGGGGCAGGGGATGTTTATCAACCCCGCGGGCGCATCTATGCTCGGGTTTAACCCGAAAGAACTGATCGGGAACCGGCACCTTCAGACCGTCGAGCAGGCCTGTCCGGACGGCAATCACTACCTTCCCGGCGATTCGCCGATTGAACGGGCGGTAAGAGACGGCATTTCCGTATCGCCGAGCGAAGGAATTTTCTGGCGGAAGGACGGAACGAGCTTTCTGGCGTCCTATCAAGTTACGCCCCTGTTCGATAAGGGGGAGAGAAAAGGCGTCGTAGTCGTTTTCCGGGATGTGACGAACGAGAAAGAAATTATCCGGGCCAAAGAATTTGCCGAACAGGCCGACCGGGCCAAGTCGGAGTTTCTGGCCATTATGTCTCACGAACTCCGCACGCCCATGAACGGCATTATCGGAATGACCGGGCTGCTCCAGGAAACGATGCTGGATGAAGAGCAGCGCAGCTATACGGATATTATCCGGGAGAGCAGCGACGCCCTGCTGCATATTTTGAATGAAATTCTGGATTTCTCCCGGATCGAAGCCGGCAAAATGGAATTAAACCTGGGCGCGGTCGATTTAAGGGAAACGCTGGCGGGCGTTCTGGAGCTTTTCCGGGTAAAAGCGGAGGAGAAGAACTTGAAGCTCTCGTACGATATCCCGGCCGGGGTGCCCCGGTATGTGCTGGGGGACGAGGCGCGAGTCAGACAAGTGCTGATCAATCTGATCAGCAACGCGATCAAATTCACCGAGCAGGGCAGCGTATCGGTAGCGGTGGAGATGACGAATTCTCCCGATCCCCAGTCGGTCCTGCTGGAATTTAAAATCCGGGATACGGGAATAGGAATTCCTGCCGGGAAAATCCACCAGCTGTTTCAATCGTTCTCCCAGCTTCATCCCGCCATTAACCGCAAATACGGCGGTACGGGTCTCGGCTTGTCGATCAGCAAGAAGCTGGTCGAGCTGATGGGAGGCGAAATCGGCGTCGAGAGCGAAGAGAACGCCGGCTCGACTTTCTTCTTTACCCTGCACTCCAGTTTAGGCGGCTCAGAAGCGCCGGACACGGCTCCCGCGATCCCTCCGGCGGAAACCGCGTCTGTTCCGTCCCTTCCGGAGGCGAAGCCTGCGCCGCTGCGGGTGCTCATTGCGGACGACCATCCCATGAACCGTAAGCTGCTTCATACGTTAACCGGCAAGCTGGGTTATTCGGCGGATGTCGTAAACAGCGGAGCGGAAGCCGTGCATGCTGCAGGAGAGCGGGCGTATGATTTGATTTTCATGGATGTGCAGATGCCGGTCATGGACGGGCTCGAGGCGACACGTCTAATCCGTGAACAACACGGGCAGAAGGCAGTATCTCCCGTCATCATTGCCGTAACCGCTTTTGCCAGAGAAGAAGACAAAGAACAGTGCCTGGCATCCGGGATGAACGATTATATCAGCAAGCCGATCCTTGCCGATGAGCTCAAGCGTCTGATTGCCGAGTGGTCCGCTCGGATAAAAGATCGATAGAAGCCGTGAAAACCCGCCGTGAAGCGGGTTTTTTGTTTGTACAGGCCCGAATACCGGGCCTATCCGCACCGTATGCGATTTGTGAAGTCGATCCGAATGTTTTATAATAAGCTACATTTAAACCTACAATAGATTAGCCGCATACAATAGTTTAGGTGAATACGTCAGTATATTACTGGAGGAATCTTCATGCAGTTTATTAATCAGGCGGCCGTCCAGCAAGTTCTTGATCTGCTTAAGGGCCAAGACCTGTATATTCATCTGGAAATGACGAACGGGGCTTATGCTTCTCATCTTGACCAGTCCAAACATACGGCCTCGACGTTTATCCGCAATTCGAAGATCCGTTATCTGCAGGGGTCCATTGCCGGAAACGGCCCTTACCGGGTAGGGCTCAAAATGGAAGACGGCTGGGTTTATTCCGAGGGACTTACCCATTGGGATGAAACAGAGACGCAGAGACTGATTTTGTCGGGACATGATAAGGACGGCAAGCTCGTCGTTTCGCTGCAGCTGAGCCGCGCCCCTTTTTAACTTACAAAGAGAGAAGGTAGATGGAGATGGAACGACACATACTGGTCGTCCTGCCGCATCCCGATGACGAAGCGTTCAGCGTATCCGGTACGCTTGCCGGCCATATACGGCAGGGAACCCCGGTGACTTACGCATGCTTGACTCTGGGAGAGATGGGACGCAACATGGGCAATCCCCTTGCGGCCAACCGCGTGACGCTGCCTGAAATCCGCAAAGCCGAGCTTGAGGAATCGTGCCGGTCAATCGGAATTCAGGATCTGCGCATGCTGGGCTTTCACGATAAAACGATTGAATTCGAAGACCGCGAACTGCTCGTCGGCAAAATCCGCGGCCTCATCGACGAGCTGAATCCTTCGCTTGTCATTACGTTCTACCCGGGCTACAGCGTGCATCCGGATCATGACGCAACGGGCGCCGCCGTGATTGACACGGTCCAGCGAATCCCCGTGGAAGAGAGACCGGTCGTTCACTGCATCGCTTTTTCCAAAGGGTGCGAAGATGTGCTCGGCAAAGCGGATATCGTGAGCGATGTCAGGCCGTATCTGGGGCAGAAGCTGGGCTCGATCCTTGCACACAGCTCCCAGTTCCAGCTCAACGGAAAGCTGAGCGGCAAATCCGCGGACGACAAAGAGGTGCAGGAACGGTTCGGCCACGAGCGGTTATGGACCTACCGGTTTCAATAAAAGAATGTGCGGAGCGGAAGCCGTTTGCCGCACGCCGAAAGACCGCCAAGGAGCAGGCATATCGTTCCTTGGCGGTTTTTTACCGTTATTCGAGGGAGAGGGCGGCCTGAGCGTTGGCCGCGTCGTTTTCCAGCAGTTCCTTCAGGTCATAAGCGGGGTACGCACCGTCCGCATACATCCGGTTGAACACTTTGGCGTGAAATTCGACTGCTCTCAACAGATGATTCACAAAGGTTGCCCGGAGACGGGGAGTCGCGGTTTCCGTGAGGGCACAGGCGTAGCCGCGTACGGCGGTTTTGGCAAAACCGAGAAGCTGTCCCGCTTCCAGGACCGGCAACTCCCGATTTTTATTCCTGGAGGAAGCAGGCGCTTTGGGATAATACGCCAGCAGCTCGTTCAGATTCTGCTCCAATGTTTGTATCGCCTCTCTGAAGAGCGTTTGAAGCCCTTCGTCCGTAAGCGTCGGCAATTTTTGTTTAAAAGCGATCAGTTGTCCGGTTTGAAGGCCCACAAGCTCGTGAAGCTCCAAAGTTTCGTGCCAGGCGAGATGCTTGGGGACTTTCGGCAGGCTCATCTTCTCAGACTCCGTTCGTGGGGTTTCTAACAGCCTATGTGAAGGGGCGGAAATTAGTAAGTTGTCAGCATCTACAGACGGAAGTTCAAGTTTACAGAAAAGTTAACGGTGAATAGGTAAAGTTAATTGATAAATATTTAATACCTATCAGGGATGCGACAACGATGCTAAGATATTTTTAACCTTAACTAAGGAGCCCTCGGAGTGCCGAATAATAGCAGCCTTATTTCAAAAACCGTTTTAATAGCAGAAAAAGCCGGATTAAAGGACATTACTCCTCTCGAGCTTGGTAATGGCGGGAACCTGATCGTTCATTTGGCCCCGTATCCGATTGTGGCCCGGATAGCCACTGTGCTTTCAAAAAATCATGCAGATTACGCCTACAAGGTACTGGTGCGTGAATTAAGAGCCGCACGTCATCTCCAATCGAAGGGAGTGCCGGTACGCTTGCCAACGGACCGTACGGATGCAGGACCCTACGATATTGGCGGCACATGGATGACGTTTTGGAAGTATGTTCCCCCTACAGAACTGCGGCGCCCTTCGCCAAGCGAAGCAGTTGAACTGGTTAATAGACTTTCACTGGCATTGAAAGATTTTACCGACGAGATTCCTCTGCTTGGTGTTTGGGAGCGGACATGTCAATCGGCTTTTAGATTAATGAAGCATCCGGATCGGCGTATACAAAATTTGCTAAGTCTGTTCTTCGCGATGGATAGACAGATGCGTCTCGAAACAAGTTTGCTGCTACCGTCTCATGGAGATGCCCATTCAAGAAACTTATTACCGAGTCCGGAAGGCTGGATCTGGTCGGACTTTGAAGATTTATCCTGGATGCCCGCCTACTGGGATTTGGCTTCATATGTAGGCAATCTTGCATTATTCAACGGAATTCAGGAGCCAACCTTTCAGTATATCTGGAGTCAGATGAATAATCAGGCCGAATAAGCAAGCTTTTGGATTTGCCGTTACCGCACGCATACTGATGTCCACTTTAGGTAACTTGGATTTCGCACTTTCAGGCAGCGGAGATTTGGAATTCGCATATAAACAGCTTGGGCTGGCAAAAGAATTTATTCATCAAATCAACCTGATTATTGAAGGGAAATAGCGGAGTCATAAACCGTCGCGGCTCCACTTAATAGTCCGAAGTTTGGCGGGCCCGCCTTACCGGTACATCTGCTTGCCCGCACGCTTCGGTCATTTGCCAAAAAGCCGGATTTGGACTACTATTAACCGTGAAGTTGTTTGGCATGCACGTTTTTCTTAAGACAATGGATTATCAAACATTCTTTATTAAACAGGTTCCGGTTCTTTCTCCGGGGAGAGGGAACGGATTAAAAGGGAAGTTCGGTGCAATTCCGATACGGTCCCGCCACTGTAAGGGGAAAAGGGGGGAGAAGCCCCGGCCGAAGCGCATCACGTCACTGGTTAATCCGGGAAGGCGCGCATAGGGTTCCCGAGTCAGGAGACCTGCCTGTTTACCGGTAACTTCATTCCTACGCAGATAGGATGGCGTTGATGCGAATGTTCTCCCTAATCGTCCGGGTCCTGACCCGAGCGTATTCATGCGATGAACCCAAACATCCTGCCTCCGGCGGGATGTTTTTATTTGTTTCGGATCGATGGACTCCTCCGGCTTTACAGGTAAAATGAAGTCCGCCGCATTTTGATCGAAAGAAGTATGACTAACAAGATCTTCAAACCGTATGGGGAGGCAAACGATGTATTACGGAGTCAAACTAAATACGAATTACAAAACCCTCTGGCAGGAGGGGATGAAAGACTGGGACGGAAATCTTCCCGTACGGATGACCGATGACGTCAAGGAAGAAGGGTTCTGGAACGCTTTTATGAAAAAGAAAGAACAAGCCGGGGTGGATTCCTGGGTCGCCAACCTGCGCAAGGAGCTGATCGCTTTTATCGATCCCGGCGAGGATGTGCTGGAAATCGGTCCCGGCTGGGGAAACTATACGTTCGAAGCGGCCGAGAAAGCGGGTTCCCTCACCTGCGTCGACAGCTCCGAGAGCGTGCTTGCTTACCTGAAAGCCGCAGCGGAGCGGAAGGGCTGGAATCATTTAAACTTCGTACATGCCAAGTGGGAAGAACTTCCCAAGGTGGAGCGAGCCGACGTGGTATTCGGCGTCAATTGTTACTACCGGATGCAGGAAATCGACCGGGCGCTGCTGCACATCAACAACACGGCGAAGCGTCTTGGAATCGCGGGCATGGTTAGCGGTCCTGAAAGACCGCATTACAAAGACATTCAGGAGCAGCTGGGCTGCCGGATTAAATTTCAACGCCGAGATTACATCCATTTGCAGAATCTGCTTTATGAATTGGGAATCGATGCGAACTGTAAAATGGTCAACCTGCACAAAACGTATGCCTACGATACGGAGGAAGAGCTGCTCAAGGACAACCTGAGCGCGGTTTTGGACAAGGAATATGACCGCAGGAAGGCCATTGATCTCTTGTACTCTTATGTGCGTGAAGAAGACGGCAGGCTGATTTACCCGCACAATTTCAAAGCGGCTCTCCTTTACTGGAAGCCGGAAAAACGGCTGGAACCTGCGGACCTGCCTGCGGAAGTGAGACGGATCGTGCAGGTTTAAATCCGAGCCGTTGAAGTATTATCCCGGTAACGCGGTTTCGCGTGCCGGGATTTTTTTGGCTTCACGGACCGGACAAGGGAAGCTTGTCATAGATTCGGGCAGATTCGCATAGAGATGAAGAAGAGGATCGGGATAAGGGAGAAGTCTTTTTTGTTGAAAAACGTAATAATTACGATTAAAATAAAGATACTGTTTTACACAGGAGGGGAGAACGTGCATTTCAGCGGAGCAAGCAGAGGGATGAGAAAAAGACACCTGATTTATATCGCAGCGGGAAGTTTCCTGGTTATACTGGCTTGGCAAGCCGTACGGACAGGGAATGCGGCGTTGCCGGACCCTTCGGTCATCCGCCTGTTCAAGACGATGTTTATCGGCATCGTGCTCGAAGCGGTTCCTTTTATTATGCTCGGTGTGCTGCTTTCCTCGTTCATGCAGGTCTACATCCCGGAGACCTGGATCCGCAAAGCGATCCCCCGGAATCCTTTGCACGGATTCGTGTTCGCCTGTCTGCTGGGCATCCTGTTTCCGATTTGCGAGTGCGGCATGATCCCGGTCGTCCGGCGGCTGATCAACAAGGGAATGCCGCTGTACATAGGCGTAGTCGTCATTCTGGCGGGTCCCATCGTCAACCCGGTCGTCTATGCGGCGACATACACGGCGTTCCGGATGAATCCCGAAATGGTGTACGCCCGGATGGGACTGGCCCTTGGAGTTAGCGCGTTTATCGGCTTGTTCGTGTACGCGTTTATTAACAAAAATCCTCTGAAACACAGGCTGGACTCGCTGTACGCCGGGAACGGACAAGACTGCGCGCACGTGCAGGGCGGCGGCAAATTCGTTACGATGATGGGTCACGCGGGCGGGGAATTTTTCGATATGGGGAAATATCTCATTTTCGGCTCTCTCCTTACGGCCGTTATTCAGGCGTTTGTGCCGAGAGGCGATTTGTCGGCGCTGGGGGAGGGGGAGGTGCTTCCGCATCTGTTCATGATGGGATTTGCCTACATGTTGTCGCTCTGTTCCACCTCGGACGCCTTTGTCGCTTCTTCCTTTCTCCAGACGTTTTCCAAAGGCTCCCTGCTCACGTTCCTCGTTTTCGGGCCCATGCTCGATTTTAAAAGCACGCTGATGCTTCTGTCCGTCTTCAAAACGAAGTTTCTCCTGCTGCTGGCCGTTCTTATCACGGTGACCGTGTTTGCCGGTTCCGTAGTGGTCGAGCATCTTTATTTCAGGTAACCCTTTGAATTGGGGGAGGTGAACCGGGTGGAAGACAAGCGCGCTTACGCCTTCCATTATTTTATCCGGGCGGCGATTCTATGCGGGTTTTCGTTCTATATCGTTTATCTGGTCAAAACGGGCAGCATGCCGCATTATTTGGCGCCCCGACTGGTACCGTACGTCAAAGCTTCGGCGATCGCCCTGTTCGTGCTGGCCGTGATCCAGATTTATCTGGCTCTGCAGCCTGCTGCAGGCAATGAACCCGACTGCGGATGCGAGTCCGATGTAAAGAAATCGAAGCTTTCGCATGGTGCGGCTTATTCCTTGTTCCTTTTACCGCTGCTGCTCGGCTTTCTGCTGCCCGACCGGGTAACGGGGAGCGATATCGTTCAAGTCAAAGGGATTCAATTGAATACCTCCGGCTTCCAAACGCAGAGGAACGCAGGTCCCCAGGACGATCCGCCCAAGAAGGAACTATCTTCCGGGGGGACAAGTCAGGGCGGGGAAGACACGGAAGAAGCCAGACTCAAGGAGATGTTCAAAGGCAGCCGGTTTACGGAAGACTACGCGAAGCTGGCCATGCGGCTTTACAAAAACAAAACCATTCTTATCGGAGATAAAGGCTTTATGGAGAAGCTGACGGCAGTAGATCTGTTCGCCGGGAATTTTGCCGGAAAGCAGATGGAAATCAGCGGCTTCGTTTACCGGGAGGACGGCATGCCCAAAAACCAGTTCGTCGTCGCAAGACTGACGATGCAGTGCTGCTCGGCCGATGCATCCCCGTACGGCGTTATCGTTGAAGCGTTGGGAGCGGATTCGTATCTCAAGGATACATGGGTGACGGTGAAAGGCACGATCCGAAAGTCCGTGTACGAAGATAAAGACGTGATGAAGCTGGAGGGAGCCGTAATCCAAAAAATCAAAGAGCCTTCATCCCCTTACGTGTATCCGTATGCCGGTGATTTCGCCGATCTGGGGAAATAGAGGCTGTGGCAAAAACAAAAACCGCTTTCCGACGGAAGGCGGTTTTGTGCGGTGCAAGAGCCGGATGCAGAAGGTTCTTAATCGGTAGACATACTCAGGCAGAACAGGGAGGAGGGGACAAAAAAATCGTAAAGATCGTGCCGAATAGAAGGTGCCTCCCTATCCGTGCCTGAAGCTATTTCCGTCTGCCGGACTCGGGTTCAAGGGACTGCGGTGCATCCAGAAGACGTTCCCATTCTTCGCTCAGCCGGTCCGCATCCAGATCAATCCCGATAAACACGAGATAGGGCTTTCCCTGATAAAAGGAAGGCTCCCAGTAGCTCCGTTTTCCTGCGTATTGCAGCAGATGCATGTGCCCGGATTCCGCGAACGTCACATAACCTTTGGCGCGGATCAGACCGTCCTTCCACCGCTGGAGGAAGGCGTCCACATCCGCTTTGGTCAGCCCCGCAGCCCGATTCCACGGGAGGGTGACGGTACGGACGCGGGAGTGGGAAGACGCGGTTTCCGCCGGTGCCGGCGAATCTGCGGAATGCATGCCGCGTCCGGAGCCGGCTGTGCTGGGCTCCTTCGGATGAGTCCGGATCTTCGTCATCCGGATAGGCCGGACCGTCAGAGGCACATTCTGCGCAGGCTGGACTCCCTCCAGGATCGGTTTAAGCTCAATGCGGCAGTGAGTCGTATACACGAGCATAGCGTGCCCGTTCAGCTTGCGTATCGCCTTCTCGATTTGGTGCAGCCGGATGCGGTGCACATAATCCGTTTTGTTGACCAGGATAAGGTCGGCAACTTCGACCTGCCTGCGAAGCGTTCGCACGAGCTGTTTGTCCGATGCGAACAGGCTGTTGTAATCCATGAAGTTTTCGGCATCGAGCACAGTGATGACCTGCTTGAGGGCAACGCGGTCCAGCAGACCGGGTTCCGTAAGCACATCGGCAATTTCTTCGGGGTTGGCCACGCCGGTCAACTCGATGAACAACATATCCGGATTGCGCAGAAGCAGAGCCTGCAAGCTGCCGGTAAGCTCGCTTTTCTTACTGCAGCAGACACAGCCGTCCAGCAGTTTTTCAATCGAAGCGGAGCTGTGCCCTTCCAGAATTAAGCCGTCGACATCCGCCTTGCCCAGCTCGTTCATCAATATTCCCGGGCGCAGACCAAGCTTCTTGGATTCTTCGAGCATACGGAGCAGAAGGGTCGTTTTACCGCTGCCCAAAAAACCGCTAAGTACGAATACAGGTATTGTCACGGTTTTAGTTCCTTTCTGAAATAAAAGATATGTTCTCATTGTATTCTTGTCCGGGAACGAACATGCAACAAAAATCGTAATCGTTACGTTTAAATTTATTGTACAGGAATCAGTGCTGTCCGGCAAACGGAATGTCTTCATTAGGAGGGGAGTGGAAGGCAGCTTCCAGAGCTTCCTTATGTTTTTGTAATCCGGGTAAAAAGTCCTTTATTTTTCAAAGCGAAAAAAAACCTCCACGCCCATTAAAGGGGATGGAGGTTTTTTTAAAATTTCCTATGCTTTATTACAGAGACTGTTGAGTTTTAGCGGAACCCGCAAAGGTCTGAAATTGATCCTTTAATTTCTGGCGGGCGTCTTTATTGCGGAGTAAGTAAGCAGCTCCTAGACCAATTGCAGTAAACATCATTTTTTTACCCATTTTCGTTTACCTCCTCGTATGTTAAGGTTGCTGGCTCTACAGAAAATTACCCGCTCAGCCCGATGCTAAACATTTTTCCGCGTAATAAACTAAAAAGAGAGGGCGGTGCTGCCGTGCAGACCCATCTTCTTCAAATAAAAAAGACCACCCGATAAGAGCTCGGATGGTCCTTCTTGTTGAGTGAATTAAACGGTTTTCCAAACGTCGGCTTTACCAGGAGTTTCGCCTTGTGTCCACCATTTGGCTTCGTAAACGACACCGTTGTAAGTAACGCGGTTGCCTGCTGTGTAAACGGAGGATGCGCTCCAAGCAGGTGCAGTCGTGCCGCCACCGCCGGCCGTTGTTTTAGCCGTTACAGCGGAGCTTGCAGCGGAAGTGTTGCCTGCTGCGTCTTTCGCTTTAACCGTGAACGTGTAGCTAGTGTCAGCCGTCAGGCCTGTTACCGTGAAGCTGGTTGTCGTGGAAGTTCCTACAAGAGTGGAACCTTGGTATACATCGTAACCCGTTACGCCGACATTATCGGAAGAAGCGCTCCAGTTCAGAGTTACGGAGTTAGCTGTTACGCCGGAAGCAGTCACGCCTGCAGGAACAGTAGGAGCTTGATTGTCTGTAGGTGTACCAGTTCCGCCACCGTTTACGTTAACGTCGATTACGTTGTAGAAAGCGTTAGGCGTATCGGCGATTTCCCAAACAGCCAGGATTACGTTGTAACCGCTGCGGGCAGGAACGTCACAAGTGTGGGAAGTGGAAGGGTTCGGTTTTTTACCGCCGTCGTTGAAGGAGCAGAACAGTTCGAAATCCGAACGTTTCAGAGCTGCGTTAGGATTCCAGCCAGTTTTCGTGATGTAGTATTTCCATTCTCTCGTTGCGTGTGCGGCAGTCAGCTTCCAAGTGAACGTATTGCTTCCGCTGTTGATGTTCACTTTGGACCAGCGGTCTGCAGTTTGAGCGTTCAGTTCAGGGAAAGCGGCGCCAGCGCCGGCGATTTGACCGTCAGCAGGGCCTCCTGCAGGGTAGCTGCCAGGTGCTTCAAGGCTTTGCGGCTCGTACACGATGGCTCCGCAGTTTTTGTTAATGCCTTGATTACAGAGGGCTGCGCGGCTTGCCGGACCTGTGATATAACCATGAGCGGAAGCGCTTTCAGCGAAAACGAGCGAGCAGATGGCACCGATTACGAGCGCAGCAAATGCTACGAGAAAAGGAGAAACTTTGAAAAGAGAGCGGTTCCATGAAATGGATTGGGACATTAGTTTAATACCTCCGATTTGAGTGAATTTGGAATACAGGGAATTTAGAACTATACTGCTGCGAATCGTAAAAAATCATAATGACACAAACCAGAGTGATTCTGGTGGATAGGTCAGGATTCGGCATCGTAAGCAGTGAATGGCTATCTACCGAGAGCAGCAAATGAGCTTTAATTCCTGCCTGTCAAAAAGTTTAGCATCTACCTCCTGTCAATTTATGTCTAAATGAATCAATTCACCTCCTCATATCCATATTATAGTATAAGGTAGAAGCAATGAAAGTAGGTCTTTAGAACTATTTATAGACATAAAATGGTGTAAATAGTAAAACATCTCCTCCGAAATATCCCGAAAATTTGGATATTTTTTTGTAAAAATCGTAAATTCGAAAATAAACTAGAATTAAAAGGGAAATTGTCGAAAGAAACGAATTAGAAGTATACGAATGCGGAAGAGGAAGGGAGTGAGCCGGTTATGAGTGTTGCGGCAGACATCAAATTGTTTATTTCCGTCAAAAAAGCATGGATTTTGGTCCTGGCGATGGTTTTGTACGGAATCGGCGTCGGGATTTTGGCGCCCATGAACGCCATTTACTTAAAAGAAGGGATCGGACTCGGGAAAGGCGAGATCGCGTCGATTTTTGCCGTTTCGCTTGTGCTCAATATGATTTTCACGATCAGCGTGGGCATTCTAAGCGATAAGATTCCGCGGAAGAAAATCATCCCCATGGCGGCTTCCGTGGTGTGTGCGGCCGGGCTGCTGATCTATATGAGAGCCGACGGGTACGTATCCGCGCTGGTGGGCATGTCGATCGCATCGGCCCCGTCCGGGATGGTTATGGGTCAGATGTTTGCCATGGCCCGAAACCATTTCTCGAAGCTGGCGCCGGACATCGTGGAGATTTCGCAGCTCTGGCTGCGCGCGTCTTTCAGCGTGGGTTTTTTTACGGGACTGCTGCTGGGAGCGAACATTTACTTATGGTTCACCTTCTACGGGGTACTCTGGGGCAATCTTGCGGGATACGCGGCACTCTTCGTCCTTCTGATGTTTTACCGGGAAACGGTGGAAGCGCCTTCCAAAGCGGTCGTTAAGAAGAGCGGCGAACCCTTCTCGCTGGCTATGCTGGCCGCGCTGCTTATGCTGTCGTGCGCCGATGCGATTCGGGGACTGTATCTTCCCCTTGTCGTGAACGAGAAGTTCGGCAATCCCGAGCTGATGTCTTACATCTGGAGCGCGCAGGCGGTGTTCGAATTGTTGTTTATGACGGTTGCGGGCTATTGGGCGCTGAAATACGGCTTCAAGCCGGTCATTCTATTCGCCGGCCTGTTCGCTCTGATCGTCTATCTGGTATACGCCAATGTCGATTATCTGCCGTTCTTTTTCGCCATGCAGCCGCTATATTCGTTTTACGTGGCCGTGCTGCTCGGGGTGGCAATGGGCTACGTCCAGCGGATGTTTTTGCACAAAACCGGGTTCGGAGCCAGCCTGTATGTCGTGATTACTCAAATGGCTTCTCTGGTCGGCTATTTCCTGCCGCTGCTGATCGATGGCATCACGCCGTCCATCTTTTATATCCCGGCTGCGCTCATTGTCGTCTCCATGCTGCTTATCACGAGAACGATGCTGAAAGAACGCGGCAGCAGAAAACCGGGAAACGTACAAACTTTGTAAGTGAGGCGGTGTGCCAACCGATCTTGAAAAAAAATGCTTCTCCGGCACTTTACCGTAAAACGTTCGCTGTGCTAAAATGAGGCCACTGGAACGGTGTGTAACTGGCGGAACGTGGGGAACCACGGGGGAGCACACGGGAAATATAGCCGTACGCCTGGGCGAAAGTATTTGCAGATAACGGGAAACCGCGATCTGCGGATACTTTTTTTGTTTTCTTTTTGCAGGGAACCAATAAATCGGGGGGCGGAACACATGGGAATGTTAATGAAAACGGCAGATCTTGCCGGTCGGTTAAGGGAATCGATCCGAATAGAAACGGACGCGTGGAAAAAGCGGGGAATAGAACCTTCCCTGGCGGTTGTACTCCTAAAAGGAGATCCGGCTTCCGAATACTACGCCAGAGCCAAGGAAAAGACGGCGCAAAAACTCGGCATCGGCTACCGGCTGATGGAATTCGATCCGGCTATTACGCAGTCGGAATTGCTCGGACATCTCGGAGAGCTGAACGAAGACAAAAGCGTGCACGGAATCATGCTGGAGCTTCCGCTGCCCCGGCATTTGAACCCGTCCGAAGCTTTCGAGATTATCCGCTCCGACAAAGATGTGGACGGGATTACGCCCGGCAGCAAACTTGCCTGTTTCCTCGGCACAAAAGGGCTGTACCCGGCAACGCCCCAGTCCTGTATCCGCATTCTGCAGGAATTCGGATTCGGACTGAAAGGGCGGCATGTGGTGCTCGTCGGGAGAGGCGAGACTGTCGGCAGGCCTTTGATGCCTATGCTGCTGCGGGAGCACGCGACCCTTACGGTATGCCATTCGCACACGGAGAATCTCGCGCGTCATATTGCCGGTGCGGACATCCTCATTACAGCGGCCGGAAGGGCGGGGATGGTTACCGCGGACATGGTGCACCCGGATCTGGTCGTTGTCGATGCGGGCATCAACGAAACGGACACGGGATTAACGGGGGATGTGAGCCCGGACGCTCTGCAGCGGGTAAAGGCGATGACGCCGGTGCCGGGAGGCGTAGGGACGTTAACGACGCTGATCTTGTTTGAAAATCTGTTAAAAGCGGTCGGAATGCAGATCGGGGAGGGAGCGCACAAATGAGGGTGTACGATCAGTCGATTCGCGAATTTCTGGCCGAGGCTTCTTCGGGCTCCCCGGTGCCCGGCGGAGGAAGCATTGCCGCTTTGGCCGCAGCCCTCGGAGCGTCCATGGGATCGATGACCGCCAGCTTGACCACGGGCGCCAAGTTTAAAGAGCAAGAAGCCGCGATGCTCGAGAATGCGGATCTTTTTCGGCAGGCCATCGTGCGGTTCGAATCCTTGCAGGAAAAAGATATGGCTTCATTCAGCCGGTTCATGAAGGCGCTGAAGCTGCCGGCTTCCACTTCCGTGGAGAAAGAAGCCCGGAGTCTCGCTATCCGGGAAGCCTCCGCTTATGCGGCGGATGTGCCGCTGGAACTGATGGAGGCGTGCCTCGGGGTCATGCGGCGGCTGGCGGCCCTGGCCCCGGAAGTCAACAAGAATGTGGTGTCCGATCTGGGAATTGCCGTTCTGATGCTGGAAGCCGCGGTACAATCCGCCTGGATCACGGTGGAAATCAACTTGAATGCCATGTCCGCCGACAGCCGGAACATATACAGAGACAAAGGAACGCTTCTGCTGAGCGAATCGGAAGAAATAAAGCGGAATGCTTTGATACAAGTAAGAGAGCGGATTTGAGAAGCCGCTTGGGGCCGCAGAGCTTTCCGATCATGGACGGCAAGATGTACCGTTCCGGCAATGATACCAAAAACCGTCTGAGCTTCTTCTGAAAAGAAGAGTTTCAGACGGTTTTTGTTGCCGGTTTAACGAGCCCGCGCGTTTATTCGCAGCTGCGAGTCGACGGCCAGGAGCCTTGAAGCTTGCGGATCAGCACGATCTCGCCGGTATGAAAAGCGTCGTGCTGGATGACGCTGCCGATGCGGAAACCGATCGGATGATCGCGGTATAGAGCGTCCATGTCCAGATCGGATTTGGTATCCAGAAGGCTGCCGATGCGGGTATGAACGGCGTCGAGCTCACGAAGCGTCCGCTGCCACGCTTCTTCGGAACCGTGCGTATCGGGCGTTTTGAATGTGTCGTCGTTATTCTGGGCCCAGTGGTCCGGTTCTTCGCCCTGGAGATGCTCCAGCAGCCGCTGCTTGTAGTAGACCAGATGGTTGACTGTCTCCCAGATGGTATTGCCCGCTTCACCCGGCGGCCGCCAGGAAGCTTGCTCGGCGCTTATCCCGCTAACGGCGTCTTTCAGAGGGGCATACCAGTCTTCCGTTCCGTAAGCGTGTTCCCAACCTCGTTTGAGAAGATCCAATCCGTTCATTCGATTTCCTCCTGAATTAAGAATGGTGTAAAATTAGAAAAGCGATGTCATCATGCGTGGACAGGTTGTGCAATGAGCCTGCCCGTTAGCGAACAATTCGACAGGTTTATTGTAACCATCTAAAACGATTATGATGGTTACACACTGGATTTTAACATCAATTGGAAAAAGACTCAATCTTTATTCGGAGGTTGTTTTGGAAAATTCGGCTTTAGAGTTTATGAACAGCCAGTGGTACGACTGGCGGGGAACGGGGCGGAGCGAGGACAGGCTCGACCGGCCGGGCTGGCTGGAAGCTTTTCTCGAGAAGTGGGAGCTGCAGGCCCAGGTGCCTCCGCAGCCCCACGAACGCGCCGCCCTCGGCGAGCTCCGGCAGGCTATGCGCGCGATCACGGAATGCGCTTGCACTAACAGCGAGCCGGATCGCGCGGACATCGCCAGGCTGAACGAAGCGATGGCTGAAGTGCCTTCCCGACCGGTTCTGGCGAGGGAAGAAGGCGGCTGGCGGCTGGAGCGCAGGACGGGCGATAGGGGCTGGGCCGCGGTCATGGGCCAGGTGGCCGTCGCATTTGCGCGGCTGCTGGCGGAAGAAGACGTGCGGCGGCTCAAAATGTGCGCCAATGAAGACTGCCGCTGGGTTTTCTTCGACGAGAGCAGAAGCCGGACGGCCCGGTGGTGCGACGATAAGATGTGCGGCAACCTGATGAAAGTCAGGCGCTTCCGGAAACGCCGGAAAGAAAACGATTGATCCGGCGCCGGAGTATTTTGCGGCCGTGTAACAAGGAATACGGCTTCGCAAGTCGAAGATGTAAGAGGAACCTACATAACGAGCAGACCGAGAGTGAATTTACCTACAAAGGAGAATGAATATGGCCGATCAATTCGAAAGAAATCTGGAAAAATACGCCGAGCTAGCGGTGAAAGTCGGTTTGAACATACAGCCGGGTCAGTCCTTATGGGTGAATGCTTCCATTCAGCAGGCCCCTCTAACCCGTTTTATTGCGCAAAAAGCATACGAAGCGGGAGCGAAATCGGTCCACGTGGAATGGATGGACGATGTTATTACGAAGCTGAGATATACGCTTGCTCCCGACGATTCGTTCGATACCTATCCGGCGTGGAGAGCGCAGGCGGTAGAAGAGCTGGCCGAAAACGGCGGCGCTTATCTGCTTATCGAATCAGGCAACCCGGAACTGCTTCAGGGAGTGAAGCCCGAACGCATCACGGCTTATTCCAAGGCAGCGGGCAAAGCGCTCGTCAAGTGGAGAGAATACATGACCTCCTACAAGATGACTTGGTCTATTCTTGCGGCGCCTTCCACCGGCTGGGCCCGCAAAGTGTTCCCCGATCTGCCGGAAGATGAAGCCGTGGCCGCTTTGTGGGAGGAGATTTTCAAAGCTACCCGAGTGGATCAAGACAATCCCGTTCAGGTCTGGGAGCGGCATAATGCCACGCTCATGGCCAAAGTGGAAGAGCTGAACGCCAAACAATACCGGAAGCTTCATTACCGGGCGCCGGGCACGGAGCTGAGCGTAACGCTGCCGGAGCGGCACATCTGGTGCGGAGGCTCGACTGTGAACGAGAAGGGGGATGCTTTCAATCCGAACGTGCCGACGGAGGAAGTATTCGTATCTCCGCTTAAGGACGGCACGAACGGAGTGGTTCGCAGCACGAAGCCGCTGAGCTATCAGGGAAATCTGATCGAGAATTTCACGCTTACGTTTGAAAACGGCCGTGTCGTGGACTTTCAGGCAGAGAAAGGCTATGAAGCGTTAAAAGGACTTCTCGAACTGGACGAAGGAGCCCGCCATCTGGGCGAGGTTGCGCTTGTGCCTCATGAGTCGCCTATTTCCGCGAGCAACATCATATTCTTTAACACGCTGTTCGATGAGAACGCGTCGAATCACCTTGCTCTGGGGAAAGCCTTCGGCTTCAGCATCCCGGACGGAACGAAAATGTCGGTGGAGGAGCTGACGAAGGCGGGCCTCAACGACAGTATTACCCACGTGGACTTCATGATCGGTTCGGCGGAAATGGACATTGACGGAGAACGGGCCGACGGGACGATTGAACCGATTTTCCGCAAAGGGAATTGGGCTTAATTACCCGTAAAATGCTGCAAATCGGCCTGTAAAGGCAGGGTAACGAGCGCGATAAGGATATCAAAGGTCAGCCGGGATTGCCGGCTGGCTTTTTCTTTGAGTGCATCCGTTCTTTTCTTTATGTGCAGCTCGTTATGCGTTTCTTACGGAAGCGTGCGGCGGGCTTTTTTGTTTTTAGGAAAGGTTTATTTGGAATTACCTGGGATATCCTTTTATACTTACAAAGTGGCCCTTATAAAACTAATGGGGAGTGAGGTAATGAACGTTTACGAGCATCTGGTCCAACCGGAACGGTCAGGCGACCTGAAAAAAGATGTGTATGCTTTTCTGACCGAAAACGGACACCGCGAAACCGCGGAGCACTGCATGAAGGTGGGCGAGAAAGCCCGCGAACTGGCCGTCCGCTTCGGGGCGGACCCGGAAACAGCGGCATCGTCCGGTTATTTGCATGATATCAGCGCCGTTTTTTCCAACGATACGCGTATTTCCGTGTCGGTTCAGCTTGGGATCGAAGTGCTTCCGGAGGAAGAAAGCTTTCCGATGATCATTCACCAGAAGATGTCGAAAGCGATAGCACGGGATCTATTCGGAGTGGCGGACCCTCAGATCTTGAGTGCCGTTGAATGCCACACCACGCTCAAAAAACAGGCATCGCAGATGGATAAGCTTCTTTTCACAGCCGACAAAATCGCCTGGGATCAGAAAGGCAATCCTCCATATCTCGAAGAGCTGAATAGGGGACTTGCGCTTTCGATAGACCATGCCGCGTTTGCCTATATCCGCTACTTATGGAACCGGAAAGACACGCTGAGAGTCGTTCATCCATGGCTTAGAGAGGCGTACGCGGATTTGTCGGGACGAATTGGAAGTGAGCCGGAAACGTGCGGAACCTAAGCCGGGGAAAAATTTTTGCACTGTCAATCGTTCTGATCGTTTTACTGGCTCCGTTTGTTTATGTTCAGGGAAATAAAATGGCCTATGCGGAAAGAGTCAGGAGTTACCTGCTCCAGGAAAAAAGCTACAAAGAAGAGGAACTGGCATCGGTCAAAGGGATTTGGGGGATGAAACTTCCTTCGGAAAAGCGAAGGGAGGGGTAGGAGGTCAACAACCGAAACGAACGGGTTTTAGTTTTTATGTAGACAATTTAAATAATTGTTGACCTAAAACCAAACGTTATTATATTATGTTTATGTATTAAATAAACCGAACGAGATATCGTTTGTTGACCAGGTCTTATTCTGAGTCTGAACAAAATCTCAGTGGGAAATCACAGGAAGGGGCTCTCAGTCGTGTTTAAAAATACTTTTGTCAGAACGATTATTTTATCCAACGTTCTGCTCCAGCTTGGCATCTGGGTAAGAAACTTTGCCATTCTGCTGTACGTGACGGATATAACGAATAACAATCCCAAGTTTGTATCGTTAATCTCAGTCGCCGAATTTACTCCGATTTTTCTTTTCGCGATTATCGGCGGAACGTTCGCGGACCGGTGGAAACCGAAGCGGACGATGATCGTTTGCGATCTTCTCTCGGCGTTGTCCGTATTCGCCGTCCTGCTTGTCGTCATGTTCGGTTCGTGGCAGGCGCTGTTTTTCGCGACGCTGGTGTCGGCGATTTTGTCGCAATTCTCCCAGCCGTCCGCATTGAAACTGTTCAAACAGCATGTCCCGGAAGAGCAGCTTCAAGGGGTCATGGCGATGTTCCAGACGTTAATGGCCATCTTTATGGTATTCGGCCCGATTCTCGGGACATTCGTGTACCAGCACTACGGTCTGGAAATTTCGATTGCGGTCATGGGGGTTTGTTTCATCGCTTCCGCCGCCGTTCTTACTTCACTACCGGCCGATCAGGAGAATCCGGCTAAGGCGGAACGCAATTTCATGCAGGAAATGAAGGACGGACTCCGTTACGTGTGGAACAGCCGTGCATTGAAGACGCTTGGAGGAACGTTCGTCGTTTCGGGCTTGGCGGTAGGGGTTATTCAGCCTTTGATGCTGTTTATCGCTATCGAAAATCTCGGGCAGGATAAACTGTTTCTGCAATGGCTTCTGGCGGCGAACGGAATGGCAATGCTGGCAGGCGGGGGTTTCGTCATGGCACTCTCGAAAAAAATGCAGCCGCAATCACTGCTTGCGGCGGGGCTTATCGCCAGCACCGTTGGAACGATAGGAATCGGCTTGTCCACAAGCGTTCCGCTGACGATCTTTTTCCAGGTGGTGAATGGGCTGTTTTATCCGTGCATCATGATCGGAATTAACACCATGATGATGAAAAACACGGAAGCGGCTTTTATCGGCCGCGTGGGAGGCGTATTAACGCCGATGTTTATGGGGTTTATGGTCATCGGCATGTCTGCCGCTGGATTTATGAAGGATATTTTGTCCCTTCAAACGGTTTATGCCGGAAGCGGAATTCTCTTCTTGCTCGGTGCGCTGCTGCTAGTTCCGCTAATGCTGCGCCGGACGGAACCTCCCCGGGAGAGCCAAGGCGCAGCAGCGGCAGCGGACAGCACCGACTAATCAAACGGCATCGCACGCAGTCCTGTACTATAAAAAAAGCCTCCCCTTTTGTTAGAAGGGGAGGCTTTTTGGCGTTAAGGCGCGGCTTCAACCGGCTGCGGTCCGGCATGTCGGCTGAGCGCGCGGAGCAGCGTACCGTCTACGAGGTCGCTGATCCGTTTCATCATCGTTTCGGGCAGTTCCTTCATGCCCGTTTTGACCCATTTGACGACGATGCCTACGAACGCGAAGGTATAAAATTCCGCAATAAAACATTTGTCCGCATCCGATACGTCAAGGCCGGAGGAAGCATCGTCCACTACTCGTTTGATCATGTCCTTGGTAGCCTCGAACAAATAGCCGTCAAACGCGTTTTGTCCCGGAGTATGGAGCGCGTTGATATAGAACAATCGGTTTTTCATCAAATAATGCAGGATTTGTACGGCCATGTCGCTCCAGTGTTCGTAATCGCGGTAATCGGCGATGCTTTCCACCGCTTCCGAATAGTAAATCCAGTGAACCAGGTCGTATTTGTCTTTAAAATGATAATAAAAGGTCTGTCTGTTCAGTCCGCTGCCGGAGGAAATATCCTGAACACTGATTTTAGCCAAAGGTTTCGTTTCCATCTGCTTTTTAAGCGATGCGGCCAGCGCTTTTTTGGTCGTTTGCGAATCGGTCATGATGTCACCTCGATATGGTTCTTCACACTCCACTTTCCAGTATAAAGGAATTGAGATCTTTTTAAAAATGTAGGAACGGATACGTGCGATTCGTTAACGGAAAAATCGGATTCATAAATAGACAATCCGGGTAAAGTGTTTTGTTTTTGGACAATTCGCTGGAATTGTCTATTTTGCGGGGGCGGTTTTTTGCGTTACACTGGAAATGATTACATAAGGCATCCATACAAGTGGTAATTTTTTCGCAGGCAGCCGCTGGAGAGCGAGAAAAATGGATAGCCGTTCCTTTCTTTTCAAATAGTAGGGAGGATGTGTAAGTACCAGTATGGCATGAACAAGGAGGGCGAGAGTGTCTTGGCTAAATCAGAACCGTTAATTCCGCAGCCCAAAACCTACGGGCCGCTCGGCAATCTTCCGTTAATTGATAAAGAAAGCCCGCTGCAATCGATGATGAAACTGGCGGATGAGCTGGGTCCCATTTTCAAGCTGGAGATGCCCGGCAGAACGCAGCTGCTGATCTCCAGCCACGAGCTGGTCGCAGACGCTTGCGACGAATCCCGTTTTGATAAGAAAATCGGAGCCGCTCTTTCGAATGTGCGCGCGTTTGGGGGAGACGGGTTGTTTACCGCGCACACGGATGAACCGAACTGGCAGAAGGCTCATCATATTCTGCTGCCGACGTTCAGCCAGCGTGCCATGAAGGCGTACCACAACATGATGGTGGACATTGCGGTCCAGCTCATCCAGAAGTGGTCCCGGCTAAACGCGGACGAAATCATTGATGTACCGGAGGATATGACGCGCCTGACGCTGGATACGATCGGATTGTGCGGGTTCAATTACCGGTTTAACAGCTTTTACCGGGAGCAGCCGCATCCTTTTATTACAAGCATGGTAAGAGCGCTTCACGAAGCGATGAATCAGACCCAGCGTCTCGGACTTCAGGACAAGCTGATGGTCATTACGAAGAGACAATTCAACCATGACATCCAGGCGATGTTCGCCTTGGTGGACAAACTGATTGCCGAACGAAGGGCCCAGGGAACGGAAGGGATCGATGACCTGCTGTCCCACATGCTGAACGGCAAAGACCCGGAAACGGGCGAATCCCTGGGTGACGAGAATATTCGCTATCAGATCATTACGTTCCTGATCGCGGGCCACGAGACCACAAGCGGACTTCTCTCGTTCGCCCTTTATTTTCTTCTTAAAAATCCCGACAAGCTCCGGAAAGCGTACGAAGAAGTGGACCGGGTTCTGACCGATCCCGTGCCGACTTACGCACAAGTCCGCGAGCTTACCTACATCCGGATGATCTTGAACGAAGCGCTGCGGCTTTGGCCGACGGCTCCCGCTTTCGTGCTTTACGCGAAAGAAGACACCGTGCTGGCCGACAAATATCCGCTGCAAAAAGGGGATAGCCTGACAGTGCTCATTCCGAAGCTTCACCGGGACAAGACCGTGTGGGGAGATGACGTGGAATCGTTTATTCCCGAGCGGTTCGAAGACCCGGGGAAAATTCCTTACGATGCGTACAAGCCGTTCGGCAACGGACAGCGGGCCTGCATCGGCCAGCAGTTTGCCATGCAGGAAGCTACGCTTGTGCTCGGGATGGTTTTGAAGCATTTTAACATTATGCCGCATAGGGATTATGTCCTGAAGGTAAAAGAAACGCTGACGATGAAGCCCGAAGGCTTCACGATGAAAGTGGAGCCGCGCCAGCAAGGCGTTGCCGTCACCATTCCGGGGACTGCGGTTTCCGCGGCGGATGACAAGCGGGTCAAAGAACAAGCCGTTCCGCTCAGCGTGAACGCCCACAATACGCCGCTGCTTGTGCTGTACGGCTCGAACCTCGGTACCGCCGAAGGCATTGCGCGCGAACTGGCCGATGCGGCGAAATACCAGGGCTTCCGCCCCGAAGTCGCTTCCATGAACGACTATGCCGGGAAGCTGCCAAAGGAAGGGGCTCTGTTCCTCGTAACCGCCTCCTACAACGGCAAGCCGCCGAGCAACGCCAAAGACTTCATGGACTGGCTCGAAAGCGCGGAACCAAGCGAAATCGCCGGCGTCCGGTTCGCCGTGTTCGGCTGCGGCGATCATAACTGGGCGAGCACGTATCAGGACGTTCCGCGCCGGGCCGACGAGCTGCTTGCCTCCAAAGGAGGGCAGCGCCTTGCCGGCCGGGGAGAAGGCGATGCCAGCGGCGATTTCGAGAAGCAGCTGGAAGACTGGCGCGAAGCGCTGTGGCCGGACGTCATGAAGGCGCTGGGCCTGGAGCTCGCCGAGATCTCGGAGAAGGAGAAAAGCTCGCTCAGCCTGCAATTTGTGAGCGGCTTCGCCGGTACGCCGCTGGCGGAATCCTACGATGCCGTGCATGCGGTCATCGCCGGGAACACGGAGCTTCAGCGGGAGGGAAGCGGGCGCAGCACCCGCCGGATCGAGGTGAAGCTGCCCGAAGGCGTGACCTACCGGGTCGGCGATCACCTGGGCGTCCTGCCGCGCAACTCGCGCGAAAGCGTGGCGCGTGTGCTCCGCCGGTTCGGGCTGCAGGGCAGCGACCACCTCATTCTGAGCGGAAGCGGACGAAGCGCCGCCCATCTGCCGCTGGACCGACCGGTGAGCCTGGAAGATCTGCTGGGCCACAGCGTGGACCTGCAGGAAGCGGCAACCCGGGCCCAGCTGCGGGAGCTGGCGGGCTGCACGGCGTGCCCGCCGCACAAGCGCGAGCTGGAAGCCCTGCTGGAAGAGGACGCGTACCGCGAGCAGGTGTGGAAGAAGCGCGTGTCCATGCTCGACCTGCTGGAGCGGTACGAAGCGTGCGAGCTGGGGTTCGAGCGCTTCCTGGAGCTGCTGCCGCCGCTGAAGCCGCGGTACTACTCGATCTCCAGCGCCCCGCAGGTGCAGCCGGAAGAGGCGAGCATCACGGTCGGGGTCGTGAAGGGACCGGCGTGGAGCGGACGCGGCGAGTACCGGGGCGTGGCGTCGAACTACCTGGCGGAGCGCCGGGAGGGCGATGCGGTCGTCATGTTCGTCCGGACGCCGGAATCGGGCTTCGGGCTGCCGGAGGATCCGAAGACGCCGATCATCATGGTCGGCCCCGGCACGGGCGTGGCGCCGTTCCGCGGGTTCCTGCAGGCCCGCAGCGCGCTGCGGCGGGAAGGAACGGAGCTGGGGGAAGCGCACCTGTACTTCGGCTGCCGGTGCGAGAGCGACTACATTTACCGCGAGGAGCTGGAGCGGTACGAGCGGGAAGGCATCGTCAAGCTGCACACGGCGTATTCGCGGGAGGAAGGAACGCCGAAGACGTACGTGCAGCACCTGATGAAAGAGAATGCGGCAGAGCTGATCGCTCTGCTCGAACAAGGCGGGCGGCTGTATGTATGCGGAGACGGAAGCCGGATGGCGCCGGACGTGGAAGAGCAGCTAATGGAGGCTTACGCGAAGCTTCATCAGGCAAGCCCGGAAGAAGCCCGGAAGTGGCTGGACGGCTTGCAGACGGACGGACGCTACGCCAAAGATGTCTGGGCTGGCGTTTAACGGTGATCGCTCGAACTGAACGGGATCTCCCGAGATAAAAGTACAGCAAGCCTCCGTAAGCGGGCAAATCCGCTTGGGGAGGCTTTTTGACTGCCGCTTTCGGGCAAGCGGGAAGGGCATGAAAGACAGGGCGGGCGCACGGAGCGCCGCCCTCTCTGGGTCCTGCTTCCTTATTTGGCCGCTACGTCGGTTCTTACTACGCCCACATCGGAAGCGTTGATGGCGAATGCGTTGCCGCCTTGTCCCGTATGCGCCTTGGCCGATTGGTTAACGTTTCTTGCCTTTTTTAAACACTTTCACATGGACGGCGTTGCTGGCCAGCGCGTTTCCGGCGTGTGTTTTGGCGATGGCGGACTGGAAGATCTGGATGACCAGAAACTTGTTTTTGCCCACTTTATAGGTATAGGATTTGGTTTTCGTATGAACCGCAGGATGCGGCCTCCTTATCCGGTAAGTTATCCCTAGCATATGAAGAATGAGAGATAGGAGAAGCGGCGAATGGCAGAGCAGATAAGCGGTCTCCGGAAAAAAGAGAGGCAGCTGCGGGCAGGCATGCAAATGCTTCCTGGTTTTCCCGGAAGTAAGGGTGGGAAAGACGAGGTTTTTAAGGTAAGCTTAGGCTAGCGGAAATGACCTTCCAAATGACCCCCCGAAAGGAAAAAGCGGAATTCATGGATATTTCAGACATCGTGTCCTATGTAACAAATGAAGACAATTTAAAACATCTGCTGGAACAATACCGGTCGCTCGGTCCGCTTCCGGGTATTTTGCTTACTTTTATGAAATCGTTTGTCCCGCCTCTGCCGACTTTGCTCATCGTAGGGGTAAATGCGGCGGTTTACGGACTGTGGGCCGGTTTTCTTTACTCCTGGATCGGGATCGTGAGCGGCTGTCTCGTCACCTTCCTGATCGTCCGCAAGATCGCCGGTCATTCTTATCTCGAAAGGCTGGCCCGCAAGCCGAAAATCGCAAGAACGACGAAGTGGATCCGGCGGAACGCTTACAGCTACGTTTTTCTGTTGAGCCTGTTTCCCGTGGGTCCGTTCGTGGTCATTAACATAGCGGCGGGACTGGCCGGCATGCGCCTCCGTTCTTTTCTGATGGCCGTTCTGATCGGCAAAGGCATCATGGTGTTCACCGTTTCGTATATCGGTTACGATGTGGCCAAATATATCGAGAATCCGTACCAGCTGCTCTATGTCGTCCTTTTCGTCGCCGTATCGCTGATCGTCAGCAAAAAGATAGAGAAGCGGTTTTCGTCCGGCCAGACGATGGAGCTGGAATAGGTCTGAACTCTATGAAAACTTCTCCCTCACCGCGGGAAACTCATTCTTTACGCTGCTTGGCTGCGTTGAACTTGTCCTTCTTCCGCTTTCGGATAATGTTCCGGCTGACGGCATATGTATGAAGGAATGCAGGATACGGAATGCGGAATGCGGAGAGGAGCTTGGCTAGTGAGCGGATACGGTTATAGGGCCGGCCCGACGAATCGTCACAAAAATTCCGGCATGCCCAATCTCGCCTTTAACGTACGCGATAACGTGCTGTTTAAGCGCAACGAAGACAACGTGGCGTATGAAGTCACCTCAACGCAGCTTCCGCCTATGACGGGTGGAGCTTTTACGGATCTGCGGCTCGGCAGGGGACATATCCGGGAACCCCACTGGCATCCGAACGCGTGGGAGCTTCATGTCATTGTAGCGGGAGAGGCGGAGATTTCGGTGATGTGCCCCGACAGCCCCCAACTGGTGAACTACCGCGCGAAGGAAGGGCAGGTCGTTTTTGTTCCCGCAGGCTGGTGGCACTGGATTACGCCGGTTTCCGAGAAGGTGCATCTTCATGCGTTCTTCAATCACGAGCAGCCCGAGACGGTGCACGGCTCCGATATCCTGAGGCTGACTCCGCCGGAAGTGCTGCAGAACGCCTATAATGTCAATGCCGCTCTTGCCGGCAAAGCCTTCGCGCCGATTACGGAGTCGGTCCGCATCGGACCGGCGGTTCCTGCGCACAGCGAACCGGGAAAACCGGCCACCCCGGGTCAGCCCTATCTTAACGAAAAAAAGAAAACCTAGGCATTTCGTTCGGCCCGGGAGGCCGCCGTTCGTCTAAAAGCTTTCCGCATCTTTCCAGAGCGGGAGGCTTTTTTTGTATGCGGAAATTCGGAGACAGGGAGTACGCCCCCATTTACAGATGGAAAAATATAGGGTACTATATAACCTATAATCATATTATCAATGATAATATAAATGAGGCGGTTTATTCCTATGAATATCGAACAAGTGATTTTGGGTTTTATTTACGGGGAAGCGATGACCGGCTATGAGCTGAAAAAACGGTTCGACGAATCGGTCGCCCATTTCTTCGGAGCGACTTTCAGCGGAATTTACCCGGCGCTCAGGCGGATGGAAAGGGAGGCGCTCATTGAGAAGGAAGTCGTCGTCCAGGAGGGGAAGCCTTCCAAAAATATAGTCCGCATTACGGAGAAAGGGCGGCAGTCGTTTGCGGACTATTTGAAGTCTCCGTTGTCGCCCGGTGTGCAGAAATCGGATCTGCTCGTCCGTTATTTTTTCGGCAGGTATGCCGCCGCGGATCAGATACAAGGCTGGCTGCTGGAGGAACGGGCGAGGCTTGCACATACGAGAGAAGGCCTTCTTCATATGCGGCAGGGAGCTTTGAATGATCCGGACAGCGATGCGTTTCGTCTTAAAACGCTGGAGATGGGTATTGCCCAGCTTGAGTTTTCCCTCCGCTGGATAGACGAGGAACTGACGAAACAGTCCGATGGAGGTTCCGGTGCCCAAGAGAAGCCCGGCAGAAAGGAGAAGGCGTGAATCCTATGAATATTCCTGCAAAAAGCCCGGATGCACTCGCCTCTTCCGCCATAGGCAGCGGGGAAGCTGAATCGCACGCTTCTTGCGCAAAGCTGCCGGAGCTCGGAGCCGCGGAAATGGCCCGCGGAATTAAAGCGGGCAGATGGACGTCGAGCGAGCTTGTGGAGGCGCATATCGCCCGGATCGGACAGATCCAGCCGCTGATCGGAGCGGTTGCCGTCCCGCTGTTCGAGGAGGCGCGCCGGGCAGCGGCGGAAGCGGACAGGCGGACCGCTTCGGGAGAACCGCTCGGTCCTCTGCACGGAGTGCCGGTCAGCGTCAAGGAATCCCTTGACTCGGCGGGAACCGCGTCAACGTGGGGGCTGACGGGACGCACGGCGCCTGCTTCTGAGGACGATCCGGCCGTCGCCGCTCTCCGCCGGGCCGGAGCGGTCGTCCTGGCGAAGACGAATGCGATGCAGCTGCTCATGGGCTGCGAAACCGTGAGCCCGGTATACGGGCGCACAAGCAGCCCGTGGAACCCCGCCGGGCGTTCGTGCGGCGGAAGCAGCGGCGGTGAAGCCGCCCTTATCGCGGCGGGCGGATCGCCGCTCGGTCTCGGCACGGACGTCGGCGGCTCCATCCGCACGCCGGCGCACTTCTGCGGCGTCCACGGGCTGAAGCCGACGCCGGGCCGGGTGGCCTCGCGCCCGCCGGCGGGCATCGCGCACATCTGCCGCGAGGCGGCGGAGATGGCGAGCACCGGCCCGCTGGCGCGGAAGGTCGAAGACCTCGCGCTCGCCATGGAGGTGCTCGCTGCGCCGGAGACGCTGCAGGCGCATCCCCTGCAGCGTCCCGGGGAAACCGATCCGGCGGGACTGCGGATCGGCTTCTACACGTCGGACGGCATTCTGCCGCCGTCTCCCGCCGTGGAGCGGGCGGTCCTGGACGCCGCGGAAGCGCTGCGTGCCCGAGGCGTGACCGTGAAGCCGTTCCGCCTGCCGGAGCCGGATTTGGCGCTGCATCAGTTCTACGCGCTGATGTCGGCCGCCGGGGCGGAAGGCATCGCGGAGACGGCCGGCGCGGATGCGCTTGTCCCGCAGGTGGAGGGCACACGCCGTTCCTTCGGGCGTTCGCGGACGGCGAATCGCATCCTGGCGCTGCTTCTGCGGGGGGCGGGACAGAAAATCGCCGGCACGCACATTCTTCCTTACCTCGGGCGCAAAACCCGAGAGGATCTCGTGAAAGCCGCGGAGCTCCGCCAAGCTTACCGTGAAAAGTTCGCGGCGGAGATGGAGCGGCAGCAGGTCGATGTCCTGCTGTCGCCGCCCTTCCTTACGCCCGCAATCCCGCACGATCATTCTCTCGCAATGACGTACGAGGGCTCTTATGCGCTATTGTATAATTATCTCGGCATGCCTGCCGGGGTCATCAGCCTCAGTCAGGTGCGGGTCGAGGAAGCGGATGCAATGCGGGCCGTCCGAAGCCGGGACAGACTGGTCCAGGCCGCTGCGCAAGCGGACCTGAACAGCGCCGGGCTGCCTGTCGGTGTCCAGGTCGCGGCTGCGCCCTGGCGGGAAGACCGGGTGCTTGCCGTGATGGATATGCTGGAGAAGCTTTTCCGGGACCGTCCGGATTATCCGCCGGGAAAACTTGCGGCGGCTCTTTTGCCGATTAGCGATAAATAACTGTCAGGAGGAAGAGTATGCCCGGAGCACTTTTTAAAGAAAACGTTCGGAAGGAAACGGGAATTGCCTGGGAAGAATGGGTCATCAAGCTCCGGCGTTCCGTGAACGAGCTTTGGTCGCACGAGGAGATCAGGGATCACATTTGCGGCTGTTACGGCGTTTCAGGCGAGTGGGGAGAATGGCTGGCTGCCATGTACGCTCCCTTTTTGGGAAGGACTCCCGTAGGTGTGACTAAGGACGCCGGCGTTCAGATCGGGGTAAGAAAAACGGTTGCGATATCCGCCCCGCAAGCCTGGAGCTATCTGACTTCGAGGGAAGGGTTGCCGTTGTGGATAGGCAGCGTGTCCGAGTTTCCTTTGGAGAAAGGGGCGGAATTCGCTTCCGCCGAAGGTATTACGGGAAAACTTACCGTGGTCGATCCGTTTCGAAAGCTCCGGATGACCTGGAAGCGTAAGGAATGGCCGAATCCCTCGCGTCTTCAAATTACTTTGGCGGCCGCAAAGTCGGGAGGGACCACGATTTCCATTCATCAGGAAATGCTGGACGACGTGTATATGCGGGAAATGATGAAACGGGAGTGGGAGTCCGTGCTGAACCGTATCCATGAATTGGGTGCGGGGGAACACAAAAGGGTGTAAACTATAGAAGACGGATCACGCATTCCAAATCTGTTCAAAGGCGGTGCGAAGATGAAGCTGAACCATCTTAATTTAACGGTTACGGACGTCCCGGCGACTCAGGCTTTTCTGGAAACGTATTTCGGTTTGACAACGCGGAGTACACGCGGAAGCGCGTTCGCGGTATTGTCCGATGACAACGGAGCGGTCCTGACCCTGATGAAAGGCGCGGAAGTCAGCTATCCGAAAACGTTTCACATCGGTTTTATCCAGGAAAGCGAAGAGAAGGTAAACGAGATCAACCGGCGTCTGAAAGAGGACGGGTTCGACGTGGAACCGCCTCAAAGAATGCACGGCTGGACATTTTATGTAAAAGCCCCGGGCGGCTTTGTCGTCGAGGTGCTGAGCTGAAACCGTCAAGGAGGATTCATCCAATTGGACATCCGCTACAGTCATTCCAACGAAGTCAATATAGACGAGCTCCGGGAGCTGTTCCTGTCCGTAGACTGGGAATCGGGAAAACACCCTGAAGAGCTGCATCAGGCGATTCTGAATTCCCACTCGGTCGTGACGGCATGGCACGGCGATAAGCTGGTCGGGCTGGTTAACGCTCTTTCCGACGGGGTAATGACGGCGTATTTTCATTACATGCTGGTGAGGCCGGATTACCAGAACCACGGGATCGGCAAAGCACTGATGACCGAGATTCTCGGCAAGTACAGGGAATACAAAACGAAAGTGCTGATTTCTTACGCGGAAGCGGAATCCTTTTACCGTTCGCTTGGATTCCGGGGGGAACAGGGCGCTGTTCCGCTCTATATTTCCGAATTGGTTTAAAGAGAAGTGGAATAAAACCAAGTTGACAGCTTGGAAAAATATGTTATAAGATATGGAAATAACGGCATCGTCCTGCTCCGTGCGGGGTTGAACAGCATGATTTTTTCCTATCCAGACAGCCTCAGGCGGACCCATCAGGTGATAGCCGCGCGGCTGTTTTTTTGTTTGCACAGGAGGTGGGAGGAAATTCCGATCCGGTACAAGGCCGCCTTTAAACCTTGTTATCGGGTAAGAATAGAAGGTTTAACAGTAGGAGGAGAATTGTGCATCTCGACACGGACTTTATGTGGAAGCATCTGCCCGATTTTGTGCGAGCCGGAGGGGAGACGCTCAGAATCGGGGGCATCGCCATCTTTTTTTCCCTTTTCGTGGCTGTCATTCATTCGTTTATTCTGTATTTTCGCATCCGTCCCCTGACCTGGGCCGTCCGGCTGCATGTTGAACTGGCGAGAAACACACCGCTGCTTATCCAGTTGTTTTTTCTGTATTTCGCCCTGCCGCAGCTGGGGATTAAACTGTCCGCGATGACGACGGTTTTTATTGCGATGACCTTCCTGGGCGGCGGATATTTTACGGAGGTGTTCCGTTCGGGCATAGAGGCCGTTGAGAAGTCGCAGTCGGAATCGGGGCTTGCCATCGGGCTTTCGAAATGGCAGTTGTTCCGGTATGTCATCCTGCCGCAGGCGCTGCGGATTTCCATCCCGTCGTTATTCGCGAACTTTATTTTCCTGCTTAAAGAAACGACGGTCGTGTCGGCGATTGCGGTACCGGAGCTGCTTTATACGACGACGAATTATATTTCGCTGTATTACAAAACGTACGAGATGCTTCTGATGATGACGCTCTGTTATCTCGTTATTTTTCTGCCGCTGTCCTTTCTGCTGGGTTATCTGGAAAGGAGGTTCCGGCATGGCGCTTTCGGCTTATGAGCTTCTCGTCAGGAGCCTGCCTCAGCTTGCGGAAGGGCTGTGGGCCACGCTGCGAATCTCGCTTCTGACCATTGTGTTCAGCGTGGCCGGAGGAATCGGTTTCGGGCTGCTGAGAACTTCGCGCCTGCTTCTCGCGCGTCTGCTGTCCGGAACGATTCTGGAGCTGGTCCGGAGCGTTCCGATCCTGGTTTGGCTGTTTTTCTTTTTCTTCGGTCTGCCGATCCTCTTCGACATCCATCTTCCCGCATTCGCTTCGGCCCTGCTTGTCCTGTCGCTGTGGGGGATGACCGAAATCGGGGAAATCGTCCGGGGAGCCCTGCAATCTCTTCCCAAAGGGCAGACGGAGGCCGGAAAATCCTTGGGACTGAGCGGGTGGCAGCTGCTGGGATACGTGCTTATCCCGCAGGCGGTGAGGCGTATGGTGCCGCCGGCCATCAACGTCTTTACGCGGATCGTCATGACAAGTTCTCTGACGGTGCTGGTGGGTGTGACGGAACTGATCAAATCGGGTCAGCAGATCATTGAGCGCCATTACACGTTTTCTTACGCCTCCGTCGTTATTTACGGCCTCATGGCTCTATTGTATTTTGCCTTATGCTACCCGCTGTCTGTGTTCTCGCGCAGACTGGAAAGAAGATGGGCCGACTAGCCTGCTGAACGGCCGGAAATGAGGTACTTATGGGGGAAGCGCTTCTGCAGCTTAGACAAGTGGAGAAATCGTTCGACGGGCACCGGGTGCTCAAGCGGATCGATCTGGATGTGGCACTGGGGGAAGTCGTCGTCATTCTGGGCCCGAGCGGATGCGGCAAAAGCACGCTGCTCCGGTGTTTGAACGGACTCGAACCGATACAGGGCGGCACCCTTTTGTTCAAAGGGGAAGACCTGAACGCCGGGAAAGTGCCGTGGCGGGTGACCCGGCAGAAAATCGGCATGGTTTTTCAGAGCTATCATTTGTTCCCGCATATGACGGTGCTCGATAACATTTTGCTGGGACCGCTCAAAGTACAAAAACGGAGCCGGCGCGAAGCGGCCGCGGATGCGGAGAAGCTGCTGGCGCGCGTCGGTCTGCTGGATAAAAAGAACGCATATCCCCGTCAGCTATCGGGTGGCCAGCAGCAGCGGATCGCCATCGTCCGGGCGCTTTGCATGCGGCCCGAGGTGATGCTGTTCGACGAAGTAACGGCGGCGCTCGATCCCGAGATGGTGAAAGAAGTGCTGGAGGTGATGCTGGACTTGGCCCGGGAGGGCATGACCATGCTGATCGTGACTCACGAAATGAGATTCGCCCGTGCGGTTGCCGACCGGATCATATTTATGGACGAAGGCGAAATTCGCGAAATCGCGCCGCCGGATACATTTTTCAGCAGTCCCCAAAGCGGCCGCGCCAAGCATTTTTTAAACCAGTTTTTCGAAATGGAGACCGGAAAAGGGAGAGAAGAAGCATGAGAAAAAGAATAGCTGTATGGGTAACAGTCGTCCTGCTTGCGGGCGTATTGGCCGCTTGCGGAGCCGCCAAAGATTCGAAAGACGCTTCGGGAAGCGGAGCCAAACCCGCATCGGCCGGTGAAAGCGGCGGAGGAAGCATCCGGAAAATCAAAGACCGGGGGAAGCTGATCGTAGGCGTATTTACGGACAAGCCCCCGTTCGGCTTTACCGACGACAAAGGGAACAAGATCGGCTTCGACAGCGATCTGGCCAAGCGTTTCGCCAAGGATCTGCTGGGGGACGAATCGAAGATCGAGTTCGTGACGGTCGAGCCCGCCAGCCGCATCCCGTTTCTGCAAAGCGACAAGGTGGACCTCATCGTGGCGAATATGACGGTGACCGAGGAGCGCAAGGAAGCGGTGGATTTTACGAATCCCACGATGAAAGTGGCGACACAGGTGCTCGTGTCCGAGAAAAGCGGGCTTAAGACGCTGGCCGATCTGAAGGGCAAAAAAATCATCGTCACGAAGGGCACGACAGCCGATCTGTTTCTGACCAAAAACCGCCCGGACGTAGAGCTGGTCAAGTACGAGAAAAATACCGAATCCCTGCAAGCGCTGAAAGAC
Organism: Paenibacillus sp. RC84; assembly: GCF_041260495.1. Taxonomy (NCBI): domain Bacteria; kingdom Bacillati; phylum Bacillota; class Bacilli; order Caryophanales; family Paenibacillaceae; genus Paenibacillus; species Paenibacillus sp. RC84. The sequence goes on from NZ_JBGBYL010000005.1 coordinate 276,678, forward strand.
GGGCGCGGAGACGGCTATGCCCAGGATAACTTCGTTCTCTTCGCCTGGTCCCGCCAGAACCCCGGCTTCACGCTTATCCCGGAGAAGCTGGAGAAAGAAGCGCCGATCGCTCCGGCGGTCAAGAAAGGGAATACCGAGCTCCGGGATTGGGTGAACAAGGAGCTGGAGACGCTCGGGCAGGAGAAGTTCCTGCTGCAGCTTTACGACAAGTACGTCAAAGAGGAGCTCGGCTCCGCTACCGATCCGAACGACGTCATTACAGAAGGCGGCAAACTGTAAGCGGCGCAATTGCAAAGCATCCCCCTCTTCCGGACCGGGAGAGAGGATGCTTTTTTTAACGTCCGATGATCCTGTGCGATCCGTTAGTCTTGGCTTTTGAGGTCAGGTTGATTATCATAGACGCAGGGAAGCCAGTAAATACAGAGCAGTTCGCAAGGAGGGAACCGGGTGTCGCCGAGAAATGCGGAACGGGATTTACGCGTCAGAGAAGAACGGATTCAGCTCATTCTGGATTCCGCCATAACGGTTATTTCGTCAAAAGGGTTCGGAGCCGCGAGCATCAGCGATATCGCAAAGGCGGCCGGCATCAGCATCGGCACGATGTACCATTATTTCAGCTCCAAAGACGAGATTTTCGCCGACGTGTTAAAACGCGGACAGCTCGATTACGGAAAGAGAGCGGCGGAGCTCGCCGATGAGCAAACGATGCCGCCGCTGGTCAAGCTGCACGAATTCGCCGCGGGCTGGCTTGCCAATCCGATCAATTGGGCCTACACGATCATGCTGCAGAGCGCACGGACGACCGAAACCGTGCCCGTGGAGATCCGGCAGGCCGTTACGGACCGGTTTACGGCCAATCTTCAGCCGATCGCGCGCATTATGGAGGATGGACAAGGCCGGGGGGATATTAGGGCCGGAGATCCGCTGCAGCTGGCTTTTTATTATGTGAGTCTGATTCAAGGCCTGACCCTGCAGAGGGCGCCGGGTTTCGAAATCCCCGTATCCATTGAAGTGGACGCGCTGATCCGGTTTTTTGAAGCTTGATTCAATTCCGATTTATCCGATAGGAAAAAAGTATTGACAATTTTCTTTTCAGCCTGATAGAATGCTGGTAACAAACCGAATGAATATTCAGGTTGTGAAACGAACAACCGAATTCAGACCCAGACCTTTTTAACGCATTCGACCAGACAGCTGGAGATTGGCGGTAGGCAAACAAGCGGGGAACGAACCTGCTTATAGTCCTGCGGCCATTTTTTATTTCTTAAAACCAATTAAAAAGATCGGTTTTGTTGTTTTTGGCATCGAGCGTAAATTTGAACGACATACGGAGGAGAGATACGGATATGAAAACATGGACAACGGCGCTGCTTCTGCTTGCAACGGTTCTGATCGCGGCCGGCTGCGCCAAGAAAGACGAAGCGTCCCCGTCCGCAAACGGAGGCAAGCCGGATTATAAGGGGCTTACCCTTAAGCTGGGCGTCCAGGGAAGCGGGGGCATGTACGCCAAAGCGAGGGAAGAGAAATGGTTTGAGAAAGCCTACGAACCGCTTGGCGTAAAAGTCGAATGGGCGGAATTTCAAAGCGGTCCGCCCATGACGGAAGCGATGGCCTCGGACAAACTGGATTTCGCTTCCCTCGGCAATATGCCGGTCATCGCCGCCCAATCGGCCGGCATCAAGTTCCAGATTATTTCCCAGATACTCGACGGCAAGCGGAATACGGCCATTATCGTACCGGCGAACAGCCCGCTTAAGGACATCCGGGATTTGAAAGGCAAGAAGGTTGCCGTTACGAAGGGCAGCAACGCTTATAATCTGCTGACCCGGGGATTGCACGATGCCGGAGTTAACCCTGCGGACGTTCAGGTCATCCAACTGCAGCCGAACGAAGCTCAGCCCGCCTTCGATTCAGGCAAGGTCGATGCCTGGGCCGCCTGGGACCCGTACATAACCGTCAACACCTTGACGGGAAAAGGAAAAGTGCTGGCCGAAGGCGAGACTTTGGGCGTTCTGGCCCCGTCTTTTGTCATCGTGCGCAAAGAGATCGCGGATAAATATCCGGAGCTTGCCACCGTCTATTTGTCCGTCCTTGAGAAGGCGAGGCTGTGGGAGGAACAGAACTCCGCGGAAGTTCTGAAACGGTATGCGGCGGATTACAAAATCCCGGAAGCGGTCGTCGGCGGCATGCTGACACGTTCGAAATCGATCAATATTCCGGTCAGTGAGGCTACGGCTGCGGAGCTTCAGAAAACGGCCGATTTTCAAGAGTCGGCCGGAACGATCCGCAAGAAGATCAAAGTGGCGGACGCCGTAAACAACACCTTTATCGAAGAGGCTCTTAAAGCGGCCTCTGCGGCCAAATAAGATCCGAAAGAGAGGCGCTGCACATGCTTTCGGCGAGTACCCGAAACAAACTTATGGCCGGCAAGCGGTTCGGAAGTTCGCCGGCGGCCGGAAAATCACGCAAGAAATCTCTTCTTGCGGTTAACCGGCTCACCGGACTTCTGCTTCCCCTCGGTCTGCTTGCAGGATGGCAGATCGCCGGCTCCGCCGGGTGGCTGAATCCCATCCTGCTGCCGGCCCCGTCCGATATACTCGGTGAATTCGGGGCGATGCTGCTAAGCGGGGAACTGTTCCGCAACCTCGGAGTCTCGGCATGGAGAGTGCTGTACGGTTTTCTGCTGGGAGGGGGCCTCGGACTTGCGGCCGGGCTGTGGGTCGGATTTTCGCACAAGGCGGAAAGACTGCTGAATCCCACGCTGCAAATGCTGCGCACGCTGCCGCATCTGGCGATCGCGCCGTTGTTTATTCTCTGGTTCGGCTTCGGGGAGGAATCCAAGCTCCTGCTCATAGCCAAAGGTTCTTTTTTTCCGCTTTACATTCAAACCATCCTGGGCATACGTTCTGTGGACAATAAAATGTTCGATGTCGCCCGGGTGCTTGAGTTCAGTCGTTTTCAGATGATCGCCAAGCTGATTCTGCCCGCTTCCCTGCCTAACATCCTGCTCGGCACCCGGCTGTCGCTCGGCGTCGCATGGCTTGGGCTGGTCGTCGCCGAGATGATGGGCTCCAGCACCGGCATCGGTTTTATGATCAACGATGCCCGGTCCATGTCGCTCACGACGGTTATGTTCGTCGGGATTATCGTGTTTGCGGTGATGGGCAAGCTGTCCGACTCGCTTGTACTTCTGGCCGAGCGCAGGCTGCTCCGCTGGAGAGACAGTTTCCGGGGAGAGGGGGGATAAGCATGGCGAAATCCGTATCCGCAAAAGGCTTTGCCAAAACGTTTTCGGGCAAAACGGCTCCGAACGCCTACGGCAGGACGGCCAACGACTTGGGCTGGCTCGGAGTGTTCCCGTCCTGGTCGCACGGCCTGCTTGTCCCGTTCGTCCTGCTGGCGGTATGGCAGGCGGCCGGTATGAGCGGACTGGTCGGCAAGGAGCAGCTGCCGACGCCTTCGGCCATTGCCCGGCGCTTCGCCGAGCTAGGCCTGAGCGGCGAACTGCTGCGGCATATCGGCGTCAGCTTCGTCCGGGCCGCAAGCGGTTTTCTGCTTGGGGCGCTTACCGGGCTTCTGACCGGGCTGTTCACCGGAATCGGCAAAATGATCGAACGGACGCTGGACCCTTCGCTCCAGATGCTGAGGACGGTGCCGCTGCTTGCGCTGATTCCACTGTTTATCCTGTGGTTCGGAATCGGGGAATTCAGCAAAATTCTGATGATTTCGCTGGCCGCTTTTTTCCCGGTCTACCTCAATACGTTCACGGGAATCCGGGGTGTGGATTCCAAGCTCTACGAGGTGACCCGCATTTTGCGGTATTCGCGCCGCCAGCAGCTGAGGAAACTCATTATCCCTTCCGCGCTGCCCCAAATTTTGCTGGGTCTGCGTCTGGCCATGGGCGTTTCGTGGCTCGTACTCGTTTTCGCCGAACTGATGGGGACGAGCGCGGGCATCGGATACATGATCGAGGATGCCCGGACGTATTCGAATACGGATATCGTATTCGTCGGGATTATCCTGTTCGCGTGCGTCGGTTCTTTATCGGACCTCGCGGTCCACGCTCTGGAGAAACGCTGGCTGGGCTGGCGGGATACGTTCAAGGGTTGACCGAGACATTTGAATTAGAGGAGGTTGAATGCGAATGTCTAAACGCACGGACCAGCTCCATCTGGGAGCTTTCATTTATTATGCCGGCCATCATCATGCGGGCTGGCGCCATCCGGAATCCGGGGTGGAGGGGATGTACGATTTCGACCTGTACCGCTCCATTGCCGAAACGGCCGAACGCGGCAAGTTCGACATGATTTTTTTCGCGGATTTGTTGTATGTGCAGCATGTGGATAGGGCGGCCTCGGGCATGCTGGACCCCATAACGCTGCTGTCGGCTCTGGCCGCCGTTACGAAACGGATCGGCCTTACGGCGACCGTATCCACGACCTACAATCATCCTTACAATGTAGCCCGGAAGTTCGCGTCGCTCGATTATATCAGCAAGGGGCGGGCGGGCTGGAACATTGTGACCTCCCAGCTCGATATCGAAGCCCACAACTACGGCCTGCCGAAGCACCCCGATCATGCGCTTCGCTACGAGATGGCCGAAGAATTCGTCGAAGCGGTCACCCGGCTTTGGGACAGCTGGGACGACGACGCGCTGGTGCTCGACCGGGAAGCGGGTATCTATGCCGATCCCGGCAAGGTGAAGGCGGTCGACTACCGGGGGAAATGGTTCTCCAGCAAAGGACCGCTGAATGTTCCCCGCCCTCCCCAGGGGAATCCGGTCCTGATCCAGGCGGGCTCGTCCCCGCAGGGACAGGAGTTCGCTTCCCGTTACGGCGAGGTGATTTTCACCGCGCAGCAGTCGCTGGAGGCGGCCAAAGCGTTCTATGCCACCGTCAACGGCAGGTTGTCCGGAGCAGGCAGAAAGCCGGGCAGCCTCAAAATTATGCCGGGAATATCGCCGATTCTCGGAGCGACAGTGGAAGAAGCCCGGCGCAAAGAGCGGGAGCTGACGGATCTTATCCCGACCGAGCTGGCCGTCATGGCCCTGTCCGGCATGGTCAGCCACGATCTGTCGGCTTACCCGCCGGACGGCCCGCTGCCCGATATTCCCGATCCGGTGGAGAAGTCCAACGGGATGAAAAGCCGCGTCCAGCTTATTATGGATACCGCCCGTTCCGAGGGGCTTTCCATCCGGGAGCTGGGGCAGAGGATTCTGGGCGCCCGGGGACACTTGCAATTCGTCGGTACACCGGAGCAGCTTGCGGATCTCATGGAACAGTGGTTCCGGGAGAAAGCATGCGACGGGTTCAATGTCATGGGGCCGGTCCTGCCGGGAGACCTGGAGACATTTACCGACGAGGTGGTTCCGATTCTTCAGCGCAGAGGCCTTTTCCGTACGGAATACAACGGAACCACGCTGCGGGATCACTTGGGCCTCGAACGGGCCGAAGCAGGGCATTTCAGCAAACGCGGTTCGGCGGAGGTCGGCGTGAACGGATAGGGAGAGAGCCGGTTTCCGGCGGATTTGACGGCGATTCTTCCTGCAGGCCGTTTCCTATTGCGGGAAACGGCTTTTCAATTGGCATAAATTCAGGTTCAGCTAGAAAAGGCATAAAAAACCTCAATAGATAAAAATTACACATTTCTGCTAAAATGAAGAAGAATCCACCCGATTTAATAGAGAGGTGATAAAAAAGTTACCGGCGGACGCGGATAACCCCGGATTTCGGTTTGACCAAAACGAGAGAGAAGGATGGGAGAAAACCATGAAAAAATTGACTTACCTGACGGCAGCGGCTTTTCTGGGACTGAGCTTGATCGGCGGTTTCGGTATATCTACGGCAGAGGCGGCTCAAACAACGTCTACGACTACCCCCAAAAATGTGGCGGCGGGAGGCTCCGTAACGGCAAGCGGCGAATATGCGCCGACCCAGACCAAGGAAAGCGCATTCGACCAGTCTCTTTATTCAAAATGGCTTACGTTCAGTTCCACAGGATGGATTCAAGTCAAACTCGACACCGCGAAGACGGTCACCTCTTACTCGATTACGGCCGCTGAAGATTTTCCCGAAAGAGACCCGAAAAGCTGGGTTCTCAAAGGCTCCAATGACGGATCGACGTGGACCGTACTCGATACCCGGCAAAATGAAGCTTTTACATACCGCAATCAGACAAAATCCTATTCGTTTGCGAACACGTCCTCTTTTAAATATTTTAAATTCGACAGCATTACAAACCAGTCAGGCGGAATCCTCCAGATCTCGGAGATCAAATTATTCGACGGCTCCGTCGATACCTGGACCACGATCAAGCCGACCGTTACGGCCAGCGCTGAAAATACGCCTAACGAAGGCAAAGATAATCTGGTAGACGGAACCAGCGTGACCAAATGGCTGACATTCAATGCCACGGGCTGGCTGAAATTCGACTTCGGCAAGCCGGTTACGATCGACGGCTACGCGCTGACGGCCGCCAATGACTTTGCCGAACGCGATCCCAAAAGCTGGGTGCTTCAGGGCTCTAACGATAACGCCAACTGGACAAGCCTGGATACCAAGAGCAATGAATCGTTCAGACTCCGGCATCAGCGGAATCATTACGTTCTGAACGGCAACAACACCGCTTACCAGTATTACCGTCTGAATAATCTCCAAAACCACAGCGGGGGCATCCTGCAGCTGTCCGAAGTCGAATTCTCGCGCAAGGACGACATGTGGCATGCCGTGAACCCGGTCATCGAGGTCCAAAATCTTGACGCCGCAGGCAATGGTCAACTGTTCGACCAGGCATTGCCTAACGCGACGGATGATATCCGGGTTATCGTGCGCAAAGTAAACGAGCTGCTGTACAATAATCCCGGCGAGCTGCAGGGCGGCGTGCAGAAAATCAAGGTCACGATCGAAGACGTTCCCGGAGTGGCTTGGGCGTCCGGCGACCACATCCAGAAAACGGTCGGTTTCAGTTCCCGGTTTCTGCGCGATATCGCGAACGATCCGAACAAATCGGTGCGTGACGAAATTCTCGGCGTCCTGTATCACGAGCTGACTCACTGCTACCAGTACGATGATAACCGGTATGCCGACAAAAGCGTCGGCGGTGTCAGCTACATGGTCGAGGGTTTGGCGGATACGATTCGCTTCGCAGTCGGCTATCATGATCGTTACAGCATGACCAAGGGCGGAACGTGGCAGGACGGTTACGGCACGACGGGCAATTTCTTCCGCTGGATCGAGGACACGAAAAAGCCCGGATTTATCCGCCAGCTGAATGCAAGCCTGACCCCGTTCGACGGACAGGACTGGACGGAAGGCAAAATCCAGGAGCTAACGGGCACGAACGTTAATACGCTTTGGACAGAATATCAGGCGACACTCCCTAACTAATCGCCGATGGGATTCATAGGTAAAGGCTGCCGGAAACGGCAGCCTTTCTTTTTTTTGAGGAAACCGGGGCAGCTCAGATCCTAACAGCCGTGAGGGGCAGGGGGGAACGGACCACCGGTTTTTAAGCTTTCTGGATGGCTAGGCTGGGCGTGCCGCTGCTCACATCGACGAACAGGACGTAGGCCAGGCCGTCCGTACCCGTTAACAGCAGCCCGGGCTGATTCAGAACGCCGGGGTTATAGTACCGTACCTGTTGAACGGAAGGAATACTGACCGGCAGTGTAGGCTGGTTGAGCGCTCCCACTTGTGCGACCGCACGAATGCTTCCGCCGGCCGTAATCGTTCCGCCCGCAGCCAGGTGGTTTAAGACCGTTTCGCTGCCGTTCACCTGCAGACTGCCGGCGATTGTCTGATTTCCATTCACGTTCAGATGCGAACCGACTGTCTCATTGCCGTTCACCTGAAGATCCTGTCCGATTGTCTGACTGCCTGTTACCTGTACGTTATCGAATGTCGGCAAATCTATCACACTCTCTTTCAATTGGTATATCTCATTCTATGAGGACAACTATCAAGAAGATATGATCTGTTGACACATTTTCGGCCGAAAAAGCGCCTAAATCACCGAAATGAGCTTTTTTTTGTTCAACTGCCTATCAATTTGGGATAAACACACTAAATCAAATGATTTTACCTGTGCATATGCTAGCTTAAAAGCCCCCTTGAAACGGACGTTGTCGCTATCCGAGGACTATGCGGAAATGAGGAGCAGCATGAAAAAAACGATCAAGAAGAAATCCCCTTCCAAACAGGCGCAAAATAAATGGATTTTAAATGATGTAAAAAAACCGTTAAACAAGAAGCCTCAGCCGCTCAAACACACGATGTCCGTTAACCGGCCCGGTACTCGGAACGAGTTGCCGCTGCCGCGGGATGTCCAGAGCCGGGAGATCACTAAAAAACGGCCTTACAAGCGGATGAACCTGCTTCTTGTTGCACCCGACCACCCTATGCCGGGCGCACCGAACGAGATACTGCTTGAAGAGCAGTTGAGGCATTTGGCGAGAAATGTGACGACAATCAAATACACCCAGCCTATGGCGGAGCAGCTAAACCGGCCGGACCTTGACCTGATTCTGATTATAGGCGGGGAAGAGCCGTTCTCCGATGAAAGTACGGACGCCTTGAAAAACACACCGGTTCGTAAGGTGCTCTGGCTGTCCGACAAAGAGAAGCCGTTCGATTTGGATTCGCGGACGGTTTCTTTGTTCGATTATATCCTTACTCAGAAAATGGCCCACATCCCCGTTTACCGGGCGTTACAATGCCGAAACTGCGGCTGTCTGCCCTACGCCTCCGATACCGGCATGTATTTTCCGAGACCGGTCGAGGACCGCTATAAATCCGATCTGCTGCTGATCGGTCACGCCGAGCCCAAAAGCATTCTGTATTCGTTCGCCTTTTCGGACTTGCCGGCCGATGAGAAGATTAGGGTATGCGGAAGAGGCTGGGAAACGTTCCCCTCTCTGATTATTATTCCGCCGGATGAAGATTTGGCGCCTTATTACAACGGAGCCCGCATCGTGATCAACTGCAGCGGTTCCCTCATGCAGACGCTGGAAGTGGCGGCCTGCGGCGCGTTTCAGCTCATCCAGCAGCACTCCGAATTGACGCCTTTTTTGGAAGCGGGGGACTGGGTCACCTTTCAGACGCAGGATGAATTTGCGGATAAATTTCTGTATTACCGGGAAAACGTCGATCACCGGCGGCTCGCCGCTTCGAGAGCTCTGGCCGACAACAAGTACAATCATTCTTTTCTTCAAAAAGGCATACAACTGCTGGACCTTGTATTCGACTGAACCGGCGGAGGACATCCGGCATGTGTTCTTATTCAACAAGGAGGGATAGACGTTGAAGCTCATTGCCTTTTTACTGCCCCAGTTTCATCGGATTGAGGAGAACGACCGCTGGTGGGGAAAAGGCTTCACGGAGTGGACGAACGTAAAGAAATCCGTTTCGTTATACAGGCATCACAGTCAGCCCAGAGCCCCGCTGAACGATTATTATTATGACCTGACCGATCCGCGCGCAAGGCAGTGGCAGGCCCGGACAGCCCGGGACTACGGCATTTACGGATTTTGCTATTACCATTACTGGTTTAAAGGAAAGCGGCTGCTTGAGAAGCCCGTTCAGCATATATTGGCGAGCGGGGATCCGGATTTTCCCTTCTGCCTGTCCTGGGCCAACGAGCCTTGGACACGGAGATGGGACGGTATGGAGTCGGATGTGCTGATGCCCCAGGATTACGGGAACGAAGCAGACTGGAGTCTGCACTTCTATGCGCTCCTGGATGCATTCAGGGATAAACGGTACATCCGCGTCGACGGCAAGCCGGTGCTCCTGATTTACAGGCCCGCGAGCATTCCGAAGTGCGAAGCCATGCTCAACCACTGGAGAAACCTGGCGCGCCTCAACGGCTTGGAGGGGCTTCATCTGGTGCGGACGCTCGGCGGTTTCCCCGTCGGCACGCAGCACGGGTTCGACGCCAGCGTGGAGTTCGAACCGCATTACACATTCGCCCACGGCAGCATACATCCGCCCTGGCTGCAAATCCCGGTCATGGGAAAGGGGCATCTGGCCGTTGATTACGACCGGACATGGACAAACATCCTGGGGCGCACGCCGCACAGGGACGGCGAAGTGATTTATCCCGGCGCTTTCGTCAACTGGGATAATACGCCCCGGAAAGGAGTTGACGGCCAGAGCACTCTGGGCATGACTCCGCGGAAATTCGGCTGGTACTTGTCCCGGCAAATCGCAAGAGCCAGGGAGACTTTCGGCAGCGAATTTCTGTTTATCAACGCCTGGAACGAATGGGCGGAGGGAGCATATCTGGAGCCGGACACGAAGTACGGCTATCAGGTGCTGGAGGCCGTTAAAGCGGCTCTGGAACTTAACAGCGCGGCTTCTTACGGAAACCTCTGACCGGCTCCGGCCTCTCGGCGCTTCGCCTGCTCCGGCGGCAGGTGTGATCCCCTAATGCGCTGTTCCTCCTGCCGGCGACCGAACGGCATTACAAAGCACATCCGTTTTCTGCGGGTGTGTCTTTTTTAGATGGGGAGAAAAGAACCGTTATTATGTCGTCATTAAAAGAAAACAAACAGTTGTATCATGTTCTTGTATAATTTGTAATATGAGGTATAATATGAGGTGTATTTTCGACCGTGTGCACCGGATTCCACGTTCTAGCCGGGTGGCTGTGGCCATGCAGCTTACTATCCGGCTGTTTATGAAATCGCTTACGCACACTGTCGCGAAGAGGAGAGAGGCGGTTAGCTTTGTTTGCAGCCAGCCGCGATCCCGTGAAAGGAGGAGGATGCAGGGGTATCCGCAGGGATAATCTTTGCCGCTGCCCGCTTGTACTTAACGCTAGACCCGGCTCCAGCGCCGGCATTTGTTAAAACGCTTTCATTTTCATCACCCACTAAAAGGAGGAATTTATAGTGACCGTTCGTTTACCCTATCAAGGGATGATCAAGATGCTTGCGGCCGGGGCTATTATGCTCATGCTGTCCATCGCCATGCTTCTTCTGCTGGAAAATAAAGCTTCCGCTCACGGGTATGTCAGTAACCCGTCCAGCCGCGCCGCTCTTTGCGCCAGCGGAGTGAACAAAAATTGCGGTCTGATTATTTACGAGCCTTACAGCCTCGAAGCGCTTAAAGGCTTCCCCGCCGCGGGACCTGCCGACGGTAAAATCGCTAGCGCGAACGGTCTGTTCGCACCGCTCGACGAGCAGTCGTCCACCCGCTGGACCAAAGTAAACCTCAGCCCGGGCCCGACGACTTTCAACTGGACGCTGAAAGTTCCGCACGCGACGGCCGCTTGGAAATACTACATCACGAAGCAGGACTGGAACCCGAATGCGCCTCTGAGCCGCGCTTCCTTCGACCTGACGCCTTTCTGCAACGTTCCGTACAAGGGACAACCTTCCGGTTCGTACTCCGACACGTGTAACGTTCCGAGCAGAACGGGCTATCAAGTAATCCTTGCCGTTTGGGAAATCTCCGATACGGCCAACGCTTTCTACAACGTAATCGACGTGAACTTCGGCGGATCTCCGGGAACTCCCGACACGTCAGCTCCGACGGCGCCAACAGGCTTGACGGCTTCCAATGTTGCCGCTACAAGCGCAACCGTATCCTGGACGGCGTCTTCCGACAATGTCGGTGTAGCCGGCTACCGGATCTACAACGGTTCCACTCAAATCGGCACGACCAGCGGAGCGCTCAGCTTCAACTTGACGGGTCTGACGGCCAACACGGCCTACGCCATCACGGTCAAAGCCGTTGACGCTGCGGGCAATGTATCGGCTGCCAGCAACACCGCGAGCTTCACGACAAGCGTTGGCACGACTTATCCGGCCTGGAACGCTTCGACCGCTTATACGGGCGGAAGCAAGGTGACGTACAACGGCGTCAACTACGAAGCCAAGTGGTGGACGCAGGGCGAAACACCCGGCAGCAACTCCGGCGTATGGAAAGTGATTCCATAACAGCCGCCGCTGACCGTTAGTCCCAGGATGACTTCCGAATATTCGGGAGTCATCTTTTTTATGCATGCGGCACCTCAAGAGGATTGAGAAGCCCGGCCGTTCATTCGAATGAATGAGGCCGGGCTTCCTTGCTCCCTGCCGGCAGTCAGGCCCGGGGGTAAACTTTGCGCGCGGATTACGAACGGATAACCGAAACGCTGTCACCGTTGCTGTTGGTCACATACACCCGGTGCGTTTTGGAATTGACGCTGAGGTCCGACGGCTGGGCACCGACCGTAAGGGTGGCAATGACCTTGTTCTTGAAACCGCTGATGACCGAAACGGTTCCTCTCGATAGATTCGGAGAAGCGTTAGCGACGAAGATGCGGTTCTTCTTTGTATCGATACCGAGAACGGACGGCTGGCTCCCGACTCCGATCGTGTCGATAACCGACAGTTTTTTTCCGCTGATGACGGAAACCGTATTGCCGGACGAATTTGCGGTGTAGATCCGGTTGGTTTTTAGGTTGACTTTGATGTCGGAAGGAAATGCGCCCACACGGATTGTTTTGATGACTTTATTCGTTTTTCCGTTAATGACCGAAACGGAGCTGCTGTTCGTATTCGCGACAAAGATCCGGTCGGTCAGGGGATTGATCGCGATGGTGTCCGGTCCTGTGCCTACTTTAACGGTAGCGATTACTTTATTGTTGGCTCCGTTGATGACGGAAACCGTGCCGGCGCTGTTGTTGGACACAAAGATCCGGTTGGTGAACGGATTGACGGCCGCGTTAAACGGCGTGTCGCCTACTTTAACGGTTGTAATGACCCGGTTGGTGCGTCCGTTGATCACGGTGACGGAGTCGCTGCCCGCGTTGACGGCAAACACCCGGTTGGTTGCGGCGTTCAAGGCGATAGCCGCGCCGTCCTTGCCGACGTTAACGGATGATACCAGCCGGTTCGTCGCGCCGTTCACCAGACTCACGCTTCCGGTAAGTCCGCGGGGATTCGCCGTTACTGCCGTGTTTAACGTGTGAACACGGTTTTTCCGTGCGTTGACCACCAGGTGATTCGGCGCGTTTTCGATAGGTATGGTTTTAATGACACGATTGGTAAAGCCGTTGATTACCGCCAGCGCATCCAAGCTCCGGGTTACGAACACCCGGTTCGTTTTGCGGTTAATGGCAACATGAAGGGGAGAATTTACAGGAATCGTAGCAATGACTTTCGGTGGTGATTTTCTTGGGATAAGGGTTGCTTTCAACATGGATCGCAGTCCTGCCTTTCTAATGGGAACTACGACACTTTATTCAAGATCAAGACAGTTGCTTATGCGTCTGCCCATCCGAGGCTCAATCCGACTCGTCTTTTTGCCAATGGTTTGACCGGATTTCGCTGGCTAACAAAGTGGAGAAGACCAGCCCGTAACGGTAAGAAAAAGCGGGAGGAGGGCAGCGGCCGATCCCAACAGCCAAACCGAATAGCCGGCTTTCGACAGGCCGCGGTAATCGGCTTTTTTGCCGTTCCGCGTGTAAATTACGGCTGGAGGGAAGAGATCGGAAAGCCAAAAAGGCCCTATTATGCAAAAACTTGAGGACACACGATTTGAAAGCGTGAAGTAAAGAAGTGTATATAAAAGTCGGAAGTTATCTCTTTTATTCAAGAGGCGCGTCTCTTAAGGTTACATTGTAGACGCTTTCATATCACCCATTTTAGGAGGGAAATTATGAGTTCGAAGAAGAAATGGTTATCGCTGGCACTGGGAGTGACCTTGATGGCTACGATGCTTCCCCAGGCATACGGCGCCCAAGCTCAGCCGGAAGTGCGCAATCTTGCCAAAGGCTTGAAGTACGAATGGTCCGAAGCTCCTCATTCAAACTATCCGGATCCGTCCGGCAAGCTTACCGACGGAGTGATCGGCAGCGCGAATGTGACGGACCCGTCCTGGGTCGGAAGCTTAAATAAGCAGACCCGTGAAATCGTCTTTGATCTGGGCGAAGCCAAGTCTATTTCCAAGATCCGGGCGCATTTTCTGCAGGATTGGCCGGGATCGGCGGTTCTTTTCCCTCTGACGGTCTCCATGTATGTGTCCGACGATAAGCAGAACTGGGGAACGGTAGCCCATAAGGCGACGGAGCATTTGTGGACGGACGGTCCGCCTGTCGACCAGTTCTATACGTGGGACGGAAGCAAGGACGGCATCCCGAATGCGGGCTCCGATGCGAAGATGGCCTATGCCCGTTATGTCAAAGTGGCGTTCTCCATGCATCCGAAGGCGTGGGAGTTTATCGACGAGATCGAGATCTGGGGAGCCGACGGCAAAATCGAAGGGGCGAAGCAGGTGCCTGCGGAAGCTTTCGATTATATGCAGCCCGGTGAAAACACCGCAGGTATCCGCAATCTGTCGCTACTGTACAACGGATACTACTCGGACGGCGTCAAAATGACGAAGGAGAAACTGGTTCCCGAGATCGGCTATGTGAACAAGGAAGGAAAGCCCGTCGACTGGTTTTTTGACGGAGCCCTTGTCCTCGGCCTGCAGTCGCCACAAGGACGCGATTTCGGAGAAGGGGGGGCGCTGCTGACGGACTGGAAATGGTACCTGGATAAAACGTTCGCGGATCAGGGAGACCTGGAGCAGCTTAACGAAGCGACGAAGGAAGTCGGCCAGAAGCTGGGACAGCCCGGCCACAAAACGAAAACGGTCATGATGATCCCTAATCCGGGCGAATATACAACCGATTTCGGCGATATCGACGGAGACGGCGTCACCGAGAATTTCAACGAGGGCGCGGTCGGCAAGGATAAAGCCATCGCCAACCGGCAGAAGGTGATCCGCTGGTGGATCGACGAGGTCAGCCGCAAGTTCGAAGAAAAGCACTATTCCAATCTGGAGCTTTCCGGTTACTACTGGTTGCAGGAACAGGTGGGAACGAGCAGCTCGGGGCCGGATCTTCTGCGCTTTACGAACGGTCTCGTTCACGAGAAAGGGCTGAAGTCGTTCTGGATTCCCCATTTCCTCGCGTACAAAAGCTACATGTGGAAGGATGTCGGGTTTGACGCGGTCACTTTCCAGCCGAACTATTATTTCGAGCCCCTGAACATAGACCGCCTGCAAGACGCGGCCGAAACGGCCAAGCGGTTCGGAATGGGCGTCGAGCTTGAATTCGACGACCGGTTGCTGACCGATGCCGTATTCCGCAAGAGATTCCTGGAATACCTGGATGCGGGCGAGCAGTTCGGCTTTAAGGGGAACTCCTTCAAGGCTTATTATAAAGGCAGCGGGCCGGTCATGGCCCAGTCGGCGGCAAGCTCCGATCCGGAAATCCGCGGCGTGTACGACAAACTTTACGAGTTCACTAAAAACGGACCGGCAGCCGGAGGGGCTCCGGTCGCTTCGGACAGCGCGCTTAGCACAGCGCCGGATACGCCCGTCTCCGGTGCTCTTCAAGCGACGGACGACGACGGCGATGCGCTGACTTACAGCATTGTGCGCAACGGCGCCAAAGGAAATGCCCAAGTGACGGACGCGTCCAAGGGAACGTTCACGTATACGCCGGGTAAGGGACAGACGGGGACCGATACGTTCACGTTCAAAGCCAGCGACGGCAAGACGGATTCCAACGTTGCCACGGTAACGGTGACGATTGCGGCGGGCCAGACGGGCTGGCAGACCGTATTGACAGGCAGCGGAACGGTTCCGGCGGGGGAGAAGTTCTCCGTGACCTATGGCTTGACCGGAGGATCGCAGGCGGTATACGCGCAAGATCTTAAAGTCGAATATGACGCCGCCTTTATGGATTTTGTGTCCGCGAAGCCTGTCATGGACGGAATCTCCCTGCTTGAAACCGACAAAAAAACGCCGGGACAGCTCCGGCTGCTGATGGCCAGTCAAGGTGACAGCCATGCCGTGACGGGTCCCGCCAAGCTGCTCGAATTGACCTTCCGCAGCAAAAAGGACAATCAGACGATCAAAGGAGTCGTCTCCGTCACGAGTGCGGTGATGGGCGACCGCGAAGGAAAAGAAGCGGAGGCCGCGCCTTCGTCTCTGACCGTACAAACCCCGGGATCGGTTCCAGGCGATTATAACGGAGACGGCAAAGTGAGCGTCGGTGACCTGGCCATCGTGGCGGCTCCGTACGGAAAAACGAAACAAAGTCCGGACTGGGAGCAGGTTAAGCACCTGGACATCAAGAAGGACGGTAAAATCGACAATCAGGATCTCTCTGCCGTAGCAAGTAAAATCTTGAAGTAGCCGCCGACCGGCGCTGAGCCGTTCATCCCGGACGGTGACTGCGCATAGGAACTAAAGGCGTACAAGAGTAGTACAAGAGTGAACTTACGATTGCCGGTAAAGCATGCTTTGAAAATAGAAAGGAGCCTGTTCCTGTCGTACGTCCGGCACGTATACGCATAGGAAGGCTCATAGAACCGCCGCCCGCTTCCTTTGAAGGAAGCGGGCGGTTTTTTGTATGGAGATGAAAGGGGGAGGGCGGTCAGGTCAATCCCGTTCCATTAATCCGACTTCTTTGCAAAGCTCGACGAGCTCAGAGACAGCCCGGAACTGCTGCCGGTTCCTTTCATGAATGCTATGAAGCGCTTGCTCCGTCACTTTTTTCGCCTTCTCGATGCTCTGGTGTTCCACGGCTTGTACGATATCCTTCATTCTTTCCAGGAAGTAAACCGTTCTGCGCAGCGTGCGGATCAGCAGAATCTGCCGGATGTGCATAGGCGTAAAAATCCGGTACCCGTTGTCCGGATCTCTTCCCGGTTTGAGGAGCCCCTCCTTTTCCCAATGGCGGATGGCGGAATCCTGGACACAGGTGAGAGAGGCGGCTTCGCCGATGGTCATCGAGTTTTTCAGCTTTTTATTGGCAAGGATCGGCAGCTCGGGGTCTTGGAGGAGAGCGAGTGTCTTGTCGGCCACCGCTTTTTCATGCTGGAGGACGGACTGTTCATGGCTGACGAGCCAGAACGCGCCGTCCATATTGCCGCGCTGGATATGGCGAAGCACATCGCAGCTAAGTCCGACGCCGAAGGCGGGGAACATGGCGCGCAGACAGCGGAAATACGCCAGATGCATCCGTGTGTACAGGCGGTACCCGTTCGCGGCCCGGTCCGGCGCCGGAACGACGCCCCACGATTCGTAATGCCGCAAGGCGCTCGTGCTGATGTTCAGTTGTCGGGCAATGTCGATGGGCTTATAGTACTCCATGTCTCGGGCCTTTCTCCGCACGGAAATCGGCGGTTTCAGCGTTTGTTTAGGACGATGTTCCGGATGTTCTGGATGCTCCGGCTGCTGCTGCGAAACACAGTCCTTTGGCCGCCAGGGCGGGGCGCAGCAGTTCAATCCCTTTGGGACCCATGCCGTGCAGCTGCAGAAGCTCTTTCTCGGTGACCCGGGTCAGCTGCTCCAGCCGCAGGAAGCCGGCTCCGGCAAGCGCGCGGAGTGCGGGCTTGGACAGGCCTGCGGGAAAATCGGATTCCGGTCCGGATGCCGCCGCTTTTTTATTCGGCTCGTCAGGAAGGTTAGTCGGCACGTCATTACCTCCTCTCCGTGAATAGTGTGCATGTCTTAACACGGTGCGGTTGAAGTTATGCTTACTATACCACGGGGCCCATGATGTTTTTTCTTAGGAATTGCGGGACCTTAAAAAAAGATAACTCATGTTAAGTCACGGTATCCCGATTGAGCGGCCCGTAAGGTACACTTCAATCATACCAAACAAAGCAAGGGTGATGGAATGTGAGCTACAGCGGGGCCGGTCTCGGAGCCGAAGCGAAAAGACAGCGTACGGGGAAGAAGGCCGGTTTTTTCTCCTATTACAGCCGGTTCAAAGTGTTATACCTCTTGTCACTCCCGGGTATCGCGTATTTCCTGATCTTCAAATACATCCCGCTGACGGGATCTGTGATGGCGTTTCAGGATTACAACATCTTCGCGGGGATCTGGCAAAGCGATTGGATCGGACTCGACAATTTCAGGCGAATGATCGAGTATGCGGATTTCTGGCGTATTCTGGGGAATACGCTCTCCATCGGGTTTTACACGCTACTGTTCGGCTTCCCGATTCCGATCATTCTGGCGCTGATGATGAACGAACTGCGCAATGCGGCTTACAAACGCTTTGTCCAGACGTCGGTTTATCTGCCGCACTTCCTTTCCTGGGTCGTCGTAGGCGGAATTGTGATCGAGCTTCTGTCCCCGACAAGCGGAGCCATCAACTACATTCTGGGCCTCTTCGGCCGGGAACCGGTGTACTTTATGGGGGAGGATTCGTACATCCGCTCCATTATCGTAAGCTCCGGAATCTGGCGGGACGCGGGATGGAGCACGATCATTTATCTCGCGGCCATGAGCGGCATCAACCCCGATCTGTACGAAGCCGCGCAGATGGACGGAGCGAGCCGGTGGAAGCAGACGTTCTCGATTACGATTCCGTCGATCATGCCGACGATTACGATTCTGTTTCTGCTGCAGATCGGGAATTTTCTGGATCTCGGTTTTGAAAGGGTTTTCGTTTTCCTGAATCCGTTGACGAACGGAAGCGGCGATATTCTCGACACGTACATCTACAGAGTGGGCCTGATCCAGAGGGAATACAGCTACACGACGGCAATCGGCCTGTTCAAGTCCTTAATCGGTTTCGTGTTAATCGTATCGGCGAATAAATTCAGCAAAAAAACTACCGGAGAAGGATTATACTAGGAAGGAGGAACAAGCTTGTCTCCCTTGGAAAAACAAAGCAAGACGGCGCTGCTGAATCCCGTGATCCTGCTGCTGATCTCTCTTGCCATGATTTTGCCGATCCTGAACATCGTCGCCAAATCGTTCAGCGGGGCCGGAGCGCTCAGCAGCGGCAGCGTACTGCTTTGGCCCTCCGACTGGACGCTGTCGAACTATACCACCGTGCTCCAGCAGTCGGCGATCTGGAGGGCGTTCGGCATCAGTGCTCTCGTTACGGTCGCCGGGACGCTGATCGCCCTGGTGATGACGGCCAGCCTGGCTTATCCGCTGTCCCGGTCCGAATACAGGGAACGCAAAGGGATTCTCGTGCTCGTGCTGATCACGATGATCTTCCACGCGCCGCTGATTCCGAACTACCTGCTCATCCGCTCGCTGGGAATGCTCGACAGCCTGTGGGCTCTGATGCTCCCGGGCGCGATCAGCGCGTTTAACCTGTTCGTGATGCGCTCTTTCTTCCAGTCGATCCCGAACGAACTGATCGAGTCGGCGCGGATAGACGGGGCGGGGGAGCTGCGCATCCTGTGGACGATGATTCTGCCGCTTTCGAAGCCGGCGATGGCCACGATGAGCATCATTTATTCCGTAGCCCTCTGGAACAACTATTCCAACGCGCTTTATTATATAAACGAACGGGCCTTGTTCCCGCTCCAGGTGAAGCTGAGGGAATACGTCGTCACGGATTCTTCGGACCTTGCCAATACGGCGGGCGACATAGCCAACTTGTCACCGGAAGGCCTCAAAATGGCGGTTATCGTCATTGCGACGATCCCGATCATGCTTGTCTACCCGTTCCTGCAGAAGCATTTTATTAAAGGCATGCTGATCGGATCGATCAAGTCTTAATCCCAGGATTCAAGATGCTATGAATCAGGTTAGACACACGCACCTTAAGGGGGATGTCCACATGAAAAGATGGAAAAAAAGCGCGCTGCTCCTCACGTTGACCGCATCTTTGGCTCTGACGGCCTGCTCGGGCCAAGGGGCGAGTCCGAAGGAACCGCCCGGACCGGTGAAAGTATCCTTGTCGCTGAGCGATTCCTTGAACAAATATGCGCTCGCCAGCACCGATATCAACAACGACAAATGGGTGAAAAAGCTCGGCGAGATGACCGGCGTACAGCTGGATATCAAGCTGGTGCCGCATGCCGAATTCAAGCCCAAGACGGCTCTCATGTTCGCCAGCAACGACCTCCCCGACGTCATGAATACGATCCAGGGGATGTTCCCGGAAGGGCCGGATATGCTTGGCGCGATAAAAGGCGGGCTGTTCATGCCGCTTGACGATCTGTTGAAAGAATACGGCCAGGATTTATTGAAAGCGATTCCAAAAGAAGCGTGGGAGGAAGTCAAATACAAAGGGAAAATCTA
This sequence comes from Paenibacillus sp. RC84, assembly GCF_041260495.1. Lineage (NCBI taxonomy): Bacteria > Bacillati > Bacillota > Bacilli > Caryophanales > Paenibacillaceae > Paenibacillus > Paenibacillus sp. RC84. The sequence continues at coordinate 296,711 of NZ_JBGBYL010000005.1, forward strand.
CGCCATTCCGGAATACTTATCGGTACCGACCCGCAGAGCCACTTTTATCCGTAAGGATCTTCTGGACGCGACGGGGCTGCCGGCTCCGAAGACGATCGACGAGTTTCTGAATGTGCTGCGGGCCATGAAAAAGAACGGGGTCGAGCAGCCGTTCGCTTTCCGGCAAAATTTCGTCTACTCCGATTTTATTTTCGGCGCCTACGATGTGATGCCTTACAGCACGATGTTCGAGAAAATCGGCGACGAAGTCGTACCGAAATTTTTCAAGGTGGAACAAATGCAGAAGGCCCTCCAGGTCTACAAAACGATGTACGACGAAGGGCTGATGACGAAAGATTTCGCCAGCGTGGACGGCAACAAATGGACGAACAACATCAATGCGGGCAAGTCCGGCATCTGGAATCATAACGCCAACCTGCTCATGACGTGGATCAACACGACGAAGGTCACGAATCCGAAATCCGAAGTCGTCATCATTCCGTCACCGGTAGGAGACGACGGCAAGGGCGGCATGATGAAATACAGCTACACCGGCGGCTTGTCGTATATCAACAGCAAGGCGAGCAAGGAAAAAGCGGCCGCCATCGTCAAAATGCTCAATTTCATGGTGACCGAGCAGGGCGACAAGTTCTTCAACTTCGGGATCGAAGGAGACACGTATCAGACGCAGGACGGCAAAGTGGTTTACAAGCAGCCTAAAACGCCGGAAGAAACGTACGAGGAGCAGTTCCGCTCGGTCATTCTGCGCCTGGTCGAGGATACGGCTCTGAACCGTACGCTGCTGAGCCAGACGGAAGACGGAAAGAAGCTGATCCAACAATTCGATACGATCGTGGCCAAAGAAGGCCGGGACGGTATTTCGTTCGCACCGGAGCTTACGTCCAGCGCCAAATTCACCGATGCCGGGCTGAAGTTCTCCGATATGCCGCCGGTCATCCTCGACCATATGCTCAAAATGGTGTACGGCAAAGAACCGATCTCCGATTGGCCGAAGGTGCTGGAGGAATGGAAAGCCAAAGGCGGAAATGATATCATCAAGGAAGCAACCGAGCGGTACAACAAGAAAGAAGGCGTCAAGCTCGGCGATTCGAACTAACGGTTTAAACATTTATCCGCTCTCCGGGGCGGGTAAATGTGTTTTTTGCCTTCCACAACAACATCAGATCCGTATACGAAGGAGGGAACGGCATGAAGCGAATTTTGGTGGTCGACGATGAACCGCTGATCCGTCAGGGGCTGGTCGCCATGCTGGGGCGGCTGCCGTATGATTTCGAGTGGGTGAGGACCGCCGGTAACGGCCAGGAGGCGCTTGAACGGATGAAGGAATCGCTGCCTCAGCTTCTTTTAACCGACATCCGCATGCCCAAAATGGACGGATTGGAGCTGTGCAGACAGGTGCACGACCAATACCCTCTCGTGCAGAAGGTGATCATTTCCGGGTACGGGGATTTCGAGTATGCGCAGAACTGTATTTCGTACGGGGTAAAAGAATATATTTTGAAACCGTTTACACCCGCTAAAATCGGTGATCTGCTGGGCCGGCTCATTTCACGGGGGAACCCGGCTCTGTCCATTTCCAAGTACGAGGATCTCATCGGGAACTTAGCGGATTCGGTGTGGTCGATGCGGATCGAGGAAATGGAGGCGTATTTCGAGCAGCTCAAGACTTACTGCCTGACGGCTTCCCGGACGGACTACGATTTTGTCCAGCTGTTGAAGGATTGTCTTCCGATGCTGAAGAAAAGGCTTGCCCTGAAAGGGTTTCACCCGGTTGTCGGGGAAATTCCGGATTCGGGCGATCACCTTCATTATTTCGAACAGCTTCACGTCAGCATTCTGAAAATTATCGACGAGCTCGCGCTGCAAAGAGGGGGACAAGATCTGATGCTGAAAGCCAAAGACTATATGGACGCTCATATCACGAAGGAGCTGTCGCTGGAAGATACGGCCGATTATTTGGGCATCACCCCGCAGTATTTAAGCTTTCTGTTCAAAAAAGTGCACAAAGAGACGTTCGTCCAGTACCGGATTCTCAAACGGATCGAGCTGGCCAAAAAGCTGCTGGAAATCCCTCGCTACCGTACTAACGATATCGCGTACGAGGTCGGCTACGAGAATTACCCGCACTTTTCCCGGATGTTTAAAAAAGTGACCGGCGTTTCTCCGCTTGAATACCGGCAGCAGCTGGGCATCAAATAAATGAAAAAGACGTTGTCCCGGACGATCTTTATTTACATCGCGGTTGTCGTGATCATCACGGCGGCGTCGATCGGGTGGTTTTCCTACCATATTTCATCCAGTCAGCTGCGGCAGCAAAACGAACAGCATCTGATCGAGGCGGTATCCAACGCGGTCAACCATACGGATCTGTATTTGAAGCTGTACGAGCGCGCCCATCTTTCTCTTTTTACCCACCCGGATATAAGAAAATTTCTCGACTCTCCGCCGAAGGACGATTACGCGTATTTTCAATATACGGATACGCTCAAGAAGCAGGTCATTGATCCGCTTTTTCTGAAAACACCGGAAATTATGACCGTCTATTTGACGGATTACAGCAAAAACTGGGTGTACTTCGTAAACCCGGCCCTGAAAATTATCCAGGACCCGGTTCCAGGAGCGACTCTGGAGGAGCTGGACAAGGAAACCGATTCCAACGGCAACCTCACAATCATCAATAACAGCGTGTTTACGGAAAGCGACACCCAACTGATTACGCTCTCGCGTAAAATACACGGCCAGGTGTTTAACGAATTCAAAGGCATTTTGACGATCCAAATCAAATCGGATGAATTTTCCACGTTGTGGAAGGGAGTCAATCTCGGACCGGGCGGTTTTTTCTCTATTGTGGATCATGAAGGAAGGATTGTGCATCATCCGGACAAAACCCGAATCGGCCAGGTGATAGACAGCGAACTGCTGGCCAAGCTCGAAAACATGCAGCTGACCTCGTTCACGGACGCATCGTTCGGAGAAGAGCGCATGATCGTCAGCCGGAAGTCCTCGTATTCGGGATGGAATCTCATGGTGTCGATCCCGACCGAAGACATCAACAGGCCTATCGCCAGCATCCGGTATTTATCGTTTCTGGTCGGAGGCATCACGCTGCTTATCGCGCTGCTCATTTCGTACCGGTTCGGCCGGGTCATCACGAAACCGATCCATATCCTCAAAAGAGGTATGCGGCAAACCGAGCAGGGAAACTGGATGAAGATTCCCCAACTGCGCACGCGCAATGAATTCAGCGAACTCATCGACCGCTACAATTTGATGGTCGCAAGCCTGTCCGAACTGATGGATACCTTGTACAAAACGGAGCTGGACAAGAAAGACGCGGAGCTGGAGCGGCAGAAGGCCGAGCTTCAGTCTCTTCAGCTCCAGATCAATCCGCATTTTCTGTACAATACGCTGGAAAATATTATCTGTTACGCGGTAATCCGGCAGTCGGAAGAGATCACGGAAATTGTGGACGCGATCGCCGCCATGTTCCGCTACTCGGTGCAGACGCATATCGAAGAAACCGCCATCGTCAACGAGCTTAAGCATGTGCTGAACTACATGACGATCATGAAGCACCGGGTAGGGCGGGATTTCGAACTGGATGTGCGGATTACGCCCGAATTTTTCCTGAAAAAAACGGCCCGGCTCACGCTCCAGCCGCTTATCGAGAATGTGTTTCAGCACGCGTTCGCGGACGGTATCGAGGATTACCACTATATCCGGCTGGACGCCTGGACGGACAAGGAGGACAGAGATCTCGTAATCGCGATCGAGGACAACGGGGTAGGCATTCCTCCGGAGAAGCTGGCTTCCCTGCAGCGCCAGCTGGAGTCTAACCAGCTTGCGGATTCCACGCTCGCCGGCCGTAAAGGGCACGGAGGAATCGGGCTGATGAACGTGCACCGCCGCATTCAGCTCGTATTCGGAGAAAAGTACGGCCTGTCCATAAGCAGCGTCCAGGGCCAAGGCACCTCGATTTCCATCCGGTTTCCGAACATCGGCTCCTGAACTTGAACCAGATGCTACAGTAAGCAGGGCCTGCTCGTTTAGAGCAGGCGTTTTTTTATTTTCCTGGAGGCGGCGGAAATTAAAAAAACACAATGCAGATTAAAAGGCGTCATGGGTTTGCGGTCCGGCGGAACTTATAATAGGCATGAATCGAAACCGAGAGGATGGTGGATGGATGATTAAGAGCATGCCGGGTTTTAGAACGCGCGTCCGTGTTTTTCTAAGTTTGCAGCTGGTTCTCTCTCTATGCCTTTCCTTAGCTTTCGTCACAACTGTAAGCGCTACCGAAACAGGCGGGCCTGCGGAATTAACCGATCCGGTCCCTGCCGCCGGCTTGACCGGCCCGTGGCTTGAACCTTTCGAGAGCTACGGTTCTTCCCAGACGGGATACACATCTCCGGTCGGCGTCAGCCCTACGGCCGCACAACCCTGGAAATCGGTCATGGGCGGGAGCGCCGGCTGGAGCATAGGCGAGGAGCCCGCCACAGGGTCTGCGGATGCCAATCATTTCCTGCAGCAGACGGATCCGACCAGCGGCACGGCCTATCTGATCGCCAACGGCTATTGGGGAACGGATAATCCCGCCCTTACGGACGGCAGTCTAACGTTGTCCGGCCGGGTGAAGGTAACCGGTGCCAACAGCACCTACGCGGGACTGGCCGCCAAATATTCGGTCAGCGGTACGAAGCCGATCTATTACCGGTTTATGACCAAGAAAAATTCGGTCAGCTATCAGTTCTATCTGGAGAGGGTGACGGGTACTTCCAAAACGGCCGTCCCGCAGTCGCCCGGAAGTCCTAACGCCAGCGGCGTATCGGTTCCGAATACCGTGCTGAATCCTTCCTTCGACAGCCAGGGCTACCTGCCGCTGAAGCTGGACGTGATTCACCAGGGAGACGGAAGCCTTAAGCTGGACGGCTACTACGGCGGCACGCTTGTCCTGTCGGGCATCGACGCTTCCCCGCTGACATCGGGCGGGGTTGGCCTCTACAGCCAGTCGGGCACCACCGCCTTCGACGACATTCAGGCGGCGGCCTACACGGGCGGCGGACCCGGACAGCCGGGTGTTCCGTCCGCTCCGGCAGGCGTGTCCGCATCCCCTTGGGGAGCGGGGACCGTCAAGCTGGCGTGGACGGCCGTGCCATCCGCCTCCGGCTATAACGTGAGCATGTCCGCGAATGCCGGCGGACCTTTCACGACGCTCAACGCGTCACCGGTCACGGCGACGGAGTACACCGCCGCCGGATTGACGCCGGGGCAGACGTACTACTTCACGGTCAGCGCCGTGAACGCCTCGGGCGAGAGCGGCGCAAGCGCGCCGGTGAGTACCGTGCCGCAGGCGTCCGCAAAGCCGCCCGTCACGACGACGGCGGAGCTGCTGACCCGCCTCAACGCGGCTGTGCCCGGTGAAGTGATCGAGCTGGCGGACGGCAGTTACACGGGATTTACGGTCCGCAGCAAGAACGGCACCGCCCAGAATCCGATTGTCGTGAAAGCGCAGCACAAGGGCAAGGCCGTTTTCCCTTCTACGGGCATAACGGTTGAAACGAGCTCCTATATCACGATTCAGGATATGGAATTCCGGATGAATCCGCAGGACAAGTGGATTAACCTGAACGGCTCCAACAATATTCGGATTACGAATAATGCCTTCCGTTCCCAAAGCGCCACGACGGCTGCGGACAAATCGAACTGGATTTACATCAAAGGAACGAACAGCCACCATAACCGCATCGATCACAATTTGATGGAAAATAAACGCGACAGAGGCAAGTTCATTCTGTTCGACGGTGTCTCCAGCCGTCCGGAAGGCTCCACGATCCCGTACGAAATTACCCAGTACGATACGGTCGAGTACAACGTTTTCCGCAACACGCTGGAGCGGCAGTCCAACGAATCGGAGCCGATCCGCATCGGGGTATCGGTTTTATCGGGCCTCGATGCCCATGCGACGATCCAGTACAACCTGTTCGATCACTGCGATTCGGACACGGAGATCGTTTCGGTGAAGAGCGGGGCGAACACCATCCGCTACAACTATTTCGTCGAGTCGCTCGGAAGCGTAACGCTGCGTACGGGCAGCGGCTCCAGCGTGTACGGCAACATGTTCATCGGCAAAGGTCGTCAGGTGCTGAGTCCCGATCCCGACGATGCTCCGCTCGGCACCGGCGGAGTCCGTGTCTACGGCGAGAACCACAACGTGTACAACAATTATTTCGAAGGTCTGACCGGCACGAACTGGGACGCTACGCTTGCGTTCACGACCGGCGACAACGACAACATGACGAGTCCCATCGATCCGACGAACAATCACTATATCGCCAAAAACATCGTGATCGCCAACAATACGCTGGTGAACAACAAAAGCGGGATCGAGCTTGGGATGGTCCGCTACGGAACGGCGCCGAAAAATCTCACCTTCGCCAACAATATCGTCGTCGGTTCCCGGGATGAGCTGATCCGTATCATGACGCCGATTCCGGGGTTGACGTGGTCGGGCAACCTGATGTTCCCGCAGAAAGGCGTGCCGCTCGTTACCGGAAATTCCGCGCCGCTGACGGAAGACGAGGTCAAAGTCGTCTACCCGAGCATGCAAAACGCCACCCTGGAGCTCGGACCACAAGACTACCCGTGGTTGTGGGCATCGAGCGAATATGAGCCGCTGCGTCATATCTCCTATAAGAAGCTCGCTGCGGACAGTCCGGCCATCAACGCTTCCAAAGGCAATTACGCGAGCGGCGGTCCTTTGTCTTTCGTAACGGAAGACATGGAGAGAGAAGCCCGGTCGGGTATACCCGATGTCGGAGCGGATGAGTATGTAGCCGACGGCAGGACGGACGCCGCAGCGCCCGCCTGGCCGTCTCCGAATCCGCTGGCGACGGACGGCGTGACACCCCGTACGGTGAAGCTGAAATGGGCCGCCGCATCGGACGACACGGGAATTACGGGCTACCGCATTTACCGCAGCGGCGCTCTTATCGACACCGTATTCGGAGATGTCTTGTCGTACGAGGCGGGTTCTCTGCAGCCGGGTGCGGCTTACACGTTCAAGATCGAAGCGCTGGACAGAGCGGGGCATACGACAGCCAGTAACACCGTTAGTGTGACAACGCCCGCTTTTACGGGAATCAGCCTCACGGGCGTACCGGCCCAGCTCGCTCTCGGCGGAGTGCCGAAACAGCTAGTCGTGGTCGCGCATTATTCCGACGGGTCTACTGAGCCCGTGCCTTCCGGCGCGGTATTCACAAGCAGCCAGCCGGGCGTGCTGGCCGTCTCGGCCGAAGGGAGGCTGACTCCGGCAAATCCGGGCACTTCTTCGGTAAGCGCAACTTACGGGGGCACAACCGCCCCGGCGGTTGTGTACACGGTGCGTCCTTCTTCCACGAATCCGTTTGCAATCGGGGGAGACACCTATGTGGACAATATTCTGTCCGACAAGGCGGGAACGAATTTCAGCACGGAGTCCGAGATGCAGATTAAGCGGAAATCGGCCAGCCGCAGAAACGGTTACGTTAAAGTAACTCTCCCTGCGCTCGCGCAGCCGGTCGATTCGGTCCAGTTGAAGCTGTTCGTCACCTCGGAGGCCAGAATCGCTTCCCTCGAAGGAACGGATCCGGCCAAGGCTCCCGTCCTGCTTATCACGACGATTAATCCGTAACTAAGCACAGAACTTATCGGAATTCCGTTCAAAAAAGATGTCAAAAGCTCGGGAGTCCAAACATCCCGGGCCATCTTATCCGCTGCCGGATGGGCGGGGAAAGGCGTAAGCATGCTGCATAACGGAGTGTATTTTCATAATGTTTCGGAGCTGGAGCAGAGGCCGGGGTTGCCGGGTCTTCTCCTTCAGAGGTTTCCCCGGGAAGTCCGGGAGGCGCTGTCGGCCAAAGGGCGCACAAAAGCGGCGGAGTCCAGCGGATGCGAAATCCGCTTTGTGACGGAAGCGCCCTATGTGCGGATCACGCTCGGAGCCCGGGAAAAGGACGGCCGCGTCTATGTGTTCCGGGGCGATTTTTTCCACGCCGCTTACGATTTGAAAGCCGGGACGGCCGTCACCCTGCAGCTGGAGGAGCCGGAAAGGTTTGCCGAGGTGCACAGGTCCGCCCTGCAAAGCGGGGCGTTCTCATCCGATGTGTGGCGCGTTTACTGCGACCGCTTTACGGCAGTTTTTTATGACGTCGACGCTTTCGGTTACGAGGTTCGGCCGCCGCATAAAGCGGAGATGCCGCAGCTGACTCTGCTCGCCTACGGATCTTCCATCACACAGGGCGCGGGCTCGCTCAGCCACACCGACAGTTACGTGCAGCAGGCCGCCAGAAGGCTGGGAATCGATGCCCTTAATCTGGGGCTGAGCGGAACCTGCTACTGCGAGAAGGAAGCCGCCGACCATTTGGCGCTCGGAAGCGGCTGGGATGCCGCATTTCTGGAGCTGGGCGTCAATATGCGCAGTGTCATGGACCCGCCGGAATTCGAACGCCGGATCACGTACTTGCTCGATGAGGTGACGGGGCGCAACCCGCACAAGCCTGTTTTCGTCACGACGATCTATCCGAACCGGGCGACTTTTTTTCGGGATGAGGAGCATGTGTTTACGAAACGCGACCTGATTTTCAATGACAGGCTCAGACGATACGTTTCGGACCGGAATCATCCTCGGCTTCATTTGCTGGAGGGAAGCGAAATCATGACCGATTTTGTTTCTCTGACGACCGACCTTATCCATCCCTCCGATTACGGGCATATCCGCATGGGGGAAAATTTGGCGCGACTGCTTGAGCCGGTTTTAACCGAGCTGCGCACATCTATCCGAGAAACTGGGGGAATTTGAAATGGCTATCGATTTAACGGGAAAAATTGCACTTGTAACGGGTTCCAATGCGGGAATAGGGCGCGCCGTCGCGGTCGCTCTCGCCGCACACGGAGCGAAGGTCGGCATTAACTGCCTGAGCAATACGGCCCAGGGAGAAGAAGTCGCGGAGACAATCCGCGCAGCCGGCGGCGAAGCCGTTCTGGTTCAGGCCGATGTGACGGACATCGCGCAAATCGACCGTCTGGTAAGCGAGGTGGAAGCGGCCTTCGGCGGCACCGTCGATATTTTGGTCAACAATGCCGGACACCTGGTGCAGCGTGTTCCGAACGCGGAAATGACCGAAGACATGTATACGCGGATCATGGACGTCAACTTCAAGAGCACGGTTTTTATGTGCAAAAGAGTGCTGCCCGGTATGGCTGCCAAAGGCTCCGGCCGCATCGTCAATATGACCTCCGTCGCCGCCCATAACGGGGGCGGGCCGGGTTCCAGCATTTACGCGGCCAGCAAAGGCGCCGTGATGGCTTACGCCAAAGGGCTGGCTAAAGAAGCCGCCGGAAGCGGCATCACGGTCAACAATGTGTCTCCCGGGTTTATCGGGAACACGATGTTCCACGCCACGTTTACGACGGATACCGCCCGTCAGGCCACGATTAACGGCATCCCGCTTCAGCGCGAGGGGACGCCTGAGGATGTCGCCGGAGCGGTGCTATACCTCGCCTCCGATCTGGCATCTTACCTGACAGGGGAGACAATCGAGGTTAACGGCGGGATGATGATGAGATGACAAGAGAACGGGAGTGGGAGCGAGATCGAGAGCGTATTAGGCTGCGCGATGGCAGTGAATCCCGACAGGAGCTTGAGAACGCATCCGGACAGCAGGGCCCGGGCAAACCCGCACCTCAGCGCCATGGCAAGAGGGGGCCGCAGCTCCGGAACGCACCCCAAGGAGTCATGCCGCAGAACGAGCCGAGCGGAGCGGGCGGCCCGGCCGAGGCTTCGGGACCGCTGTCCCGGTCACAGGCAAGCTTCCGGGACAAGGCGGCCCGTTTTCCGTGGGCGAGAGAGACGGCGGAAGCCATCCGTGAGGAACTTCTCCGGCTGAATGCCGCAGGCAGCCTGGCGATTCCGCAGGAACCCGGCGGCTGGTGGCACCAGTATGTGTGCCCGGTCCATCATACGGAGCTGCTGTTCGATCCGGCCGAGGCGGAGGCCTCGTCATTCCGCTGTCCGTACGGATGCGTGCTGGAAGGCGAAGAATACCGGGGCGCCTGGCTGGTGTTCAAGCACCAGTCGCTGGCCCGGGCAGCCCTTGAAGCGGCTGCCGTGCATGCGTCCCTTGGCGACGAGCCCTGCGCGCAGCTCGGCAAGGAACTGCTCATCGCGTACGCGGAGCAGTTCCCGTTCTATCCCGTGCACGCGGGCGCGCAGGGCTGGATGCTGAAGGGCAGAGCCTTCCACCAGGCGCTGACCGAAGCCATCTGGTCGACGACGCTGATCGGCGCATACCTTCTGCTGCGCGACGAAGGCGTATCGTTCGGCGAGGAGGAGACGGCAGCGCTCGGCATCTTCATGGGACTCTTGGAGGAGAGTATGACGGAGTATCGTCATATTCTGATCCACGAGCGGCAAAATGCCGAGAACAACTATACCGCCTGGCTGAACGCCTCCCTTTCCTGCGTCTATGCGGCCCAAGGCCGGAAGGACGCGCTGGAGGCGCTGATCGAAGGCGAAGGGGGCTTCAAGCACCATTTGTCCATCGGAGTTAACGCGGATGGACTTGAGTTTGAAGGCAGCACGTATTATCACGTGTTCGTGCTGCGCGCCTATCTCATCTCCGCCCGGATGGCGGAGAGGTTCGGCATCGACCTGTACGCCTGCGAAGGCGGGAACGGCCGGTCGATGCGCGGAATGTTCGAGGCCATGGCGGATCTGGCCGACGACCGGGGCGTGCTCCCGGCCCTGCACGACGGCCCTATGGAGCGGGGGCCTTACGCCCGGGAGATCGCCGAGATCGCCGAGCAGGGGCTGTCCCGCTACGGGATCGGCGGCCTGCGGCCGATTCTCCGCGAGGCGTACCGCCAGCTTGGCGGGACTCTCGCGTCGCCGCGTGCCCGCTGCGGGCTGGAGGCGCTGCTGTACGGCGAGGACGTACAGCCGGATGCCGCCGGTGAAGGAGGGGAGCCCCGGAGAGGCGCGAGGCTTTGGGCGGATACCGGCTTCGCTGCCGGCAGGAGGGCCGGGAATCCGCTCTCGTTCCTCGCCGATTTCGGCGGGCACGGCGGTGCTCACGGCCATTTCGACAAGCTTCATCTCACCGTCATGCACCCCGCCGGGACGCTGACGCCCGACTTCGGGGTGGTGCCTTACGGGTCCGCCCTGCGTCAAGCGTGGTACTCCGAAACGCGGAGCCATAACACCGTTACGCTGGATGGCCTGTCACAGGCGCCCCACACGGGGCAGTGCAGGCGATTCGAGGAAACGGAGGAGGCCCTCTACGCGTGGTTTCAATCGACCGGAGCGTATCCCGGCTGCACTCTGGACCGCCATCTGCTGCTGACGGACGGCTGGCTGCTGGACTGGTTCCGGGTAACCACGGATGACAGCGGGCCGCGATCCATAGAGTGGTGGATGCATCCGGCTGCGGAACCGCTGCCTGTTTCGGAGGAACACGGAGAACGGCCGGGCAAGGGGCATCCGGCCGCAGCCGGAACGTGTGAAGGGAGCGTGGGAGCGAATCCCGTCCTGCTTGCGGAAAGCCTGAAGGATGAACCGCTTACGCGGGCGTCCGGCGGAAGGTCTTTGTTAACCGGCAAGCGGGACCAGGACCCGACGGCTCCGGCTGCCGTGCAGATGCGGTATGAGCTGGGCGGCGAATCCGTGTACCACACGGCGCTAGTTATGGTGGGCGATGAGCTGCTTGCCGTACAGACTCCGGGAGATTCCGTCGATCCCAGCAGGCTTCTGACCGCGATTGTGCACAGCCATACGGGGGCGTCCGCTGATTTTATCCACGTTTACCGGGCCGGACAAGCGGTAGATCTTAAACGGCGCTCGGAGGGCGTTGTCGAAGTAGCGGCACGGGGAACCGATTCCGGGGAAACCTGTGCAAGAACAGTCCGCCTTTCCGGCAAGACAGGGCTGGAGCTGATGGAACCGGGCAGCGAGTGATTGACGGGAATTACGTGCTTGAAATAAACAAGGGACACCCCGGGATTCGGTGAGGGTGTCCCTTGTCATGTTCGGCCGATCTCTGTAAGCCGAGAAACGCCATGCTTCATGAAGTGCCAAGCAGTGCCGTTTGCTGCGGATTCGTGCGAGTACTCCTTCCTTACGGGTTTGGAAGTCCGGACTTACTTAAGCACATAAAACATTTCGTCCCCCCATACAAATAGGAAGGAGGAGAGGTTCCGTCATCACGAATAAGGAGAAGATGAATTTGGCGATTTCCTATATGGATTACACTTCACCGGATCTCCAGTTTTTTTATGATTTGCCGAAGAACACCGTGTTCAAAACGAACAGCCGCAATTACATCAATCTGCTCGGCTATAAGCAGCTCAATACGCTGGGCAACGCCTCTCTGCTCGACATTTATTTAAGCAAGGGGCATTATGTGGAGCCGCATTATCATCAAAACGCGTCGGAACTCGTTTACTGCGTCTCGGGTGCCGCTACGGTTTCGTTTATCAATCCCTTTACCAATAAGCTCTATCATATTCCCATTAAAACGGGGCAGGTAGCCAATGTGCCGCAGGGGTGGTGGCATTATGAGGAGGCGTCCGAAGACGATACCCATCTTATCGCGATATTCGATGCGCCTACGCCGGAAGTGATTCTGGGCTCGGATATTCTGAGGCTGACCCCCGCCCGTGTAATGGCTGAAACCTATTGTCTGGATGAAGAAAAGTGGAAAGAAGCGATCGCCCCCATTACGAAAACCGTTGCGATCGGACCGCTGGACAACTGCCGCCAAAAGCCGCAGACAGTCAGAAATTCCGGCGAAACGAACGATGAAATTCGGGGGAGCGGAACTGCCGCTAACGCAGGCTCGATTCTTCCGCCGGGTTACCCGGCCGCTTCTAACGGGGCCGCTCCCGCCCAGCCGTATCCGCCCGTGAATGCTCCGATCGGCTATCGCGGTCCGGCGGCTCCATACGGGAGCATCTCCAGCGCCGGGTACCCTGCTTCCGGATATCCCGCTCAATATTCTTCGCCGTTCTACGCAAATTCCGTTTCTGCGGGGAATTCGTATGGCCAGCCCTATGCCCGGCCGAACGCGCAGGCATATACGACGCAGACGCACAACCAGGCGTACAACCAGAACCAGACACACAACCAGGCATACAACACAGCGTACAATCAGATGTACGCGCAGCCACGACAGCCGTATCCGCAGACGCAGTCCGAAACTTACCGGACACCCGTGCCCGGGGCGCCAAGCTTTTAATTACGCGATAGAATAAGACCCGGCACCTCCGGGCACCCGCATGTAAAATGTAAATACCAAACCGAAGGTGACAACAGGCAGGCTTTGCAGTGGAGAGCGTCCGCCTGTTTTCTTGGTGCGGCAGCGGATGTTAGCGCGGACAGCCCGGCCTCCCGCGATCTTTCAACCCGCGGTGAGGCACTGCATGAAGATGTACAGCCGCACTCCAAGGAGCATCTGTACCGGTACAGATGCTCCTTTTTGGCGTTGTAGGTGCCTCCGCTCCCATCTAGAATGGAATTACGCGGCAGGAAATCCATTTCCGGGCAAGCGTAATACGGGTACCCGAGGTGACTCTTTATGTATACATTGACGAGGGAAGAAGTGCGCGCTTATTTAAAAAGAATCGGGATTTCGGAAATCGGGGCGCCCACGCTTCTTTATCTGGCTGAGCTGCACAAAGCTCACGTCAAACATCTTTCCTGGCAGACACTGGACATTTTCGGCGGAAAACCGGCCCCTATCGGGTTTAAAGAATCGGTGGCGCTCATTCTGAATCAGCGAAGCGGCTACTGCTTCCATTTGAACGGTGCGTTCAGCGTTCTTCTGCATTCTCTCGGCTACCGGGTGAATTTGCATCGTGCCGGCGTTCAGCCGATGGGAGCCGAGCCGCGGATCAATTCTTTTCATCTGGGACTGACCGTTGATTTTTCCGATGAAGAAGCGGGGAACGGGACCTGGATCGCCGACGTAGGGCTTGGGGATATGCCTTTCGAGCCGCTGCCTCTAAGCTATGGCCGTTATGTTCAGGGGCCTTACACCTACAAGGTGACGGAGTCGGGCGTTGCGGCTGACGGCTGGCGGCTGGAGCATGATCCCCTCGCTTCTTTTCCGGGTGTCGATTACGCACCCGACGTGCTGACGGATCTTGAAGAGTTCAAGCCGAACCACGAGTTTTATATCCGTTCCGAGGAATCTCCCTGGTTTAATAAGTTTCTGATCAGACAACGGAATGCGGCGGATGGCAATGAACTCAGAGGCTGTATCTGGAGTAGGCGGGATGCAAGCGGACTGGAAAAAACCGAGCTTCGCACGAAATCGCAATGGCTCGAGGTTTTGGCCGGTGTGTTCGATGAACAGCTTGTCAACTACAGCAAGCCGGAGCGGGAGGAATTGTGGAAAAGAGTCGAGGCGGCCCATTGCGACTGGCAAAAAATAAAGGAACGGCAAGAAAAGGCGGGAAGCCTGCCGACGGGATGATTCCGGTACAAATCGGTTATAACGAAATGCGGCTTTCCCGGCGTGACATGTCCGCTATAAAATGAGGGAAGAAGACAGCCGGATAAAGCCGGCTTCAGCGGAAGGAGCAGATTCGTAATGAGCGGCAGTTTGCTTACGGTTTTAACGTTTTGTTCCGCCCTCGGTTCGGGATTGAACGCGGGCTTGTTTTTCGCCTTCTCGGCGTTCGTTATGACCGCACTCGCCCGGATACCGGCGGAGCAGGGCATTGCGGCGATGCAGTCGATCAACGTCACCATTCTGAATCCCTTGTTCGGCATCGTGTTTATGGGAACGGCTTTGTTAAACTGCGTGCTGGCGGTCGCCTCGTGCTTGAACTGGGGAGAGCCGGGCAGCGGCTGGTTAGTGGCAGGCAGCCTGGTTTATGCCGCCGGCTTTGCGGTAACGATGGTGTTCAACGTTCCGCTGAATAACACGCTCGATGCCGTGAACCCGGGAAGCGCGGAAGGTGCCGACTTGTGGTCGCGTTATGTCGTCAAATGGACCGCCTGGAATCATGTTCGTACGGCCGCGTGCCTAGCGGCTCTGGCTATGTTCATACAAGCCCTCCGGCTGAAGGGATAAGCATGCCGGGACAGGCGGAAGCCGCACTCGAACCGTTGCGATAACGGCCGAATGCGGCTTTTGACGTTCTATGCCAGGATCTTAAAACGATATTCCGCAAGCGGGGCTTACAAGGGCTTATTCTTCTTGCCCATGGGACAAAATGTTGACCAGCTTGCCCAGCGGATCGCGCACAAAAAAACGCCGGACCCCCCAGGGCTCGTCAACAGGGCCGTACTCCGCAGGAAAGCCGGCCTTCTCCATGCGTGCAAGCGCTTCTTCCAGATCGTCCACTTCGATGGATAGAGCGGGTGTAGGGGTGCCGGAGCCTCCCTGCGAAGCGATGCTGATCTGGACGTTCATCGTCTCGCGGTTCCCGTATGTTGCGATCCAGCCGTGATCCATCAGCAAATCGAGACCGAGCGCCTCCTGATAAAAACGTTTGGCCGCCGCAAGTTCCGGCGATTCCAGGTTCGCAATGATTCGTTTAACTTTCATAGTCCGCCTCCGTTTATAAGCCGTTATATCCCGAAGGACTACTTCGACAAGCATGGACCGTTTCTCCTTGTCCGTGTGAAATTCGGGGGGCGCCCGATCCCTCAGTGGAAGGAACGCCGAAGACGTACGTGCAGCACCTGATGAAAGAGAATGCGGCGGAGCTGATCACTCTGCTCGAACAAGGCGGGCGGCTGTATGTATGCGGAGACGGAAGCCGGATGGCGCCGGACGTGGAAGAGGAAATCCGGCAGGCTTACGCGAATATCCATCAGGTAAGCCCGGACGAAGCCCGGAAGTGGCTGGACGGCTTGCAGACGCACGGACGCTACGCCAAAGATGTCTGGGCGGTCAATTACAGCGTCGAAGCGCAGCTTGAATTCGCCGTCACGCAAGCCGCCGGACGATCACCGGTTATTTTACGGAAGGGAAGGCGATTTTTATGAAAATCGAGCACGCGGCCCTATGGACGGCCGATCTGGAGCAGATGAAAGCCTTTTATGAAACTTATTTCGGCGCATCGGCGGGCGATAAGTACACGAACGTCAAGAAACAGTTTCAATCGTACTTTTTGCAGTTCGAAAGCGGTGCAAGACTGGAGCTGATGACCAAACCGGCGTGTATCGGGAAAGATGAGGGGCGGGTTTACCTGGGCTATGCCCATATCGCCTTCTCGGTCGGAAGCGAAGACAAGGTCGTGGAGCTGACGGAACGGCTAAGACGTGACGGATATACGGTCGAGGGCGAGCCCCGAGTAACCGGCGACGGCTATTTTGAAAGTGTTGTTCTGGACCCGGAAGGAAACAGCATAGAAATCACGGTGTAGAACCAACGGACCCCTGCGAGTTAAAAAGTACCCGGATGTATGCGAGCGCGGGTTGAAAAATTTTACGGCCCGCCCGAATAAAAAAAGAATACATACGGACCGGACACCGGCAGCTATCCGTTGCGGTTTAAAGACACAACACGTGTACGTGCTGTGTCTTTTTATTTCCGTCCAATCATTCGTCGAATGAGAAGAAGTCATCGGCATCAAGCACGCCATTTTCCTGGCCGAAGAGCTTCTGTACGCAGAACGGGGGATTTTTGCCGCACGGTTGTCGTTCCAATTCGTTTAGAACCTTAAAGTGCATGGCTACACATTTTGTAAGCAAGTGCCTGATACAGCAAGCCCAAAAGACTTGAACCTTCTCATTTGCATGAATGTTATAGAATAAGGTTGTGTGGCTGGAAAAAATGCTTCTACTAAGGAAGAAGAATCAAATACGAACGGAGGACTTATTTGTGAGCAGCGAGATCTTGATCCGGGGAGCCCGGGAAAACAATCTGAGGAACGTGACGCTTCGCATTCCGAAATACAAACTGGTCGTGCTGACAGGACCTTCGGGCTCCGGCAAATCGACGCTGGCCATGGATACGCTCCAGCGCGAGTGCCAGAGGCAGTATATGGAGTCGATGGGCATGACCTCGGACGCTATTGCCAAGCCGAAGGTAGACGCGATTATAGGGTTATCCCCGTCGATCAGCGTAGGGCAGCATGTCACGAACCGCAATCCGAGATCGACCGTCGGTACGATTACGGATATTCATACGTACCTGCGGGTCATTTACGAGAAACTGGGCGAGCGGCCCTGTCCGGACTGCGGAAAGCGCTTCGTACCGGCACCTGACGGGGAAGCGGCCGGACAGGGGGACGGAGAAGACGGGGAGGACATGCAGCCGGCCGTGAAGTGTCCGCATTGCGGCTCCGGCATGGAACGTCTTACGCGCCGGTATTTCTCCTACAACACGCCGGAAGGCGCCTGCGGGGAATGCGGCGGTCTCGGTCATACGGTTACACTGAACATGGATGCCGTTTTCGATGAGGAGAAAAGTTTGCGGAACGGCTGTGTAACGGCATGGTATGACATGATCACGAAATACAACCTGTCGATCCTCGAAGCGGCGGGGGAACATTACGGCTTCACCTTCGATGCCGATCTGCCCCTTAAAGAATACGGGGCCGTCCAGTGCGACCTGCTTTACTACGGTGTCGAGAGCGAGGCGTTCTCCGGGCATTTTCCGGACGTAAAGCCGCCCAAGTCGGTCAGCGGCGGGAAGTTCGAAGGCGTAGTAACCGGCATCTGGAGACGCTACAAGGAGAAAGGCGGCGAATCGGGCGAGTCGGCGCTGTTCCTTGAAGAGACGTGCGCCGCCTGTCACGGCGCCCGGTTGAAGGGGAGCATCCGGCAGGTGACGGTCGGCGGCGCTTCCATCTCCGATATTTCCGGCTGGGCGCTCCAGGATGCGCTCGGCTGGCTGCAGCGGCTGATGGGAGAGCTGCAGCCCGAGGCCAGGGAGATGGTCGGTTCGCTTCTGCACGATCTGACCGTCCGGACGGAGCGGATCGTGGCTGTCGGCCTGGGCTATCTATCCCTGAGCCGTCAGACGGTATCGCTCTCCGGCGGAGAGGCGCAGCGTCTCCGGCTCGCTTCCATCCTCGGCTCGGGACTGACCGGCGTGCTGTACATCCTCGACGAGCCGACGGCCGGGCTGCACCCGCGGGATACCGAAGGGCTGATTGGCGTGTTGAAGCAGCTGAGAGACCTCGGCAACACGGTACTCGTCATCGAGCACGACGTCGAAATGATGCAGGCCGCGGACCACGTGATCGACATGGGCCCCGGTGCGGGAAGCTTCGGGGGCCGTGTCGTCGGAGAAGGGACGCTCGCGGAGCTTATGGCCACCCCCGATTCCGTCACGGGAGCGTTCCTGCGAGAGTCTTCCGGCATGACCGCGTCCCTGTCCCGGCAGAGACGGCCGGGAAACGGCCGGTTTCTGAACGTTCACGATGCCTATGAACGGAATCTGAAGCATATCGACGTGTCCTTTCCTCTAGGCTGTCTGACCGCCGTCACCGGCGTATCGGGTTCCGGAAAGTCGACCCTGCTTTTCGGTCTGGTGGCCGCGGGCGGAAGCGACGAGCAGCAGCGCCGCGGCTGCCGGAGCATCACCGGTTTCGGCGGCATCGGCGGGATCGTGACGGTCGACCAGTCGCCGATCGGCCGGATGAGCCGGTCCAACGTTGCGACCTACACCGACGTATTCACGGCGATGCGGAGTCTGTATGCCGGCTTGCCCGAAGCGAAGCGGGCGGGGCTTACCGCCAAGCATTTCTCGTTCAACACGCCGGGCGGCCGCTGCGAGCACTGTCAGGGGCTCGGTGTTGTGCCGATGGACATGTTCTTCCTGCCCGGTCTTGAAGTCCGCTGTCCGGTCTGCCGGGGGAGTCGGTTCAAGGAAGAAGTGCTGCGAGTCACCTGCAACGGGTACTCCATTTCGGACCTGCTGAACATGACGGTTCAGGAAAGCCTGCCTCTCTTGCAGGGCAGAATCAAGATGGACGGACAAATCGCTCTTTTGACTGAAGTGGGATTAGGTTACCTGCACTGGGGGCAGTCGGTCCGGACCCTGTCGGGAGGAGAAGGGCAGCGGATCCGGCTTGCCAAGGAGCTGGGCGGCAAAACGAAGCAGCACACGCTGTATCTGCTGGATGAGCCGTCGACGGGCCTGCATCCGCGGGATACCCGGCAACTGCTCGTGCTTCTGAACAAGCTGGTCGACGCGGGCAACACGGTTATCGTCGTGGAGCATAATCTCGACATGATTCGCGAGTGCGACTGGGTCGTCGATATCGGGCCCGAAGCGGGAGACAAGGGCGGAGAAGTGGTGGCCGCAGGCACACCGGAGACGGTGGCGGCGGTCGCAGCTTCCCATACCGGACGCTTCTTAAAAAAAGCGCTGGCCGCCGCTTATTAAAAGAAGCCCCTGCTCACGGCCGAAATCTCGGCCGCGAGCAGGGGCATTTTCCGATCCCGGCCCCCTGCGGGCTTGAAGGAGCCGAGACGGGCGGCGCGGTCCTCACCGTCATGCGGCTCCGCACCGTGCGCCGGGAGCCGCGCCGTATGTCTGCCGCCTCAATCGCGCGCGATAAGCCTCTAAGGTATGACCAGCCGCCCGGGCCGAAAAAACGACTATAATCAAATCCACCTTAACGGCGCGGTCTATTTTTCGCTTACAATGGATAGGACCGGGAGCCTTCACGGCTCTTACTACATGGATAAGGGGAATCTGAATGCCGGATACCGGAATTGTTCTACCTGTAAATCGTTTAACCCACGACCAATTGGCACAAGTGAAAGAGCTGGAAAAGCGCTGTAACGAATACGATTCCATTACGTTAAAGTTGAACTGGGATATGCTCGAGAACCGGAAAGCGGAAGAATGCAGCGACTGGCTTTATGTCGAGAACGGAAAAGCAGTCGGTTTTCTGGCGCTGTTTGCCTTTAAAAGCAGCGAAGCGGAAATCAGCGGCATGGTGGACCCGGAATACCGCCGCCGGGGAATTTTTCGGAAGCTGCTCGAAGCGGCCGACGAGGAATGCCGGAAGCGCGGAATACCCGAACAACTGCTTATTGTGCAGCGGGGGTCGGAGTCGGGGCGCTCTTTCGCCGGATATGCCGGAGCTGCTTATGAATTTTCCGAGTATTGGATGGAGCTGCCCTCGGGTTATGACCGGGACGTGCTGAACTCCGTCATTTCTGCCGGTCAAATCGAGCTGCGTCCCGCGGAGCAAGCGGATATGGACTTAGCGATCCGGCTGGACGTTGCCGGGTTCGGCGTCACGGAATCGGATGCCAGGGGATTCAACGAACAGAAGTTGGCCGCGGCCGGAGAAAGCTTCTGGATTGCCGAGCTTGAGGGGATTCCCATCGGGAAAATCAACATTCAGCTCTACGACGGCGGGTTTATTTCCGGATTTTGCGTGCTCCCGGAATACCGCGGACAAGGTCACGGCAGAGTGATCCTGGGCAAAGCGATTTCCATAGCGGAGTCGAACCGGCTTACGGGCAAGCTGGCTCTGGAGGTGGCGGCGAGCAATGACCGCGCACTGGGTTTATACAAATCGGTGGGCTTCGTCGAGCGCAGCGTAAACGATTATTACCGCGTCACCGTGGGATAACCGTCATGTAAAAAGGACATCGGGGAGGCTGCCCCGGTGTCCTTTTTTTTCTTGGAGACGCTTGATTTTCTGCGAAACGGTACTTTAGAGGCGAAGCCCATAGGGGCCGCCTAATCCTGCACAAGAAGGCAGCCGTCCGTTGCCGAAGCGGAACCGGAACGGGGAACGCAGGCAGTGCGAACGTCAGCAGGCGGTATAGGTGTGAATGGAGTCCGGTCGTTAAGGACGCAGCGCTTTCATGACGTCGTCCACGATTTTCTCGGCCGCGATGACGCCGTTATACAGCCAACTGCTGGTTGAAGCGATCTCATAAACGTGACCGTTTTTAACTGCCGGGATGTTTTTCCAGAGGTCTTCTTCCAGGTTTCCGGCCTGGCCTTTATCGTAATTGACGAGAAAAAGATAATCGGCGTCCAGCTCGGCCAGCTTCTCCAGCGAAACGGGCACCCAATTGGCCTTGGAGTCCGGCAAGGAATTCAGCAGGCTCGGTTTGTTCAAGCCCAAGTCTCCATACAAAACCGCTCCGCTGGAAACATTTCCGTTGACGACGTAGAAGGTTTTCTTGGTGAGCCACAGAACCGCGACTTTTTTGTCTCC
Source organism: Paenibacillus sp. RC84 (assembly GCF_041260495.1). NCBI lineage: Bacteria > Bacillati > Bacillota > Bacilli > Caryophanales > Paenibacillaceae > Paenibacillus > Paenibacillus sp. RC84. The sequence goes on from NZ_JBGBYL010000005.1 coordinate 317,891, forward strand.
GAGCGTTCTCTGCAAGCTGTCTTTTGACTCTTTTGTCTTCCGGTCGTAGGCATCCAGCGCTTTTTTCGCTTCCTCTTTTTTGTTTAACAATTCGGCCATTTTCGTTAATGTTTTTTTATAATCGTCGGCGTCCTCCTTCGAGAGGACAAAGGTAGGGGCTATTTTCGCATACTGCTCGTAAAGACTCTCTTGAGCGGCGGCTTCCGGGCGGAGGATGATCAGGTCCGGGTTGAAGCTGAGAACGGTCTCCGGCGGCAGATTCGAAGGGATGGCGGGAATTCCCTCCAACTGAGGGCGTAAATATTCCTGTACGTTTCCGCCTTTTACCGACCATTGGGCCACGGGTTTGATGCCGAGGGCAAGCAGGGGATCTTCCAGGTAAGAAGCGATAATGTTCTTGGGCTCGGCAGGTAGGTTCACTTGGTGACCCATCCCGTCCGTGACCGTTTGCTGGCGGGGCTGTGCGCTCTCCTTATTGCCGCAGCCTGCCGTCAAGGCAAGTAGAAGCAGGATACATAAAGCGAGCGTGCCGGACTTTTTGAGATTAAACACGGTAGAATTCCTCCATATATGTAGGTTGTAAGGGTAGCCTTTTCCAAACAACAGTATACTGATAATGATTATCATTGTCAATAAAAGAGAGGGCTGGCGCGCTGCGGCAGGGCACAATCATGGGCCGGTTACCTCCGGGTAAAATGCCGTTTCTTCGTCCGTTTTTTATTGTCGTGTCCGTGAATGTAAGATATAATCAATTCCGATGGAATTTATTAGGATAAATTACAAATTGAATTCGGGAAAGAAAATGGGAGGATGAGTGCAAGGATGACGATGCAAACGGAAGAACAGGAAATCATACCGGTTCTTACATCGGGTAATAATCTGGCCGATTACGAAGAGGCGTACGCCAATTTCGACTGGGCGGATGTGGAGAAGGAATTTACGTGGTCCCGCACGGGGAAAGTAAATATCGCTTACGAGGCGCTTGACCGCCATGTGGAAGAAGGCCGGGGGGACAAAACGGCGCTTATTTACACGGACGCGGCACGGAATGAATCGTATACGTTTGCACAAATGAAAACACTTTCAGACAAATTCGGTCATGCTCTGCGGTCTCTCGGCATCGGCAAAGGAGATCGTATTTTCGTGTTTATGCCGCGTTCTCCGGAGCTCTATACGGCTTATATCGGGGCCGTAAAAATCGGGGCGATCGTCGGCCCGCTGTTCGAAGCTTTTATGGAAGCGGCGGTGAAGGATCGGCTTCTGGATTCCGAAGCCGTAGCTATTGTCACGACCCCTGCGCTTAAAGACCGCATTCCCGTTTCCGAGCTGCCCGCGCTCAAGCATGTCATCGTGGTCGGCGAGAACAGCGAGCCGGGCGACAGGGAAATTTCCTACGATGATCTGATGGCAAAAGCGTCCGATGAGCTGGAAATCGAGTGGGTTGGATTGGAAGACGGCATGCAGCTGCATTACACATCCGGTTCCACCGGCAAACCGAAAGGGGTTCTGCACGTCCATAACGCGATGATCCAGCATCTTCATACCGCCAAAACGGTCCTGGATCTCCAGCCGGACGATATTTACTGGTGCTGTGCCGATCCCGGCTGGGTAACGGGGACCGTATACGGAATGTGGGCGCCCTGGCTGAACGGGACGACTTCGCTTGTACGCGGCGGCCGCTTCTCGTCGAATGACAGCTACCAGACGATCGAAACCTACAAAGTCACGGTGTGGTACTGGGCTCCGACCGCTTTCCGTCTGCTGATGGCGGCGGGCGACGATCTCCTCAAGCAGTTCGATCTGTCCTCTCTGCGCCACATCCTGTCCGTGGGCGAGCCTCTTAATCCCGAAGTGGTGCGCTGGGGGATGAAAGTATTCGGCAAGCGCATTCACGATACGTGGTGGATGACGGAAACCGGCGCGCAGGTCATCTGCAACTATCCGGCGATGCCGATTAAGCCCGGCTCCATGGGCAAGCCGATCCCGGGCGTAATCGCGGCCATCGTCGACGATCAAGGCAACGAGCTGCCGCCGAACCGGATGGGCAACCTTGCGGTACGCGCTCCATGGCCTTCGATGATGCGCCTCATCTGGAACAATCCCGCGAAATACGACGAGTACTACCGGCTGAAGCCGTGGTATATTTCCGGCGACTCCGCTTACAAGGACGAGGAAGGATACTTCTGGTTCCAGGGCCGCGTCGACGATGTGATCAACACGTCCGGCGAGCGTGTCGGGCCTTTCGAAGTCGAGAGCAAGCTGGTGGAACATCCGGCCGTTGCGGAAGCGGGCGTAATCGGCAAACCGGACCCGGTGCGCGGCGAAATTATTAAAGCGTTTATCGCGCTGCGGGACGGCTACGAGCCTTCAGAGGAATTGATCAAAGAAATTCAGCAGTTTGTCAAAAAAGGTCTCGCGGCCCACGCGGCTCCCCGTGAAATCGAGTTCCGCGACAAGCTCCCGAAGACGCGCTCCGGCAAAATTATGCGCCGCGTTTTGAAGGCTTGGGAACTGGGGCTGCCTACCGGCGACCTGTCTACACTGGAAGATTAATTCATCCTCTTCGTTTGCTTGCCGTCTCCGGAGCTTGCGAAGGAACGACTAAGCCCCGGTGCCGTTAGTTAAGCGGACGGTTTTTATGCAGGTCTCCGCACACTGCTGCTTTAAAGCAGCACCCGAATAACCGGCCTCCCGAGAGGCCGGTTATTTTTTTCGGGATTCCGGTGAGCTTGGAAGCCTTTTATGGACTTTCAGGACATATGTCCTTTTCTGCACTCCTATGGCTGGGATTTAATAAGAAAGAAGTTCTAAGCGAAGGAGACGGCCGCAATGAAAGGGATTTTATTTGCATTTTTAGGCGGGGCATGCATTACGCTGCAGGGTGTCGCCAACGCACGCATCAGCCACGATATCGGCACGTGGCAGGCCGCCACGATAACCCAGCTGACGGGCTTTCTGATAGCGCTGGTTATCCTGCTTTTTGTGCGGGACGGCAGCCTGCAAAGTTTCAAAGGGATTAAGCCGCTCTATCTGATCGGAGGCGCACTGGGAGCGGTCATCATTTTCAGCGAGGTCACGGCCATTCAGAAAATCGGGGTTACGTTTACGATTGCCGCGCTGCTGATCGCTCAGCTCAGCCTTACATTTCTCGTCGATATCAACGGATGGTTCGGCGTCGCCAAACAAAAAATGAAGCTGCCGCAGTTCATCGGTATCGGGTTAATGATCGCGGGTGTCGTGATCCTGAAACTGTGATAGGATAATGATTCGAGGAAAGGATAAGGAAAAGGAAAAGGAAAAGGCTGGAGGTGGACCGGCAGTGAAAGAAATTCAGGACCGGGAGCAGTTGTCCCGTTATTTGCGGGAACACCGGCTGGAAACGGTTTTTAACGAAGCCTTGAACCCTCATTTGTCTCTGTTCAGCTTCGAGCAGGGAGAGATGATCTGTTCCAGGGGCGAGCCGGCCCGCTATTTGTATGTGCTGGTTAAAGGGAAAATTAAAATTTACACGTCCTCCGCGGAAGGCAAAACGCTGATTCTCTGCTTCAAGACGCCGATTGAAGTGATCGGGGATATTGAATATATACGAGGAAGCGATATCGTGAACACGGTTGAAGCCGTATCGCCGGTTCACATGATCGGAATTCATCACCGCTGGCTCAAGAAGTACGGGAACGATCACGCTCCGCTGCTGCGATTTTTATTGGGGATTATTACGCAGAAATTTTACATCGACTCGAATTTTTCCAGTTTTAATTTGATGTATCCGGTAGAAGTTCGGCTCGCCAGCTACTTGCTGTCGGTTTTCTGTGAAGAGTCGGATAATCTCGTCCGGGGGCAACTGAGCACGACTCATCTCATGGATGCGGCTAATTTGATCGGAACGAGCTACAGGCATCTGAACAGGGTGATCCAAAAGTTTTGCAGCGAAGGGCTGCTTCAGCGTACGAGAGGGTTTATTACGATTAAAGACCGGGAAGGGCTGAGCGCGCTGGCCGGTCACAATATTTATGAGTGATACAGTTTAGCGGTCCTCACCGTGTGCGGGGAATAGCGTTATTTGTAGAAAGAAGGGGAGCAAAACCATGATACTGGGGATAATGCTGGCGGTTCTGGCCGGTTCGCTGGTCAGCCTGCAGACGGTTTTCAACAGCAAAGTAAACGAGCGGACGGGATCTTGGGCAACGACGACCCTGGTACTCGGAATGGGGTTCCTGGCTTCGTTGACCATCAGTCTGCTGGTGGAAGGGAAGCAAACGTTCGCCCTGCAAAACATGCAGCTGTGGTATTGGGTAAGCGGCATGATCGGCGTCGGCGTCGTTATCTGCCTCGTACAGGGAATGAAGCTTCTGGGCCCGACATATGCCATTTCAATCGTGCTGACGGCGCAGCTCAGTTTTGCCCTGCTGTGGGACTCGCTGGGATGGCTGGGACTGGAGAAGGTGCCGTTTACGCTGAACAAGCTGATCGGAGTGCTGGTCATCGTCGCCGGCATCGTGCTGTTCAAATTCGGCGGCAGGCAAGGAGCCGAGCCGTCCGCGGCCAAGACGCCGCAAGGATTGCCGGACTGACGGATGTGCGGGAAATCAACAGAAAAACTCAGTCTCTCCCCGGAGAGACTGAGTTTTTCTGTTGTTTACGCGGCTGCAAGCTATCGCCTGACATTGAACTGGCGGGGATGAAGAAAGAAACGGCGGTCCCGAGACCGGGAGAGCTTTCGAGCGTCAATCCCGTGCCGTACATGTGCCGCAGCCGGCGGTCGGTGTTCGCCAGCCCGATTCCCCGGCGCTCTTCTCCGGCGTGGACGCCCTGGAGCTTCCCCAGGATTGCCGGGTCCATCCCCGTGCCGTTGTCCGTAACACGGACTTCCGTCCCGTTTTCGCGATTTTTCACTTCGATCCGGATAACGCCTCCCGACTTTTTGTCAGGCACCCCGTGGATGAGGGCATTTTCAACCAGCGGCTGTATGGATAGAGGCGGAAGTCTGAGCCCGGGAATGTCATCGATCTCCCAGTGGATGCGGAGCCTGTTTCCGTGGCGGACGGTTTCTACAGCGAGATAAGAGCGGACAAGCTCAAGCTCTCTTTGAAGAGGGATAAGCTGCTCTGAGTTTTGAAAATCGAAGCTGTTTTGCAAGTAAGCGGAAAATTGCTCCAGAAGCGACCTCATTTTTGCCGGGTCGATTTCGCTTAGGATGGAGATGGAGTTTATCGCGTTGAAGAAAAAATGCGGCTTGATTTGAGCCTGCAGCCATGCGGCTTCCATGCGCAGCCGTTCTTCTACCGACAGTTTGAGGCCGATCAGGGAGCGGACCCGCGCCTTCAGGTCGTAAGCGCCCAGCGGCTTCGTGACATAATCGTTCGCGCCTGCCAGAAAGCCCGCCGTAATATCTTGCGGGCTGCTCCGTGCCGTAAGCAGGAGGACGGGCAGCTCGGCCAGCGTATGCCTGCCGCGGATGGTCCGGGTCAGTTCGTAACCGGACATGAGCGGCATCATGACGTCACTGACGACAAGGTCCCAGCCGGTTCCGTCCAATAGGGACAGAGCTTCTCGGCCGCTTGCTGCCGTTTCGACGCGGTAGCCTTCGGATGCCAGCAGGTTGCGAAGCACCGTCAGGTTGACGGGATCGTCGTCGACGACAAGAATACTCGGCCGCTTCTCCGGCCAACCGGTCTGCTCTTGCGGGACGGCTTGCGCGGCCTGTCCGGTCGGGCTGGCTGGGGAGAGTTCTTCTTCGGCGGCCGCTAAGGGAGCGGGGGACAGGGCGTCGTGCCCGAAGGGACCGTTCTTGTCCGGTCCGGCGGGATAAGCCGGATAGACAGCGGCCCGGAACGGCTCCGCGAGAGGCAGCGTAAAAGAAAATACACTGCCCTGCCCGGGCACGGAGGAAGCTTCGAGCACGCCGCCGTGCAGTTCCACCAGGCTTTTGCAGATGCCAAGACCGAGCCCCATCCCTCCACCGGGTGAGGTAATCCCGGAATCGGCCTGCTCATAGGGCTGAAATAATTGGACCAACTGCCGCTCGTCCATGCCGATTCCCGTGTCTGCAATCCGGATTTCGGCGTGACCGTCCCGGACACGCGCTTCGATGACAATCGTCCCCTCGTTCGTAAATTTAATAGCGTTGTGGACGAGATTAAACAGGATCTGGGTCAGCCTGTTCTCATCGGCAAGGACGGGCGGAAATGTTTCGGGAATATCCAGCTTCAGTTCCAGGGGCTTGCCGCCGGTCATATAACGCAGCATATCCGCCACGCCGGCCGCGACGGACTGAATTTTCAGCTCCTTCGGCTGCAGGCGGACGCGGTTTTCTTTTAATAACGTGATGTCCAGCAAATCATTGAGCAGCAGAGACATCCGCTGCCCGACCGTCAAGAGCAGTTCCATGTTTTTTCTGCTGTCCTCCGTAAGCCTGACCTGTTCCGTGTGGAGAACCGTCTGAGCCATATTCAAAATTCCGTGCAGCGGATTCCTCAGTTCGTGGGACGTGTTAGCGAGGAAGTCATCCTTCCGTTTGTCTTCCTTTTGCAATCTTTCGGCAAGCTCCGCCGTCCTGGCGGAAGTGCGGAAATAACGTTTAAACCAGTAGGCGGCAAGCGCAAACAAAGCGGCAAGCAGGTCAAGCGGATAAAAATCCGGTTCCGGACCGGTTACCGGCTCTATGGCGGCCCAGAACACGTTGGAGACGACCGCCGTAATCCCGAGCAGCAGAAACATGCCGTCCTCCTTTTCCCTTTTTACCGTTCTCAGCATAAGGACAAGAAAGACGAGATCCGTCGACAAGCCGGATAACGTTAAAAATAAGGAAGAGCGGGAGACCATATAAGCGGGCGCGAACAGAATGAACAAGGTGTACAGGACATAAACAAATTGAAGCATTCTAAAAATCCGTTTGCCGGTCTGTTTGAGAAACCACAGTCTTGCGAGTTGAATCAGGCAAAGGGCGATTCCCGTGTAGGCGATCAATATCGTCCTCGTGGCGGTTTCGTAACCCATATTCAGCCAGACGGCCAGGGGTTTGCCGTCGTCCAAAAGCACGGCGACCGCCGCAAAGAGACCCAGCGAAGCAAATGTGAGGACGGATTTGCGCTGCGCGCCGATCAAATAAAGCAGCACCGCATAGGCCGAGTGGATCAGCAGAACGAGGGCGATGGCAAGCTGCGAACCGATGCCGATCCATACGGTGCGCGTCAGGGCGCCCTCTTCACCGAAACGGACCGAACCCGTAATGCCTCCGGCTTTCATAGAGGACGGACTGGCTGCATGAATGATCAGATCCGCTTGGCCGCTGTCCGCCGTAAACGTGACGAAGGAGGGGCGGTAGCCCGGGATAAAGCCTTCGACTGTCTCCGCCGGCCGGCCGATTAGATGGATCGGCTGACCGTTTACGAACACGCCGGAAGCCGAGCGGATATCGGGCAGGCGGATGCTGAATGTCAGCTTCGTATCACGGGGTAGAGACACACGCAGCCGGTAACTGCCGAAGCGGTAGCTGTCTTTCGCTTCCGTGGCAAAGGCCTGCTCCCAGGAACCGGGAACCTGCAAAACCTGCATCCTCGCCGGTGCCTCCGACCCGCTTTCGAAAGGAATCAGTTGATTGGGATAAAATTCCCATTCGCCGTCAAGCGTTACCAGCGGATTTTCGGCAAAATCCCAGTTCTGCAAATTGAGCGATCCTTTAACGGCCGGAGGATGAGCGGGGATGGAGGTCATTTGGGACCAGATCAGACGCAGTCCGCCGAGCGACAGGAAAAAAAGAAGCACCCATATAAACACTCTTAATTTTTTGTAGGTTTTCATCTTGTTGCATTTCTACAAACTTCCTTGAAATCCTTTCACATCTCAAAATGCGTTTCCGTACGATCTAATTCTTTTGGCCTGATAAAAATAGGTAGGAAGGCTCTTACATTTCTGATATGGTAGAGAAGAGGGTGCGAAAACCCAACCCTTGTTTTTTGGACCAAAAGCCGATCTATCACAACACGATAAAAGACCGATAAGATACATAAGTTCGTTTGAAAGAATAGAGTCTGATTCGGAGGGACTGAGGATGTTAAAAGCGATAATTCTGGAAGACGAGCCCCTTGCCGCTTTGCAGATGAACCGCATGCTGGAAGCAATCCCGGGAATTGAAGTGGCGGGTTCCTATTCGGATGCGGACGAAGCGATAGCCAAGGCCGAAGGGCTGCAGCCGGATGTAGCGTTCATCGATATACATCTGCCCGGTAAATCCGGGATACAAGCGGCCGAGCTTCTGCAGGAGGTTTGCCCGGAATTGGACATCGTATTTGTTACGGCCTACGATAAATACGCTGTTCACGCGTTTGATTTGAACGCTGTCGACTATGTGATGAAGCCGCTGCGAAAGGAACGGCTCTTAAAAACCGTCCAGCGTCTGACGGATAAAACGCAGCTCTTCCGCCGCGCCCGTACGGACGATTCGTCCCGCTCCATGCGGATTCGTCTGCTGCAGACGATACAATTCGAACGCCTGAACGGTACCGTAGAGCGGTTGAAGTGGCGTACCGCCAAAGCGCAGGAGCTCTTCGCCTACTTGATTCATCACCGTGGACAGGCTATCCGTAAAAGCGACCTGCAGGAGATGTTCTGGCCGGATATGGAGGCCAAGAAAGCGGCCGCACATCTGTATACGACGATCTATCATATCCGGCAGGCGTTAAAACATACGGGAACGGATATCGGAATCCGGAGTATGAACATAAAAGAAGGTTATATACTGGACGCCGGAGACATCCGGATCGACTCGGAGGAATGGGAGCAGGATCTGAGCCGGCTGGAAGCCGTTCATACCGGCAATGCGGCGGAGCATCGCAAGGTGCTGGATCTGTATCCCGGAGACTTTCTGGCGGATTGCGATTATCTCTGGGCGGAGAATGAGCGGCAGCGGCTGCGCATTTTGTGGATCGAGCATGCGCGGAAGCTGGGAGAATTTTATGCCGGTCATGGCCAGGTTAATGAAGCCGTCATGATTTACAGCCGGATGCAGGAGAAATACCCGCACTTCGAAGGCAGCTATTTCCCGCTGATGAAGCTGTATGCTTCTCTTAGGGACCGCAAGGCCGTAGAAGAACAATTCAACCGGCTGGGCGCGCTGCTCAAAGAAATGGACGTGCTTCCCGAGGGTTCCGTTCAAATGTGGATGGAAGAGTGGAGGGAAGGCGCCGCAAGTGTGCTTTGAACAGGAGGCCGTCCTTTTTTCGGCAAGCCGCTTATCAGGAAAACCGGGCTGTATATACAGGCCGGTTTTTTTGTGCCGCTCCCGTTGTTTAGATTTTGTCGAGATGGCCGCGCTACAATACAAAGTGTGCCTTTTTGCGGCATAAACGGATCGGGAGAAAGGAGAGAAACAGGAGAGATCAGACCCTGATGATGCCGGACGGCAAAAAAAATCACCGTTGAAGTCTCTGTCCACTTTGTATGCACTTGTCCGAAGAGATGAGGAGCCGGACGTCTTCAGCGTCTCGGAGTCTTCTTCCTGCACGGCGCAGGTGATCGATGCTCTTGCAAGTTAACTACAAACATAAGGTGATATTGACTTCAGCAAATAAATGAGGGAATGGAGGCGTGAAACGTTCATGCTGAAGCAAAAAATTAGCGCTGCACTTGTTGCGCTGCTGGTCTTCGTCCAGGTTTTTAACGGATTCGGCCAGTGGAGCGCGGCGAATGCGGCCGGTATTACCGGATCTATTTTGGACAGCGTAACCTTGGCCGTGTACGACAAGGCCGGTAACGTCGTGACTGACAATGTTTACGAACAGGGCTCCAAAGTGCAGGTGGATTATCATTGGTCTCTGCCTGACGGGCACGGTTACAAGGACGGGGATACGTTCCGTTTCACCCTGCCTACGGAGTTTCTTCTTTTCAACAACATAAGCGGACCTCTTCTCATTGAATCCGATGACGTGGGTTCGTTTACGGTCAACAAGGATACCCGTCAAGTAGTGATGACCTTCAACTCCTACATAGAGACACATGATGACGTACGCGGGATTTTAACGATCCAAACCCAGTTTGACAAACAGAAGATAACCGGCTCGACCCTTCAGAAAATTAAAATTCCGATTAAAGGCGGAGAGCAGGTCATTTCACTCCAGTTTAAACCTAACGTTGCCTCGACAATCGGAAAAAGCGGTGTTCCCCAGGGATACAATGCTAAACATATCGATTGGACCGTGGACGTTAACAAAGAATTAAAATCCGTCGAAAATGCGGTGATGACAGATCCGCTTCCGGCGGGACTTTCCGTTCCGGTTACAGCCGCGGTTTATAACCTGGACGTAAATCTGGACGGTACGGTCGTTCAGGGGGCGCTTGTCGATCCCGGCAAGTATACCTTGGACACATCGGGCGGAACGGTAAAGGTGAGTTTTGCCGATAGTCCGATTACGACCGCGTACCGCGTTCAGTTTACTACGCCCGTAACGGACGGCTCACCGGCGACATTTAACAACACGGCCACGTTTAAGGGCAGCAACCAGAGCGCGGTCAGCGCGAGCGCGACCGTAACCGTACAGCGCGGAAGCGCGCTCAGCAAGAGCTCCGTAAGCTACGACGCGGCCACACAAACGATCGGCTGGGCCATCAAGTATAATTACAACGAAAGAGCGATATCCCAGACGAACGCCGTTCTGACCGATTTGTTCGACAATGCTCACGAACTGGTAGCGAACTCGGTCAAAGTGTACCCGGTTACGCTGGATAACGCAGGTAACGAAACGGTCGGCGGCGAAATTCCGGCCGGCGATTATACGGTGACATCCGCATCCGCTGCCGGTAAGAACGGGTTTAAGCTGCAGTTCAATCAGCCGGTTAGCACCGCTTATAAAGTGGCCTATCAGACCAAGACGGCCGACCGCGTGATCGCCGACGGAACCATCGCCAATAAAGTGACGTCGGGAAGCGGAGACAGTGCGACCGATAGCCGTACAATCAAACAGGTCGTGCTGATTAAGAGCATGGATGCCGCTAATTATCAGGACAAAACGGCTTCTTGGACATTAACGGTAAACGGCGATAAGCAGCCCATGAGCGAAGTCGTCATTACGGATGCGTTCCCGAATAAGGGGATGAAGATCGTACCGGGCACGTTTAAAGTCAAGCAGGGAAGCACGGTTTTGAACAGCCCTGGCGACTATACGCTGGACGGTACGGTAACGGAAGATTCCGGATTCAAGCTGACCTTCGCGGGTCCTTTCTCGGAGACCGTTACGATCAGCTATAAAACGGAGTACAATTTCGATTGGATTACGCCTCCGGGCAGCACGAAGAACTTTGTGAACAATGCGGGCATCACGTGGAAAGACAGCACATCCGCAGCGCAAACAAAGTCCGTATCGGCTACTTTCACCCCGCGCAGCGAGGCTAAAAACAACGGATTCAAAAACGGTTCGTACAATGCCTCGACGAAACAGCTAAGCTGGACAATCGGCGTCAACTACAACGGAAAGCCTCTCACAAGCCCGAGCGTCGAAGACCTTCTCGAATCGAAACAAACTCTGGTCCCGGGCTCGCTTGCTCTGTATACGATGAATATTGCAGCGAACGGAAACCCTTCCCTGGGTACGATCATCGACAGCTCCGAGTACAGCTATTCGGTTGACAGTGCGAATAAGCTGGTGGTGACGCTTCTTAAGCCATCCTCCACTCCGTTCTATATTGTTTATAAAACGAGTTTGGACGGGGAGCTTATCGACAGCACGGTTAACAACACGGCGGAATTGTTCGACGCTACCGCTCCCGTATCGGAGAAATTGACCGCCAAGGTGACGATTCCGAAAGGCGGCGAGTACGTCAACAAAACCGGTTCCCAAAGCGGAGACAAAATCAACTGGACCATTCATATCAACCGGGGACAATCTACGGTAGCGGATGCCAAAATCGTGGATACGCCTACAGAGAACCAACTGCTCATGCCGGAATCGTTCCGATTGTACACGACGACTGTAGCCGCTAACGGAGACGTTGTCAAAAGCACCGAGGCTGCCAAAGGGAATGATTACAAGCTTGTGATATTGACGGACGACGATGGCAAGCAGACGTTCGAGCTAAGCTTCCTGCATGAAATTACAGCGCCTTACGTTCTGGACTATCAGTCTTTAATCGTTGCGAACGATCAGGATACGGTTTCCAACAAAGTCAGCTTTAGCGGAAATAACGTAAGCGTGGTATCGAAAGAAACCACCGACAGCATCATCGTCGGAGTATCCAGCGGTTCCGGTACAGGCAGCGGGATCAGAGGTTCGCTTACCGTCAAAAAAACGGATGCGGCCGACTCTTCGCACTTGCTTCAGGGTGCCGTGTTCGAACTGTACCGCAAATCCGGAAGCTCGCGTTCCCTGATTGATAGCGGAACAACGGATTCGACAGGCACATTGATCTTTAAAAAGCTGCTGGCCGGCGATTATATCATCAAAGAGAAAGCGGCGCCGTCCGGTTATGTGCTTGACAATACCGACCGTCCCGTTACGATTAATTCCACAGCCGGCTTCACACTGAACGTGACAAACGCCAAGGTGTCCGTACCGACACCGACACCTACACCGCCGGTGACACCAACACCGACACCGCCGGTGACGCCAACACCGACACCGCCGGTGACACCGACACCAACACCGCCGGTGACACCGACACCGACACCGCCGGTGACACCAACACCGACACCGCCGGTGACACCGACACCGACACCGCCGGTGACGCCAACACCGACACCGTCGTCGTCACCGTCCGATAATTCGTCGTCGGAGACACCAACACCGACGCCGACACCATCGGTGACGCCAACGCCGACACCGTCGATAACACCGACGCCGACACCATCGGTGACGCCGACGCCGACACCGTCGGTGACGCCAACGCCGACACCGTCGGTAACCCCGACGCCGACACCGCCGGTGACGCCAACACCGACACCGTCGGTGACGCCAACTCCGGAGCCAACGTCCTCTCCGGCCGCAGGTAAAGTCACAACGGACAAAGATACGCCTACCGGAGGAAAAGTCGATGTACCGGAAGGGCAGAAGCCGTTGATCGGCAAGCAGCCGGAACACGGCAAAGTGACGATTGACGAAAACGGCCGTTGGACGTATACCCCCGATCCAGGCTATACAGGCAAGGACCGCTTTACCGTAGCGGCCAAGGACAGCCAAGGCAACGAAACGACCCTTGCGCTTCTGGATGTCACGGTGCAGACAAAGCCGATTACTGGACAAGGTAACCTACCGGCGGCCGTACTTCCTCAAACGGGTGAAACCGGCCGTTGGAGTGTACAAGCCGCAGGTATCGCTTTAATTGTGCTCGGACTGCTTTGGAGAAGAAAGTTAGCCCTAAAAAAATAAAAGGCGGCTATTGAAGGATGGACACCCTTTAAGTAAACTTTGTTTAGAGACTAAACGGGTTTGCTTAAAGGGTTTTTCTACGGGGGAAAGAAACGGGACTAAAATTAAAATCAAAGCGGGGCGTTCAGATGACAAAACGGATACTCCCTCTGCTGTGCGTGATCCTGGGCATCGCTGTCTTTCTGTATCCGACTCTGCAGGACCGATACGAGAATATACAGCAGAGCAGGCTGCTGGAGCAGTGGCAGACCAATTTGAGGATTATCGACCAATCGGAGCCGGAGAACGAAACAGACGCTTCTTCTGCCGGACAAGCTCCGAGCGCAGCGGAAGACCCGATTTCACTTGCGACGGGCGGTAAACACGTGGAGGGGGTCCTGGTGATCGACAAAATCCAGTTGAAGCTCCCCGTTCTGACAGACGCCACTACAGAAAACATGAAGATTTCTCTCGCAAGCATCTCCAATACGGGGAAACCGGGGCAAATCGGAAACTATGCCATTGCCGGTCACCGAAACTTCACTTACGGAAAAAACTTTAACCGGCTGGATGAAGTGGCCGTCGGCGATACGATCGAAGTGGACACTTCATCCGGGAAGTTTATTTACCAAGTCAAAGAGAAGCGGTACGTACTGCCGCATCAGGTGGAGGTACTTCAAGGCAACGGCAAGGATAGTGAAATTACTCTCATCACTTGCCACCCGATGAAAAATCCGACCCACCGGATTATCGTCAAGGGGACGCTGATCAAATCCGTGGCCGTGTAGACTCCTTTACGCACAAGGGGCGGGATATCGCGGTATTAATCCCCCACAAACGTTTCCGGGGTTGTTTTGCCGCCCGGCTCTACCGGCTGGATCGGAACCCGGAATTTTACCGGCAAAAAGCCACTGAACCGGGCGGCTTACTCAATTTTGCCCGCCGGTTTTTCCAAAACTGATCGGTCCCGATCTTCTGAAATGAGTAAGGAGATCGCGCTTTACCGAATCCGGGCACAGAAAAGAACCCGTCAGCCTCTGCGCTGACGGGTTCTTTTATTTTTTCAGCAATAAATAGATGAAGTAAGGAGCGCCGATCAAGGCGACCATAATCCCCGCCGCGATGCCGTCGGGCTCGATAATATTGCGGCCGATCGTATCGGCAACGAGAAGCATCCAGCCGCCGAGCAGGATGGCGAGGGGAATAAACATCTGGTTTCTAGGGCCTACGAGCGATTTCGCGATATGCGGCGCCATAAGACCGATAAAGGAGATCCCGCCTGTTACGGAAACGACGGAGGCCGCCAGTGCGATGGCAGCAAGCAGCAAGACGGCCCGCTCCTTTTCGACCGCGACGCCGACGCCGACCGCGACGCTTTCGCTCATGCCGAGCAGGTTCAGGCGGTTGGCTTTGTACAGGACGAACGGGATGAGGAGGACCAGCCAAGGGAGAATGGCGCCGATAAACGGCCAATCCGCTCCCCAGATGCTTCCGGCCAGCCATTTCGCGATGAAATCGACCTTGACCCGTTCCGCGGACGAGATGATCACAATCATGACGCCGGACAGCGCCATGGAAAATCCTACGCCGATCAGTACGAGTCTTACGGGCTGCAGGCCGGTTTTTCGGCTGTACGACAGCAGGTAGATCAGGCAGGCGGTAATCAGAGCGCCCAGGAAAGCGACGACAGGCAGCAGATAGACGAAAGATCCGGGATCGATCGGAACGAATAAAAAGAAAACGGCAATGGCGACGCCGGCGCCGGAATTAATCCCGATAATACCCGGATCGGCCAGGTCGTTGCGGGTAATGCCCTGGAGAACCGCTCCGGACAGGGCAAGTCCCATTCCCGCCAGAAGGGTGATGATAATCCGCGGCAGCCGTATGGAGAACAAGACAAAATTTTCTTTGAAAGAGCCTTGCCCAAGCAGGGTGGGAAGCAGTCGGTCGTACGACAGGGAAGAATACCCGAGGCCCATTCCGGCCAGGATGGTTAACGCAATAAGCACGATAGCGCCCGCGACCAGAAGCCGCTGTTTTCTGATTAGAGAAGGATGGATCATGACAGGGCTCTCCCTCCTTTGCGTTCAATGAGCAGGAAGAAAGGCAGACCCAGCATAGCTACGATCGCGGCCGCAGGCGTTTCGTAGGGGGCATGGATAGTCCGCGCGAGCGTGTCGGCGAAGAGCATGAAAGACGCGCCGCATACGGCCGACATGGGTAAGATGAGCCGGTAATCGGTTCCGACGATGGCACGGACGATATGGGGAACCAGCAGGCCGATAAACGCCATATTTCCGACGAGAGCGACGGAAGCGCCGGCGAGCAGAACGACGACCACAAAAAGGATCGCTTTCACCCGGAGCGTCTTCTGGCCCAGCCCTACGGCAACCTCTTCGCTCAAGCTGAGAATGGTGAGCTGCTTCGAGAGAACGAGTGAGATAAGTATCCCTGCCGCGATAAAAGGGGCGATGGCCTGAAGCTGGCCCCAGGTCGTACCGACCAGACCGCCTGCGGTCCACATGGACACATCTTTCGAGATTTTGAAAACAAGCCCGATGCCTTCGGAAACGGCGTACAGGAAAGCGGACACGGAGGCGCCCGCCAGTACGATTCTGAGCGGAGAGAATCCGCCTTTTTTGAGTGTCCCGATGCCGAAAACGAGTCCGGCCCCGATGACGGCTCCGACGAAGCAAGCCGCCATGATCCCGAAGTAGCCCACCGCCGGGACGAACGCGATCGTGAAGGCGAGCGCGGCGTTCGCGCCGGCGGTTAAGCCGAGCAGGCCGGGGTCGGCCAGCGGGTTGCGGGTCATGCCCTGCATGACGGCTCCGGATACGGCCAGCGCCGCTCCGACGAAAATGGCGGCAACCTCGCGGGGGAGCCGAATTTCTCGGAGGAGGGTGATCTGCCCGTTCGTGGAGGAAGAGGTGAGAGCAAGCCAGACATCCTTCACGGTGACATCGGCCGCGCCGAAAAGCATAGCCGCCATAAACAGGCCGGCAAATACGAAGATACCTGCTGCAAGCTTGAATGAAAAAGGTAGGATACGCGGGTTTTGTTTGTTCATCCGTCTCATCTTTTCTGTACTGGAATGGAAGAAGGAATTCTTTCGAGAAAGAATCCCTTCAGGGTGGCGCTGCTTATTTGCCGAGATTCTTGATAAAGAAATCGAGCTGATAATCGAGGGTAAGCGGATCGTTGAAGTAAAACTCTTTGGCGTTTGCTTCAAACACATGGCCGTTTTTAACCGCCGGGATGTTTTTGTACGTTTCCGTCTGCTGGAACGAATGATCGGCATCCGGATTTTTACTGAAGATGACATAATCGCCGGCATACTGCGGCAGCACTTCGGCCGATAAAGCGTAGTAGCCGTCTTTGAGCGCCATTTCTTTCACTTTATCGGGCATTTTCAACTTCATTTCCTGATAGAGGATTTCCGTGCCGCGTCCCCAGTTATCGCCGAAGACGTACAGCTGTTTGTCGAAGCTTTCAATGACGGAAATCGTCTTATCCGCTCCGATTTTGGCTTTAATCTCGTCTCCGGCCTTGGCCGCCCGTTTTTTGAAATCGTCGACCCAAGCTTTAGCCTCTTTTTCTTTATTGAGCAGTTTGCCGATCTCCAGATGCTGCGTGAGATAATCGACTTTTCCGTATGTAAAGGTAACGGTAGGGGCGATCTGTTTCAGCTTGTCGGCGTTTTTGATATTGGAGAGGCCGATGATCAGATCCGGCTTCAGCTCGATGATTTTCTCCAGACTTTCGTCGGAAACTTCTTGAACGTCCTTTAATTTGTCGAAACGGGGATTCTTTTTGGACCAGGAATCCACGCCCGCCAGGTTTACGTTGAGAGCCATCACGTTACCGGTGAAGGACGAAAGCACGATAACACGCTGGGGGTTTGCGGGAACTTCAACCGGACCGCTTTCGGACTGGTAGGTGATGGTCGCAGGTTGTTTGTTGTCCGAAGCGCCTCCTTTATCGGCGGTGGTTTCCCGCTTGGCGCCGCAGGCGGATAGAGCGAGAACCAGAACGAGCAGAATGGGTAGCAGAAGTTTTTTCATGATGTCAATCTCCCTTTATTAAATTATAGGTGCAGCACATCGGCTTGTTCGTACGCGGATCGCGGCCGATCTCCGCATCGATCTGAAACACTTGCTTCAGAACTTCATGGCTTATTACTTCTTCGCAATTCCCGGCCTTTACGACTTCGCCGTCTTTAAGGGCGATGATATAGTCGGCGAACCGGGCGGCTTGGTTGAGGTCGTGAAGGACCATGACAATGGTGCGCCCCTGCTCCAGGTTCAGCTTTTGCAGAAGCTCAAGAACTTCCAGCTGATGCGCCATATCGAGGTACGTGGTGGGCTCGTCAAGGAAAATAATGTCCGTCTCCTGAGCCAGCGCCATGGCGATCCAGACGCGCTGCCGCTGTCCTCCCGACAAGGCGTCGACGGGGCGGTACTTGAACTCATTCGTGCCCGTGACCTCAAGCGCCCAATCGATGACCTCGTAGTCCTTCTTCGATAACCGGCCGAAGCCCGTCTGATACGGAAACCGGCCGTAGGATACGAGTTCGCCGACCGTAAGCCCGTTTGCGCTTTCCGGAGACTGGGGGAGGATGGCCATTTTTCGGGCCAAAACTTTAGTGTTTTCCTTGGAAATCAGTTCGCCGTCCAGAAGGATAGAGCCCGACTGATGGGAAATAATCCGGGTCGCGGCTTTCAACAGCGTCGATTTGCCGCAGCCGTTGGCGCCGATAATCGTCGTGATTTTTTTGTCGGGAAACGATACGCTCAAATTTTTAACGATTAAACGTTCCCCATACCCAATATTCAGTTCATCTGTATATAGGCGAACCATGATGCAACCCCCAGTAGCTGTGTAAAAATAAATACCTTTTCATTGATAATGATTATCATCATCAGTACATAACTACTTTAAAGGGGGGGCAAACATTTGTCAACCTGCATTTTGACTTGTAAAATTCAAGAAAAGATCGTATATTTTATTGAGAATGATAATCAATCACAACTCTAAGGCAAGGAGTGAGGGAACATGAACGAGAAAGAACTATTCGATGTAACCGTCATTGGAGGGGGGCCGGCGGGTCTCTACTCCGCTTTCTATAGTGGGTTAAGGGAACTCAAAACGAAGATCATCGAGTTTCAGCCGCATTTGGGCGGGAAAATTCATGTGTACCCGGAGAAGATGATCTGGGATGTCGGGGGACATACGCCTCTTACCGGGGCCCAGCTCATTGAAAAGCTGGTGGAACAGGGGTTGACGTTCCGTCCCGAAGTGGTGCTGAATGAGAAGGTGGAGTCGATTAACCGCGACGACGAAGGAAATTTTGTTTTACATACCGCATCCGGGCAAACGCATTATTCCAAAACGGTGATCGTGGCTGTCGGCGGAGGAATTTTGAAGCCGCAAAGGCTGCAAATCGAGGGAGCGGAGCGGTACGAGGTTTCGAACTTGAACTACACGGTGAAATCGCTGCAGCGCTTCAAGGACAAGACGGTGATCATTTCCGGGGGCGGAAATTCGGCGGTCGACTGGGCGAACGAGCTGGAATCCGTAGCGAAGCAGGTGTATCTGACCCACCGCAAAGATGCGCTAACCGGGCATGAAGCTCAGGTTAAACAGCTGATGGAAGGCTCCGCCGTCTGCTTCCTGAATTCGTCGATCACGAGGCTGATCGCGGCTTCCAGCCATGACATTATCGAGTATGTCGAACTGACGAATCACCTGACGGGTGAGCTTACACATGTGCCGGTCGATGAAGTGATCATCAATCACGGCTATGAACGGGACAGCACTCTGCTCAAAAGCAGCGGGCTGGATATTGAGCTTGCGGACGATTTCTACATTGCGGGCAATGCTTCGAGCGTCTCGACCGTGGAAGGGCTTTATGCGGCCGGGGATATTTTGAAGCATGACGGCAAGCTGCATTTAATCGCAGGCGCTTTCCAGGACGCGGCGAATGCGGTCAACCAGGCGAAGCAGTATATCCAGCCCGGCTCGGATAAAACCGGCATGGTTTCTTCCCACAACGACATCTTCAAGAAGCGGAACCGCGAGCTTGTGAAGCAGATGATGGGGTAGGAGCGCTACGTTCCGGTACGGGATGCCAGACCAAAAAAGGTTCGTGTACCACCTTGTTCTCAAGGCAGGTTCAGGAACCTTTTTACTCGTGCGGGGACGGGGTTCGCCGGGCGGCTCTATGGGAGGGGAAGCTTCAGACACGCCGGCAAGCATTTGCTCACAGGAGCGAACCGAAGCTCACCCGTGACTCCCCTGAGACTAATCTTCCACGCCTTTTAAACCGGCTGCCGGGAAATTCTCGACATTCCGTAAAAGTCCGGGTACATAAGCTTAAACCCGAACGATTGGTACAACCGGATTCCCGGCGTATCCGAGATGACAATCACCTGGGAACCTTCAGACGTATTCTCTTCCAGGTAACGGACAATTTCCTTCATAAGCGTCTCTTCGGTACCCGTTCTTTGATCCCGGCAAGAAGGATGCACCAGTATGTCCACCACTTGAAAATAGCAGGCTCCGTCCCCGACGATTCTTCCCATTCCCATGAGCCGGGATTTCTCGTCACGGGCAACAACCGTGAAAATGGAGCCGCTCAAACCGGCCGCGGCTGCGGCTTCTTCCAAGGGAGCTAACCCTGTGAGTCTCCTCAACTCGGCATACTCCACAGGGGCGGGCCGCTCATGCTTAACGTACATATCAACCTCTCCTTTCTTCCTATATCCTCACTATACAACATGGATGCAAGTGATAAGGAAGCGGCGATATCGCGGGGATTTTAGGGAGTCGGCGTACATAAAGATTATCTTAGCACTTTAATCTTTTAGTTTAGAAATTCCGGTTTCATCCCATAAAATCAAAAAAGAACCGCGCAAAGCGGTTCTTTTTAGGAAGGTAAGCGGTGTACGAGCCGCTTCGGACACGGATGGCGCTGCCGTCCGATCATAAAGCCGTCGTTTTATTTGCCGGCTTTTAACGTGGTGCCCAGCGGATTGCTCGAATTGATCACATAATCCCCTTGGCCGCCGAGCGGGAAGTCCGGAGAAATATTGCTCGGGAAAGCGGTGTAGCTACCGCCGGATTGCGATTGCACGAGCACGTTGCTGAAAGAAGCGTTGGTGTAGCTGTTTTTGTCCTGGTTATCCAGCGTGGAATGAACCATTTTTACGGTTGTTGCCGCTTTAAGCGCACCCGCATTCGCGACCGGAAGGTTTATATAAGCCGCGACGCCGTTTACATAGAGAGTGGCGGTGTCGTTCAAGTTATTGACCAGCTTCAGGGAGATTGTATCCCCGGGGTTGGGCTGGACAGTCAGCGGCGCCGTTTTGTTCGAGGCACTTCCTTCGCCGCCGCCGCAGTTCAGGAATTTGTTCCAGCCCGTGGAAGGCTTAAATGAAATGCCGCCTTCGCATACGACGTCCAGCCCGAGGTAGAACGCGATGTAACTGCCGTCATTCGATACATTCCAAGTACTCGGGATCGTCAGCGTCCCCTGGATCGCCGTATGCTTGGTGGTCGTGATCAGACGCGCGGCGCCTTGTCCGGTGACGGCAAAAGCAGACGAGGCAAAGAACAGGAACGTAAAGAGGGAGAGCAGTGAAATACCGATTTTTTTCATCAAATGACCTTCTTTCGTTAATTTTTTTCGGAGCGCTAGTCGTAATCGCCCAAGCGTTTACTCTATTACAACTAAATAGAAGTACACCCATATACTAGAATCTTTTTGGGGATTCCAATAGATGATCCTAATTACTATATCTGGTAGATTGATGACTAGATGGTATAATCCTTTATTAATTTTCTTTGAAAAGAAGATATTGTTCGAAAATGCTTAGCCATTTTGTTTTTACATCCCCGACTGATAAACTAACAGAAGAACAACCGGTCAGACGGTCGCCGTCGAAATGATCTGAAATTGTGGAGGTTAACCAGGAGGAGATTATGATGCTGGCGATTCTTGAAAAGGACCCGGACGGATACGTCGCACGTTTTGACCGTTCTTTTGGGCATTCCGCTGAGGCGTTGTGGTCCATGCTTACGGAGAATGACAAGCTGTCCCGCTGGTTTTCCGAGCTGGAGGTAGGGGAACTGCGTGAAGGCGGATTTATCCGATTCAATATGCCGGACGGCAGCTTTGAAAAACTGGACATCCTGGAGCTGCACCCTCCCTCTATATTCGAATATACGTGGGGAGAGGACCGGGTACGTTTTGAACTGTATCCCGAACAGGAAGGATGCCATTTGGTTTTGATCGAAAAGCTGCAAGCCATAACCGCGCATACCCCGAAAGACCTCGCAGGCTGGCACGTATGCCTGGAGGTGGTCCGGCTCCTGTTGGACGGAGAGGAAATTCCCTCCCGGAAGAAGGAATGGGAAGCGTGGTACGAGAAATACACCCGTCACGTGGATGCGTTTCTTGCCGAAGACGGCAGTCAAGGGAACTGAGACGATCTGGGAGTGATTGCGGGACGGACCGGTAAGGACGGTATTAGAAGCACGATAAGCACACGAAAAAAACGGAAGTCCGGAGGTAAGTTCCGGACTTCCGCATACCAAAAAGCCCGGCAGCGGATCGTCAAGCGATCCGTTTGCCGGGCTTTTTTCGGTGAAACCGCTATTTGGACGAGACCGACTTATACCAGTCGTTGACTTCTTTCGTAATTTGCTCGCCGCCGTTTGCTTTCCAGTTGGCGACAAATTCGTCAAAAGCCGTGATGGGCAGTTTGCCGTAAATAATTTTGTTGAACGTTTCCATTTCCGATTGACGGAGAAGGTTCCACTTGGACACCATCGTCGGCGTAGCCGCACCTGTAAAATAGTTCTGCTTGCGGATGTCCCGCTGGGACATGACGACTTTGGCCGCGGCCCAGTTTTCCGGTTTGCGGAATTCGGCCATCTGCTTCTCGTAAGGGGTCTCCGGTGTTTTACCGTCGGCGAGTTTCACGAGCGTTTTCATATACAGATCCGGAATTCGGGCAGGACCGGTCAAGAACGGGAACTCATTCGAGAAATCTTTGATTTTCTCTTTGTCGCTGGTCGGTTTCCCGTCGATGAGATCCCAGTCGTAGCCTTTTGCAAAGCCGTATTCATAGTTGCTTCCGGCTGCCGGGTTAGCCAGGTTGTCGAGCAGGTAGTTGTAATACAGGAAGATCGCTTCCGGATGTTTGGCGTCTTTGTTGATCATGATACTGGCGTTAACGCCGGAATTTTGCCATTTCGTCCCGATTTGGCCGTTAGGTCCGGCAGGTATCGGATAGGCTTTATATTTCGCGCCTTTTACGTTTTTAAGCAAATCCGGTGCGGGCCAGTCCGGTACCCAGTTGGCTCCGGGCAGAATGCCTGCGGTACCCTTGGTCCAGCTTTCCGCCGATTTGGCTTCGTCCCACAAAGCGGAATCCGTATGGATGTAGCCTTTGTCCATCCATTCTTTCAGCTTGGCGAGGGCTTCTTTGGCGCCGGGGTTGGTGGAGCCGTACTCAAGGCTGCCGGAAGCGTCCTTGTTCCACTGCTCCTGGATCGTTCCGTATGCGCCGAACAGCCAGTCAAGCGACCCCATCCAAGTGTTCGTATTGTTTTTCAGCGATATAGCTAGGGGAAAAACGTCTTTCGGAGCGAGACCGTCCGGGTTTTGGTTTTTGAATTTGTCCATGATATTTTCCAGATCGGCAATCGTCTTAGGCGCCTGAAGGTTCAGCTTTTCCATCCAGTCTTCGCGCAGCCACAGCAGGGTGTCGTCATTGTCGGTATACTCGAGAATCGGCATGTTGTATTTCTTGCCGTCTCTCGTGAACGGATACCATAATTCCGGATGCGCTGCGGAATGATCTTTTAAAATTTTGTTGGCGTACTTGTCGAAAAGCTCGTCAATCGGCATGAACTGGCCGGAATCGATGAGCTGATTGGTCAGGACCGGATTGGTCGGCACGGATACGAAATCAGGCAGTTTTTCACCCGAAGCGATCGCAAGCTGAAGCTTTTGCTTATATTGGTCATCATTGGCCGGATACCAGGTATCCTTATGTTTAATGCCTAACGTTTCTAGCATCCACCGATCGTGGACGTTGTTCTCCTTGGTGTCGCCCTGAACGTACTTCTTGGGCATCAGCACCGAGCTGATTTCAATCGGCGGATCATATTTTCCTTTGGAGAAGGCGGCTTCGGCTCCGGAGGAAGCAGGACTGCCTTTCGATGTGTCATTGGATGCTCCGCCGCAGGCCGTAAGCGTGACAAGTCCCGCCGTGATGAGAACCGATCCCAATTTCCTGAACTTGACCATTCGTCATTTCCCCCTACTTGTGTGATCCTTACAAGTGTTACTGTATCAATTTTCCGGGGAAAGCATCTATATGAGTTTGTTAGTTTCGATAGGAATCTGTCATGGTAATAAAGCCCCGTCACGGTATTCCTGGGGGGTAACCCCGAAATGGCGCTTGAACACTTTGATAAAATAGGCCGGGTCCATGTAGCCGATTTCCATGCTGATTTCATACACTTTCTTGCCGGTGGCTTTGAGCAGATGACAGGCGCGTTCCATGCGAAGCCGGGAGATATACTCGCTGATGCCTTCGCCCGTCTCGATCTTGTATATTTTGGACAAGTGGGTCGGATGCAAATTGATATGGTCCGCCAAAGCCCGCAGGGAGACGTCTTCGTGCAAATGTTTATCCGCATACTCCTGTATCTTCTTCACGTACTGCGAGCGGCTGTCCTTGACGCTGCTGGAGCTGACTTCTTTGAGCTTGGTAAGCACGCTCAGCGACCATTTTCCGAGTTTTTTGATGGTGACAAAAGCCTCTCCGCTTTGCAGCGCTCCCATATCTTCTGGCCCGAGCAGCTTCGTAAGCGTATAGCCGCTGCGGTGGGCGAGATTGCTGAAGGAAGCGGTGATGAGGAATCCGGCTTCCATGCAGTGCTCCCAGGATTCCGGCCATTTCTCCTCCAGCTCCGTACAAACGGCCGCCAGCTTGGCTTCCGCCGCATCCCAGTGACCGGCCTCCAGCAGGTTAATGAGGGAGGGGGGAACGTACAGCGCGTTCAGCGGCCCCTGCGCCGGCGTGTGGTCGACTTCGTTGACGCGTACAACGAAATCCCGTTCGTCGCCAACGATTTCCCGGAAATAGGAGGAAGCCTGCCGGAAACGGTCGGGCAGCTGCTCCGGAAAGGCGAACCATTCCGTGATGACGATGGAGAGGGAGCCTTTCAGGAACTGCTTCACTTTGTGCTGGAGCTGCTGGGAAAGCTTCTCCAGGAGGGTTTCTTGACCGGCGCCGCCGGCGGATTCTTTGAGCTGCAGGAGAAACACCAGATAGCCGTGCTCCTCCTTGACGCCCCACACTTCCATGAATTCGCCCATGATCTCCTCGGCCATATTCATGATTGCATATTCGATCAAGGGCTGTCCGTTGTTCTTGTACCGGCCGAATTCTTCTTCGAGCCTGACGAGCATTAACGCGCTGTTCTCAAAATGGAACGGCAGCCCGTAGTCGCTGAGCTTCCGGTGCCATTCGTCCGTGGACAGCCGACGGCCTTGCAGGGCATCGAGCAGAAGCTGTCCGCGCAGAATAGGCAAATTCTCGCGAAGCGTATGCCGGGTGCGCTCCAGCGAGCTGATCAGTTCCCATTCCGCCTTGAGCTGATCCATCGCGGTTTTGACGGCGCCGAACAGCTCCTGGTCGGTAGGCGGCTTAAGCAGATAATCGACGGCGTTGTGCCGGAGCGCTTTTTTGGCGTATTCGAATTCCGAATGTCCGGACAGGATGATGCACTTCATCTTCTTGTCGCGGATTCTTATTCGTTCGATCAGCTCGATGCCGGTCATTTCGGGCATCTGAACGTCCGAGATCACGATATCGATCGGATGGGTATCGATGATTTGCAGCGCCTCGTGGGCGGAGTAAGCCCGGTGCACCTGTTCGATTCCGAGTTCGTGCCACGGCTTGTGCAGGGACAGGTTGTCTACCCAGTGGGCTTCATCGTCAACGATGATCATTTGCATGTCTAAGGTCTCCTTGAGGTCTCGAATAGTCGGATATATGTGCGGCAGGAGGGAGCTCCCAGACGATTTCGGTCCGGAGTCCGCCAAGAGGCGATTTGACGAAAGCCAGATAAGACCGGCTGCCGAATTGGTGCATGATGCGCTGATTCGTGTTCCACAAGCCGCAGCCCATTTCTTCCTGCAGCGGCTCCCGCATTTTCCGGTTCAGCGCCGACTCCTGCTCGGCATTCAATCCCGGTCCGTCGTCATCGACATAGATTCTGCAGAAGCCGTCCGATATCTCGCCGGTGATCCGGATTTCGCCGGAGGTATAGGATTTGCCGACTCCGTGAATGACGGAGTTTTCCACAATCGGCTGGAGTATCAGGCGCGGAACGGACTGGCTGCGCATTTCTTCGGGAATGTCGATCCGGTAGTCGATCCGGCCGTTCCGGAGCTTCTGGATATCGAGATAGTTGACAAGCAGCTTGATCTCTTCTTCGAGAGAGGCCGTCTCCCGTTCCATCCTCGTGGTATAGCGGTAATAGGCGCTCAAATTATAAGCCATCGCGACGACGGCTTCCTCATCTTTCATCTGGGCCATGTTAATAATGTAGCCCAGGCAGTTATACAGGAAATGAGGATTAATTTGAGCCTGAAGCTGTTTGAGCGTCGCTTCCCGGGCACGAATTTTCTCGTTGAACACGTTCTCGATCAGGTCCTGGATCTGGCGGGACATATCGTTAAACCGGTAGAACAGGAACGAAAATTCGTTGTGGTCCCGGGTATGCAGACGGACGGAATAGTCTCCGCGCTGAACACGGCGCAGTCCGTTGATCAGCTTGAGAATCGGCTTCTGGACGTTCCGGTACAGCAGAATCGAGGCCGAAATGCCGACAACGAACAGGAGGAACATCGAGAAGTAGAACAGATCCCGGCTGAACGAAATGGGTCCCAGGATCTGATCGAGCGGAACCACATCAACCAGATGCCAATCCAGGTAGGACGATTTTACGGAGCTGACCAGATAATTTTTGCCGTCCAGCTTGACGACATGCTGCGTCGTATTGTCGGGGGAGTGCTCGTCCAGGTAGCTTATCAATTGTTCCGACAGGCGCTTATCCGCACTGCGGTTCAAGATCGGCGTATCCCCTTTGTGGTAAAAAAACGGATCGCCTTGTCCGCCCGCTTTGTAGGTATCCAGCATATTCTGGATATTCTCATAGCTGAAGCTCGCTTCGATGACGAGACTGCTGCCCGTCAACATGCCGGGCTGGGCAAGAGAGTCATTATAGAACCAGTAAAAAGCGTCCAGCCCTCCCGGAGCTTTGCCGCTTCCGTCCCCGTAGGTCCATTTCCCGCTCCTGTTATTCTGTAAATAGTCCTCGTCGAAGGCCGGCGATTTGTAATTGGAGATGACGTCTTTGTTCTGCTGGGAGTAGACCGCGTACCGGGCCGGCCAAATGTCGGTCACCCGGGACTGGAGCGCCATTTTCTCCTGAATGACATACCGCGTCTGCATCCGGTCGTAGCGGTCTTCCCATATATTCAATCCGTTGAATTTACTCACATTCGGATCTTTCGCGAAGACCAGGCTGAAATCCATCATCTGACTGATGCGCGAATCGATCTGACCCGACAAAAACGTAAGCTGTTTGGTGCTGGACTTCTGCAGCTCTGTGCTGACGACATTGAAAGTCACGTCGTTTGAATACGTATACACAAGAATAATCGGGATAAAAAGAACGATGATCAAGGTGTTCATTTTGGCAAACAGACTGTATCTGTACCGCGCTTTTCCCCGGACTTTCGTAACTATTCCCGCTAATCCCAAACCCATTCCGATCTCCTCCAGACCCTGCCCCTAATAAATCCCTATGGAAGCCTAACATTGTACTATAGTCAGCTTTCCGAAATGCTTGCTACTATTTATAGCAGAGATTCATCGAACACACAAAATAATTTTTGGGGCGGGAGAGAGCGATGGAAGCTAACACGGTACAGCAGGTGAATGCCGGGAAATTCAGGCGCACAGACAGACAAAAAGGCTACAAGCAGCCATGGATCCTGCATTTGATGGTCCTTCCGGCGGCCGTTCTCGTGTTTATATTTTCGTATATCCCCATGTCGGGGATTATCATGGCTTTCCAGGAATATAAACCGGCACTGGGGATTTCGGGCTCTCCCTGGGTCGGATTGAAGCATTTCCGGTATATGTGGGAAAACGATTATTTTTTAAAAATTACGTGGAACACGTTGTTCTTCGCTTGTTCGAAAATGGTCGTGAATCTGATCATTCCGTTTTTCTTTGCTTTGCTGCTTAACGAAGTGCGGAAAAAGGCTCTGAAAAGAACGATTCAAACGCTCGTCTATTTGCCGCACTTTCTGTCCTGGGTGACGCTTTCGGGAATCTTGATCGATATGCTCGCTCAGACCGGACTTATCAACCAATTTCTTGTTGCCGTGTTCGGCATCAAGCCGATTTTCTTCCTGGGAGACGGCAGCTGGTTCCGATTCACGATCATTTTCAGTGACGTCTGGAAGGAATTCGGTTTTAACACGATCATCTTCCTGGCGGCGCTCTCAGGCATTAACCCGTCGCTGTATGAAGCGGCAGAAGTGGACGGGGCCGGACGCTGGAAGCAGACGTTCTACATTACGATTCCCGCGCTCATCCCGATTACGATCGTGATTGCGACTCTGGCGCTCGGCAACGTGCTCAACGCGAACTTTGACCAGGTGTTCAACCTGTACAGCCCGCTCATTTACCGGCAGGGCGATATTATCGACACGTTCGTGTACAGGGAAGGTCTTCTCAGCGGGCAGTTCAGCTTTGCCACGGCCGTCAGTCTGTTCAAATCGTTTATCAGCCTGATCCTGATCGCGGTCTCGTACAGACTGGCCTACCGGTTTGCCGGGTACCGAATTTTCTAGAAGGGAAGTGAGCGCATGTATCATAAAACACTGCCATACCGGATATTCAGTCTGTTCAACAATGTGTTTTTAACGGGTCTGGCCATTCTTTGCCTGCTTCCTCTGTATCACCTGCTGATGGTGTCCCTCAGTGCTTCGGCTCCGGCGAATGCGGGACTGGTCACCTTCTGGCCGATCGGCTTTACATTCGAAGCCTACGCCAAAACATTCGATAACGCGAATTTCCTGTCGTCGTTGTGGGTGTCCGTGCAGAGAACCGTGATCGGGACGGCGCTGGCCCTGGTCGTGAACACCATTGCCGCCTACGCGCTGTCCAAAGAAAGTCACGTATTCCGTGCCCGCAATCTGTATCTCTGGTATTTTGTCGTGACGATGCTGTTCAGCGGGGGACTTATTCCAAGCTATATTCTGATCCTGAAGCTCGGACTAATGAACACGTTGATGGCCCTTATTCTTCCCGGGCTGGTGGGTGTCTTTAACATTATTCTGCTCATGAACTTCTTCCGCACGGTGCCCAAAGATCTGGAGGAAGCGGCTTTTATCGACGGGGCCGGCCAGTTCCGCACGTTCCTGAGCGTGTACCTGCCGGTTTCTCTGCCCGTCGTGGCTACCGTCTCCTTGTTTATGATGGTCGGGCATTGGAATTCGTATTTCGACGGGATCATCTATATCCGGGATTCGGAGAAGCTTCCGCTTGCCACGTTTATGCAGACGATCATCGTGCAGGCGGACATGTCGAAGCTGGACCCGGCAGCCGTTGCCAGCTTGTCTCAGCGTACGATCCGGGCGTCGCAAATCTTTATCAGCGCCCTGCCCATTTTGCTCGTGTATCCTTTCTTGCAGCGCTATTTCGTAACCGGCATCGTGGTAGGCGCGGTGAAAGAATAGGCCGGTTAATCGGCGGAGACTAACTTATCTATAGAACAAACAGAAAAAACCTTGTGGAGTTTCATCGCTAAAAACCGTGCGCCGCACGGTTTTTTTTGGTTTGGATGCAAGTTTGGACGAACCGGTTATGCAACTTTTAACAGGAGATAACCGTGTTTTTACCGAAGGAGGAGAACATGAATGAATCGTTGAGTCTGGAAGACATTTACCGCAAGTATTTCAAAGACCTATACGCTTATCTGTTTTCCTTGTGTAAAGATCACCATTTGACGGAAGATATTCTTCAGGAAACCTTCTATAGAGCGTATGTGAACCTGGAGGATTACAGCGGAACAAGGATCAAACCGTGGCTTTTTACGGTGGCCAAAAACACGTATATCGACTATTTGCGCAAGCACAAACGGATGGATTTAAAACAGGATGAATTTTTTGCTCAAGTATCTGTTAAGGGGTCTACCGAACAAACTTTTTTGGAGAAAGAAGGGAAAGAAGAAATTGTGCAGGCGGTTTCCTCGCTTCCGGATAAGTACCGGGATGCCGTACGGCTGTGTGATGTGGAGGAAATGTCCTGCCAGGCGGCGGCCGATGTTTTGAACCTGAAACTTTCTACGTTAAAAAGTCTGCTTTTCCGGGGGAGACAGAAATTACGGCAAATGAAAAGAACGGAGAGTGAGCCCGGCCATGAACCACCAAGATCCGTTTAGAGAACGCCTAAAAGCGTTCAGAGAAGGAACATTGTCCGAAGCGGACGAGCGTGAAATGGAAGAAGAACTCGATAAATTGGATGCTTACAACGCGCTGCTGGAAGAGGAGATGGGAGGAAATGTTCCCGGAAAACAAAGCGAGGAGATGATTATCGGCAGGAGCAAGTGGAGGGCCAGATGGACTTCCACCCTGATTACACTTGTCGTCCTGCTGCTGATTTTGCCCGCAGCGTATATGGGAACACTCGTCTATTATGCGCTTCATCCGTCCTTGAATGCGAACAAATTGATCGAAGTCCTGGACAAAACCGTCTATGTTACCGAACCGAATATGACTTTGGAAGAGATGCAGATCGAAACGCAGGTGCATCCGTTGTCGCTAACCGTCGATATGGAGCTGTGGAAAAAAGTCGGGAACCGGGACATCCGTGCGGGAAAGCAGTCGGCGTCCTTTATACTCGGAAGGCCGAACGGTTTTCCGAAGGTGGAGTACTTTACGGATGCTCCGCTGCCGAAAGTTTCGACCGAAGAGAACCGGATGCTCGTTCATCCGGGGTTTCCGAGCTTGCCCTATTTGACGGGCACGGAATGGCGCCGGCTTGAAAAGCTGCCGGAAGGAACGGTGGCCGAAGCCTACGTTTCGCTGAACCGCGTTACCGGCACGGACGAAGCGCTCAAAGCGCTTCAAAGCGGCTCGGTCGAAGTCGTCTGGTATGCGGTAGACACCGGCTTCGAGCAGCGGGGCGTGGACAGCGGTGGCCGCGTGATCGGACCGATCGGCTATCCGGCACAGGAGGACTGGGACGCGTGGTCGCCTTTTAACGATACGAAAGAAAACGCGGAGCAGTTTATGGACACCCTCGTTTTTCTGAAAAACTATGAAAAGATGGCGGCGTTATTTTCCCGCAGCCAATCGCTGGAACTGGATAAGAGAATCCGTTATTTGAAAGACAACGGGATCAAAACGTATGGAGCTGTCGTGACAGGGCCTGTCAAGGATCTGGCCGCTCTGAGCAATAACCCCCTGGTCCGGGGAATTAAAGTCGGGGAGGTCCGGTTATGGAACTGACTTCATGGTTTGTCGGTTTTAAAAAGAAAAGGCCCGCAAACGGAAAAAACGGCAGGCCGGGCAGCCCTTTTCTCAAAGAATCGTGGGCGGGGTATATGTCCTGCAGTCTGGCGGTGGTTCAACTGGCCGTTATCAATCTCACGTTTCTGTTTAATGTGTGGACGCTGGACGTTCTTGAATTTCTTTTTGCCGCCAGCACGTTAAGCGCGCTAACCGGTCTTTTCCTGCGAAACCGGAGTAAAAAGCTGTGTCTTTGGGCTCTCGCGATCCAACTGGTTTATGTCCTTTTCCTGGCGGTGGTATTCGTGACGGGCTGGATGATTAATCCGAAGCCTTGATCGGCAGCGGAACCGGGAGACGCGAGCTAAGGTGCCCCGTTGAACGATCAGCGAGAGCCGCTGTGAAGAAGCCTCCGTATAGGAGGCTTTTTTTGTTTGAAGTGCTGAGGCGCTAAACATCCGGTTCGGGAGGGTGTCCGATACCCGAAGTAAACGATTGTATATAAATGTAAGAAGTTATCTCTTTTTAACAGGGAAGGGGGGCTTTTAGTATTAACAGTGGAAGGGTCTATTCTTCGCATCAAGCGTCGGAAGGAGGGGAATGAAGAAACCGGAAAATAAATCGGAAAGCAACAGCAGGAGCCGGGCCCGACCTATGTCTCTTACGCGCAGGACGGAAAAACGAGCTAAAGTCCTTCACAAAGAAATGAGGATGAGTAAATGAAGACGAATCAAGGAATGAAAGCGAAGCTTTCCTTCATGCTGACATTTGTACTTGTATTCTCGATCGTTTTAAGTGCGGGCCAACCCGCCGTGTATGCCGCTCAAAACCCGCTCGGGCTAGGAGCGGACGTGCAAACGGGAAATGCTCCGCTAGACACTCCAGTTACGGAAGAAACGTATGGCGGATCGGCTGAACGGCCGGCTCCGGACGTACGTCCCGGGCCCTTGCTTCTGAACGCACCGGCCGGCGGCAGCGAAAACTTTGCCCTGAAGAAATCCGTTAAAGTTTCGGGCAATGAAGTGGATTACGGCTTGTATCCCGAGATGGCCGTGGACGGGGATATGGGGACCCGGTGGTCTTCCGCCAAAACGGACGATCAGTGGTTCGAGGTCGATCTCGGCGGGAAAAGGGAGATCGGCCAAGTGGCGATCCATTGGCAGACGCCCGCCAAATCGTACCGGGTGCTCACTTCCGTATACGGCGACGTATGGGAGAACATCCGAGAGAATGACGGCCTGATCCAATGCGAAGGCGGCAAAGAAGTGCTGAATTTCCCTTCCCGTGAAGCGAGATACGTCAAGTTCCAAGGCGTGGAGCGTGCGCCGGCGAGTGACGGCATCCTGTACGGGTATTCTTTTTACGAATTCGAGGTGTATAAAGAGGACCCGATCGCCAAAATCATCGGCGGCATTCAAAAGCTAGACCCGGTCGTGAAGGGGCAGACCTCTCTAAATCTGCCTGCCATGCCGCCCGGTTATAAAATATCCGTGTACGGCAGCGACGCTCTGCCGGTCATCGACAAAGAAGGAACCGTTCACCCGCCGTTGTCGGACCGAACCGTCCAGCTCCTTCTGCAGGTGGAGAGCGAATCCGATCCTTCGCGGAAAGGAGTAACCGGCAACATCGGCGTGCATATTCCCGGGTTGTACACACAGACACCGGGTCTCAATCCCGAACCGAAAGTCATTCCTTCGCTGCGCGAATGGGCCGGGGGAACGGGCCGCTTTGCCCTGTCGGCCTCCTCCAGGATCGTAATAAGCGAGCCTGCTTTGCGGCAAACGGCCGAGATCGTCCGGGCCGATTTGCAAGAGATGACCGGCCTGAATCCGCAGATCGTGCAGGGCAAAGCATCCGCCGGGGACGTGTACATGACGCTGGACCCGGCTATGAAGCATCTGGGCGCGGGAGGTTATCTGCTGGATGTGAAGGAGTCCGTTACGATTACAGCTCCGGAAACGAAAGGCGTTTTCTGGGCAACCCGATCGGTTCTGCAGATTCTGAAACAAGACCCTGAGCGCCGCCATCTTCCGGCCGGAACCGCACGCGACTACCCCAAGTACGAAACGAGGGGGCTGATGATCGATGTCGCCCGGAAGTTTTATACGATTGATTTTCTGCGGGATTACGTGAAATTGCTGGCCTGGTACAAGATGACGGACCTGCAGATTCATCTGAACGATGACGTCGGCGTTCCGTTTAAGAACGGGCAGCGAGCCGCCTTCCGTCTGGAAAGCGAGCGTTATCCCGGCCTGGCGAGTTCCGACGGTCATTACACGAAGGAGGAGTTCCGCGAGCTGCAGCGTCTTGGAAGCGATTACAGAATTAACATCATCCCTGAAATCGATACGCCGGGCCACTCGCGCATTTTCACGACGTACGATCCTTCGCTCGGCACGGACCACTCCCTCGATATTACGAAGCCCGCTGCCGTGAATTTTGTCAAAAGTCTTTTCGACGAATATATCGACGGCTACAACAATGGAGACCCGACATTTCTCGGGCCGGATGTCCATATCGGGACGGACGAATATTGGGGGCCTTCGAAAGAGGTTTTCCGCGGCTATATGGATACGCTTATCAAGCACATCAACAGCAAAGGCAAGCATCCGTATTTATGGGGAGGGCTGAACGAATATGCCGGGTCCACTCCCATCAGCAGCGAGGCCACCATGGGCATCTGGTATGAGCCGTACGGAGGGCCGAAACAAGCGATGGATTTGGGCTATGACATCGTCAATTTCGATACCAATTATATGTATCTTGTTCCGCGGCTGTACCGCGATTATTTGAATACCCCGTTTCTTTACCGGCAGTGGGAGCCGGTGAAATGGCCGGGCGTAACGCTGCCTTACGGGCTTCCGCGGCTCAAAGGCGGCATGTTCGCCATCTGGAACGATATTTCGTACGAAACCGGCGTTTCGATGGACGATTCTCATGTCCGGATGCTGCCCGCGATGCAGGTTCTTTCGGAGAAAATGTGGCAGGGAGCGCGGGAAGGCAGCGATTACGACGCGTTTATGGCGACGGCGGCTGAAATCGGCGAAGCGCCGGGCGTGAACCGCCTGCACCGCATACATGTGGATCAGCCGGACGGCTTGGCAATCCGGTATCCGTTCGACGGGGGGACGGAAGACACTTCCGGAAACAAGTTTCACGGAAAAGGCGAGAATATCGCTTTTACAGAAGGAAAATACGGCAAGGCAGCCCAATTCCGGGGCGGAAAAAGCTACGTCGAGACCCCGATTGACACGATGGGCTTCGGCTGGACGGTTTCCATGTGGATCAAGCCGGAACGGGATAACCCGGACGATGCCGTACTGATGGAGTCTCCTATCGGGAAAATTAAGCTGAAACAAGGAAAAACGGGCAAATTGGGCTTTTCCAAAGAGGATTACGACAGCGTATTCAACTATGAGGTACCGGCTGACAAATGGACGCATCTATACTTGACGGGGGATGCGGCCGGGGTGTCTCTGTATGTGAACGGCAACGAATACGCCGAAAAACTCGGTTTGCCGGTCAGACGCATTCAGACGCTGATGCTGCCGGTTCAGAAAATCGGAAGCGAAACGAACGCCTTTAAAGGCGCGATCGACAATCTGCACATTTACAACGAATTTCTGCCTCTGCTGGATGTCAATAATCGGGCTCTTCATCAAAAAGCGGAGTCCTCACCCCTCGAAGCTCCCGAGCATACGCCGGGCAATACGATCGACGGCAATTTGTTCACCCGGTGGTCGAGCGCGTACGATGACGCTTCCTGGATGATCGTCGATCTCGGAGAAGCCCAGACGATCAACAAAATCCAGATCGGATGGGAGACGGCGGCGGAGAAGTTCAAGCTTCTCGTATCCGAAGACAAGCAGACATGGACCAATGTCAAAGGGGGTGACACGATCCTGTCTTCCGCCGGCAAGCTGGACACGATCGACTTTCAGCCTGTAAAGGCGAGGTACGTTAAATTCCAGGGAGTCGAGAGAAAACCGGTAGACGGCACCAAATACGGGTACTCGATCTACGAGTTCGAAGTATTCGGCGACGACAAAATGGCGCCGTACCAGGAATTGATCGCCGAAGCCGGCAAGCTGCTGTCTACCGGAAAAGGCAGTCCGGATATACGCCGCCAGGTGGAGAATCTGCTGCTGGAGTATCCGGTCCGCTTCGAAACGGTCATAGACACGCTCCGCGATTTAAACGCCCGTTTAAAAGAGTCCATCGACCATCCGGGAACGGACCCTGATCCGGGGAGTCCGGAAGACGGAGGCAGCGGTACGGGTACAGGCGGCGGCTCAAGCGGCGCAGGCGGTACACAGCCTGACGGCGAGACCGGCCTACTCACGTTGAAGCCGGGCGAAGGGGGAACAACTCGTCTTGGAAGCGAGATCAGTATCGAGATTCCTGCCGGAGCCTCGAAGGAAACCGTTACGTTCGGTATCCGAAAAATCACGGCACCTTCCGGTCTTATTGGCGGGGAACAGGAGAGAGTCAGTCCTGTCTTTGAAGTGACGCGCAGCGCAGGCACAAGTCTGGTAAAGCCGATTAAGGTAACACTGGCTTACGAAGCGGGGAAGACAGGCGCGGGCCGTCAAGCTGCCGTTTTCACCTATGATCCCGACCGGAAAGAGTGGACCCGGCTCGGAGGCGCAGCCACGGGCGGCAAAATCAGCGTGGAGGCGGCCGACACGGGGATATTCGCCGTCTTTGCCGTGAAGGAGGCCGGCGCGAATCCGCCTCCGCTTTTCCGGGACACCGCCGGACACTGGGCGGAGGAAGCGGTCTCCCGAGCAGCCGCGGAGGGGATTGCCGACGGGTATCCCGACGGCACATTCCGGCCGGACGTCAGGGTGACGCGGGCTGAATTCACGGTGCTGCTGGCAAGAGCGCTGCACCTTGAAGGCAACGCGGCCCTGCCCGGCTTTGCGGACGCGGCCGATATCGGCGCCTGGGCCGGGACGGCGGCGGCTCAAGCCGTCGAAGCCGGCATCGTCGACGGCTACGAGGACGGCACGTTCCGGCCCGGGGCGGATATCACCCGCGCGGAGATGGCGGTCATGGCCGCCCGTGCGCTGAAGCTGCCGGCGGAGCCGACGGCGCAGACCGGTTTTGCCGACGACGGCGACATTCCGGTCTGGGCACGCGGGTATGTCGGCGCAGCCGCCGGGCTGGGACTTGTCGCGGGACGCGACGGCGGCATATTCGCGCCGGGTGATCCGGCTTCGCGTGCGGAAGCCGTAACGCTGCTGCTGCGGGCCGCCGGCCGGAAATGAACAGCCGGCCGCGGTGTGAAGACCGAGGTGCCCCACCCGCTTTGTACTTGCCTGCGCCTTTGAAAAAAGGACGGAAGGTGGTATACTTTTGAGAAAAATCAAGCGGGGGTACACCGTATGACAGCAGCAAGTATTGATAAAATCGCGTGGATCTATGTGGAAAACGGCCGCATTCTTAGCGCGCGTTCCAAAGGAAAAAATACGTATTACATTCCCGGCGGCAAACGGGACCCCGGCGAAACCGACACGGATACGCTTGTGCGTGAAGTGGAGGAAGAGGTTTCCGTCCGCATCAAACCCGAAACGGTGTCGCATTTCGGGACGTTCGAAGCCCAGGCTCACGGAAAAGAGGAAGGAGTTCTCGTGCGGATGGCTTGCTACCAAGCGGATTTCGAAGGCGATCTAAGCCCGGCTTCCGAAATCGAGGAGCTGGTCTGGTTAGCTTACGGCGACCGGGAACATGTCTCTCCTGTCAGCCGGCTCATTTTCGACCGGCTTCATGAACTAAAGCTGCTTCTGTAGCGGGTATAGCCGGTAGACCGCATCCGGCACAAAAGAAATGTTCTAGTGGGAGCAACCAGTAACGGCTATACCAGAGACTCATTTGATCAATACATGAGACAAAGTAGTATCTATACTTGAGACTGATTTTAAAACCAGCAGCGGCAAAAACTTTGCCGCTGCTGGTTTTTTCATTCCATGATAAAGCTTCGTTGGGCCAGTGACACATACGCAATTTTATAAGAATAATGGATGAAATGCTTAACGGTTGAACGTAAAGGTAAGGAAAAAATAGCCATAGTTAGCTATATTTCAATTGATCCAATTGATGTAATATTTAAACTGTCTTTTACAATTCTACATGAAGTCGGGAAGGAGTGAGTCTCTTACAATTGTTTTTTTAAAGCCGCTAAGCGGATGATTAAGCTGGGAAGGGGAGAATTTGTGAAAAGTAAATACGCTTTCTTGCTCTCGTTGCAATCGCTTGAGTATGAAATCAATCAATTGAATGCGTTCTCAAGAGAATATCCGGAGTGCTTCGAACTTCTAAAGATCAAGCTTGACGATCTTTGCCGGTTTATGGTAAACGACGAAAATGAAAAGCGTTGGCATGAATGGGGAACCCATGATGAAGTGAGACAATACAGCGAGAAGCTGCGGGAGACATCGGTCAAAGCACTGTGTGACATGGAGAAATACCAATCGCGGCTGTTGATCAACAAAGAGCTGGAAGCTACCTCTTACATCGAGCAGCTGTCCCATGCCGTTCAGGAGGAGCTTGATTTATTCGGGATCGGACCGGCATCCAGAGTGCTTTTTATCGGTTCGGGAGCTTATCCGCTGTCGGCTTTAACGATAGCCAAGGAATCGAGAGCCAAGGTGCTGTGCCTGGATATTGATGAGGAAGCCGTCAAACTCGGTTTTCAGGTTGCCTCGGCTTCCGGACTGCATACCCTGGTGGAGTTTGCGGGAGGCCGATTATCGGACCATCCATTTATCCAAGAGGCTACCCATGTCTTTGTCGCTTCTCTCGTTGCGAATAAGCTGGAGATCGTTGAAGAGGTGAAGCGCACGGCGAGGCCGGACACCAAAATTATTGTGCGTTACGGCAACGGATTGAAGTCGCTGTTTAATTATCCTCTGCATGCGGACTTGTCATATGAGTGGAATCTGACGCCCGTTGTTAGAAACAATAGCCTCTACGACACGGTTCTTATGGAGTCCAAACGACTAACCCGAGAAAGGACGATTGCCTTTGACTAGTCCTGAGCAGGTGATTCCCCCGCTCGGAAATACATTGATCGTGGGAGCGGGACCGGCGGGCATTCATATCGCTGTGGATGTAGGCGGGGGATGGTGCGGCCGGCTGGGCCTGGCGAATCGCAAGGGAGCGCATTCTACCCGTATTCTATGTGAGCTTGATCGGCAAGGCTATACCCTTTCTTCTGTCGTACAGATTCAATCAAAGCGTCATCTTACGGGTGAGGTCCGACTGGACGATTACTACGATGGCTTCGATGGAATTGACGATAAGTGGCATACCGTGATTCTGTGTACGCCATCCGACAGCTATTCAGATGTCATCGGCGCGTTAAGGCTGGAGAACCTTTCTCAGGTAAAGCGAATTGTGCTTCTCTCGCCAGGTATCGGATCGAATCTGCTGGTGCAGAGTTTGGTGAGACCCTTGGGCTCCGATATCGAGATCATCTCTCTTTCCACCTATTACGGGGCCTCCAGGTTCGCATTTGAAGCAGGTCAGTCCACAGTGCTGAGATCGATCGTACGAGGACTCAAGCGCAAAGTTACAGTCGGCAGCAGTAAGCCGGACAGTCGGACGATTGGCGATATAAAACGGTTTATTGAGTCGCTCGGCATTCAATTCGAAAGCGTTTCCCATCCTGCGGCTGCCGAAAGTCGCAGTATTACGACTTATGTACATCCGGCCTTTTTCATCAATGAGTTCTCAATGAGTGAGATATTTAGCCGTATACCCTCCAGAAAATATATGTACAAGCTGTACCCGGAAGGACCCATTACCCCGCAGGCAATCCAATCTATGTTGCTGCTGTGGAAGGAAATAGGGGAGCTTGTTACCCGCCTGCACGCCGAACCGATCAATCTGCTTAAGTTCCTTAACGATGACAACTATCCTGTTCATGAGACCACACTCTCCCGGGAGGATATCGAAGGCTTTACCCAAGCGGATCCGGTCAAGCAAGAGTACCTCTTATATGTCCGATATGCTTCCATTCTGATCGACCCGTTTGCCGAACCGGATGAACAAGGCAAATATCCGGATTTCTCGGCTTTTCCTTATAAACAAATTTCGAAAGACTCCGAGGGCAAATGGATCATTCCCAGAGTGCCGTACGAGGATTATAAGAAAATAAAGCTGGTGGAGCGTTTAGGCAAACAGTTAAATCTCTCGATGCCGCAAACGTCCGCCTTCATCACCAAGTTTGAGAGCAAGCTGTCTTCTTTTGTGGAAGAAGAGGGCATAGAGCACTTCCAGCCCGATCTTTTCACGGATACGACAGAGAGGGAGGCAGACCTTATTCTAAGCGAGCTAGAGCTCTCTTGGGCTGCACATGCGACAAGGCATGCCGAGCTTGGAATTAAAGTGGAATAGGATTTTTTATAAAGCCGATTCATGGTAAGGAGGAGTAAGGGAAGGATGTATGATTTATTCAAACGAAAAGGGGGAAGCCGCCCAAGGTTGAGAACGACTTCAGCCATGATCGTGCTGTGTGCGGTACTCTTGTTAACCGGCTGCAATCAAGCCGCTCCGCTGAAGGAAGGACAACCTTCCGAGACAGGCGATGCAACGCAGCGGGAAGCCGCCAAGAAATTAACCATTGTCCACAGTCTCCCGAGCGATACGTTGGACCCGCATAACACCTGGGTTCCCCTCAGAGCGGGGATCTCGGAAACGCTGGTACGTCTGGACGAGAAGATGCAGGTGGTGCCTTGGCTTGCCGCAAAGTGGGAGACAAAAGACTCCCGGATATGGTCGTTTACCCTGCGTGACGGGATCTTCTTCCAGGACGGCACTAAGCTGGATGCCGCCGCCGCAAAAGCGTCATTCGAGCGAGGAATCGCTGACAGCGCGGCCCTGTCCGCTTCCTTGAAGGTAGAGTCCATTGAAGCAAACGGACAAGAGCTGATTTTTAAAACCAAGGAACCGTTCCCTGCATTTCCCGCTGAACTGGTTCATCCGACAGCAAGCATCATCAGTACAGCGGCCGAGAAAGCTGTGGGAAAGGAAGCATTCAACAAATCACCGGTGGGCACGGGGCCATTCAAAGTAGCCTCCTTTATTCCGGGGAAAGAGGTTACCCTAGTGCGGAACGCCGAATATTGGGACGGTAAGGCCAAGCTCAGCGAAATCAAGTATCAATTTAATTCCGATGCTAACGTACGGACGCTGGCTTTACAGTCCAAGCAGGCGGGTATTGTGTATCATTTGGCGCCCGAATCGCTGGCGGCGATCCAGCAAGACGGACAGCTTTCGATACAATCGGTTACCAGTCTCCGCACGCATTATTTTACGTACAATCCCAAGAGCGCCACGGTTCAAGACATCCGGGTAAGACAAGCGATAGATAAACTCATCGACCGGGATGCTATCGTCAAAGACGTGATGCTGGGTCATGCGCTTCCTGCGAACGGACCGTTTAACAGCACACTGCCGTTCGGCAGGAAAGGCAGCTATCAGAAGCTTGACCCGCAAGGGGCACTGGAGCTGTTGGAAAGTGCAGGATACAAGAAAAACGCGAAGGGCAAGCTGGAGAAAGACGGCAAACCGCTTACTCTCAAGCTGATTGCCTTCAGCGGAATTAACCCTGAGCTCCCGCTGATCCCGCAGTTGCTCCAATCGGAGGCGGCCAAGGCGGGAATTGAGCTAAAGATCGAATCGGTGGAATATCCGGATGTCTACATCAAGGATCACAACGATTGGGATCTTTCGACATCCAGTTACCTTACCTCGCCACGCGGCGACGGGGGCTCGTTTCTGAATTCGGCTTATGTGCCGGGCGAATCCTATAATCCCGCCGGGGTTAAAGTCGAGAAGCTTGCTCCTCTGCTGAAGGCGCTGAACGAAACGGGGGAAGTGGAGAAGCGCAATATGCTCACACAGCAGGCCGTTGAAGTCATTGCGGAAGCGATCCCCCATTCCTATATTATTTATCCGAATATACTGGTAGGTATAAACAAAGGGATCAGCGGGTGGAAGCCCGGAGCGGAAGAGTTCTACATTGTCACGAATAAGCTGGATGTGAACTAGGATGATCAAGCTTGCGGCAGGGCGGATTGCGTATCTCGCCTGTGTTCTCTTCTTCTTGAGTATCGTTACCTTTGTCCTGATGAAGCTGGCACCCGGCGATCCGGTGCGGGCTGTGCTGAAAGCGGACGAAGGGGCGGTATCCGCTGTGGATGCGGCGGCTGTAAAAGAGAAGCTTGGTCTGAATATGCCGATTCACGAGCAATACGCAAGGTGGTTTGCCGGGGTTCTAAGGCTGGATCTCGGACAATCTTATACGACAGGCCGGGATGTGTTTGATATTCTCATAGAACGTATGCCGGCTACGTTTTCCCTGATGGCGGGAGCCATGTTGGTCGTTCTGCTGACCGCGGTTCCACTCGGCATACTGGGGGCTAAGTATCAAGGCCGCTGGCCGGATCATATCAGCCGCTTGATCGCATTACTGGGCATCTCCATGCCGACCTTCTGGCTCGGGCTGCTGCTTATCTATCTATTTTCCTATCAATTGAACTGGCTGCCAGTCATGGGCGGAGGAGATCTTCGGCATTTGGTGCTGCCATCGCTTACGCTGGGTTTTGTAATGGCGCCGGAGTATATCCGGCTGCTGCGATCAGGACTGCTGGACACCCTTTCGCAGCCGTATATCCGGGCGGCACGGGGAAGAGGAATCCCGGAATGGCGGATTACGGTAAACCATGCGCTAAGAGCCGCTTTACTTCCGGTGATCTCGCTCTTCGGGCTGAGCATCGGCAGTCTGCTGGCCGGTTCCGTTGTCACAGAATCTCTCTTTGGATGGCCGGGTCTCGGCAGCCTTGCGATGGAAGCCTTTACTCAGCGTAATTATCCGATCATCCAAGGGTATGTTCTGTTTTCGGGTCTGTGCATTGGTCTTGCCAATCTGCTGTCGGATATCAGCCTGGGGTATATGGACCCCAGAATTCGTTATGCGAAGGGGAGAGAAGCATGAACGGTCGCATTGCGAATAGCACCGCATTGGCTCCTAACACGGCATGGAACAGGCTGCGTCATAACCGAATGGCCTGCATCGGGATGCTGATGATCGCGTTGTTTCTCCTGCCGGCCTTGTTCGGGGGATGGCTTGCTCCCCATGATCCGCTTCTGATCAGCATGTCAGAGCGGCTGAAACCCTCCAGCCTGCAGTACCCGCTCGGCACAGACCATCTAGGCCGGTGTATTTGGTCCAGGCTTCTGGCGGGCACTCCGGTCACGCTGGGCCTCTCATTTCTGGTCGTGACGGTTGTCATGCTGATCGGCATTCCGATCGGCATTCTGTCCGGCTATAGGGGCGGCCGCACGGACGCTTATTTCATGAGGCTGGCCGACGCGGCAGCCGCTCTCCCCGAATTTCTGCTAGCCGTTACAGTTGCGGGCTTCTTGGGGCCGGGTTTGATGAAGGTTCTGCTTGCCGTCTCCTGCATCAAGTGGATCAGCTATGCCCGAGTGGTACGCGGGACCATAATGTCCGAGAAGAAACAAGATTATATCTTGGCTTCGATCGTCGCCGGCAGTACCCCTTGGGCGGTCAATCGGCGTCATCTCATCCGGCATGTCGCCTCCCCGCTGGCCGTACTGGCTGCCCTGGATGTGGGGAGGACAATCCTTCTTATTTCGGCATTATCTTATCTCGGTTTGGGCGTACAACCTCCTGCTCCCGAGTGGGGGGCGATGCTGAGCGAAGGACGACCCTATTTTCAGGCGGCACCGCAGTTAATGATCTATCCGGGCGTCACTATTCTTGCTGTTGTAATCGCATTGAATCTGCTGAGCGACGGTTTGAGAGATGCACTTGATGTTCAGAGCGACCGTTACAGCCGCCGTAAGAGGAGGTATTCGTGATGCGTACGGAGCATGGGATAAGGTCCCCGGGAGCTATCGGTGCTTCATTGTCAGCCGTTGAACTTGAGCGGGTAACCCCATCATCGGATGAACCGGTACTGGTTATAAAGGAGTTATGTATCTGCAGGAGAGGGAGGGATCGGTCTCAGCCCATTATCCATGATGTATCCTTTTCAATCCGAAAAGGGGAGACGCTGGCCATCGTTGGGGAGAGCGGCAGCGGCAAAAGTGTGACCGCGGCGGCCATTACGGGTCTGCTGCCTTCGTCGCTCCAGGTAGCTCAGGGAACAATCACCTTTCAGGGAGATGACCTTCTAACACAGCGGGGCAGGAAAAGAAACGGGCTGCTTGGCCGCAGAATCGGCTGGGTAAGTCAGGACTATCACAGCAGCTTTACTCCATTGATTAAAATCGGCGCCCAGCTGACCGAAATGATCCGTGTCCATCAAAGGATGCCATCGCAAGAGGCGGAAACCCTGGCGCTGAGCTGGTTGGAGAGGGTCATGCTGCCCGCGAAGCGCGTGTATGGCAGTTATCCGTTCCAACTCAGCGGCGGCCAGCTGCAGCGGGCGGCGCTCGCCGCGGCATTTATGCTGCACCCCGCCTTGTTAATCGCGGATGAGCCGACCACAGCGTTGGACGCGCTCTCGGCTGACCGGGTACTTGGTCTGCTGGATGAGCTTCGCGCCCAAACGGAATGCGCAGTGCTGTTTATCTCCCATGATCTTCGCCATGTGCATCGCACTGCCGACCGGGTGGCGGTTATGCGGGAGGGGCGATTGTTGGAAATGGGGGAAGCGGCTGAAATCTGCAGGCTGCCTCAGCATCCCTATACGCAGCAGCTGTGGGATGCTTGTCCACGGATCATTCCTCACGGCAGGTTAACGAGCATGCAGAACAATGATAGCTTATGTGAGAATCAGACCGCCCCCAATCCACCTTTAATGACAGTCGTTGAACTTGTGAAAAGTTACCCTAACAAGAGCAAGCAGGAGGCGGCAGTCCGGCAACTATCTTTTGAAATTTATGGAGGGGAATGTCTAGGGCTGGTCGGGGAGAGCGGTTGCGGGAAGAGCACGGTCGCCAAGCTGCTGTTAGCGCTGGAGCGGCCGGATGCGGGAGACGTGATTTTTGACGGAGTATCCTTGAATGCCCTTACAGGGCGTGCGCTGCGGTTGGTACGTAAGGATATACAGGCCGTCTTTCAAAATCCCGCTTCATCTTTAAATAGCCGGCTGCCCATTTGGCGCTCTATTGTGGAGCCGTTTGATAATTTTCAAAGTCATGATCTTTCGGAATTTGCAGGGAGAGGGCAGTCAAGAAGAGAGACGGCCGCCAAGCTGCTGGAGATGGTCGGTCTGGAGCGGACGCTCGGAGACCGGTACCCCCATGAGCTCAGTGGGGGGCAGCGCCAGCGAGTGGCCATCGCCCGAGCTATCCTGCTTAAACCCCGGCTTCTGATCTGTGATGAGCCCACTTCCAGTCTGGATGTTACCGTACAATCGCAAATTTTGAACTTGCTGAAGCAGTTAAGACAGGAACTCGGCATGTCCTGCTTGTTCATCTCTCATGATATTGCTGTTGTTCAGCGAATGTGCAGCCGTATCCTGGTAATGAAGGAAGGGCGGATTATGGACCGTTTCCCAGTCGACCAGCTCTGCAGTGAAGAACGGCATCCTTATACGCGTCAACTGGTATCGGCGTTTA
Organism: Paenibacillus sp. RC84; assembly: GCF_041260495.1. Lineage (NCBI taxonomy): Bacteria > Bacillati > Bacillota > Bacilli > Caryophanales > Paenibacillaceae > Paenibacillus > Paenibacillus sp. RC84. The sequence goes on from NZ_JBGBYL010000005.1 coordinate 362,435, forward strand.
TGCGCGAATAGGATGCAGTCTGAGGTGAATATGAAAAACGGAATTCTGCTTTCTCTTCTGTCTTCCCTCGTGTTCAGTGTGATGAACGCGCTGGTGAAAGGCATCAGCAGTACCATCCCCGCCGCCGAAATCGCGTTCTTTCGCGGACTTGTAGGAACCCTGCTCATCTTGATCTTGATGCGGTACAGCGGAGTAGCCTTCTCAAGAAAGGGGATCCCGATGCTAGCGGTAAGAGGGCTGAGCGGCGGCCTGTATATGCTTGCCTTTTTTTACACGTTATCAAACATCCCGCTCACGGACGCGAGTCTCTTGGCACAGTTAGCCCCTATCTTTGTGGCCATGTTATCCGTTCTCATTCTGAAAGAGAAGCTGAGTCGCAGGGGAGCGGTGGTATTTCCTGTTATTTTAGCGGGGGCTCTCCTGCTGATGAAACTGCACGAATATTCCAGCTACTCGGTCTATGCGCTCGTCGGACTGCTCAGCGCTTTTTTCTCCGCAGCAGCGAGCATATCGATAAGATATCTGAGCAGGACGCATCCGTCTTATGAGATTGTGTTTTATTTTGTGGCGACCTCTATGCTGGTTGCTGTTCCCTTCATGTGGGACTCGTTCGTTATACCGGATGCCCGGGAGACTGTAATGCTGGTGATCATCGGGCTTGTATCGCTTCTTGGTCAGTTGTTCCTGACGAAGGCCTTTACCCATGAGAATGCGATCATTGTTCAGGTAGTCAGCTATTTCGGCTTATTTCTGAACGTTTTATTCGGCTATCTGTTCTGGAACGAAGTGCCTGACCTGCTGACTGTCGCAGGCGGTGTATTGATTGTAGCCGGCTGCATGATATTGTGCGGAGGGAACCGCCAAAGTAGTCCTAAGACAAAGCTTAGAATATAAAAAGTGTCCGTTGAAACGAGGAGGAAAAGCGATTGAATCAGGATGTTCTGTACGATGTTTGGTGGAAGCATCATGAAGAGGGTGACCAGGGGATGGAGAACGATCATATCCCCCACTGGAAACGGGTGCTCAGCTTTATCCCGGAAGAAGACCTCTCGCAGTGCAGCGTACTGGATTTTGGCTGCAATCAGGGGGGATTCCTCCGGCTGCTCTACGAGCAGAGACCATTCAAGGAAGGCATCGGTACCGACCTGGCACGCCGGTCGGTCGAGGTGGCCAATAGCCGTAAAGGCGATCTGCCGATTCAATATGTGGCCACTGCGGAGCCGGAGCAATTCGAGGGACGGTTTGATCTGGCTTTCAGTTTAGCAGTGCTGTATCTGATTCCCGATCTCGGAGAACATGCGAGGAAGATGAAGAAAGCGCTAAAGCCGGGAGGGATCTATTATGCGACCTTCGCCGATTACAGCGAAAATCCAAGTCTGCCCTATATCCAAGAGCGGATCAACAGCAATGCCTCCATCCCCATGCAGGAGCATACCCTCGACCATATAGCGGAAATGTTCTTTCAAGAGGGTTTCCGTGTCGGCATCCGGCGCATGATACCGACATGGTATCTCGATTTGTCACCGGGTAAAAGGTGGTATCAACGTGTGGCCGACCATCTTCAATATGCTTACGAGCAGGCGTATGTACTGCGATTCGAGGCGCCTGACGATCAAGAATGCAAATGATCGAAGTAGTTTAACAATGAGGACGATCGCGATCGCTGGTTCACTTCATACGTGATGGCAAGCTGGCCGTATTTTATTCGGAAAATGACTCCAAACACATGTAACCCGCAGGAGGGGCACTTTTTTTAAAGTGTCCATCTTACGGGTCACCGTGCAAATTGAGGTCAGAACAGTAACCTCATCCGCCTTGACTAGTTATTTCTTCGAGGGTGTTTCATTTTTGTGCTCAATCACTTGTAATACTTTTGGTTCAATAGCTTTTAACATCTGTTCAATTGAGCGATTGCCTGGAGGAACGTCGCCATTCTTTTCACCTTGAATTTGTCCATCAACCTGTGTTTTTGCGATGACATCAATCACTTGTTGTTTAGAGACCTGTTTAGATGCGGCCACATCCACAACCGATTTGCCTTTTGCTAGTTCTTGTTTTAATTCTGTCGGGCTGATTTTTAGTAAAGAAAACAGTTTGGCATCGTTTAAAAAGTCGTCGGCAAAGTAATCGGGCTTACCATCTCTTGAGAAGAAACCTTCTACTTGAATGGTTGAAGGTGTAGACTCACCTCCGATCAAAGAAGCACTGATCGTATTACCCTGAACGAATACCTGGTAGAACGGTGTTTTTGAACCCTTTTCGCTGTAATTCAACATAAACGTTTTTTGATCCGGATTGTCCATTTGCTCCATAGCAAACTCATACTGTTTGACGCTGCCATACAGTTTATCAATCAGAACATCTGTCTTCGACTTGATTTCCTGATCGGTTAAAGCAGCGAGCGGCTTCTCCTTAGGCTCCCAATTCTCTTGAATCACGTGTTCAATCGCACCCGTAACGGCGTTGGTATGAAGGGTAATCTTTTTGCCGGTTCCTCCTTTTTCCTGCAGGATGATGCTTGTTTGGACACCTTGAACGCTGCTTGCCTCGATAATCTCAAACGATTTTGTTTCGGGAAATGCGTGATACAGCTTCTCAAGTGCTGCTTTGCCAACCTCATCCACCTTGACTTGTTCGGCAGTCATTGGTGTTCTCGTTAGCATTTCAATCAAAGTAGGGGCCGCATAGGCCGCGGTTGGAATCAAAATCGCAGCAGCGACTATTCCGCCGATTAATCGTTTTTTCATGGTTATTTCGCTCCTTTTTCGTTGCAAATAGTGAGAATAGGATTGTTCGATTCGTCTGGTAATAGCCGGAGGGCACTCCATCGTTTCGGCTTCTTCGTGCAGCTGTTCACGGATTTTGCGTTCAATAGTCATTGATCTTTTCCAACCTTTCCGGGGGGAGATTCCATACGTTTTTTCGAAGCGCCTGTAGACCGGCGTGATATCTGGACTTGACTGTACCCAGCGGAATATCGAGCAATGTCGCGATTTCCTCCAGCGTATAGTCGTGAAAAAAGCGGAGGACAATCACCGTTCGCTGTTTGTCGGTCAGTGTTTGGATGGCCTGCGATATCATTCGGTTCGTCCCATCCATCAACACGGCAGGTTCATCCCAATGAGATTCCTCGCGTGTGAAGGCACGGATGCGTTCAAAAATTCGGAATCTCCGCCAGCTCTTGACCCGAAATCTCTGCACTTGACAGATGACCAAGCCGTGCAGCCAGAAGTGGAAAGGCCGGTTCGTATCGTAGTTGGCAAGTGAGGTCCACATTTGCATGTAGATCTCATTCATGACATCTTCCCGATCCTGCCGATGATCCACCAGAAAGGAGACAGTCCGGTAGACGTTCTGATAGGTGGCGTCATACAATGCGTGAAACGCCTGTTGATCACCATCTTTCATTTTTGTGAGCAATTGGTACATATATTCACTTTGCATTCAGAGGGCCCTCCTGAGTAAGCAGCTTACACCCTATATTGTCTCTCTATCGAAAAAAGGTTCGGTTCTTTATTTCTTTTTTTGCAACGGCTGAGTATCGGCGGACTTAGATCAGGTAGACAACCGGGAGTTTAGCGATCCGCATGGCGGCCACTGCAGTCCTTACATTCACTGCGAGAAGAATACAAAAGCCGGATTCCTTAGAGTAGGAAAACCCGGCTTTTTAACTATTCAACAGTCCTTAACGTATATTTTTGTTAAAATGTGGGCGGGACCCTTATACTGTAAAAGAGAGGCGGAGGGAAGCGTAAGCCGATTCGGCTCGCGACACTTCTCTTCCGCAACACGCGGCCCAAAATCGACTGCTCCGTTGTTTACGTGCAAGGTTCACGTTCTCGTCAAATCGCACTTGTCGTCCGGTCATTGCGTTCAATGTACGTCGGCAGACCAATGCGAGGGATGAACGAGCGCTGCCGGAATCTTCGTGCGCGCATCGCCTTTCGCCGCATTGAGCTGGGCCTGCGTGAGGAATAAACTCCCGCGCAGATCGGCTCCGCCGAGATTGGCGTCGCGGAAATCCGCGCCGATCAGGTCAGCCCCTCTCAGATCGGCGTTCCGGAGATCGGCGGCGATGAGGTACGCTCCCCGCAAGTTGGCGCCGCTCAGATCGGCTCCCTTCAGGTTCGCCCCCATGAGGTCGGCGCCCCGGCCGATTTTGCGGCGCTGCGTGCCGCCTTTCCGCCGGCTCGCGGCGTCGGCGCGGACGAGTTCGCTCGTCCGCAAAAGAAGCTCGTTGACTTTCCCCCTGTGTGCGGCGACATCAAGCTCCAGAAGCGCTTCAGGGGCGAGGAAAGTCAGGCGTTCTGTCTCGTCCAGCGCGGTGCGCAGCTCGCCGTGTACAGAACGGGCGGGCTGGAGAGTCAGCGCTTCGGACAAGTACCACAGAAGCTCATGAAGCTGCCGCATAACCGGGAACACCTCGAACATCTGCTTCGCGGACCCGGGGACCCGGCGCCAGTCTTCTCCGGCATAAGTCACCTGAGACACTTTCTGTCCGGCGCCGAAGCAGTCAAAGACCGTGCAGCCTTTGAAGCCCTGCCGGCGCAGGCCGGTGTGAATGCCGCACCGGAAATCCTGCTGCAGATTGGAACACGGCTGACCGGCATCCTTGTCTTTCGCAAAGTCGGCGGATGCCGCATAAGGCAGCGCCACGCAACAGAGGCCGAAGCATTTCTCGCAGTCGGACAGGAGCGCCTGCGGGTTTTTATAGGAAACCGTTTCCGGATTTTCATCAGGTTGAGACATGGTAAATACTCCCTTCGTATAACCGTGCGTATATTGCAACAACCTCCATTTTAAAGGCAGGTACGCCCGGAACGAAAGGATTTTTTTCTTATCAACCAAAAAAGCGGCTGTTTCGGACAGATGAGACAGGAGGAGAGATATGCCTTTTACGTTCGCGCATCCCGTCGCGGTTATGCCGTGGTGGAACAAAACGACCCTTCCGGTATCCGCTCTGATTATCGGGTGCATGTCCCCGGATTTCGAATATTTCGTCCGGTTCCGGGCTGCCGGTGTTTGGAGCCACCATGGAGCGGGGATCGTGCTTTTTAATCTTCCGATGATCCTCGTGCTGTTTCTGCTGTTCGAAACCGTTGTCCGGCCTGCGCTTTACGATTATTTGCCCGGCCGGTTTCCTTACCGCTGGAGAAGGGAGGGCGGAATACCCGCTTCCTTCAAAGGCTGGTTCACCGTCGCGGTTCTGGGCTTGGCAGGCACCGGTACTCACCTGGTTTGGGACCAATTCACGCACAAAGGCGCCTGGCTGGTCAACCATATCTCCTTCCTCGGCGGAACGATAACGGCGGGAAGCTTGGAAGTTCCCGTATACAAAGCGGCGCAGCACGGAAGCACGCTGATCGGGTTGATAGGGACGGCCTGGTGGATACATCGCCATTTACGCGTACCGGCAGAGGAGAGAGCGCGGGTTTCCGCCGCGCCTTTCTGGTTTGCCGTGCTGGCCCTGTTTGTCTTGATTTTTGCGATAGCCGCCGTTTTCGTAGTGGACGGTGAAGGACTTGCGCTTCTTTCGCAGCTTGTCGTCCCGGCCATTAGCTCACTTATGCTGGCCGTTCTTCTGGCTTGCCTGTTTTTTGGCAAAAGCGTAAGCAGAACCGGCCGAAGTTGAACCGGTTTTAACGAGAAGCCCGCCGTTCGGCGGCTTTAATAAAAGAGGCAAAAAGAGCAAAAAGAGCGGGAGATCCCGCTCTTTTTCTCATTCACACGCAAGGTTTAAAAGTTAGGCGCCAGACGGACCAGCTTATCGGGCGATCCGTCTCCGTTCTTATCCCCGTTGTTGCTGGTCACGAAATAAAGCGATCCGTCGGGGGCCTCGACTATGTCGCGGATGCGGCCGTATTTGTTCACGTACAAATAATTGAGACTGCCGCTGTCGATGACGGGCTTGCCGTTCTGTTCCTTGACGGTCATGCGGATAATCTGTTTGCCCTTCAAGTTGGTGACAAGCAGATTCCCGGCCCACGGCCCTTTGGTCACAAACGCGATGCCGGAAGGCGCCCAAGTAGTCCCGCTGGCGTAAAGGAGAGGCGACGTAATGCCCGGCTGATTCTGATTTCCGCCCTCGTACTGCGGCCAGCCGTAATGGGCTCCCGGTTGAATGAAGTTAATCTCGTCTTTGGACGATTCTCCATGCTCGGACTCGAATAGCCGGTTCGTTCCGGGCTGCCAGGCCAATCCTTGCGGATTCCGGTGCCCCCGGCTGTAAATCGGCGAAGAAGCGCCGAACGGATTATCGGACGGAATCGTGCCGTCCAGATTCAGCCGGAATATTTTTCCTCCGAGATAGGTTAGAGTGTCGTCCTTGTTGCCGTAGTTGCCGTCACTGAAATAGAGCTTCTTGTCCGGTCCGATTTTGAGACGGCCGCCGTTGTGATACACCGCCCCGGGAAGATTCGTGATCAGGACTTTGTCGATTTTGGCGGTATTGTTGCTTTCGATCAGACGGACCACCCGATTGGCGACTTTGTTGTCGGAGGTCTTGTAGGAGTGGTAAATATACATATAATGATTGTTGGCGAAATCCGGGTCGAGCGCCAGTCCCAGCAGACCGCCCTCACTCTTGGGCATGTAGTAGAAAGGCGATCCCAGCGTAATGACCGGCGCGGACTTCAACTGGCCGTTCACGATGACGCGCACTCTTCCGCTGTTGCGTTCGGTGAAAAAAATCCGGCCGTCCGGCGCGAAGTCGACCGCCCACGGCGTTTCCAGATTGGAAGCGACGACCTCGGGCGTGTAAGGTTCCGAAGAGGCCGGGTTCGTCTTAACCGACAGCGCTTTACTGGCGGGGGACACATTGCCGGCGAGATCCCTGGCTTTCACCGTAAAGCTGTAGGAGGTATTGGCGGCAAGTCCCGTCACGTTGAATGAGGTCTTGTCGGTGCTGCCGGCCAATTTCCCGTCCGTGAAAATATCATAGGCGTACACGCCTACGTTATCCGTCGCTGCGGTCCAGGTTAACTGGACGGACGTGGAGGTTTTGCTTGAACTCGCAAGTCCGGCCGGAGCGGCGGGGCTCTCCGTATCGGACCCGCTGGTTGTCGTCACCGACAGAGGAGCGCTGGCTGCCGAGCTGTTTCCGGCGGCGTCCCTGGCCTTTACCGTAAACCGGTAAGTGGTGGCGGGTTTCAAGCCCGTAAAGGTATAGGAAGTACCGGCAACGTTCGCCTGGGTCAAAACATCGTCCTTGTACAAATCGTAGCCGGTGACACCGACATCGTCCAGCGATGCGGTCCAGGCGATTTCCGCGGACGTATCGGTTACGGATCTGGCCTGAACGTTCGTCGGTTCGGTCGGCGGAAACACATCGCCCGCCGCGTTTACCGTCACATTAGTAAACGTGGCGGTGCTCAGCTTGGAAGTGTTATGGCTGGAGACGGCAAGGCCGACGAACACGGAGGCGTTCATCTTTAAAGTAAGCGTCCCCAGGTCGCCCCAGTTCAATCCGTTGTTGGACACATACCCCCGGATGACGTTTCCTTTGCGCTCCAGCTTTACCCACGCCGGGCTGGTGGAAGCGATTTTCTCGCTCTCGGAGGCGCCGCCTGTTTCCGTTCTATACTGGAACGTGAATCCGTTGGAAGGCGTCAGAAGCAGATCGGCATGTTTGGAATCCGGCTTCAGCGTTTCCCGGATCGTAATGCCCGCTTTGGCGAAATCGTGGGTATTCGTCTGCGAGGAAACGAGAGCTATGATCGAGCCGTCCCCCGTCCAGGGCTGATAGACGAAATTGAACTGGTCCGATTTTCCCCAAATATCCGTGCCGGAGCCGCTGACTTCAAAACGGCCCGCACCCGGGTCATAGGAGGCGCTGCCCGCCAGAGCGGGCGAACCGATGTTTTGCTGCTTCCAGGGAGCCGGCACGCTTTCCGCCTTGGCCGTTCCCGGCACGGGTATTAAAGCAAGCAGAAGACAAAAGCAGAGACTTAAAGCAACCTGTTTGCAATGCATAATCATTCCCACACGTCCTTTTGGTTTGGAATGGCACTAAGGGTTTGCTTGAAGACGAAGGCGATCCTCCTTTCAAAAGTTAAAGCGCTTATACTTTCGTAATTCATTTTACCATAAATCCCAGTAAAAGGTATATACACGAAATGTAAACGCTTAGCGTTTTGGCTCGAACGGTAAACATGTTAGAATGAAAATGATACAAAACGAACAAAAAGGAGTTCAGACACGATGACGGCCCCGCAGCCTATGACCGAGAAACAAAAGATGTTAGCCGGCAAACCCTATAAAGCTTTCGGCGAGGAGCTTCTGCTCGAACGGCAGCATGCCAAGGAAGTCTTATTCGACTACAACGCGCTGCGTCCCGGCGAAGTCGAGAAACGGAACGAACTGCTCCGTGCGCTTATCGGACGTACGGGCAAAGTCTTTTTTATAGAACCCCCATTCCGCTGCGATTACGGTTACAATATTTCGCTGGGGGAAAATTTTTATGCCAATTATAATTTAACGATGCTCGACTGCAATCGGGTAACGATCGGGAACAACGTTCTGATCGGTCCCAATGTGAGCGTGTTTACTGCAGGCCATGCCATTCATCCGGAACCGAGAGCGAATGAGGTGGAATACGCGCTCCCGATCTCGATCGGCGACAACGTCTGGATCGGCGGCGGAGCGATACTCAATCCCGGCGTGTCGATCGGCGACAATACGATTATCGGATCGGGGAGCGTGGTTACGAAGGATATCCCCGCAAACGTTATTGCCGCGGGCAATCCGTGCCGCGTCCTTCGACCGATCACAGAGGACGACAGGAACCAGTTCCGGGAAGCTTAAAGCCGGAACTGCTACAGAAGACTGCTTCCGCGGAAGCGGTCTTTTCCGTTTGCCGGATCGTACGTGCCGCATTTCTTCTTCGGAAGCGCCGTAAGCAGAGGCGGCAATCTTTTATCGCTTCACTCAATAAAACGAAACCTTGGATGCCCGATTCGGGCATCTTTTTTTTATGATTGACGCTTTCCTGCATTGTGAGTATGATAATAGTAATCGTTACGATTACGATTAAATTCGGTCGAGCGACGTGATCCTACATTTTTTAAAAAAAATCGGTCCAGGGGTAGTTGTCTGATGAAACATGAAATCGACTTTGTGAAATGCAATCCCACCCAGAATATGACCATTCTTGTGAGAACGAATCACTTGGCTGAGGACTATAAGCCCATCGCCGCTAAAATGATGTCCTACGACAGTGTGTACGCCGAACAAGTAGGCTTCATCGAAAAACCCGGCAACTATGAAGCCGATGCCAATTTGCGAATGGCGGGAGGTGAGTTTTGCGGGAATGCTTGCATGGCCTTAGCCGCTTTTCTTGCCTCTGAAAAAGGAATGAATCCTGACGATTTCATGGAAATTGTCCTCGAAGCTTCCGGAACGGAGCAGTTAGTCACCTGTCAGGTGCAGAAAGTCAAGGAAGAGTATGTGTGCCGGCTTGCAATGCCTGCGCCCAAAAAAATCGATCGGAAGACAATCAAGTTTGAAGGCGAAGACTTGGATATTGTCACGGTGAGATATCCCGACTTTCTACATATTGTGATCGAAGTCGATCATTTCAATGAGACCGTGAGAAATCGGGCACAGGCCTTGGCGAAGCTGCTTGGAGCGACTTCGGAAGCCAGCGTGATCGGCATCTTGTTATTCAAGAGTCATTCGGACGAATTGGCTCCGCTCATTTATGTCCCTTCCTTAGACAGCATGATTTGGGAAAGAGGGTGCGGCTCCGGCACGGCTTCACTGGGTGCCTTCCTGTCTTGGAAACACAAGGGGACCGTTTCTGCGCAAATCAAGCAGCCCGGCGGAACCATGACTGTCATGGCCGAATGGGAGGAGGACGAGGTAACAAGCCTTACCATTGAAGGGTCCGTTGGAATTGTAGCCCAAGGCAGAGCTTTTATTGATGTTTAATATCCTGAATCGGATTGGAGTGAAGGTATGTATACGCCCGAACAATTTCTACGAACTTTAACCGGGTTTCAAGCGAAATTTACGCATGTAGCAGAGCGTTACGAAGGTACCGTCCAGCGAAGCTCCGAGTTAGAGGCGATCCTAGATGACTATTCCGCTTTCGTTACGAACGAGGCTAACGAAGAATCATGGGAACTATTGAACCGACAAGATCCCGGACATATGTCCCGGCTAGTTGAAGATTTGAGGAAGACGTCGGCGTTTTGTGTCGCGATTATGGAAAAATACCGTGCATGGAAGCTGTTGAATGGAGACGCGGAAAGGACGGAATATTTCCGAAATATAGAATCATGCATCGAAAAAGAATTTGGAAGCTTTCAAGTGACAGCGGATTCGAAAGTGCTGCTGGTGGGCTCGGGCTCATTCCCCATGACGCCCTTGTACATAGCGAAGCAAACCGGTGCGGAAGTGGTCGGCATCGATATTGACAGGGAGGCTGTAGAACTCGGAAGAAAGGTTGTAGAGGAGTTGGGAAGCGGATTGAAAATCAGGCTGGAGAACGTGTTCGCAGAGCATCTGGACGGTATACAAGAGGTGACTCACATCATATTCAGCTCAACGGTTGCCAATAAATACGAACTGCTGGATCAATTGGATCGGCTAACCAATCGGCATGTGATTGTGGCCATGAGATACGGCGGCGGCTTGAAATCTTTATTCAATTACCCCATGCAAGAGGTGAACAGACGCAAATGGAGCTTGGTTGAAACCGTTTTGCGTCCCGGTCACGTGTTTGATATCGCTTTGTATCAAAAAGCATAGGCTTCATTTTGGGAGAGGAAGGGTCAGATGGGTGAATTTCAACGAGTCTTAGTGCTGGGAACGGGTCCCGCTTCGATTCAATTGGCCGTCCTGCTAAAAAAAGTTGCGAACTGCCGCGTAGGAATCGCCGGTCGAAAGTCCGTTCGTTCCGAACACTTCTTTGCGGCGCTCAAGCAGAGCAACCGGCGTATCCGCGCAGACATTCAAAATGAAAAGCACCGGCGGCTGCAGGGCGAGTGCGTCATCGATGATGTTTTTCACGGATATGAGAGCATTACGGGAAGATGGGATACCGTGATCTTGTCCGTTACGGCGGATGCATACATAGGGGTACTCCAACAAATCCATGAACAGCTTTTGCGGCAAGTAAGGTGTGTGGTCTTAATTTCCCCGACCTTCGGTTCAAACAGCTTAGTCCGCCACTATATGACGGATATTCGTGCGGATGCGGAAATTATTAGCTTTTCCACCTATCTTGGCGATACGCGCTGGAGGCACGACAAGCCGTCCGATCAGGTCATCACGACAGGAATCAAGAAAAAAGTGTTCATTGGCTCGACGAAGGCTCCATCCGATCATGTGACGAAGCTTCGTACGTTGTATGAACAACTGGGTATAACCTTGGAAATCATGCGATCTCCATTCGAAGCGGAAACGAGAAATAGTTCCTTATATGTCCATCCTCCTCTGTTTATGAATGACTTTTCGTTAAATGTCCTGTTCGGAGAAGCGGCCCCCAAGAAATTTGTATACAAAATGTTTCCCGAAGGTCCCATTACACCCGGTTTAATCCGCGATATGGTGGCCTGTTGGAAAGAGATGACGGCCATTATCTGCAAGCTAAATATAGACGGCCTTAACTTGCTTAAGTTCATGACAGACGACAATTATCCGGTGCGGCCGGAAAGCTTATCGCGTCATGAGATCGAAAACTTCCTTCATTTCGAAACGATCCATCAAGAGTATTTGGTATACATCCGGTATACATCGCTGTTAATCGACCCTTTTTCCGAACCGGATCAGGATGGGAAATATTTCGATTTCTCGGCAGTCCCCATTCGGCAAATCTTTGTCAACCATGAAGGGTACTGGGACATCCCGCGCATGCCCAAGGAAGATTACTACCGAATAAAAATCATACAAGGCATTGCGAGATATGTAGATTCAAGCTGTCCGACGATTGATACGTTCATTGCAACTTACGAGCGGAAAATAGAGGAAGCGGCCCGGCATAGGCTGCAAGGCGAGCTGTTGTCGGATGCATTCACCGTCCAAAGTTTTGAAGAAGACTTGAAGAGGATACGCAGTGAAATAGAAATCAGGCCCGGATCAAAGAACATATAGTACGCTGCATACTGGAGGAGAAGACGTGACGAGAAGAATAGCGGGTTTATTAGCTGCTTTCATGATTTCCATTGCGCTGCTGGCAGGCTGCGCCGGCGAGAAGAAAACGAATACGGGGTCCACGGAACGAAGCAAAGAATTGGTGTACGCCACGGCAAAAGATATCAACGATATGAATCCCCATTTGTACACGGGTTCAATGCCGGCGCAAGGAATGGTGTATGAATCATTAGTCGAAAATACGGAAGACGGAATCAAGCCGCTGCTGGCCGAGTCTTGGGAAACTTCAAAGGACGGGAAAACATACACCTTTCATCTGAGAAAAGATGTGACCTTTCACGACGGAGAACCGTTTAACGCGGAGGCTGTGAAGAAAAATATCGAAGCCGTGCAAAAAAATGCAAGCAAGCATTCCTGGATCAAACTATCCGCTAAGATCGTGAGCTGTAATGTGCTGGATGAGTTTACGGTGGAATTGAATCTATCGGAGCCCTACTATCCGACTTTGCTGGAATTGTCGATGACCCGGCCTTACGTATTCATCTCCCCCAAAAATTTCGTTAACGGGGAGACAAAGGATGGCGTGAGCGGATATAACGGCACCGGACCCTATAAGCTCAAGGAACATAAAACCGAACAGTACGCCACTTTTGAAGCCAATGAAAACTACTGGGGCGGCGCGCCTAAAGTGAAGAAAGTGACGGCGAAAGTTCTTCCGGCCGGGGAAATGACATTTTTAGCGCTGCAAAAGGGTGAAGTCAACGTTATCTTTACGGATGATCGAGGCGCGGACAGCATTGATGTGGAAGCGATGAACCGGTTAGTTCAATCGGGTGATTTCCAGCTGGTCAGAAGTAAAGCGATGAATACGAAAATGATCGTGGCCAACAGCGGCAAATCAGGCCCCGTTCATGAAAAGGCCGTACGTGAGGCCATCTGGTATTCCATTGACCGGGAAACCGTCAGCAAGCAAATTTTTAGCGGGATGGAAACGGCGGCTAACACTCTATTCCCCTCCAATGTCCCGTATGCGGACGTCGATTTGAAGAAGCGGGGCTACGATCCGGAAACAGCGAAAAAGATTTTGGAAGAAGCGGGCTGGAGCCTGGAGAGCGGCAAAGAAATCAGAACCAAAGCCGGAATCCCTTTAGCCATGAAGCTTTACTACGACGTCAATTCTTCCTCCCAAAAAACGCAGGCTGAATTCCTTCAACATTCGTTGACAACAATCGGGGCTAAGCTGGACCTTATCGGCGAAGCATCTTCTTCTATCGCGAAAAGAAGAGCCGCGGGAGACTATGATCTGCTGTTCAACCAAACATGGGGGCTCGCCTACGATCCGCAAAGTACGATTGCCGCCTTTACAGCGGAAGGCTCTTATCTGCATACAACCAAAGGCATACCGAAAGCGGCCGAGCTCTATAAGAAAATCGATGATGTGATGGTGTCCGCCGACGAGAAGACACGGAGATCGTTATACGCGGATATTTTAACTCTTGTCCATGACGAAGGCGTCTTTATCCCCATCACCAATGGCAGCGTCACCGTTCTGGCTCCCAAAAATTTGAAAGGGATCTCGTTTAAGCAAACGCAATACGAGCTGCCTTTTGAGCGAATGTACTTTGAATAGCTGAATAAATTGTACAGGGATACCACTTGGCGCCATGTGCAAAAAAGGAGATGGCTATGGGCAGTTATATCCTCAAAAGAGCTTTACTATCGCTTCCTTTGCTTGTGATTATATCCTTTTTAACGTTTGTTTTAAATCATCTGTCTCCTATGGACCCGGCCGAAGTAGTCCTGCACGCGCAAGGCGTGCCGAATATAACCGAAGAATTAATCGCGGAAACGAAAGGGGCGCTCGGACTGGACCAGCCGTTTCTAACCCGTTATTTCAATTGGCTCGTTTCCTGCCTGCAGCTCGATTTCGGCGATTCGTACGTGACGGGAAAACCGGTCTGGTCCTTGCTGGGTCCCGCTTTTCTGAATACCTTAAAGCTGACGCTGGTTTCGATGGCTGCCATTATTGTCCTATCTATTGTCCTAGGCGTGATCTGCGCATGGAAAGAAGGGAAAAGGATGGACAAATCGGTTAGAGGGGTCTCGTTTTTACTGACTTCTATGCCGTCGTACTGGCTTGCGTCGCTTATGGCATGGTATTTTTCCGTCCATCTGGATCTTCTCCCGACAAGCGGCATGGACTCCTTCAAAAGTTACCTATTACCGGTTGCCGTGATTACGATCAGTTATACTGGCATTTACTTTCGGATCGTCAGAAGCTCCATGATCGGCCAGTTGAACGAGGACTATGTGTTGTACGGCAGGGCAAGCGGTTTACCGGAAAGAAAAATAACGATGCATATCCTAAGAAACTCGCTTCAGGTGGCCATTTCCGTGTTTTGTATGGCCATCCCCATTATTCTGGGAAGCACGGTCGTTGTAGAAAACCTGTTCGCGTGGCCCGGTCTGGGGACGTTAAGTGTCAAATCCATTCTAAGCCGGGATTTCCCGATCATCCAAGCTTATGTCCTTGTGTTGGCGGCGGCCTTCGTTCTGTTCAATACCTTGTCGGACATGATTCTTGCGGCGATGAATCCCAAACTAAGGAAGGGGATGTAATGGAACGATTTAAATCGGTCGTGAGAGACAAGCCGGCTGTCCTATCTTTATTCATTCTCGTTACAACCATGGCTGCCGGGATCTTTGCCCCTCTGATTGCGCCGCATGCTCCCGGGGAAGTGCATATGGAGCTTCGGTTTGCGGGTCCGTCGCTGGAATATCTGTTAGGCAACGATCACCTGGGGCGATGTGTTTTATCCAGATTAATATACGGGATCCGGCCAAGCGTGCTCTGGGTAATGGCCGCCTTGATCCTAACGGTAGGGATTGGTGCCTTTTTCGGCTTTATTGCCGGGTATTTCAGGGGAAGAACAGATGCCGTCGTGATGAGAATTTGCGATGTGATGCTTTCTTTTCCGGGTTATGTCATGATCTTGGCCGTGATCGGTATTGTGGGCGTAGGCTTTGAAAATATATTGATCGCGTTTGTATGTACGAAATGGGCATGGTTTGCCCGCGTCATCCGAACGTCTGTCATGCAATACGCCGAAGCGGACTATGTGAAGTTCTCTAAAGCGCTTGGCGCCGGCAGCGTTCAAATTATGGTCAAGCATATTGTGCCCGTTTCGCTTCCCGACATTGCCGTTCTGTCAAGCAGTTCTTTCGGTTCCATGATTTTGCAGTTATCCGGCTTCTCCTTCCTCGGTTTAGGCGTTCAAGCTCCGAATGCAGAGTGGGGCATGATGTTGAATGAGGCAAGGGAAGTCATGTTCTCGAAGCCGGAACTTATGTTAGCGCCGGGTTTAGCGATCGTTCTTGTCGTGTCGGCTGTCAATTTTCTGTCCGATGCGCTCCAAGCTGCGTTAGATCCTAAATTAAGGATTTCCAATCAAAAGCCGCAAGGTCAGACCGTCGCTGCCGGTACGGCGATTCAAGGAAATGGGGTGGCTTAATCCGGTCATGAATAGTTTAGAAGTGAAAAATTTAAAAGTTTGGGATCACCTGACCGGCGAAGTGATGATCCCGAACAGTTCCTTTCATGTAAAGCAGGGAAGCTGTCTGGCCATCGTCGGAGAAAGCGGAAGCGGGAAGTCTCTAACCTGCAGGGCCGTTATGAGATTGACTAAAGCTAATATCCGCCAATCCGGAGACATTCTGTTTGGCGGAGTAAACTTAAGCGAGCTGCCCGAGAAAGAAATGAGAAAAAGAAGAGGAAAGCAGCTCTGCATGATTTTGCAAAACGGCATGCGAGCCTTCGATCCCTCTTGTGTGGTCGGGGTTCATTTAAAAGAAACGCTTGCCGAACATTTCGGCTGGAGCCGCGACGAAATAACGGCGAAGATGACAAAAGCGATGGAAAGCGTGATGCTCCAAGATCCGATAGCGGTGATGAACAAGTATCCGCACCAGCTTTCGGGGGGCATGCTTCAGCGCGTGATGATTGCGCTGGCTATTGTGCTGGAACCGGATCTCGTAATCGCGGACGAACCGACTACGGCACTGGATACGATCTCCCAATTCGAGGTCGTTGAACAGTTTGCGCAATTGCGGGAGAGAATGGGGTGCTCCATGATTTTTATTTCGCACGACCTGGGCATCGTCCGAAAACTTGCGGATGAGGTGCTGGTTATGAAAGAGGGAGAAGTGGTGGAAAGAGGGCCGACTCCGGCCATTTTCTCTGAAGCACGCCACGAATATACCCGCTATTTGGTCTCCTCGAAGCTTTCGCTGAATCATCATTTTAGGAACCTAATGGGAGGCGTCAGCCATGCTGAGGGTTAAAGGCGTCGGGAAATCGTACAAAACGGGCGGCTTATTTTCCGCGAAAAAACAAAACGTGTTAGCAGACATCAGCTTCGAATGCGGGCAAGGGGAATGCCTGGGCATCATCGGAGAAAGCGGAAGCGGCAAATCCACACTGGGCCGATTGATCATAGGGATTGAGGAGCCGGATCAAGGAACCGTTCTATTCGAGGGAAAGAGGATAGGGGCGCGGAATGCGAGACGGGGGAACATTAGCGCTGTTTTTCAAGATTATACCTCCTCCATTAATCCGTTTTATACGGTTGAGCAGGCTATTATGGAACCCTTGAAGCTGCAAAACAAAGCCCGAAAGGAGGCTTCGGGTAAGATTGATCTGCTGCTGCATCAAGTCGGACTGGACTCGTCCTATCGGACCAAATACCCTCATGAATTATCGGGCGGAGAAGCTCAACGGGTGTGCATAGCCAGAGCTGTTTCAACCGAGCCGAAATGTATGTTGTTGGACGAAGCCATCAGCTCGCTGGATGGTTCGGTTCAAATCCAGGTGCTTGAGTTGCTCAAAAGATTGAGGGAAATTTACGGCATGGGATACATCTTCATCACCCATGACATCCAGGCTGCCGCCTATATTTGCGATAGGGTCGTTTTCATGCGACAGGGCCGGATCGAAGAGACGGTGAACATCGCACACTTAAAAGACGTTCAATCCGCGTATGCAAGGAAATTATTGCAGCTGATCATTACCTAACGTTATGGGGCGGACAGAGAGAATTCGGGAAGGAGCAAGAACGGTGAGAGGAGCTTTGTCCTGGCCTTTTCTGAGGCTGTATATGTTGACTCTATTGTATTTCAGCGCCAACTCCATTTTAAACGTCATCATTCCATTGAAGGGCGAATCGCTGGGGGCCACGAATACAACGATCGGGATCATTATGGGGGCGTACTTATTTACAACGATGTTTTTCCGGCCCTGGGCGGGTCATGTGATTCACAAGCACGGTCCGATTAAAGTGCTGCGCACGATTCTTGTTATAAACGGGTTAGCCTTACTCCTGTACACGTTTACAGGGCTCGGGGGATACTTCGCGGCCCGTATGCTGCAAGGGGTCTGCACCGCTTTTTTCTCCATGGCCCTGCAGCTTGGTATTATAGACGCGCTGCCGGATAAGGACCGGTCACAAGGCATCTCGATGTATTCCTTATGCGCTTCCATGCCGAATATTATAGGTCCTCTGCTGGCTTTGGGCATGTGGCAAACGGCGGATAGCCGTTATTTTATAACGGCCATGATTACGATTGCCATACTTACCGGAGTGGTGGGCTATAGTGCCGGGATGGAAAAAAAAGAGGCCGAACCCGCTGTCGGTCAGTCGGGACCTGGCGCCACGATGCTCCACTCCTTCGGCCATCTGGTTAAAAACCCGCATCTATTCAAATGCAGCGTTCTGATGCTGACAGCTTCCCTTGTATTCGGAGCGGTGACAACCTTTATTCCCCTATATGCCATGCAGATCGAAAACGGAAACGCGGCCATTTATCTGATGATTCAGGCGACGGCCGTAGTGGCAGCGCGTTTTGTACTTAGGAAGAAAATTCCTTCGGACGGAAAGTGGCATTCGTCCTTTATGATGGTGATTATGCTGATATTAGCCGCAGGAGCGCAATGTGTAAGCTTTTCCGCAGCCGGCGGAACGGTGTTTTTTTATGTCGGCGCAGGTTTAACAGGCATCGCTCAGGCCCTGCTTTATCCGACCTTAACGACGTATTTGACTTTTGTATTGCCGCAGCATGATCGCAATGTGCTGCTCGGTTTATTTATCGCTACGGCCGATTTAGGCGTTTCGCTGGGCGGCGTCGTGATGGGCCCCGTCGCGGATCTTTCTTCGTACTCGTTTATGTACCTGATCTGTGCGATTTTAGGTTTGTCGATGATCTTTTTTGCTTACGATCGACGTAAAATTTTTGCCCGCTCAAGATAAACTTGAATGCTGATCAGTCACAAACTTGCAAGCTTACAAGCTTTCAGCGGCTTCAAATCAGCTTCTTTCAGGAACTGTTTATGCCCGCATATCAGAACACTATATTTTTCCAAGCCCTATGAACAGGGCTTTTTACATAATTAACCCCTGTCCCATATGCGTTTTACTTCAATAAGTCTCCGATTGTCGAAACTTAACTTATATATGTCAGGCATATCCAACTGCTTCCAAAATGTGAAATCGAACCTTTTATCTAAGAAATTCATAATTAAAACCATGATATTACCATGTGTTCCGATTCCAATATTTTTACCTTCATATCGTTCCAATACTTTTTCGAACGCTCGAACTCCCCTATTCTGGGCAAGAATGTTGGATTCTCCCCCCTCCCAAGAAAAGGAATAGTCCTCCCATACCTTTGCTATTGCACTGTCAAAGTCATCGACAGGCTCTTCAGATAATAACCTTTCTTTAAAGTCTTCTTCGATGACTGTATCAACGCCATATATTCCAGCTAACCCTTCAATAGTTTGTATTGCTCTTTTATATGGACTTGAAATCAGGACACTTATACTTTCATTTTTCAGTATTTCAGTAACTTTCCGAGCGTCCTCTTTTCCACGTTCTGATAGGGGTCTATTTAATTCATCAGCAGAATAAGTAGAATGAGCATGTCGAACAAGATAAAGATTTGTAATCAACTAAGTCACCAACCAATCAATCTAGTATATAGCCATATTCTTTGAAGTTTAAGTGATACTCGATGTTGATATTTCCCAGTTCGTAGATTTGTACGTGATGAGTTCTATGGTCTCCACCTTTTGAAAAATATCGGCGACCAACATTTCCTTGTTCCCCCTCGTGGTTTATAGCCAATGAGAATCATTTGTTCGTTATTATCGTCTACCTTGGTAATATCCTTGACGATAATTAGAATATCAATAATTGGCTTGCAAACCCAATCTGGGGAACGGAAATGCTTCCGATATGATGGATATCAAGGAACTCGTTCGAGAATATGGATTCTAATAAGATTTCTTCTTTATGGTATAGATCAAACCAGTTTTCCGTCCAAGGAGAAATTTCGGTTCTTCTCAAATGAACACCCCATGTTGACCAGTAATTGGAAGGGACGTAGTATTATTCTATGTGACCACTCCAATTCCTCTTCTGGTCGCTCCTGCATTTCAAAACTCTCTATTTTATAAAGGATAACAAGAAGGATACCCGATTAACGAGTATCCTTTTTGTATACAATTTCTATAACTTAGCAGTTATTATAAAGCGTTCCGAATTTGTTCTAATACCCTTCTCAGTTTGATTTTCTTTAATAAATTGTTGGAGTATTTGGAAATCGATCTTAGTCCGTCCAAAGTCGGGAATAATTGGAGTGTGTTTTAGTAAAAAAATCAGGTCTTCAGCCGTTTGGTAATATTCAATAACATTACATTCAAATGACTGAATATCGCTAAAGCCTGCTTCGCTTAATTCAGTAATATATTGATGCTTTAATGTACCTGCCTTTGTTCCAAAAGCCTGTCCTCTTCCAAACGCTTCTTTAATATTTGATTTGTCGTTTTCGCTTACTTGCTGAGTGTGGAATGTACCACCCTGAATTAAAACTTTTGCAATTTCTTTAGCAAAGAATTCCGAATGTCTACACGAAATAACATTAAAAAAGTCGGCAGGAAACTCCAAATTTTCAGCGTCCATCTTTAGAAAACGTACATTAGGTACGCCTGATTTAGCAGAATTTTTAGTTGCGGTATCTATCATTCCAGTGGATTGGTCAATCCCAACTAGAAGGAGTGCAGATTCAGCTATTGACAAAATCGCTTCTCCGCCGCCAGTACCGATGTCAAGCAATATATCCGACCTCTTGCATGTCTTCATTACTTCATTGTAGAAGTCCCATTTTATTCCTTCGGAGACACATTTCACATTGCTGAAATCCCAACCGTTGATTTTTCCGACTTGATCATAAAACTTTATATAATCCGATGGATTCATTTTTATTCCACCTTTCAATGAGGATAAGAAGCTGACCGATATCATTCAATGTTTTAGCTTCATGAGACCAAAAGGGCAGACTAACCCCTTGATGGCTGGTACGCGTTTTTTCCAGCCCGAAAACTAAATACCTCGAACGATACGGAAAGTCATCCATTTCACCTCATTTGAAAGATTGATCCAATTATAGTTCGAAGAGAGTTTGTCAATCAAGAATTAAAAATACTTTGCGAGTGTGTTTCTGTATGTATTGAAAGTAGGGGGGATTACAACATAAAACTTGAAAGAATTTTTGTCGGTTGAGATCAATTCCTAACGCCAAGAAGAACCAAGTATAATGAAAGTAACGCCAATATATCTCATAGTGAAGAGGGTGCGTAACTATGAGATGTGCAGATAAGCTTATTCTAAGGCTCGGAAATTTGATGTTATTGTTGCAAAAGAACGTACTCGTTATAAAATGACTTTTAGTGGAGGTGCTTTCTTGGATAAGGTACAGTTACTGAAAATGTCAATAAAGCCATATGGATTAAATCCTAGTAGTTTAATAATTGAAAAAGAACTCCAACCTGATAGTTGGCATGGAGATTTACATTTCAAAATTCATGTGGATAACAAATCTTATTCAGCAAGATTTATTGGAAATAAACGCTATGAAACGGATGTATTTATTAAATTGTCAGATGAAATTCTGACTGAACAACTGAGATTTTGTAATTACCTTCTTAATTCCGGTATCCCTTTTATGGAACACGTCTCAACTGTGAATGGAGAACCATTTACATTAGTAAAAGATGTAGATAAAGAATGGAAATTCGTACTTTTTGAGTGGATTCAAGGTCAACATCTTACTCATTGTACGGAATCCGTAGCAGAAAAATTTGGTGCTTTTGCACGAAAGATACATAACATATCATCGAAGTTCGAAACTGTCGTTTTTCCTAAAGAGTCACATAGTAAAGGTCATGAACATTTTTACAATTTACTTTGTAATCATGCTGACTCATCTAAGTTTTCGCCCTCCACAAATGAAATATTAAAAAGTTACCTTAATGAAATTGAATATCATAAAGATAAAGCAAAGACGGATTCTTATGACTATATCGTTCAATCTGACCTCAATCCGCTAAATATACTTTGGAATGAAGACGAGGAAATTATTGGTGTCGTTGATTTCGAATCCATAACGTACACGGATAGAGTGGAGGGGCTAGCGTGGTTAGTAAAATGGTACTCTAGAACTCATGGAATTGCATCTCATGAAATGTCTCCAATTCTTGCAAAATCAGTGCTACGGGGATATGGTGCAGAAGAACTGCTAACACAAAGAGATTTTGAGAGACTACCTTCATTGTTATGGTTAACCGGTTGTTTGAATTGGAATTTTACTGCTAAGACAATAGAGTTATTAAAGAACAAGGAAGATGCTCTTCTGATAGAACATTTGACTAAGTATTATAAGCGAGGAGAAATACTACGTTCACTCATACTCTGAAAGAGATAGTACATACAAATCGTCCTTGGTTAGCACCCAATAAAAAGAGCGGCTTGTTTTAGCCGCCTAAGTCATAAGAGCAAATCCCATTCCTGTGGTTATGTTGTACTTCCTGTCTACTCCGCACATGTGGTATGCTGTATTCCGCTCGTAAGAAAGAAGTTGAACTCATTTACGACGAGGTATTTTCACTCAAACATAGAGGATTGTGCGCTGGTTATTGTATGATAGAGAATAGAGCGACTGCCTCAATAGGTCGTTATTACTATAAAACAAGGTGGAGCACATGTCCTGGAGCAAATTGAAACAAAATCTGGAGAGTTTTCTTTGTCCTGCGTTAGATGGAAGAGTCGAATACCGTGCAACCGGCTACCGTTATTTACCTGATAAAGCAGGGATTTGTTATATTACGGTAGATAAGAAGAACGTGCTCAATATGAACGATGTAACTAACTTAATCAGATGGTATCAGACGGAGTTGGAAATTAAGAATGATCCAGATATCCAAATTCCTATCAGCCATGAAGAAATGGAAGCAGTCAGAAAAGAAACGAAAGGGATGGTTCCGGAGGATCGTCTAAAAGTAATGGCAAGAAGCAGAAAAAGTTCAGAAAATGCAAAGGAACTTTTGTCGGCACAGACATCATTAAGTAAATCAAATTTTATCGTTGTAGCTACTAAGTTTTTATCCACTTCTATAGAGGAAAGCCTAGAGAGCCATGATATCTTATTGAATATTCTAGCTTTGGTGGACAGACGAGTTGGAAAAAAGCGAATTTTGAACATGTCCGAGAAGATGAAGGTAAAGCATCCGATTGTGCAGTATTTTTATGAACTACGGCGCAGTACGTTATGAAAAAACATCCCGCCCCTATGGTTGAATATGCCGATTTTCAGTCGGGAACTTCAATATAAAGGAAGGATATGGGCAAATTTTGGGGAGGAATATCACTTAAATCCACCCCCAGTTCAGTCTATTTCATTTTTATTTAGTAACGATAGGGGTTCCAATCCCGCTGCGCATTTTTTTGAATAGTAAGATCGCAAGAAGTAAAGCTAGGCTTACAGCGGCAAGACCCAGCCAGTTCAAATACAGGACAGATGTACGGCTGACGACAAGCCCGCCTAATCCGGATCCCAGTGCAAAACCAAATTGGATGAACGAAGTATTTACGCTTAGGGCAATGTCCGGATTTCTAGGCGCCAGTGTAACCAGATATAGCTGCTGGGCAGGGGAAATACTCCAAGTGGCTAACATAAAGATCATGATAACCAAGATCAATACAAAGAGATTGACACCGGCTAGAGCGAATAAAAGGAGAGTTGCGCCTTGTAACAGGAGTCCGAGACAAATGGTGAATTTCGATCCCTTTGCATCTGCCAATAGTCCGCCCACTCTTGATCCGACGAAGCTGCAAATTCCCGCCAGGAATAGAACACCGCTAATTTCGGTAATGGAAAGAGAGGATGTGGCTTGCAAGAAAGGCGTAATATAAGTGAACAATGTAGAATAGCCGCCGACATAAAATAAAGTAATGACCAAGGCGGTCAAAATTTTTGAATTTCTTAAAATGGAGAGCTGCATCCTAAGGGTAACCTTTTCTTCTTCTTTGATTGACGGAACCTTTTTGTAGATGATGAGTAATGGAAGAACGCTTAATAAACCGATCCCAATAAATAGAACTCTCCATCCGAACATCTCACTAAAAAATGTGCCGATTGGAACACCCAGCACTAGCGAACTGCTAAGCCCCATCAAAATGATCCCGATGGCATTGCCCCTTCTTTCTTTTTCAACGAGTCGTGTCGCTACTGCCATGGCTACTACGGTAGTGATTCCTCCGCTAGCTCCTTGAATAATTCGTACCCAAAGTACGGTTTCGTAAGAAAGGTTTACAAACATAAGTCCGTTGCTGGCAATAAACACACTGAGGGCAGCCATCAGCAGCTTCTTGCGATCCACATTTATCGTTAATGCAATCAGAATCGGAGCGACAATGGCCGCTGAGAGAGCAAATACAGTCACCAATAACCCAGCTTCGGAAGTAGATACCCCCAAATCCGCGGCGATCATTTCAATGACTCCTGTAATAATGTATTCAATGGTTCCGATCAGAAAAGCAGCAAGTGCCAGAACATAGATGATCCGCTTATTTTTCAATTCAATCCGCTCCTCCTCCAGTTATCTATGACTAATTGGAATTTGGATTTCCATTAATTGTGCATCTTCTTTTGTAGATATCGGTAAATAGATTTCCCTGCCAGGTTCGTTTTCCTTGATCTGATAGTTATTTTTCTCAATCCATTTAGCCAAATCAACACAGGCTGTACAAGCAAAGTTAGAATCCGAACGAAAGGCCATTGTGGCCATCATCGGCTCAGGAGGAAGAGTCCTCAGTAGAAACGGATCTGGAGATAATGGAAGCTCGCAGGTTAAAAAATAACCGATTTCAAATTCAAACTCATCCTCCTTTCCGTCTATTTCTTTCCACAAAACAACCTGCGGTCCTTGAGCCAATTGGCGAGCTTCCTTTGTTAATAATGGATTAAAAGTACGAAACAGGTCTGGAATGTCTTCTTCTCTCCCGCACGCTTTCTGAAAAAGAAACTGCTGAGCGCCTTCTGCTTTGATCCTGATTTCTTGTCCTGTTTCGACCTGCCCCTCTCTTTCTATAAGCTGCATACGCTCCTCAATCCGGGCGAGCTTGGCTTGTTCCGTATCGATGATTTGCTGGACTTCACTTTTTTTCAGCTTAAACATCCCTTGAATATTCTCCAATGTAATATCTTGCTGGAGCAGCTGTATAATTTGCGGCAACGTGAAACCCAGTTCCTTATAGATAAAGATTCGGTTGAGCTCAAGAAGCTGATCTGCGGAATAGTAACGATAGCCGGTATCGTGATCCACCTTTCGCGGCTTTAGTATGCCAATTTGGTCATAATAACGCAGTGTTTTTAAGGTGACCTTACTTAGCCTGGAAAACTCACTGATTTTAAACAAACTATCACCTCCAATTTATAAGATAATGAGAGTATACAGTTTCCCGTGCAGGGGAAAGTCAAGTGTGCCGCAATGCTATCGAGAAACGAAACTTTTTCAAGAATAAGTATCCATCATTTTATTTAAATAATTTCGAAAGTTTTCGACATAGGTTTTGGGCTCTACGATTTTTAGATTTGTGCCGAAACTTGCTAAAAATTGAAATCCGTTACTGTTTTGAGGGACATAAAATGTGGCTAATAAACATTCAGAACTATAGTTTTCAATACTTTTTCGACCGTACCTTTCAATGAACTGATCTTTAATGCCAGGCGAAATCAACGCCTTGACTGCGACTAGTTCCGGTTGATAACTTGCCTCGCGTTCTTGTTCCAACAAATCATCTCTAGGGCTAAACGTTTGTTCATCCATATTAAGATGATCGATCCGAGATAATTTAAACGTTCTATTGCTCATACGATGTAAACAGAATCCTTTGAGATACCAACTCGTTTCGCTAAAATGAAGCTGATAGGGCTCGACAATTCTATTCGTCGCGGTGCCATTTTTATCTATATAATCAAATGAAACTAACCTTCTCTTTAAGATGGATTCTTGACACGTCCTCAAGGTTTGAATAATTTCAGACCGACCCTCCCAATCATAAAAAGACAGTTGAATCGAACTTTTCGGAGCCAATGGGCTAACCATGGCTTCTATTTTTTTGATCGTTATTTCAACTTCTTCGCTAATTAGAATTTGTTCCAATCCGCCGAGCGCAGTTAATATATTCTCTAAATCGGAGCTGCTTAAAAGACGTTTATCAACCTTGTATTCATCCATAATACCGTAGCCGCCATGAACTCCATGGATAGAATAAATCGGGATGTTGGATAAGCTCAAGGTTTCCATATCGCGAAGAATGGTTCTTTTGGAAACATTAAATAATTGCGCGAATTCGTTAGTGGAAACAACATCTTTTTTCAGCAAGATCATAATGATAGAGATTAATCTCTCAACTTTTTCCATTGGTTTCCCTCTTTTTTTCTCACTTCAGTATAAAATGGTGACATATAGCTGTCACCCTTCGTCGATTATACTACATGTATAACAAGAAGGAGGTATTGCTTTATGGCAGCTATTGCATATGTAAATTTTGATGGAAATGCAGAACAAGTGATTGAATTTTATTCGGAGGCTTTAAGCGCAATTGAAGTAAAAAAAGTGAAATTTGGAGATATCCCGCATGATCCGAACTACCCAATGCCGGAAAATGAGTTAAATATGATCATGGAGTCTTCCATACAATTCGCAGGCGGGAAAATCATGATGTCGGACATTTTGCCTTCCATGAAGGCGGTAACAGGCGAGCTGGTGAAAGGGAACAATATTCTGATTAGTCTGGTCATGGATGATAAGCAAAAACTGGAAGAATACTTTACTAATTTGTCTGTCAGCGGCCATGTCATCATGCCGTTATCCAATACTCCTTGGTCTTCGTGCTTTGGAATGCTGGTTGATAAATTTGGAGTTAACTGGAAATTTAATAGCGACGCAGATCAATTTCTTGATAATGTCATTTCCAACAAACAGTAACTCATTCTAACTCAACTATGGAAATGGATCATTTAATTCCCGTCAAATCGAGAGAAGAGTTGAGGTTTTGGCTGCAGGAAAATAGGAAGATGGATTACGATTCTTTTCGAATCGATCCGGTTATAGAGCAAAGGCTGAAAGAAGAAAAGCAAGTATATGAGAATTTCAAGGCATTTGCGGATCTGTATAAAAGAGTTCGGATCGACACGATACAAAGCATAACAAATCAACCGTAATTAGTTGAGAGCAGATTAGACAAATTCATAACAAATACCAGAGAAAACAAAATGTACGGTCAATGGAATGATAATGGACGTCTACTGGATGATTAAGATCCAGGATGTTGCAATGTAGAAGCGGGCATGTTAAGATCGTGCTGACACTTAACGATCGGAGTTGAAGAGGATAATGTAAGTTTTCTTGCCGCTTTTTAAAGAATAAAACAAAAATTTGGTTTATTCTTTATCGGCAAGAAAGTTACCTTATTCTTTTCATTCAAAAAATATATCCATTTCCTACCCTTTATAGGGTTGGATGTGCCGTATTTTTTGAGCTACAAGAAAGGTAACTTTCTTGTGGCTCTTTTTTATTTTGACAAAGAATGTGGAACTGAAAGAGATCAACCATTTCTAGGAGGATGAAAGCGATGAAGAACGAGGTTGTAGATGATTGTGTGAATCGGTTCTTGTTAGGTGAAGCGGTTCACAAAAAAACAATTCGGTTGCCGGAGGTTTACCCATCTATCGACAGGTGCACATAGCGATTCATCTGCAAACTGTATGCGCTTTTTCTGTATAGTTGGTTAACGACGTGTCAAAGCGCCGACTGACGGTTGCTTTTTTTACGTTTTCTCCGGCAGTAAGGAGAAGACATGAGACTACCCTCGAAATATGAAACGATTCGGCAAATATTGTCCGACCTCAAGCAACCCGAATATCGGTATGCTCAGATTATGGACGCGATTTTCAAGCACAACGTCGGCGAATACGGACGGATGACCATGCTGCCCCAATTTTTGCGCGACGAGTTGACCCGTATGCTTGGTCCGAACGTCTGCAGTATCGTTCCGGTAAAAGAACTCACGTCGAAACAGGTTAACAAGGTGCTGTTCGCCATTGCGGGAGACGAGCGCGTGGAGGCCGTACGGCTTACTTATGAGCGGGGCTGGAAATCGTATTGCATTTCCACCCAGTGCGGCTGCGGTTTCGGGTGCAGGTTTTGCGCCACCGGTACCATCGGCCTGAAACGAAATCTGACCGCCGACGAAATTACCGACCAACTGCTGCACTTTCGCTTGAACGGCCACGCCTTGGATAGCGTCTCATTTATGGGCATGGGGGAGGCGCTCGCCAACCCGTATATTTTTGATGCCATAACGATTTTGACCGACCCGCATCTCTTTGGTTTAGGACATCGGCGAATTACGGTTTCCACCATCGGCCTGCTGCCGGGTATCGATAGGCTGACACGTGACTTTCCGCAAGTCAATCTAACCTTCTCGCTGCATTCGCCGTTCGACGATCAGCGAAGCGAGCTGATGCCGATCAACGACCGATTCCCAATCCATGACGTGCTGAAGGCATTGGATCGTCACATCCGACATACGGGGAGAAAGGTGTATATTGCGTATATTCTTCTTCGGGGAGTCAACGACTCGGCTGCGCATGCGGAAGCAGTTGCCGAGTTGTTAAGGGGAAGGGGACCTGTGGAACATCTCTACCACGTTAACTTGATTCCATTCAATTCGACCGAAGTTACGCCAGACAACTATCAGCAATCTGAACCTAATCGGATTAAAGCGTTTGTTCGGATCTTGAAGTCAAAGGGAATCAGTATCACGGTCCGAACTCAGTTCGGATCGGACATTAACGCGGCATGCGGCCAGCTATACCGCTCCGAATAATCGATCAACCGGTCCCCGAAACATCTGAAATAATGAAGCCTGCCTGCCAACGGCAGGCTTTTGACGTTTTATTGCCCTTTAGGTTCCAGCAAACTTACCCGCCATAGCCTCGCTGTACTAGTTAATATTCCTTCATCAAATTCCATCTTGTAGATATCAGGCTTTGAAGTGTTTAATAAAAACTCCAAGTCAAACTGGGGGTCGAAATATCCCATCATCATCGTCATAACGGCTCCATGAGTCCCAATAGCAACTTTCTGCCCCTTATATTCGCTTATAATGTTTTTAAAAATAGTTACAACACGGTTTTGACAATTTGTAAAAGACTCTCCTCCAGGCAACGAAAAGTCTGGGTCTGAAAACATCTTCTTTACTAACGGATACACTTCCTTATCAGGCAGTATTTTATCATCACCAATAAATACGATTTCTTTTAGTTCCTCAATAATAATCATTTCTTTGCCTAAAGATCGGGCTAGTCCCTCTAGTGTTAATATGGCCCTTTTATATGGACTTGAGATGAACGTGTCTATACCCTCATCTTTCAACAATCGAGCTACAATTTGTGCATCCGATTCGCCCTTTAAAGTCAGTCCGCGTGTTCTTTCGTTCCCTTCCATTTTAGGTGATTCTCCGTGCCTGACCATGTATACACAGGTTTTCATAAATTCTTTCTTCTCCTTCTCGACTGCAAAATATGTTTTCCTCATCCTACCATTCTCAACTAAACATGTACATTCGTGTTATTACGGAATACTGTCGATAACTTATAGGATATGTGACATTGACCCTTGAACGAATAATCGGGATAATTAAAACTAAAGGGCAGGAAGGAAGGAAGTGGAAGTAATGAACCCTCTGGATTATATTGAATATTTGGGACACAGCAGCGTTTACCCTCCTTTGGTCGATCAGCTTTCGAGGGACAAGATAACTTGGCGGCCGAATGTGGAGAGGAATCTTAATACGACCTATTTTGTGAGTGGAGAGGGTCTCGTTCTCCATTTCGATATTGACGCTGAAAACAACGGTATCTCCAAGAAAAGCGAGGGTGATTATATATTTGACGAATTAACCATGACGATTATGGAAGAAAATAAGAAACATGGAAAATATGTAGGTCAGATTCCCTATGGATTGTTACAAAATGATTCAAGATCCCAGATCGAAGCCAAGCTGGGCACACCCACGAGGAGAGCCGAGGAGTTGGATAACTACTATTTGGATGGCCTTGTGTGGACGGCAGCCTTTGAAGGGGAAAGGTTTCAATTTCTGAAGTTGGCTGTTCCAACAAACGGCAAGCGAAAATATGGCCTCTGCCCGTGATGTACTGCCGCAACCGACCCGAAAGGAAGGGATATAAGCATGAAAGAACCATCTGAACAGCTCATTGAAATGCTTGGGCATCCATACAGTCCCAAGAATGTTCAAGCTTTGCTGCAATCATTCGGCATCAAGCGAATGCCGCCCGCGAACAGCTATTTTAACGACGATATCATCTGGTCTGTGAAAACATCGATACGCATCGATCTTTATCGCGCACCCAAAATAAATGATCTGACTGGGCTCAATTATACAAAAGAAGATGGATGGATCATTGGCGCGATACATTTTCTTGCGCCCGGGTCGGATGACAGAATTAAAACTCCGTTTCCCGGAGATCTTCCCAAAGGAATCACGATGCGCTCAACACCGGATGAGTCGATAAAGGCATATGGTCAACCCGAACTGGATGAAGAATGTGAATGGCCCGGATTTTCCGGTCGGATTTTGGCATGGCGCAAGCCGGGCATAAATATCGCAATTCAATATGCGGACAGTGAGTCCGGCAGCAGGATGATAAGCTGTACGGCCTGTTTAATCGGGTGCATAGGCGCCTGGCGAAACGATAATCCGGAAGTCTTTGCCCCCTGACTAACAGTTGAGGTGTACTGGTATCTGTGCGCACAAAAAAGCCCCTGCCATATCGGCGGGGGCGAATTGCCTTACAATAAACCGCTGTAACTCTTTACGTTCTTCTTGTTCAGTCGATGAAAGTAATTTCCTATCGTGTATGTAGACAACCGCCTTACGTAAAAGTTTGGAGTAAGGACTTCCAATCTGAAACAGCATAGCGTCTCCGCAATTTAGGCGGTAAAGCAGCCTTGTACCTTTGTACACCCCAGCGGCGGGTTTCCATATGGAACCGCATTTCAAAGGCTTCCACCATCGCTTCACTGCTCCTTAATTCTGTTAATACATAGTGCTCCCGAGGGCCCTCGCCAAAGGTTCGGGAGCATTTTCTTTTTTTAATTAAAAGGCCGGATTTTGTGGTTGTCATTCAAATGAAAGCACCTTAGAATCTATTAAACGTCTGTATGCTTCTTGAGTAAACTCTACATGCGCTCCGGCATCGTGGAGATGGGCGAAGTCATTATACGTGGTCTCTCCTCGTCTTCATATTGTCCATGTGCTTTTTGTCCCGCTTTTGCAGAGATTTCAGTTTGAGGTTTACCAGTGCAACACCTATGATAATTAGAATGAGTCCCACCACCATCTTGGGAGTGATCGTTTCGCCCAAAAAGAGAACGCTGATCACGATCGCAATGAGCGGGACCAGAAAATTAAACGAACCGATTTTGCCGGCTTCGCCCGATCTGACAAGCAGAAAGAAAACGAGCCAGGTCAAGGCCGTACAGAAGATCGCAATAACCGACAACGTCGAGATGAACGGCTGGTTCCAGACGATATCCGTCCAATTTTCAACGGTAGTACCCGCAACCAACAATACAATTCCGCCAAAAATCATCTGAAGAGTAGTCAACCAGATCGCATCGACTCTAGTTGAGGTTTTCTTCATATAGATCGTACCGAACGTCCAAGTAATCGTGCTGGCTAAACCGAGCAAGATGCCGGCGGACGAAATATTCCCGGAGCCATCGTTTATGCTGATAACAGCGACTCCGATGAAACCGAGAATCAAGCCGATTATTTTGAAACCAGTCATGGATTCACCCAACCACAACCAAGCTCCGATACCGAGTAGAACGGGCTGCATGAACACGATCGTCGAAAACAAACCGGCCGGCATCATATTCAGTCCGAAAGTTTGAAAGCCGAAAAAGAGAATGATATTCAGCAATGCGGAGATCAGGTAGATGTTCCAAGTATGCTTCATATTAAGTTTTCTATAACGCGGCAAAGCGAAAAGAAGCAAAATGAGACCTCCGATAAAAATCCTCAAGCCGGCGAAAAGCAGCGGTGGCGCGAATTCGAGTGCATATTTGGAAAGCGGCCAGTTCACCCCCCACATCATAACTAAAAACGTTAAAAGGATAAAAGTAAGTGTTCGCGAAAGTTGCATGGTTCTACAGCTCCTTTGTGTGATGGTGCTTACTATGGTACAATAGCTTACTAGATAAATAAAATGCATGTTTATTATAAAGGAGATACCATAATTGTTATGACACATTCGCAGCTGATGTTGTTTGTGAAAATAGTCGAGACCGGCAGCTTTACCAAAGCTGGTGAGCAATTGAATATGACGCAACCTGCCGTAAGCCGCGCCATCTCTGCGCTTGAATCGGAATTAGGAGTCACCCTCATGATACGGGATCGGAAAAGCGGGGTCACTCTGACCGATATTGGCTTGCGCTTGCTTGCCATATTCAGAGACATTTTGCACGGCTACAATAAGGTAGAGCAGGAGGTAACGGCTGAAAAAGGGTTTGAAGTCGGCACCGTTCGCGTCGGGGCGTTCCCGATTGTGTCCGCGCACTTCTTGCCGAAAATATTGCGGGTGATCGGGGAGAAGCACCCGGGGCTGACATTCGAACTGTACGAAGGGACCACAGACGAGATTAAAAAATGGCTAGATTCCAGAACGATCGATGTCGGATGGATTATTCCGCCGATCAACGAACTGGAAACGATTCCGTTCTTCCGAGATGAATTATGTCTGCTGCTTCGGGATGATCATCCATTGCAAAGCCGCCCGACAATCCATATCACGGATCTGGACAATGAACCTATGATTGTGTGCAGAGGTGGGTTTGTAACGCCGATTTACGAGCTGTTCCAGCAATTCGGAACCACTTTGCGCGCCAAATATGACGGCCACAACATAAACACGGCGTTGAGCCTGATTCAAGAAGGGCTGGGCGTTTCGATCGTATCGAAAACTTCGTTGTCGCTGTCGGCACTGCCGCCTAATGTCCGCATCCGGACAATTGACCCACAGCCTTTTAGAGAGATTCACCTGGCGGTTCCTTCTTTGAAGGAGGCTCCACACGGGGTGAAACTGTTCCTGCAGACCGCAAGAGAGCTTTATTTGTCCGGCGACCGGAACCACTAATGTGCAATTTTTGCGCAAAAGTTCTGACGGGCATAGTTCCTGCAAACCACTGGCGGACATGGGCTTTTCTCATGATGAACAACATGGGGCGACCCCCGATAACCACGGAGATATAATAACCTGTAAAATTAGAAAAAGCTTGTGCCGCATTTGGCCCAAGCTTTTATTTTGTTTTAACCGTGAACCTGAGTCAATCTGTCCCGAGGATTATCCATGTCGTGTAGTTCCACGCTGGATAAGCTTTACCTCCAGTTGGTGGTTTTCCTCATCCAACTCTTTCTGTTCAATTTTCTTGATCAGAATTCGCGCGGCGAGCATGCCCATTTCATAGATAGACTGCGATACCGTCGATAATTCAGGGAAGACCATTTCAGCTAACGAAATGCCGTCATAGCCGATAATTTGGACTTGATCCGGCACACGAATACCGTGCTCCTGCAAGGCACGGAGCGTACCGATTGCCATCAGGTCATTACCGGCGAATACCCCGTCAATGTCGGGATGCTCTTTGAACAGCTTTTTCACGGCTTCAGCCGCTTCTTTTAACTGGAAATTCCCATTGACAATAAGCTTAGGTGTAAACCATGACATATTTTCAACCAAATCAAGATAGCCTTGGCACCGCTCTTCCGCAATCCACAAGCCCTTAGGCCCTCGGATATGCGCAATTTTGTTGCATCCTTGCTGCAATAAGGCTTGCACGGCCAAGTGAGCCCCTTCCCGATTCTTCGAAGTGACGGTGGGGACGACGGGAGAGCTGCTGCGGTCCACAGCGACCATCGGGATATCGAGCTGGTCAATTTCCTCCTCCGTTAAGGTATTGGTTGCCATGATGAACCCATCGATATATTTCTGCTTTAAGTTCTGGATGTATTGCCTTTCGATTTTGGCTGACTCATTGGTGTTGCACAGGATCGTTGTATACCCGTACAACTGTGTTACTTTCTCTACGGCAAGCGCAAGCTCGTTAAAGAAAGGGTTGGTAATATCCGGAACGAACAGCGCAATAGTCTTGGTCGATTTCTTGGAGAGGCTGCGCGCGACGTCATTCGGTACATAATTAAGCAATTTAATGGCTTTATGAACTCGCTGCAGCGTATCCTCGTGAACATAACCTTTTTGATTGATGACACGAGAAACGGTAGCAACGGAAACTCCGGCTAATTTAGAAACATCCCGTATCGTTGCGATGCCCTCATCTCCTATTCATTAAGGTGTAATCGATTACACAAATAAATATGATTATCTTACTGTATCGGCATACGATTGTCAATGCAGGCTTTCCAACGATCTTCTTGTTGACATTAGTTTCGTATTGAATTAACATAAACTCGAAATAGGTAACCGGTTACACATTCCGAAGTTATTATTTTGTTAGCTGTTAGGGAAGGATAACCTAAGGGTTAAATTTTGCAATTTGAGAGGATGTTGAACAGAATGAGCGTAAGAAAAACTCCTATTATTATTGACACGGATCCCGGAATTGACGATGCGGTTGCGATTGGCGTAGCCCTGCACCATGAATCGCTGGACGTCAAGCTGCTGACAACCGTCGCCGGAAACGTATCCGTTGACAAAACGACCCAAAATGCGCTTAAGCTGATCGAGTTCTTCGGTACAGGCACTCCTGTTGCCAGAGGCGCAAAACAACCCCTCTGTATGCCGTATGAGGATAGCAGTCACATTCATGGGGAGTCCGGCATGGGTGGATACGAGTTTCCGGAGCCAACAACGAACATTCATGCTGAACACGCCGTCCATGCAATTCGCGAGACGATTATGCGCAGCGAGGAGAAGATAACGCTCGTGCCGATCGGACCGCTGACAAACATCGCTTTGTTCCTGGCGATGTACCCGGAACTCAAATCACGTATTGAACGGATTGTCTTGATGGGTGGTTCGGCGTCTGCAGGGAATCATACTCAGACGGCAGAGTACAACATTTACGCGGACCCGGAAGCGGCCAAGATGGTTTTTGCCTCAGGCTTGGATATTACAATGGTCGGATTGGATGTAACCCGTAAAGCAACCTTGACACCCGATAACGTGGTCAAGATTCGCGATTTGAATGAAACCGGCAACATGCTGTATTCCATGTTCCAGCACTATCGCGGCGGCAGCTTAAAGACGGGGCTGAAAATGCATGATTTATGTGCGATCGCCTATATCGTTAAACCTGAATTATTCAAAACTCAGAAATACTTCGTGGATGTTGAGAATGCGGGTGTGTACACGGTCGGCACGACGATTGTGGATCAAAATAACCGTTACGATAAAGAACCGAATGTAAACGTTTGCCTGGATATTGACGTGGATGCATTCCGTACATGGGCGATCGAATGTATTGCGAAAGCAAAATAAATCTAACAACTTAGAGGGGAGATCTCGACTTGACAGAACTTATATTTGGCTTGATCGTGGTCGTGCTTGCAGGCTGGATGATCAGTAAGAAAGTCAATGCCACCGTTGTTTTGTTCGTTGCAGGAATTGTACTCTTATACGGCGCTGTATTTATGGGACATAGCGTTTTACCCGCGGAAGCGGCGACGGGTTCCAGATGGTTTGACCCGATGAAGTCGATTACAAATAATTTTATAAGCAATTTAGGCAATATCGGTATGACGATCATGGTATTATTCGGCTTCTCATCCTATATGACGAAAATCGGCGCTAACGAAGTGACCGTTCAAACCTTGATGAAGCCGTTATCCGGAATTAAATCGGTCTATGTGCTCGTCCCAGTCATTTTCGTAGTCGGTAACCTGCTATCGCTTGTGGTTCCGAGCGCTTCGAGCCTTGCCATTCTGCTCATGGCTACGCTGTATCCGGTTTTGAAGCGAATCGGCATGTCCGGATTGACGGCAGGTGCCGTTATTGCGACAACAGCGACGATCATCCCGACACCGCTGGGCGCGGATAATGTCATTGCCGCTCAGACGCTGGGCATTGATTTAATGGAATACGTCATGAAATATCATGCCGTCATTTCGATTCCGACGCTTATATTGATGACCTTCGCGCATTATTTCTGGCAGAAATATATGGATAAGAAACATCCGGAAACCGATACAATCGACGAATCAAAGCTTGGAACGCTGCGCGAGGATTTGCCGCCAACTTATTATGGCTTCCTTCCGATTCTTCCACTCGTCCTGATTACGGTATTCGGTATCTTCGTTAAATCGATCAAAATCGGTCTTGTTGAAATCACCTTTATTTCGCTGATCGTTGCAGTCATTGTCGAAATGATCCGTAAACGTAAAATTCAGCAAGTGTTCGAAGAACTGATGGTATTCTTCCGGGGTATGGGGGACGGGCTTGCGATGGTTGTTTCGCTGCTTGTTGCCGCAAGCTTGCTTGTTGACGGCCTGAAGGCGCTCGGCATTGTAGATATGCTGACCGATTCGGTAAAAGATTTGAATGGCGCCGGCATGATCCTGATGTTTGCTTTCTCGGGGATCACGGCCCTTATCGGCTTGATCAGCGGCGGCGGGCTTGCGGTATTCTACGCCTCGGTCGGATTGCTGCCCGACATTGCGCAGAACGTAGGCATTGACGGGGCGATGCTGTCCATTCCGATGCAGTTGATCGCGAACCTTGTGCGTTCGGTTTCGCCGGTGGCTGCATGTATCATTGTCGTTTGCAGCATCATTCAGAAAAGCCCGATGGCAGTTATCAAGCGGACCTCTGTTCCGATTATAGTCGGCATCATCAGTACGCTGGTGTTGTCCTACGTGATGTTCTCTTAAGCGGTAACGATGATCGCTGTGCAAGAACACTTAGACAGAGGGTTTTATAGGATTGGAGTGAGAGAAAAATGAAAAAGATATGCATACTAGGAAGTATTAATATGGATTCCAGCTTATTGCTGGAATCCCTACCGCATGAAGGAGAGACCATTTTTGCATCGGGGAAACTTGTCGGTCCCGGCGGGAAAGGATTTAACCAGGCCGTGTCGGCGGCCCGGCTTGGAGCTTCCGTACACTTTATCGGCAAAGTCGGGGCGGATGAATACGGCAAGCAATTGGTTTCTACCTTGCAGCAGGAAGGCATTCATACCGAACACGTCGGCGTAAATCCGGATTTGCCTACGGGAGAAGCCTTGATCCTATTCAGCAGCAGCGGCAGCAACATGATCGTCGTCAGCGCCGGCTCGAATATGGCCATTACAGCGCAGGATATAGAGGAATCCAGAGAAATTATCAAACTATCCGATGTCATTTTGGCTCAATTCGAAGTGCCGATCGAAGTCATCCAGCACATTTTTACAATTGCGAAGGAAGAAGGGAAGGTCACGGTGCTGAACCCGGCGCCGGCCAAGGCGATTCCGCCCGCGCTTCTTCAAGTCACGGACTTCCTCATCCCGAACGAAAGCGAGATGCACATGATCACCGGTTGCGATACGAACTGCGAACAGGATATGGTGCAAGGGGCAGCGACTTTGCTTGAACAAGGAGTAGGGTGCGTAATCGTCACGCTCGGTGATCGGGGCAGCCTTATTTGTCACCCTGACGGCAATTTATCCATTCCTGCCGAAAAAGTTGCCGCGATCGATACGACTGCCGCCGGCGACAGCTTTATAGGGTCCTTCTGCACAAAGTTGCGAAGACAGGAGCGGAAGCAGCTCGGGCATGTCGCGGAGGCGGTCAAGTTTGCCAGCCGTTTCTCGTCGATAGTTGTCCAGCGCAAAGGCGCATTTCAATCCATCCCCTATGCTTACGAACTAGCAGAAATGAGCTGATAACATGAGCATTTTATGGGGACTTGTAGGCTGCATGGTTATTTTGGGGATTGCCTATTTGATGTCTGACCATAAGAAAAAGATTAATTATCGTACGGTTGTCGTCGGGCTTGGAATTCAACTGGTATTCGGTTATATCGTACTCAAATGGGATACCGGCAAGCAGATACTGGAGGTCGTATCCACAGGGTTTACGAACTTATTCCATTACGGATACGAAGGTCTTTCCTTCGTGTTCGGAAGCTTGGCGGATAAGTCGCAGGCCACGGGGAATATATTCGCCATTCGCGTAGCGATGCTGGCTGTGTTCATTACGCCGCTGATCGGCATTCTATACCGATTCGGCATCATGCAGTTCTTCATGCGGGTCGTCGGCGGAGGGCTCGGCAAATTGCTGAAGACAAGCCGCGCGGAATCGTTGGCAGCGGCAGGGAATATCTTTCTGGGGCTGCAGGAAATTCCGATCATGATCAAGCCCTATATGAAGTTCTTGACTCGGTCAGAGATGTTCGCGATCATGGTCGGCGGCCTCGCTTCCGTCGCGGGAGGAATTATGGTTGCCTATGCCGCATTAGGCATTCCGATAGCTTATTTATTGTCCGCGAGCTTGATGTCGGCTCCAGCGGGTCTCATCGTTGCGAAAATTATGATTCCGGAAACCGATAGACCGATTGAGGCAGGCTCTCGTGAACTTGAAGAGGAAGATTCGGAAACCAAGGATAACCTCATCAATATTATTTCGAAAGGCGCTTCGGCAGGGATGAGGATGGCAGTACAGATTATCGCCATGCTGATCGCGTTTGTTTCTATGGTAGCGCTACTAAACGGACTGCTAGGTTGGGTCGGAAGCTGGTTCGGGTACGGAGACTTGTCCCTTCAGATGATTCTGGGCTGGTTATTTGCTCCGCTCGCATTTGTGATCGGCGTTCCTTGGTCCGAGGCTACGATAACGGGCAGTTTTTTGGGGCAGAAATTCGTCATGAATGAAATGATCGCCTTTGGTTCGTTTGCTAAGGAAATGGAGCATTTGTCACCCAAGACGATTGCGATCGTAAGCTTCGCGCTTTGCGGATTTGCGAATATCGGTTCCATGGGGATTCTGTTAGGCTCAATGCGATCGTTAGCTCCTGAACGAAGTACTGAAGTGGGACGTCTTGCCTTTAAGGCAGTGATTGCGGCTTCACTAGCTAATCTATTAAGCGGTACGATCGCCGGCATGTTTATGTAGAAGGTAAAAAAATCAACGGAAAGTCATCGAAGCATTGCAATCTCGACATGAGAATCTGCAATGCTTTTGGTTGCAGACTAAAGCCGTTCCCGGGCTTAACGCCTGAGAACGGCTTTGCTGTATTTCGTCTGCGGCCGCTTAGACGCCAAAGTGAAACGGGAAGGCGTACCCGTTAAGGGGACGTTCTTTCCGCTGCGGCGTCAGCAAGACTCGGACAGTTCGGAGCGTTTGGCACCTGCGGGATTCTCACGAAGCTGCTGCCCTTTGTGAAAGAACGGAAATGCGGCGAACGCGAGCAGCGTCAAAATGCCGAAGATGACCGGTCCCTGACCGAAGCCCAGTCCTTGCAGCAGGAGCCCGCCGATCCAGGCGCACAGGCTTTGCCCCAGGAATGCGAAACCGCTGGCTCCGTAGTAGGCGCCCCGGAGACGCTCGGGAGCGATTTCGCCAATGAGCACATCCCCGACGACGAAGCACAGAATTTCGCCCATGGTGAACACAATCATCGAGAGAAAGAGCAAAGCCGTATTCTCAAAGAGGCCGAAACCGAAAAGTCCCGCCCCGAACAGGATGCAGCCCGTTTTCAGCGCCGTCAGGGACGTGTAGCGCTTCATAAACCGGGTCAACGGATACTGCAAGACTAGCACGCATAACGTGTTGACGACAAACAGGCTGGAGTAGATCGTTACCCGGTCATGGCCGATGTACTGCGACAAGGTTGTGTCTAGGTGCGAGTAAGCCCCGGCGACGAAAAAATTGCCGAGCAGCAGATAGAGAAACACCTTATCGGTAAAAACAATCTTCATCATTTGCTTTACGGTCGCGCCGGGCTCATCCCTGCTCTGGAGCAGATGCCTGAACGAGAACATAAACACGACCAGCAGCGCGGCATAGACGGCGTAGATAGCGGCGCTGACCAGAAAAGGCAGCAGGGACGACGTGCCTCCGACACCCAGCTTCAGGCCGATCAATGGCCCGACGGCACCGCCGATATTGATGGCGAAATAGCGTGCGTTAAACACTTCCGTGCGGCTTTCTGCCGGTGTCACATCGGCCAGCAGGGCACGCGCAGCAGGTTCGAACACGTTCCGGAACAGCCCGTTCAAAGCGCTGAGGACAAAAAACAGCCAGGTCGCATCGGCGAAGGCGAAGCCGATAAACACCAGACTCCAGGCCGCCATCGACGCAATCATTACGGGATAACGGCCCAGGCGGTCGGACAGCGCGCCTCCGGCAAAACTGCCCAGCGTGCCCACGAACAAGCTTACCGCGAGAATAGCTCCGATCGTCGCGGGATCAATGCCTTTGACCTTGCCCAGATAAATGCCGAGAAACGGAATCGTCATAAAAAAACCTGTCCGGGACAGGAAAGTCCCGATAATGACTCCCCAGGCGACGGGGTGAAAGGAGGGAATACGGAATCGTTTTGTCGTTTTCGCTTTCATGAGTATCACCCTTCTTTTTTGTCGTTATGTTCAGTATAGCTACACAAAAGGGGATGAAAAGTGTATGATTTGATGGAATCAGTTCACCTTTTATAACGGATTTATTGAAACGGAGGAACGAAAACATGCAGACCGTGCTGCCTTTTTTGGAACTCCGGCTGTTTTTCAGAGACCGGGAGCCGCAGAAGCCTTTTTCCGTTACGGTCGACGAGCTGGCCGGTATCTGGCACTGCACGCCCCGCTACGTGAAGCTGATCGTCCGCACACTGTGTGAGCAGGGATGGATCGATTGGCAGCCCGGCAGGGGCCGCGGCAACAAATCGAAACTGACCCTCGTGCTGGATTCCGACGAGCTTCTGCTGGAGGAAGTCCGCCGGCGCACGGAGCAGGGGGAGGTTCATGAAGCGATGGAGCTGATGAACCGGTTCGGCGGTCCCGCCGTCAAGGACCGGTTTATGGACTGGATTTCCGAAGGCATCGGTTTCTCGACAGCAGGAGTGCCGGATTCCCCGCAGGAGACGCTTTGTATGCCCGTTTTCCGCTCGATTACGACGCTGGACCCCGGACTTGTCTACTATGCTTTCGACTGTCATATGGCCCGGCAGTTGTTCAACACCCTCGTCGAATATGACGAAGAGCTGCAGACGGTTATTCCCTGCATAGCGCATTCCTGGGAAAGCAGTGCGGACGCCAGAGAGTGGACCTTTTATTTGAGAAAAAACATTCTGTTCCATCACGGCCGGGAACTTACGGCGGAAGATGTGAT
Source organism: Paenibacillus sp. RC84 (assembly GCF_041260495.1). NCBI lineage: Bacteria > Bacillati > Bacillota > Bacilli > Caryophanales > Paenibacillaceae > Paenibacillus > Paenibacillus sp. RC84. The sequence goes on from NZ_JBGBYL010000005.1 coordinate 403,327, forward strand.
GTTTACGCTAAATCGTCTCAGGCACGATCAAGGCCGTTATGACAGCGGGTGGATGTTCCGGGACATTGAGCGGATGGACGCTCCCGACCGGAAAACGGTCGTCATCCGGCTAAGGGAACCGAATTACTTGTTCCTGAGATTTTTGTGTACGATCGCGGCCGCAATCGTACCGGAGGATGTTGTGCGCCGGGACGAGGCCGCATTTGGGGAGATGCCCGTAGGCACAGGGCCTTTTCGGGTCGTATGCCGCAATGAGGGTAGATGCGTGCTGGAAGCTTTCCCCGCTCACTTCCGGGGTCGGGCCCATCTGGACCGCGTGGAAGTGCTCATTTTTCCGCGAGAGGAATCCGGGCGGTTGAAAGAGCCCGACTGGACGTCCATCATGACGTCACACGGAGAGACATCCGGCGCGAGGCGGGAGGCTTTGGTCAGCGGAGGAAGGGGATGGCGGAACATGGAAACGATGTTCAGCTGCAGCAGCATGCTCGTCTTCAACCAACGGAAAAACGGCCCCCACAATCATCCTTTGTTCCGGGAAGCGTTTCATCATATTCTCGACCGTGAAGCGCTGATCGCCGATCTGAAAGGCGAAAGATTATGTCCCGCCGGAGGTTTCCATCCGCAGGAAGATATGGGGAAGAGGGAGGGAGCGTTTTATCCCGTCAAGAGCCGATCTGAAATTATGGCGCTGCTGGAGAAAAGCGGATATGCCGGAGAGGTACTGGAACTCGTCACGTATTCCCATCACGAAGAAGACGCCTGCTGGATTCAGGCACGCGCCCGTACGTTCGGCGTTTGCATTGAAATCCGGGTCCGGAACGCGGAGGAATGGTCGGACCGTGCTTCGCTGCAGCGCTACGACTGCCAGCTTTACGGAATTGTTCTGGGAGGCGACGAGGTGCGCGAGCTGGAAGTCTATCTTCAGAACAATTTTTTTGCCGCCTTGTGGGACAGCGCTACGGAAGAGGTCATCCGCCGGGAGACGGCCGCGATTTTGCGCGAGCCGGGCGAGGCGGCGCGGAGGGAGAGATTTGCGGATCTCGAACGGTGGGTCCGGCAGACCCACGCGATTTTGTTCCTCGTTCACAAAACGACGAACACCGCCTTCCACCAATCCGTCCGCGGAGTGAGAATCAACTCATACGGGTGGGTCGATTTTTATCATATCTGGTTCAATAAAGGAGCCGCGGCTTTGTCTTGAACGATATATCCAGTATAGAGATTCAATATGAAAATGGAGATTAAATATGAAAAAATTTCGGGGAAAGAAAAGATACTTCCGTAATTTATGGAAGAAGGTTAACACTTATTATTTAGAACCGGATAACGAGTCCTGGTTTGATTTTTCGCATACCCACCTTGATTTCTATGGAATTGGAGAACAAAATTTAAAGCTCAGAAGAGAGCATATTAGAGCTCATATAGCCTTGTACAACAGTATATTGAAAAAGCTGGAACGATTTAAAAAACCTTCTCAAAGCTGGATCTGCATTCATGAACAAGACGCGGGTTTGGATGCCGTTTATATTCATACACCCAATCCGAACGGTGACAATTTCCCCCATAAGCTTAAATCAATAGATTGGCATTATAAGTTACCGAATACGTTTAAGGATTTAATTGATCTTGAAAAATTCAATGTCGGCTATTATAAGTCCGATGATGGGAATATTTATTTTATTCAATCAAAGGAGCAAGACATGAAATTATAAAAGAAGAACCTTTCTCAGGTTCTTCTTTCAGACTGTAGACAAACTATTTTTGGAGAGTTCAGATGCTAAAAAATAGTTTGTCTCTTGCTTTATAGCAAATTTATCCAACAACATTTATACGTAGTGCTTTCTATGCTACAGTTTACTATAAGTGAGGAAGTAAGGTGTCATATGAAATTATCCGTTTATGTTGCAAGTGCATTTAGCAAGGATCATAAAGGCGGAAATAAAGCAGGAGTGGTATTTATTGAGAATACATTGACCACTACTCAAAAAATGGCAATAGCCAAACAACTGGGCTATGCGGAAACCGCATTTATATCAGAATCTGAAATTGCTGATTATAAATTTGAGTATTTTACACCAAAAGAAGAAGTTGATTTATGTGGTCATGCCACAATTGGCTCTTTCGCGATACTGATGCATTTAAATAAACTTTTCAGGAATCGCTATACGATTGAAACGAACAGCGGTGTTCTTACTATTACCATAAAAGATGACATCATATTCATGGAACAAAACAAACCGATATTCTATGATGTTGTATCTCCAAACGAGTTCATCGACTGTTTTGACATTAAAGCTATAGACAATAAATACCCAATTCAAATTGTCTCCACAGGCTTAAAAGATATTTTAATTCCTATAAAAAGCGAAACACGATTACATGCACTGCAACCTAATTTTGAAAAAATTAAAGAAATCAGCAAGTATTATAATGTTGTCGGGATGCATCTATATACTTTTAATGACAATCGAATTATATGCAGAAATTTTGCTCCACTATACGACATCAATGAAGAAGCAGCGACTGGAACTTCAAACGGTGCATTAGCTTGCTACCTTTATGAACAGCACTACTTGCAAAAAGAAGTCTATGTATTTGAACAAGGTTATTCTTTACACTCGCCTTCCGAAATATTAGTTAAATTAACAACCAATAGCAAGAATAAAATAGAAAAAGTTTATGTTGGCGGCAAAGGCTATTACTGTGAAACTAAGTGTTTAAATGTAGAAAATATTGAGTGAAAATAAAAAAAACCGAATAAAAAAGGTTGAGAAGGATAGAGAAAAACGATTAAAAAAGCCCTTAAAAAGAAAAATAGGAAGTGATTTAAAAGTAAAAAAGAAGAATGAAAGTACGACAGATAATGAAAGTGGTTGGTTTCATAAGGGAGAACATAAACCAGTATTTGCCTATGCCACACAAGTGGCATGTGATAAAAATGGATGGGTATTAGGCTATACAACACATCCTGGAAATCAACATGACAGTAGAACTTTTATTTTTCTTTATGATAAATTTTTAGATAAACTAATAATGGATGCTGGATATAAAGCGCCTGGAATAGCACATAAATTATTTGAAGATGATTTAATTCCTGTTTTCCCCTACAAACGACCAGGATTTTTCAAAAAATATGATTATGTTTATGATGAATATTTTGATCGTTACATTTGTCCTAATATGAAAACTTTAAATTATACAACAACTAATAGAGAAGGTTATAAAGAATATAAAAGTAATCCCAATGATTCTTTGTTTTGTCCATTCATTACATCATGTACAGAACCAAAGAATAAAACTAAGTTAATTATGAGACATTTATGGGAAGATGAAATGGAACGATGTGAGGATATCCGTCATTCCCTTGGAATGAAACAACTTTATGGAATTAGAAAGCAAACAATAGAACGATTATTTGAAACAGCTAAAGAATTTCATGGTCTTCGCTATACGAATATGATTGGTAAAGAAAAAATGCACATGAAAATTGGGCTTACTTTTGCTTGTCTAAATATAAAAAAATTAGCAAAAATCCTGAAATTAAGAGACCAAAAGGACTCTATTTTTTTGCCTATTTGTGTGTTTTAATTCAAAAATAGAGAAATAGATAAAAAAAACAAACACATTATTTAATTGAACAATGTGTTTGTCTTCAATCTGAAAGAAGAACCTTTCTCAGGTTCTTCTTTTTTTGTGGCGGAAGCGGCTGATCCAACAATTGCAACTGTCTTTTTAGCTTCACTCCAGCGCTTCCAGCGTTTCCAGTCCACTCTTCAGCGCCTCGGGATCCTCGTTTTCCACGCCGAACAAGGCTTCCTGCAGGGCAAACGTTCCCTTGTAAAAGATTATCCGGCTCAGCATTTCGCGGGCTTCCGGATTTTTATCGAGAACAAGCCGGAAGAAAGATTCCCCGTAGGAGGCAAGTAAAGCCGCATAATCGACTGCCGGATCTCCCATGCCGGCCGAGCCGAAATCGACAATTCCGCTTACCCGTTTGGATGCGGGCTCGTACAAAATATTCGAAGTCCCGAAATCCCCGTGAATGAGCGAAGGGGCGATTTCGAAGTTCGCTCTGCAGCCGAGAAACGCGGAGAAATGCCGGTCTGTCCAAGTACGCGCGCCTTGTTTCATGAAGGGATAAAGCCGGCTTTGCATGCGTTCATACATATCCGACCATTCGCGGTAGCCGTCATACCCGGGTTCATACTGCGCACACGCCAGACCCTGCGGGTCCAGTCCGTGCAATTCGTGCAAGAAATCACCGAGTTGTCCGGCTATATGACGCAGAAATGCTTCATTCGGAACGTGTTCATCCTGAGATTCATTTGACGCCTCGGCCTGCAAAAGATCGGCTTCAAGCGGTTCTCCCGCAATTTTGTTGTACCCGATGAAGGGATGTTCTTTAAGTGAGGGGCATGCATGGATGAAAACCGGTCGTGGAATTTCCAACGACACATGATCCGCCGCGTAAAGCAGGAAAGCGACTTCTCTCTCCATGTCACGGATGGCCGATTCGTATTTGGGGAACCGGAAAATCAGCCGGCCGTTTATGAGCCAAACGTCGTTGTTTTGCCCGGCTCCGATTTTTTCCGCCGTGTCCAGCGGCAACTCGGGATAATGCTGCCGGACGGCTTCCAGATAAGGCTGTGCTTCATTCATGGCGGACAGCTCCTTTTTACTAGATTTTACTAGTACGAGCGTCTGAAAGTCTTCGTTTCATTTGTTGTACGTTCTTTTGCCTGAAAAGCACATGGAAAACCAGGCGCTGTGCGGCCCTGCTTTGCTGGACAGAATACAGGGAGGAATTGGTATAATAGCAGCATATACATGCTTGCCGACACCCGATGACCCAACCGGCAGGGCAGCGTTCACAAGGTTTTGGAACCCGGCGAGGGCGATCTGCCCGTTTATGGGTAAGGTTACTATTTGAGGAGGAAAGTTGAGGAGGAAAAATGATGGCCAAAGAAATTTCCCGCATCAAAATCGCTGCACCCGTAGGTAACGTGTGGGACGCGCTTACCCGCCCCGAGCTCGTGAAGCAGTGGCAGTATGGAAGCGAGCTTGTGACGGACTGGCGGCCGGGCAGCGAGATTCGTTTTTGTAACGAGTGGGAGGGGCAAGTTTTCGAGCAGTGGGGAACCGTAAAGGAAATCGTGCCTGACCGGCTGATCCGGTATACGCTTTTCGCGCCTCGCCCCGGATTGGAAGACAAGCCGGAAAATTACTTCGTCATGAGCTATCTTTTGGAGGATGACGGGGACTGGACTATGTTGACGATCGAGAAGACGGATAACCGTCCGGACGCCGGTAGCGGGGTAACGGAAGACGAGGAGGTTTCACCGGTGCTCTCTGCACTCAAAAATCTCGTCGAAGGGAACTGATTCTTCAGGGTTCGTAATCGAATCGTGACTACCTGCGGAATTAGGCAGGCCAATTCTTTTAATAGATCAAGGAGAGGAGCGGAACGATGAAGAAAATTATGAACAAGCCGGAAAACCTGGTGAAAGAGATGTGTGGCGGTTTTGTGCTCGCTCATCCGAATCTGGAGTTGGACCGTAAATATACGATCATCCGCAAAAAAACGATCCGTCCCGATAAAGTGACGTTGATCAGCGGCGGGGGAAGCGGGCACGAACCCGCACATGCGGGATTCGTGGGCAAAGGGATGCTGGATGCCGCGGTCTGCGGCGATGTTTTCGCTTCACCGTCCCAGATTCAGGTGTATCAGGCGATCCGTTCAACCGCCAGCCGGAAGGGAACGCTTCTCCTTATCAAAAATTACAGCGGCGACATCATGAACTTCAAGAACGCGGCGCATCTTGCGGGCGAAGACGGCATACAAGTCGATTTTGTGAAAGTGGACGACGATATTGCCGTAGAAGACAGCTTGTACACCGTCGGGAGAAGAGGGGTTGCCGGAACGGTTCTCGTACATAAAATAGCGGGCGCGGCCGCGGAAGCGGGGATGTCCCTGGAGCAAGTAAAGCAGGCGGCGCAGAAGGCCGTGGACCGTACGAAAAGCATCGGATTCGCTTTGTCGTCCTGCACGGTACCGGCCAAAGGCAGCCCGACATTCTCCATGGAAGAGAATGAAATGGAGTACGGGGTGGGCATCCACGGCGAACCCGGTATCCGGCGTGAAAGTGTGCTTACGGCCGATGACCTGGCCCGCAGAATGGTAGCCGAGCTGCTGCAGAGCCTGCCTGAAGACGAAGATAATCCGCCGGAAGTGGCGGTGCTGGTCAACGGGTTCGGAGGCACTCCGCTGCAGGAGCTTTATCTGCTTAACCATTCCGTACAAAGGGAGCTCGCCTCACGGAATGTTGCCGTATATAAAGTGCTTGTCGGCAATTACATGACCAGCATCGATATGGAAGGCGCCTCGCTCACCCTGATGAAGCTGGACGACGAGCTGAAAAATCTGCTCCGCGCGGAATGCGATACACCGGCTCTCACTGTCCGTGAATATACGGCGCCTACGAGCTTCGCGGAAGTCTTTCCTGCCGAGGAGGCGCACGGGGACAAGCCGGTTTCCTTCAGCGTTGTGACTCCGGAAGAGAGCGCCGTTATTCATAACGGCCGGCTGTCTCTGGACAATATGATCTATCTGATCGATACGATGAGTGAAATCATTATCGAAAACGAGGTGCCGTTCTGCGAGCTGGACGCGCATGCGGGAGACGGCGATTTCGGCATGAGCGTTGCCAAAGGCTTCAGGCAATTGAAAACGGAATGGAACGAACTGACCGCCGGGGCTTCGGACATCGGATCGTTTCTGGATGCCTGCTCCCTGATTATAATGGAGCACTGCGGCGGCGCTTCCGGCCCGATCTGGGGATCGGCTTTCCGGGCGGCGGGCAGAAGCATCCGAGGCAAAGCCGATCTTGATGCGGCGGATATCGCTGAAATGCTGAAAGCCGCGGTCAAAGGAATTCAGGATACGGGAGAAAGATCGTTCGGCAGGGGAGCGGCAGTCGGTGACAAGACGCTGATCGATGCGCTTGTTCCTTACGCCGACTCCTGGAAGGCGAGCGCCGCCGCAGGCGCGGACTTGAAGTCCGCCGGAGCCGCCGCCGCAGAAGCTGCGGTAGAGGGAGCGAAGAAGACGGAAGCGATTGTCGCCCGGATGGGCAGAGCGGGAACCGTCGGCGAGCGGAGTATCGGCTATCCCGATGCGGGAGCGCATGCGCTGGGGGTTATTTTCACCGGCCTCGCCCAAGCGCTTAAATAATCGAAGGAAGGATATCGTCCTTACGAAACATTAACGAACCGGCCCTTTTCAAGGGGACCGGTTCGTTTTTACTTATGCGGCGCAGCAAATTGCCTTGCGCCTCCATAACCTTATTTTCCGTATAACGGAGCGATTCAGTCTATGCGGTTCGTCCAGATTCCGCCGCTATAGCCGTAGCCGATATCCAGTTCTTTCAGCTGCGCCATCGTGTAGTCACTGGTTTTACCGGAGGCCGGGGTTCGGCAATCCAGGGTCCAGTCGTGAAAAACGGCAAATTGACCGTCTTTAGTCGGTTTGATATCCAGCTCCATACTGTCCGCACCCGCTTGAAAAGCCGCTTCCATAGAGGGAATCGTATTTTCCAGATAAGGATGCTCGGGCGGATAAATCCGTTCGGCCGTCCCAGCCCAACTTCCCCAAAACGAATTTCACCGTTTGCAAGCATATCTACCGAAGGAACGCATACGATTAGGCGAAGAAACGGGAAAAAGGAGGATGGCCTATGCCGGCTGACGAGATGCAGGTGACTTCGCTTGTATCGGGTTTTTTACCGCAAGGGGCGGAACTGATGACGATAGAGAAACCCTCTCCGCACACTGCGATTCACTCGGCCGACTTAACAGGAGACGGTATACCGGAAATTGCGGCGGTTTACCGGTTAAACGGTGAAATGTACCTGCTTGTATTAACGTACCGGGACAGCGTTTGGCAGAAAGCGGCGGCCGTAAAAGGAACCGGCTACGCCGTAACGCTGCTGTCGTCCGCCCCCGTGCTGCGGGCCGGTCTCGACAATCTGCTCGTAGGCTGGCAGATCGGTTCCATTTGGTCGAAGCTGTCGGTTTACGAATGGACGCCGGAAGGGCTTAAAGATGCCGCTCCCGCGGACATGAGCTACAGTTATATCGAAGTGGGGGATATGCCGGGTCTTGCCGGACGTGACGGAAAAGCCGAAGTGGCGCTTTGGATTCATGATACGGGAGAAGCCTACCGCGTCCAGGTGCTGAGGTGGAGCAACGGGGCGTTTGTGCCGGCGCCGGATGTCTATCCCTATTATTTTCCGCGTGTGGTCCGGTACTACGAGGAGATGACCCGGCGGCATCCGGATTATACGTTTTACTGGTATTATCTGGCCGACGCCCAGTACCGGGCCGGGCTGCCGGAGGCGGCGCTGGTATCGGTCCGGAAAGCGCTGTCTTTTCCGAATCCTTTTCCTTCGCGTGAAAAACTGCTGGAGCTAAGGCTGGACATTTTGGCGGCGCTCGGCAGATCACGCCAAGCACGGATGCCGGCCCTGTTTCCCGCTTCATTGAAAACAACGTCCGGACTGAAATGGGGCTACATTGATCCGGAAGGAAGGCTGGCGATCCGGCCGATGTACGAGGACGCCGCAGATTTCCAGCAGAACGGACTCGCCGTCGTCGGACGAAACGGGAAATACGGCCTGATCGACCGGTCGGCGCGCTTTGTCGTGCCGCCTGTTTACGATTCGATCAATCCGTTTTCCGGGCGGCTGGTCGTCGTCATCGACAGCGAAGGCTTCAAGCTGATCGACGAGAAGGGTAAAGTTCTGACCGGGCGTGCCTACCCGTTCATCGCCAATATGGAGGACGGGAGAGCCGTTTTCTATGTCACCGGCGGGGGAAGCGTCGATACCGGAACGAGCAGATACGGCTATCTCGATGCGCAGGGCAGAGAGGTGATTCCGGCGCAGTACGAGGAAGCGAACGATTTTAGCGACGACCGTGCCGTCGTTAAAATCCGGGACAGCGATTATGCGCTTATCTCGCCGGACGGTCGCAAGCTGGCGTCCTACCCTTACGCCTACGTCGGAACGCACGGAGACGGCCTTCTTGCGTTTCAGCAGACCTCCGGCGGCAAGTATGGCTACATCGATGAGCGGGGGAAAGTCGTTATTGCGCCGTCCTTTACGGTGGGGCTGCCGTTCCATGACGGCCGTGCCGTTGTCAGCACGTCGGAAGACTACAAGTGGACATACGGCGTCATCGACAAAGCGGGCCGATATGTGATCAAGCCGGCTTACAACGACATCCGGGATTTGGGAGAGAAGCGGTTTGCACTCGGCAGGGCGTTAGATCCCGAACAGCCTTTCCTCGGTTCGGTCTACGCGATCGCGGACTGGAACGGAGCGCTGCTGTCGGATTTTCTGTACGACGAGGTTTCCGACTTCAAGGACGGTTTAGCTTCGGTGGCGGGAGCTGAACAAACCTATTTCATCAACCGCAGCGGCAAACCGGCGCCGGGCTATCCGAGAGTGGAAGGAAGCGGCTCACTCACGCTCGAGCGGGGAGGACTGATCAAAGCATACACCGATCGCAGGCTGGCTTATCTGAACCGGGCCGGCAAGGTGATCTGGCATCAGAACACGGTCATTTCCCTGACACCGCCTTACAGCGTAAGAGAAGAGAAATATAAGCCGAACCGGGACTATCTCGTCTATTATCCGCAGGTCGAAGGAATGAAGGACGAGACGGTGCAGCGGAGTGTCAACACCAAGCTCAAGGAATGGAGCCAGGTGAAGCCCGTTCCCGGAGACCGGAAGCTTGATTATTCGTACTCCGGCGATTTCGAGGTCGCTTTTTACAAGGAAAAACTGCTTGAGCTGGAACTGACCGGGTACAAATACCCGTTTGGCGCCGCCCACGGCATGCCTTCCAAAACGTATGCGATCCTTAACCTGGAGAATGGCCGCATGTATGCGCTCAAAGATTTGTTTAAACCGGGAAGCGACTATGTCCGCATACTCAGAGGTATCGTGGGCAGGCAGATTAAAGAAGACCCGCAATATGCGTACGTGTTTACGGACAGCTATACGGGCATTAAGCCGGATCAGCCGTTTTATGTGACCGAGAATGCGCTTCATCTCTATTTTTTTCCGTACGATATCGGCCCGTATGCCGCAGGTTTTCCGACTTTTACCATCCCTTTTGCCCAGATTGGCGCCATCGTCGACCGGGAGGGAGAATTTTGGAAAGCGTTCCATGCTTGAAGGGGGACGTTTTTCTTTTTTTGTTATCATTGATAATCATTATCATTTAAATTAAAATAGAGAGAAGCAGGGGAATCACGACGTCGATTATTATAAATCCCAGATGAGGGGGAATGCAGATGAAGCCGAGCAAATCAGCGGCACGCATCGAAGGTCGCGGAGAGCGCGCGGCGGCCACGAGACCATACCTGACTGACATCCGGGTGTATATGGATTCGCATTATCACGAGCAGCTGACCGTCCGGCAGCTTGCCGAACGCGTTCATGTCAGTCCGAAATATTTTGTCGATCTGTTCAAAAAAACGTTCGGCCAGAGTGCCATGGACTATTTGACCGATTTGAGGATCAACCGGGCCAAGCGTTATTTGTCCGAGCCCGAACCGCTTCTGTTGAGGGAAATCGCCCAGCGTGTGGGATACAAGGACGAATACTACTTCAGCCGGAAATTTAAAAAGGAAGTGGGCATGTCTCCTACGGAGTTCGCGCGGAGTTCGAAACACCGGATCGCGGCTTGGTCCCCCGACATGACCGGGTATCTGATCGCCCTCGGCCTGACGCCGCTGGCGGCTCCGCTTGATCCCAAGTGGACGGCTCATTATTACTACTCGTACCGGAAAAAAATCAGATACGCGCTGAAGCTGACGGACCCTTATATTACGGGAACTTTCGAGGAAAATGCGGATCTGATGGCACGCCTGAGGCCGGATGCCGTCGTGGCCGGGGACGGATTAAGCGACGAGCAGCAGGATACGATCCGTAAAATCGCGCCCGCTCTTTTTGTCCCGACTTCACGTGAGCTTGGCTGGCGGGAGTATTTGCGCCTTGTCGCGGTTTTTCTGAAACGTACCGACGAGGCGGAGCAGTGGATCCGGGGCTACGACAAGCTTGCGGATGAGGCCCGTATTCAGTCGGAGGGGGCGCTTGGAGATGACCGGATCCTGATCGTGCGGCTTTACGGCAAAGGGCTGTATTCCTACACGAACCGGGGAATGGAGGATGTGCTTTTCAAAGATTTGAACCTGCGGCAGGTCTCGCCCGGTAAGCAGTCCTCCCCGATCCGGCCGGAAGATATCAAAGCGCTTGATCCAAGCCGGATTCTTGTCCTGGTCTGCCCGGAATCGGAGTCGAGGGCTTACTGGCTTGCCCTTCAGCATTCACCCGAGTGGAAAACGATCGGAGCGGTCCGTTCGGGAAGCATTTATCCCATATCGGCCGATCCTTGGCTGGAATACTCCCCGGTCGCCGTCGCACGTATGCTGGATGAAGCGATGCTGCTGTTTACGGGAAAATGTCCAAACGCCTTTCTGGATCATGTGCATGGCGGAAGCCCTCCCGCTGACTTATAATTCCTGTGAATGAGAATCATTATCATAGGGGGCAGAGCTTAGTTATGCGCAATTCATTCTTGAATAAAATCGTTACGGTGAAGGTGCTCGCCGTTATATGCACCGCTCTGATGCTGACCGCTTGCGGAGCTAATCCGAATGCGGGATCCGCTGACGGCAAAGCGGGAGACACAAGCGCTTCGGCGGCACCGACCGGTGCGGCCGGCGGACAGGAACGGACGTTTACGGACGAGTTTGGCCATACCGTCAAAGTGCCCGCTTCTCCAAAAAGGGTCTTTGCGCCCTACTTGGAAGATTCGCTCACAAAGCTTGGAGTGACCCCGATCGCCCAATGGTCTGCGGGAGGACAAGGCAACAGTTATTTGAAGGAGAAGCTGAGTCAAGTGCCCAAGCTTGACTTTTCGAGCGGGGCCCCTTCTCCGGAAGTCGTGACCGAACTTCAGCCCGATCTGATTATTCTGCAAACGGAATCGTACGCATCCAACGGAGTTTACGAGAAATACTCCAAGATCGCTCCGACGTATGTATTCAAAAACGCTTCAAGCGATCCGGCTTCTTCACTAAGCAAGCTCGGCGAGCTGCTGGGCAAGACCGAAGAAGCGAAGCAAGCTTTGCAGGCCCACGATAAGAAAGTGCAGGAAGCGAAAGCGAAGCTGCAGCAGGCTGCGCCGGGTAAAAAGGCCGCTGTCATCCGTTTCGCGAGCAGAGGCGTCAGCCTGATGGGCGGCAAATATCTGGCCGGCGCCGTCGTCCACGATAAGCTCGGATTCGGAATGTCCAAGCTGGTCGACGGCAAAAACTCCGCGGCCATCTCGCTTGAAGTGCTGCCGGATCTGGATGTGGATTACATATTTATGATGAACCAATACGGCCAGGGGACGGAGCGGATGAAAGAAATCACCGAAAGTCCGTTTTGGAAAAAGATACCTGCTGTCCAGGCCGGACACGCCTATGAGGTGAACAGCGAATACTGGCTGGGAAGCGGAATGATTGCCGACGAAATGATGATCGACGATGTGGTCAAGCTGATTGCAAAATGATTGAGAGAACCGTGTTCGGGAATAGCCCGGACCCGGTTTTTTTCTGTAAATTTATTTGCTAAAAATGGATTTTGACCAAATAAATTCCGGATTTCTTCCATGTGCCGGGGAGAGAGGAGCCTATATAATTTTAAATGAAAATGATTATCAATATCACTTAATGATTGATTACATTTCTTTATTAGGAGGCCGCAAAGAATGGTTTCACGTGTTGAAACACCCCGCAGAACATTTCAGGGAGAGACGGCGTATGGCGGCGTGGAGATTCCGAACACCGAACAGCGGGTGATGCGTTCGTCCAGAACGAATCTTTCTTACCGGATTATGACGGCACTTCCGCCGGGACCGCCTCCTGCGACGGGCTACCCCGTCTTTTATGTCCTGGACGGCAATTCGGTATTTGCCACCGTAGCGGAGGCTTTGCGGGTTCAATGCCGACGTCCCGAAGTGACGGGCGTCAAAGCGGCGCTTGTCGTAGGCATCGGGTATCCGACGGACGAACCGTTTCATCCGCAGCGATACTTCGATTACACGCCGGAAAAGACAGCCAAGTATACGCGCAAGCCGGACGGAACTGTGCTTCCGGAGCAGGGAGGCGCGGCTGCCTTTCTCGATTTCATTCAGGAAGAGCTGAAACCGGTCATCGCTAGGGAGTACCCCGTCGACATTACGAATCAGACGATCATGGGTCATTCCCTTGGAGGATTGTTCGTCCTGCATACGCTTTTTACAAGACCGGAATATTTCCGTACCTATATCGCCGGCAGCCCGTCTATCCATTGGAACCGCGAATGGCTTGACGTGCGGGAGAAGCTGTTTACGGCTGCGCTTGACGCGGGTTCGCTGCAGAGGAGTTCGGGTATCCGGGCACTGATTGCGATGGGCGAACTGGAAAATGCGCATCCCTCGGGCAATTACGGGATGGCGAAAGAGATGGCCGCCAGGCTCTCTAACATGGAGAGCCGCGGTTTAAGCGTGCAGTGGCATTCGTTCGAAGACGAAGGGCATGTCTCCGTCCTGCCGGGACTGGTCAGCCGAGGACTGCGTTTCGCTTCCCGTCCGTGACGAAAGCGGGCTGAGCAGCAGGAAATACAGCCAATGGAAGGGAGCGAATTGAAGGATGAAAGAAAGCCCGTTTGCAGGTGCGCCGTACACGGGAATCTCCGGCAAAGTTGCCGTCGTGACCGGAGCCGCTCAAGGCATCGGTGAAGCGGCGGCAGCCGTTCTTGCGGGCCTGGGCGCCGTAATTGCCGCCGTAGATCTCCAAGGGGAGAAGGTGGAGCGGTCAGCCGAAGCTTTGGCCAGCTCGGGCGCTTCCGCCGCAGCCTATGCAGCCGACGTGTCGGACAGCAGGAGCGTGGAAGAAGTCATTGCCCGTATCGAGCGTGAGCAGGGCCCGGTCGATATACTCGTGCATGCGGCGGGAGTGCTGCAGCACGGAACCGGAGCAACGCTCGGCGACGAGGAGTGGGAGCGGACATTCGCCGTGAACACGAGCGGCGCCTTCTATGTGTGCCGCTCCGTCATCAGCCGCATGTCCAAGCGCCGCAGGGGGTCGATCGTGCTGATCGGCTCTAACGCGGGGACCGTGCCGCGTTACGGCATGAGCGCCTACGCCGCTTCCAAAGCCGCCGCGGCCATGATGCTGAAATGCCTGGGTCTTGAACATGCCGCGGAGGGAATCCGCTGTAATATCGTTTCCCCGGGATCGACGGACACACCGATGCAGCGGGGCATGTGGGAAGACGAAAGCGGGGAATTCAAGACGATTTCGGGGTCGCCGGAACTGTACAAGCTGGGCATTCCGCTCGGGAAGCTGGCGACTCCGGAGGATATCGCCTGGGCCGCGGCTTTTCTCTCGTCGGATCAGGCGGGTCATATAACGCTTCACGATATTCGAATCGACGGCGGAGCCACGCTAGGCCGCTGACAGATAAAAAGGAGTGGATAAACATGATGCTGGGACAAAAAGAAAAATTGTTATCCCCGGCCGACTTGCTCGATAAATACAGCGAAGGCTCGGCGTTTTATTTCGGCTCGCCCCGCCGGACGCTGCTTGCGGAAGGGGAGCTTGTCCGACTTTCCGTTGACGGGAAAGGGGAAGACCTGGAGCGGCTGCCCCGCCGGGTCGCGGACCTGCTGACGGGTGTCCGTGCGGGTAATGCCGCCGAACCCGTTATCGTCGGCGCGATTCCGTTCACCGTGAACAGCAGTGTCAGACCCGAGCTGTTCGTTCCGCTGCAAACCCTGTGGGCGGGTCCCCTGCCGGAATCGGAGGAGGCCCTTGCCGAGATTGCGGGCGATACGGACCGTCCTGTTTTTGCCGGGGAATCCGCTGGCGGAACCTTCAACATCGTCTCGTTTCCAACGGAATCCGATTACGAGGCGGCGGTGCGAAAAGGACTGGAGCAGCTCCGGTCCGGCAAACTGCGCAAGGTCGTCTTGTCGCGTTCGCTGCGGCTGGAAAATTGCCCGCCCGTGCAAACGGAACGTCTCCTGCGCCGCCTCGCGGCAGGCAACACAGGCGGCTACACGTTTGCCGTTCCTTTGCGGGGGCTGCAATCTGCAGCGGCCGGCAGCGGCCACAACGCCGGACAGGGCCAAGGCGCGGCGCCGGCTTCTGCCGCTCGCACGCTGATCGGCGCCAGTCCGGAGCTGCTTGTGGCGCGCTCGGGCCAGCTGGTCACGGCCAACCCCTTGGCAGGCTCGGCCGCCCGCAGCAGCGATCCCGCCGAGGACAAGCGGCGTGCAGACGCGCTCCTGCTGTCGGCCAAAGACCGCCACGAGCATGCGGTTGTGGTCGAAGCGGTAGCCTCCGCACTCCGGCCTTACTGCCGGAAGCTCGACGTACCGGCCGAGCCTTCGGTCATCGGGACCAAAACGATGTGGCATCTGTCCACGAAGGTGACCGGAGAGCTGCTGGAACCGGCGGCTAGTTCCCTTGAACTGGCGGTCGCCATGCACCCGACGCCAGCGGTATGCGGCACCCCGACAGGTCCCGCGAGAACCGCCATCCGCGAGCTCGAATCGTTCGACCGGAGGTATTTTACCGGCATGGTCGGCTGGTGCGATGCGGCGGGCGACGGCGAGTGGGCGGTGACGATCCGCTGTGCGGAGATCGGGGAAGATGCCGTGACTTTATACGCGGGCGCCGGGATTGTCGAAGGTTCTGACCCCGCTGCCGAGCTGGCCGAAACCTCCTCGAAGCTCAAAACGCTGCTTCTCGCGATGGGAATGGACCCGGAGACGGGAAGCGGCGGGGGAGGGAAAGGCGTATGAGCGAAGATTATCCGTACTGGCCGGACGAGTTCGTCCGGAAGTACCGCGAAGCGGGCTGCTGGCGCGGTGAAACGTTCGGCGGGATGCTCCGCGAACGCGCCGCCGCTCATGGGGACCGGACCGCCATTGTCGGCGGTGAAGCGCGTGTCAGCTACGCCGAGCTGGATTTGAACGCCGACCGGCTGGCTGCCGGTTTGAAAAGACTCGGAATCCGGAAAGGCGACCGGGTCGTCGTGCAGCTTCCGAACGTGCCGGTTTTCTTTGATGTGATTTTTGCGCTGTTCCGGCTTGGCGCTCTTCCCGTCTTTGCACTGCCGCTCCATCGCCGGAGCGAGATTGTTCATATCGCTTCCTATTCGGAAGCGGCGGCCTATATCACCATCGACAAGTACGCCGGCTTCGACTACCGCACGCTGGCTTCGGAAGTGAAAGCCGAAGTTCCGGGCCTCCGTCACGTACTCGTCGCCGGAAATCCGGGTGATCATCAGAGCCTGGAAGAAACGTACGTACACGAAATTCCGGCTATTCCGGGTAAATTACATCCCTTACAGGTGGATAGATCCGAGGGACAAGCATCCGATGGTCCGGAAGATCAGCCGGATACGCGGGATGCCGGGCCCGCTCCCGGAGACACCGCTTTTCTGCAATTGTCCGGCGGAAGCACGGGGCTTCCCAAGCTCATCCCGCGTACGCATGACGATTACATATACAGCCTTCGGCGCAGCGTGGAAGTATGCGGGCTGGACGGCGGCAGCGTATATCTGGCCGCTTTGCCGGTCGCGCATAATTTTCCGCTGAGCTCGCCCGGGGCGCTCGGAACCTTGTACGCCGGAGGCACGGTCGTGCTTGCGCGTTCGGGCAGTCCGGACGAGGTGTTTCCGCTGATCAGGAAGGAAAAGTGCACCATTGCGGCCGTCGTTCCGCCACTGGCGCTTGTCTGGCTGGAAGCCGCCCGGACGAGAGGCGAAAACCTTCATCCGCTCCAGGTTCTTCAAGTAGGCGGAGCCAAATTCAGCGAGGAGGCGGCCAAGCGCGTCAAGCCCGAGCTGGGCTGTACGCTCCAGCAGGTTTTCGGCATGGCCGAAGGTCTTGTGAATTACACCCGGCTGGATGATGCGGAAAGCGTCATTACGGGCACACAAGGACGGCCCATGTCACCGCTTGACGAGGTGCTTATTCTCGATGACGAGGATCGTCCGGCGGCTCCGGGAACGATCGGTCATCTGCTTACCCGGGGACCTTATACCATTCGCGGCTATTACAAAGCCCCCGAGCACAATGCGCGCAGCTTTACGCCGGACGGCTTTTACCGGACGGGAGACCTGGCACGTTTGACCCCTGAGGGTAATCTCGTGGTGGAAGGCAGAGCCAAGGATCAGATTAACCGGGGGGGCGACAAAGTAGGCACGGAGGAAGTGGAAAACCATCTGCTTGCCCATCCCGCCGTCCGGGACGCCGCGATCGTGGCGATGCCCGACGAATTTCTGGGCGAGCGTTCCTGCGCTTTTATTTTGTCGAGGGATCCTCATACGGGGGGCGACGAACTGCGTTCCTTCCTCCGCCTCCGCGGCCTGGCCGCTTATAAAATCCCGGACCGGTTCGAATTCATCGACTCGTTTCCCCAGACGGGAGTCGGCAAGGTGAGCAAGAAGGATCTTCGCCAGCGTATTGGGGCTTTGCTGCTGGAAGAAGCCGGAGTTAAAAGCTAGATTCGCACAGCGGGTCATCGGACAAGGATAGCCCGGCTAACTTTATAGAGCCTGACAAGGAGAGGATTGAAATGGCAATACCATCCGTACAATCATACCCGATGCCTACGGCGGAGGATTTACCCGTAAACCGGGTTTCCTGGACACCCGACCCGTCCCGGGCGGCGTTCCTTATTCACGATATGCAGCAGTATTTTATGGACTGCTTCGAACCGGGACAATCGCCCGGGGTTGAGCTGACGGAGCATATCCGGCTGCTCGCAAATCGCTGCAGAGAACTGGGTGTGCCGGTTATTTATTCGGCCCAGCCCGGTGCCCAGACACCCGAACAGCGCAGGCTGCTTCAAGATTTTTGGGGGTCCGGTATCGGCCCAGACCCTAGGGAACAGCAAATCATTGCGGAACTGGAACCGGGGGACAACGATATCCGGCTGACCAAATGGCGCTACAGCGCTTTTCAGAAAACGGATTTGGCCGAGCAGTTGAAAGCGATGGGACGGGACCAACTGATTATCGTCGGAATTTATGCCCATATCGGCTGTTTGATGACGGCCTGCGAGGCTTTTATGAGAGATATCGAGGCCTTTATGGTCAGTGACGCTCTCGCCGATTTTTCGCGGGAAAAACACGACCTGGCGCTGGAATACGCGGCCGAGCGCTGCGCGTTCACACTGACGACGGAGCAGCTGCTGGCGCAGTGGGCAAAAGAGACTCCGGAGGGTGTGAACCTCGGGCAGGCGGAAACGGGGACTGTTTCAAGCGCAGCCGTCTCCTTAAACGGCGCAGCCGCCGAGACCGCCGCGGCCGACGGCCCGACGGACGGGCCGGAAGCGACGGGCGCTCCCGACCCGTACGCGTTTGCTTTGTCGGCTCTGCGGCAGCAGGTTGCCGGGCTTTTGCGGGAGCGGCCGGATGCGATAGGAGACGAGGATAATCTGCCGGAATATTGGGGACTCGACTCCATCCGGATTATGACATTGGCCGAACGCTGGAGAAGCCTGGGGGCGTCCGTCACGTTCGCGGAGCTTGCCGAAGAACCGACGCTGCTTGCCTGGAGCAGACTGCTGGCTTCCAGAACCGTAACCTTCGTCCCGAACGGGGATTATTACGATGCGGCCGCAAGGGGGGAGCGTTGATGATAGAGAGCGCCCTCCGGCTGCCGCTTTCCGGCGCTCAGCAAGGAATCTGGTACGCCCATCAAATGGACGCACAGCGTTCCGTTTACAACACGGCGGAATGGCTGGAGATTCACGGAGACATAAACGAGGAACTACTGGAACAAGCGCTGCGGCTGACGGTGCAGGAAGCGAAGTGGCTGCACGCCCGTTTCGGCGAGGACGGCGACGGACCGTGGCAGGAGCTGGGACCCGAAACGGACTGGGCTCTGCTGAAAATAGACGTCAGCCGGATGAATCATCCTCATGCCGAGGCGGAAGCCTGGATGCGCCAGGATTTGCAGAAGCCCGTGGAACTCGCGGAAGGACCCTTGTTTACCCAGGCGCTGATCCGGCTGGCTTCCGACCGCTGGTGCTGGTATCAGCGCATTCATCATATACTGATCGACGCGTACGGCTATGCGCTGCTTCACCGGAGAGCGTCTCAGATTTATACCGCTCTCGCATCCGGCCGACCCGTTCCGCCGCATAATTTCGGTTCTCCCGAGCAAGTTCTCCGCGAGGAGGAAGCATACCGGGCATCGGGGCAGCACGGACAGGACCGGGCGTACTGGCTGGACAAGCTCGCGGACGCCCCCGACTCTTCCGTCATGGGCAGAGGCGGAAACAGCCCGGACGGCAGCCCTCTTCGGCAGTCTGGACGACTTGCTGCCGCGGCAAGCCGCGTGCTGACCGAATCCGCCGCCGAGGCCGGATGCAGCTGGGCGGAAGCGGTGCTGGCCGCCGCCGCCGCTTACGTGCACCGGATGACGGGCTCCGCGGATATCCGGCTCGGCCTTCCTTTGATGAACCGGCTGGGCAGCTCCGCCCTGAATGTACCCGGTATGGTCATGAACGTCCTGCCGCTGTGCCTGACCGTCAAGCCGGAAACGAGCTGGGGAGACTTGAGACAGCAAGTTGCGGCGGAACTGCGCAAACTCCGCAGGCATCAGCGCTACCGGCAGCATGATCTTGTAAGAGATCTGGGTTTGCTGGGCGAGAGGCGAAGGCTTTACGGGCCGATGATCAACATCATTCCGTTCGTTGAAACCCCTTCTTTCGCCTCGGCCGGAACGGTTCGGCACTCCATTTACGCAGGACCCGCCGACAATCTGTCTCTGCATATTTATGAAGCCTCGGACGGTGACGGCTTGCAGATCGATTTCGATGCGAATCCCGGCATTTACAGCGAGCAGGAACTTTCGGGCCACCGGCGCCGTTTCCTCAGCTTCCTCGAATCGGCCGCCTTCGCTAACCCGGATACGCCCGCCGGACTGCTGGACACCCTGCTGCCTTCGGAGAAGGACCTGCTCCTGAACCGCTGGATCGATACCGCTTGCGACGTGCCCGGAGATTCACCCGCGGAGCTGATCCGCCGGCGTGCGGAGCTTTCGCCCCATGCGGCTGCCGTTCTGTGCGGCGGACGGACGCTGACGTACGCGGAGCTGGACCGGCAGGCAGCGGTTCTTGGCGCGGAGCTTAGACGGCTCGGGATCGGGCCGGAGCGGCTCGTCGCGATTGCGCTCCCGCGGAGCGAGGCGGCCGTCGTTTCCATCCTGGCGGTTCTCCGGCTGGGAGCGGCCTATTTGCCGGTTGATCCGGACTATCCGGCGGAGCGCATCGCCTACATGCTGGACGATGCGCAGCCGGCCTGCCTCCTGACGGATACGGAGTCGATGCGTTCGCTGCCGGATACGGGGAACGTGTCCCTGCTGCTGATCGATCAACTGGGCAAGGGAGACCGCGCGGAAAGTCCCGGTTCCACTCCGGAAACCGGAGACCATGCAGATGCCGAATGTCATCCGCTGCGCCCGTCTCCGCTCCATCCCGCTTATGTGATTTATACCTCCGGCTCCACCGGCAGGCCGAAAGGCGTGCCCGTAACCTATGGCGGCCTCGCCAATCTGCTCGACGCCATGCAGAGGAAGTTCCGTCTTCAAGAAGGAGACAGCTTCTTATCGGTGACGACCATTGCTTTCGATATTTCCGTAATGGAGATTTTACTGCCGCTGATCGGAGGCGCTTGCCTGGATATCGCATCCCGGGAGCTGATTCTCGAGCCGGGAGCTCTAGCCCGCAGAATCCGGTCAACCGGAGCCTCCATCATGCAGGCGACGCCGACTTTGTGGCAGGCGCTCGTATCGGCGAGACCGGGAAGGCTCGATGGCCTGCGTGTCATTGCGGGAGGGGAAGCTTTGCCCCTGAGCCTCCAGCTTGCCCTGCAGGAACTTGGCTGCGAGGTGCACAACCAATACGGCCCGACGGAAACGGCCATCTATTCTACCGCGGCCGCACTTCCAGGGGGTTCGATGATCAAGCCTCCGATCGGTCCGCCGATCGCCAACACCCGGACGTATATCCTGGATGCCGGGCTCCAGCCCGTCCCTCCGGGAGCCGAAGGGGAACTGTACATCGCAGGCGCCGGAGTGGCCCGCGGTTATTTGAACAAACCCGTTCAAACGGCGGAGCGTTTTGTAGCCGATCCGTGGGGAGAACCGGGTTCGCGCATGTACCGCACGGGCGATCTGGCCCGCTGGCTTCCGGACGGAAGCATCGATTATCTGGGCCGGGCGGATCATCAGGTAAAATTACGCGGCTTCCGGATCGAACTCGGCGAAATCGAATCCCGTATCGCCGGACAGCCCGGCATAGCTCAAGCGGTTGTCGTGGTCAGGGAAGACAGGCCGGGGGAGCGGAGGCTCACCGCGTATGTCGTGCCCGAGGAGCTTCATGAACCGGATCATGCCCAATTGAAAAACCAGCTTCAGCAGGAGTTGCCTGAATATATGGTCCCGCTTGTCTGGGTTACCCTGGCGAGCCTTCCGCTGACGCCTAATAAAAAAGTCGACCGCAAGGCGCTGCCCGTTCCGCAAATGTCCGGCGCCGCAAAAGAAGATTCCGCACGGACGCCTCACGAGGAACTGCTTTGCCAGGTATTCGCGGAGGTGCTCGGCATGTCCTCGGTTGGCATCGACGACGACTTTTTCCGTCTGGGCGGGCATTCGCTTCTGGCCGGACGAGCGGTTCTGCGCATACGCGAAACGACGGGAATAGATGTGCGGTTGTCCGGCATATTCGAAGCGCCGACGGTTCGTGAACTTGCACAGCTGCTGGGCCGGAAGGGAACGCCTATCCCGCCGGTCGTTCCGGCCGCTCCGGGGGTCGCTGTCCCTCTATCGAGGGCCCAGAGACGCTTGTGGTTCTTATATCGCCTGGAGGGCCCGAGTTCCACCTACAACATCCCGCTGGTGTGCGCACTCTCCGGGAAGCTGGACCGTCAGGCGCTGAAGCAGGCCCTGCTCGACGTTGCCGGACGTCACGAGCCGCTGCGCACCGTATTTCCGGAAACGCCTGACGGCATGCCGCAGATCCGCATAATGGATCGCGAAGCAGCGGCCGATATGTTTGTGTTTCAGGTTGTTCCGGCAGCGGGCCTGGAGGGAGACGACTGGCAGGAAGCGCTCGACCGGGAAGTTCGTCACGGATTCGAGCTGTCTTCCGAGATCCCGCTGAAAGCGGTCCTTTTTGAACGGGATGAAGAGGAATACGTCCTGCTGCTCGTCGTGCATCATATCGCGGCAGACGGCTGGTCGCTCTCGGTTATCGCGTCGGATCTGTCCGCCGCCTATGCGGCCCGGATTGCAGGCCGTGACCCGTCATTCAGCGATACTCCGGTCCGGTACGGCGATTTTACACTGTGGCAGGAAAAGCTGCTGGAAGAAGAAGGGGAGCCGCAGAGTCTGATGGGAAGCCAGCTGGCGTACTGGAAAGAGGTGCTGCGGGGTCTGCCCGAGGAGCTGCCGCTGCCGGCCGACCATCCGCGCCCGTCCGTGTCCGGACAAGCCGGGGGTGTGATTCCGTTCCGGATCGGCGAAGAATTGCATGCGCAGCTGCTCGAACTGGCGGCCGAAGGGAAAGCCAGCTTGTTCATGGTGCTGCATGCGGCGCTGGCGGCGCTGCTGTCCCGGTTGGGCGGCGGCGAGGATATTCCGGTCGGAAGTCCCGCCGCGGGCCGGCCGGACGAAGCGACCGGATCGCTCGTGGGCATGTTTATCAACACGCTCGTGCTCCGGGCGGATCTTTCCGGACAGCCCACGTTCCGCGAGCTGCTCGCACGTGTCCGGCAGACGGATCTGAGCGCCTACGAGAATCAGGAGCTGCCGTTCGAGCGGCTGGTCGAGGCGCTGAGCCCGGCACGGTCCCGTTCGCGGCATCCGTTGTTTCAGATTATGCTAGTGCTGCAAAATACGCCGGCCACAAGGCTGGATCTGCCGGGAATCGTCTCGAAGCTGGAGCTGCGGGGGACAGGTTCATCGAAGTTCGATCTTACATTCGAACTTACAGAACACCGGCGCTCGGACGGAGAACCATGCGGCATAGAAGGTTTGCTGGAATACAGCGTGGATTTGTACCTGCCGCACACGGCTGAAGCATTTACCAGGCGGTTCCTGAAGCTGCTGGAACAAGCTGCGGCGCAGCCCGATCAGCCGGTCGGCCGCATAAGCGTGCTGCTGGAGGAAGAGAGGCTTGCGCTCACGGCCAAGCCGAAACCGGAGGCTGCCGAGCAAACGACCGCAGGCGGCAAGCTGTCCGCCACCGGACGCACCCTCACGGAGCTGTTCGAAGGGCAGGCGGTACTCCGGCCGGATGCTCCCGCTGTCGTGTACGGCACGCAGACGCTGAGCTATCGGCAGCTCAACGAACGGGCCAACCGGATCGCCCGCCTCTTGATGGAGGAGGGAGCCGGACCCGAGCAGTTCGTAGCCCTGGCTCTGCCGAGATCGGCGGATCTTCCGGCCGCCGTACTGGGCGTGCTGAAAACGGGAGCGGCTTATCTGCCCCTCGATCCCGATTATCCGGCCGACAGGCTGGCTTACATGCTGGAAGATGCGGGACCTTCGATTCTTGTTATTTCGGCGGACGCCGCTGCAGGTCTGCCGGAACGAAGCGGCCTGAAAGTCGTGGTACTGGGCGATTTTTACTGCGAGGAGCGCCTGCGGCAGCTGCCGGTTTCTGATCCCGAACCGGCTCTGCGTGCAGGAAGACATAACGCTCTCCATCCCGCGTATCTCATTTATACGTCAGGTTCGACGGGCCGCCCCAAAGGGGTCGTTATTCCTCATGAAAATGTGATCCGGCTGATGGAATCGACAGAGGAATGGTTCAGCTTCGATGAGACGGACACCTGGACGCTGTTCCACTCGTACGCCTTCGACTTCTCCGTATGGGAGCTATGGGGCGCACTGTTGTATGGAGGGAAGCTCGTCGTCGTGCCGTTCTCCGTAAGCCGGTCGCCTTCCGAATTCCTGGGTCTGCTGGAAGAGCAGGGCGTTACGGTGCTCAATCAGACGCCTTCCGCTTTCTATCAGCTGATTCAGGCGGACCGGGAGCAGTCAGAGAGAGCTTCTGCTCTTTCGCTCAAGCATGTCATTTTCGGAGGGGAAGCGCTCGATCCCGGAAAACTGAAGGAGTGGTACAGCCGCCATCCGGATCATTTCCCGAGACTCGTCAATATGTACGGCATAACGGAGACAACCGTGCATGTGAGTTACTATCCGTTAGACCGCCGCAGCGCGGAGGCGGGGTCCGGCAGCGTGATCGGCGTACCGATTCCCGACCTGGACGTATACGTGCTGGACGATAACCTGGAGCCTGTTCCCTTCGGCGTGAGCGGGGAGATGTACGTGTCCGGAGCGGGACTTGCAAGAGGCTACTGGCAAAAGCCGGAGCTGTCCGCTCAGCGTTTTGTCGCCGATCCGTTCGGTACTCGGGGAAGCCGGATGTACCGGACGGGGGATCTTGCCAAGAGATTCGCCGACGGCTCTCTGGAGTACTTGGGCCGGGCCGACCAGCAGGTGAAGCTGCGCGGCTTCCGGATCGAGCCGGGCGAAATCGAAGCCGTGCTGGAGAAGCACCCGGCGGTTGCGCAGGCGGCCGTCGTCCTGCGGGAGGATCAGCCGGGTGACAAACGGCTGGCGGCGTATATCGTTCCCGCTCCGTCCGGCGAAGTGCCGGACACGGGTATGATCCGCCTGCACGCCTCCGCGGCGCTGCCGGATCATATGGTCCCTTCCGGCATCGTCGTGCTGGACAGTCTGCCGCTGACCGTTAACGGCAAACTCGACCGCAAAGCGCTGCCGGCACCCGTCTACGCTTCCGCAAACGGAAGCCGGAGTCCCCGGACGCCGCAGGAAGAAGTGCTGTGCGGACTGTTCGCGGAAACGCTCGGCCTGGAGGATGTCGGGATCGACGACGGATTTTTCGAACTGGGCGGGCATTCGATGCTGGCCGTCCGTCTCATGAGCCGGATACGGGAGGTATGGGGCAAAGATCCCGGTATCGGTCTTCTGTTCGAAACGCCTACAGTGGCCGGACTTGCCGCGAGGCTTGAAGAGGATACGGGTGACGGGGCGCTGGAGATGCTGCTGCCGCTGCGGTCCAACGGTTCCGGCGCACCGCTGTTCTGCGTGCATCCGGCCGGAGGACTCAGCTGGTGCTACGCCGGCTTGATGAAACATCTGAATCCGGACGTTCCGATCTACGGGCTGCAGGCGAGAGGCATAGCCGGTCCCGACCGGCTTCCGCAGACGCTGGGCGAGATGACGGAGGATTACATCCGCTGCATCCGAACCGTCCAGCCGGCGGGTCCGTACCGCCTGCTCGGATGGTCGCTGGGAGGCAACGTGGCTCACGCCATGGCGGTGCAGCTTCAGAAGGAAGGCGAATCCGTCGAGTTTCTGGCCATGCTGGACGCCTATCCGAGCCACTACCTGCCGCTGCGGGGAGAGCCGGATGAAGAAGAGGCGCTGACTGCTCTGCTCGCTCTCGGCGGGTACGACCCCGACAGCATCGGAGACGAGCCGCTGACGATGGAAACCGCGATTGAGATTTTGCGCGGAGACAACAGCGCGCTGGCTTCGCTGAGTGTCGAGACGATCCGCCAGCTGCGTGTAACCTACGAAAACTCGGTCAAAATTTTGGCGGCCTATGTGCCGGAGAAATACGAGGGCGATCTTCTGTTTTTCCATTCGACGATCATTCCGGACTGGTTCGATCCTATCGATCCCGATATGTGGATTCCTTATGTGGGAGGACAAATCGAGCGTCACGATATCGAATGCCGGCACAAAGATTTGTGCCAACCGGGACCGTTGTCCATCATCGGCCGTATGCTGGCCGGAAAGCTGTCATCCGCAAACATGAAGGAAGGGGAGGGAAGTTTCCATGGGCAATCCGTTTGACGATCAGAGCGGTTCCTTCCGGGTTCTTGTCAACGTCGAAGGGCAGTATTCGCTTTGGCCCGCTTTTATCCGGACACCGGACGGCTGGACGGCCGTTCTGGAGGAAGGCACGCACCAGGAATGTCTCGACTATATCGAGAGCAGTTGGACCGATATGAGGCCGGCCAGTCTGCGGGAGTAACGAGAAAGAGCATCCGATGGAAGCGGAGTTTTCCGAACCGCTAGGGACCCTCTTGACTTCGCTTATCCTAAAAAGCGCGAATGCAAATAAAGGAAGACGGTACCGGGTAATATTGCCCGGATACCGTCTTTTTTATCTCTCCTCCATGGAAAAGAACCGTTGTTACATATAGCGCTGCGCTGTATCTTACCGACGCAGAACGGGCGTAGTCGCAAAGCGGCGGAGGGTCTGGTCGGGAGAGCAGACAGCGGCAAAACAGCGCTGTCTTCCCAAATCCTTCTAAGCGGAAAAACCGCTCTTGCCAGAAGAGCGGCCCGGTTAAACCTATGCGATGGAGAGGGGGCAGATGGATGAAGAAGAGATACAGTAAGGGGGAGAGCCTAAACAGGTGTCTCTTCCGGCCCGATCTTTTACTTGCCGGTCTTGACTAACCACTCCGCTAATTCTTCGGTCTGGGAAAGTACGGCAAGCGGGTCGTAGTACCAGGAACGTTCTTCCGGCCACACGTACAGTTTTCCGTTCTTGACGGCAGGCAGCGTGCTCCAAACCGGATCGGTGCGGAAGTCTTCGGCGGTTTTGTTGTTAGCGGTCACGATGATGTAATCTCCCGCATAACGTCCCAGCATTTCGGCCGAGATTTCGGCCCACTGTTTTTTCATGAGTTCGTCGGAGATTTCGGCAGGGGGTTTTCGGCCCAGAGCCTGGTACACCGGCTGACCTCCGCGTCCGAAATTATCCCCGTAAACCCATATGTTTTTATCCGAGCTTTCCATGATGGAAAAAGAAGCATCGGCAGGCAGGACGGCATCGACTTTGGACTTGGCCGCGGCGATGCGCCGGTCGTAATCCGCAAGCCATGACTTGGCTTCGGTTTCTTTGCCGAGCAAGGTGCCGAAGTATTCCAGTTCCTCGCGCGCGTTTTTCAATGTGCCGTACGGTATGACCAGGGTCGGTGCGATTTTGCTGAGCTGTTCGTAAGTCTCGGCGTTCCCGGTAATGATGAGATCGGGCTCCAGCCCGGCTATACGCTCTACGGAAGGTTTTCCGTAAGTTCCCGTATCCGCAACTCCGTTCAACGCTTTTTTGTAATAATAATTGTTCAGGGTTAATCCCGGCGCTCCGGCGGGTATGACATTAAGGGCGATCAAGCTGCCCAGATATTCCTCTGCGACGATCCGCTGCGGATGGGCGGGAATTTGAATCTCCCCTTTGACAGTGGAGACCTTTTTGAATTTTTCTTCTTTCGTTGTACCGGTTCCATTCCCGCTCACATCCGAAGCTTGTACGTTCATTGTGCCGGACACGGTATTGCCGGCAGCCGAGTCCTCGCGTCCGCCGCAGCCGGATAGAATAACGGCCGCGAGCAGAAGGAAGGCAGTTGCTGCCGCCTGCAAACGGTATCGGGCGAATCGCTGATGAGAAAACATGGGTTGTCCTCCTAAATAAAAATGATAATCATTCTCATTAAATGTACAGCGGAAAGATCCCAAGAACGATACACATACATGATATCCGATCATGTAAATTTGTGATCCGGCGTCAATACGTTCATTAAAACGCGCAGCTGTTCCAGCGAGGAGAGCGGATCGAAGCCGAAGAACAGCTCCGGTTGATCCAGCAGGTAAACCCTGCGCCGGCGGACGGCATCGAGCGCCAGCCATTCCGGCGACCGGAACAGCCGCATCAGACGCTGCCGTCCATGAGAATCGCAGGGCAGCGAGGTAATAAAAATATGATCGGCGGCATATTGCACGATAGCTTCCACAGAGGTCTCCACGTACCCGCGCCACGATAAGCCCTGCTCGAGCATCCGCTCAGGCGGACGAAACCCGATGTCGTCATACAAAATCTGGCAGCTCCTGCCGTGACTGCTTCCGAAGCCGTAAGCCTTGTCCGGGCCGATTTCCCAGACGGCCGCCGTACCCCGGCTTCCAAGCTGCCGGTCCAGCTGCCGGTTAATCGGAATGAGCCGCTTGTCGTAGAGCGCCAGCCATTCTTCTGCCTCCCGGCGTTTGTTTACGATGTCGGCGATCATCCGGAACTGTTCCCGCCAGCTCATCGTTTTGAAAGGCAGTTCCAGCACCGGGGCAAGCGGAAGAAGGGACCTATTTTCTTCTTCCGTATCATAGCTGATAATGATGTCCGGACGGGCGGCGGCAACCGCTTCGTAAAAACTGGAGGAAGTACGGCCGTAAGGGTTGAATTTCTGCCCCTCCGGTATTTCGGGACCCCCCGCGATTTTCTCGGTCCAGCCTGTGTAAACGCCAAGCTCGGGAGTAATCCCCAGCGCAGTCAGAATAGCTGTATAGTTTTGATTAAGCGCGGCGATCCGCTTGGACTTCCCCCGGTAAACGGTAGGGGAAACGCCTACCGATTCTTTAAATTTACGGCTTAAATACGCGCCTTCTTTATACCCTATCTCGTGAGCGAGCGTATTCAAGTCCGGCGAACCGGTCAAAATCCGCTTCTGGGCGCCGCGAATCCGCAGCAGCGTCAAATATTCGTTGAAAGTTCGCCCGGTATACTTACGGAAGGCGCGGGAAAAGTGCTCCGGGCTCACATTCGCTCTTTCGGCCAGCTGATCCCGCGTAAGGTCCTCGACAAAGTGCGCTTCCATGAAACTAACGCTCTGCTTCAGCCAGGAGCGGCCGGTCCTCTCCCTGGAAGCCAGCTCTTCGTAGAGCCCGTTCATCAATTCGGTGAACAGCTGCTGTATCCGGAAAGGACCGCCCAGCTTGGGCGCGCGCCATAGTTTTTGCAGCTCGCCGGCCTGTCTCAAGAGCTTTTCCGGGCAACCGTGCAGAGGTTCGGGACATTGCAAGACACCGGTGTCCGGGTCTGCCGTGCCCAAGCGCCGGTACTCGATAAGCACACCCTTCAGCAAGCCGTGAGATGTCACGTCCAGCTTCTGAAAATCGTCGCAAAGATATATGCTTCCTCGGGAAACTTCGTACGGTTCTTCATGTATGCGCAGCACACCGCTTCCGCCAAGAACGACGAAAATCCGGGAACAACCCGTGCGTTCGCTGCGGCCAAGCTCTTTAACTTGGCTGTCCACTTCGGTAATACGAAAGGGGATATAAAAGAGATGAGCCGTAGAAACCGGCTCTGTATGGGGGCTGGAGATATCGGTCATGGCGATGATTTTCTCTCCTTCAGTGATAATGATTATCAATTATAGGTTTAGTATAGCAAAAGATTGACGATGAGGGCAGACCTAACCATCTTTTTGAAAAAGCTCTTTCCCGGCTGACGTGAAAAGTGGACACCCGGTCCGCTCGGTTACGAACTCCGTGCTGCCGCTTGCCAAAACGAAAACGATACGTTATAGTGGTTTTGATTAGATTATCTAACTAACAGGAACGATGAAGGCTGCACCGGGAAAGATCGAACAACGAAAAGGCGGATAACGGAGAAGGGAGGTGCATGACCGTGAACAGAAAACCCGCCAAGGAATATACGACCGAACAGCAGCTGCCGAGACTGGGGACGAAGCCTTACCTGGATTTGCTGGAACGGACCGCGAATTCCGATACGGACCGCGATTCCGCGCTTACCGGCCTCCTTATGCTCTGGCTGGGGGACAGTGTGTTGGATGTGATGGATATTCATTTGTCCGATTATGACATCACGGAGAGCAAGATGGATATTCTGCTGCTGATCTCCCTTCATCAAGACAAAGAGCTCGTTACCCCTTCTTCCATAGCGGACCGGCTCGGAATACGCCGCTCCTCGGTGACGTCTTTATTGAACTGGCTCGACAAGAGAGACCTGATCATCCGCGAGCCGTACAGCAAAGACGGGCGAATGACACATATCCGGCTTAGTCCCGAAGGGAGCGAGTTGGTTAAGCGGGTGCTGCCCGAATTCTGGTCCACCTGCGCGTCCCTCGTCGAGGAATTGGATAAAGAGGAGCAGGAGCTGTTTAATAGGATGCTCGTTAAGCTTAACAGAGGCATAGAAAAACGGCTCGGAACCGGCAGATAATTTTTTTGATCATGTAGTTAGATAATCTAATCATATATCTGTTTTAAATCCAATCAACTTGAGGTGAAAGTATGAGTAATCAAACCCATCTTACGAATGCTTCTGTCATGCGCAGAAACTATTCTCTTATGACCGTGATTTTGTGCTGGTCCGGTCTGGCGGTCATGTCCAGTCTGTATGTGACAATTCCCTTGATATCGGTTTTTGCCAGGCTGTATGACATAACGTTGACAGAGGCGGCCGCTTCGGGAAGCACGTTTTCGATCGGCTTTGCTCTCGGGTGCCTCATATATGGCGCTCTGTCCGATAAATACGGGCGAAAGAAGGTTATTTTTACCGGTCTTCTTGTTCTGATGCTTATTTCGCTCCTGCTGGGCACTGTCCATACTTTTGCGTGGATCGTAGTTCTCAGAGGACTTCAAGGAGCGGCGGCGGCCACTTTTTCTCCGGTAGCGCTTGCCTATGCCGTGGAAATGTATCCGGCGGAAAAACGCGTGACGACCATCGGTTTTATCAGTACGGGATTTTTGACAGCCGGAATCGTGGGACAGGTGCTCAGCAGTCTGATCAGCGAGCAGTACGGATGGAACGCGGTCTTTTATGTGCTTGCCGGTGTTTACGCGCTGACTGCGGTTCTGGTTTATGTATTTCTTCCAAAAGGAGGCACCCAGCAGGCTCACGCGAATATTTGGGAGCCGATCAAACAGATCGGGCAAGTTTTTGTCCGCAAGCAGCTCGTGCTCAGTTATGTGGTCGCTTTCGTTCTGCTCATGTCTTTTGTGAACATGTATACGGTGCTGGGCAGTTATTTAAGCGGAGCTCCCTTCGGTCTGGATAAACAGGGAGTTTTGGTTGTCCGGTCCATCGGAATCGCGGCCATGCTTCTTTCGCCGTTTGCCGGACGTGTCTCGAAACGCTTCGGAATACACATGACACTGCGGGGGTCTCTGGCGCTGGCGGCAGCCGGATTGGCTTCGATGGGGCTGATCTCCAGTCTGCCGGTTCTCGTTGCGGTAAGTCTCGTATTCGTGGCGAGCATCGCGCTGGCGGTTCCTTCACTCGTCTCTCTCGTCGGCCAGTTGGGCGGTAAACTGCGCGGAATAGCGGTGTCCGTCTATACGTTCGTTTTGTTTGCGGGAACGAGCTTCGGTCCGGTGTTGTCGCTTTCTTTTATGAAAAGCTTCAGCTGTCCCGTTACGTTCCTTCTGCTCGCTTCCATTTTGTGCATAGGTTTGGCTGCTGCCTGTCTGATTGGCCGGGAGGAGCCTTTGGAAATTAAAAAATCGCGGTAAGGGAACGCGTCGGCTTGTGCCGGGAGGTTTTTAACAACGCGCCTTCAACAAACACCGGGAAATGAAAAGGGAGCCATCTGTCCGTATGAGCGAACGGGTGGCCTTTTTTTGTCCGCCGGATGCAAATAAATGTAAATAAGCTTCTGGTAACGGCGGCATAGATTGTGCTACGATTTCATCTAGAACGGAGTGAAGGTATGGAGAAAACCAGAGAGAAAACCAGAGAGAAGACCAGAGAGAAGACCAGATTATTGATCATCGAAGATGAAGAGGCTATTGCGGATTTGCTTGCTTACGGGCTGAACCGGGAAGGGTTTGAGGCTTTCACCGCCCATTCGGCGGCGGAAGGCTTACTCAAGATCGGCCAGGTACGGCCCGATCTGCTTCTGCTTGACTGGATGCTGCCGGATTTGAGCGGGCTCGAAGTATGCAGACAGGTCACGGCCGCCTATAAAATCCCGATCATTATGATTACGGCCAAATCGGATATTACTGACAAGATTCAAGGGCTTGAATACGGGGCGGACGACTATATGACAAAACCGTTCGATTTGCGCGAGGTGGCTGTCCGCATCCGGACGGTGCTGAGGAGAGTCAGCCAAGCGAACGTAACGCCGGAAGCGCAGGCGGGTGCCGTGATCCGGTTCAGGGACATCGAAATCGTCGAGCACGAAAGAATCGTCACAATCGGCGACGAGGCTGTCGATCTGACACCGAAAGAATTCGATCTTCTTCTCACGCTGTGCAAGTACAAAGGCAAGATTTTCACCCGGACGGAACTGCTGGATTTCGTATGGGGCTACGATTATACCGGAGATACGAGAACGGTGGACATCCATATTCAACGGCTGCGCAAAAAATTGGGAGCGAGCGATCTGATCGTGACGGTGTTCGGGGTGGGATACAAATTTGAAAAACAGGTGGATTAACGGCATGTTCTCGACCATCAGAGCCAAATTTCTGATCGGGCTGTTCGCGATCTTTTCCGTTTCTTTTCTGCTGCTGAATCATTTCGTCGTCCGGATTATTGAAACCAGTAATGAAAAGATCATTACCCAAGACTTGATCCAGCTCAAAAACAACAGCAGCATTTACGTCAAACAAGCATTTCTGATTAACCATTTCAACACGGATGACATGTACTTCCAGCAGATGGCGGAGGAAATGGTCCGGGATCTGAACCATGTCACCTCCAGCGATACAAGCGCCTATTCGGTTGCGGGAGATCTGATCTTCGCTTCGAATGAAGCGAAGTTTTTGTCTGCGAACGCGGACGATCTTCAGTATGCGCTGGACGGAAAAACAGCCTACCGGATTCAATACACGGACGAGAAGGCGGAAGTGTTTTATGCCTATCCGGTTATTGTCGAAGGCAAGAAAGTCGGCATTCTGCGGTTCGGCAAAGATTTTTCATTGCTGTACGAACAAAGAAAACACATTCTGGACGTTTTCTCTTCCGTGACGATCGCCATTTTTATTGCGGCGTTTGTTTTTTCCTATCTGCTGTCCAGAAACATTACGATTCCCCTCATCAAGCTCACTAAAGCGTCTTCGGAAGTAACGAACGGCAACCTGAATATCAAGATCGGTTTCCGCAGAAAAGACGAAATCGGGCAGCTTGCGCACAACTTCGGCAATATGATCGTGCAGATCAAGAAACAAATTCAGCGGATCAAGAAGGATCGTGACCGATTGGAAGAACTGAACCGGCATCGGAAGCAATTTTTCGATCATGTCACGCACGAACTGAAAACGCCTCTTACTTCAATCATCGGGTACGCCGAGCTTATCCGTGAAGTAGGCAGCCGGGACGAAGCTTTTTTTGCCAAAGGAATGAATCATATCGTGAGTGAAAGCAAACGGCTGCACGAAATGGTGCTTCAACTGCTCACCCTATCCAGGGAAACCGGCGGACAGGATGCGGCGGAAACGATCGAACCGGGCCTTATTCTGCGTGACGTATGTGACGGAATGCTGCTGAAAGCCCAGAAGTACAACAAATTCATTCATTGTGAGGCGGACGAAAACCTGTCCCTGGTCGCGGACCCGGCTAAAATCAGGCAGCTTTACATCAATATTATCGACAACGCGATCAAATACGGCCGGTCTCCGTCCACGGTTCATGTCAAAGCCGAGAAACTGCCGGGATTCGTCCGGATTTCCGTGAAGAACGAGGGGGAAACGATCCCGTCCGGAGAATTGGCTAAAATTTTCGAGCCGTTCTACCGGGTAAGCGGACCGGCCGACGGGGAAGCCGGCAGCAGCGGTCTGGGTCTGAGCATCAGCAAAGCGATTGTAGACGGGCTCGGCGGTACGATCGGGATAAGGAGCGCCGAACAGGTGACGGCGGTCCTCATCGAATTGCCTTACGAGGCGGCCGGGGAGGGGGAAGCAGGATGACAAGACGATCTATGCTGAGCTTGCCGCTTCTTTTGGCGGCATTAGCTATGCCGGCCGGCTGCGCGGGTTTGCCGAAGGCGAAAACCATCGTGATGGGAGATACTGCGGTAGACGCGCAACCGGAAGAGGAAAGCACCGATTTTGAAACGAACAAAATTTACAAACTCTCCTTGCCCGGAAACAAGGCGGTGGATGTATGGGGATGGATGTCTTCCCGACTTCTGCTCGGTTCTTACAAAAATCAGGAGACGAAACCGGATATCCAACTGGTGGATTACCGGAATTTGTCCGCCGTGAGTTTGACCCCGCTTGCGGGGGATGCGCAGACCGGGAAACCTTCACCCGACGGGAAGTATATGGCCTATACGGGCCAGTCCTCTACCGGGGAGACTTTGTATATACTCGATCTAAACACGTCGCAAAGCTTCGCCCCCGGGATACCGGATAAAGGGAAAGGGATTACCAGCGCCATGACTTGGTCCAACAACGGCCGGTACTTGTCTTTTACGGTGAAAAGCAGAGAGTACGGGACCGAATCCATTGTCGTATATGACATGAATAGCCGGACATCGCAGGAAATTCCTCTGCCGAGATGGCAGGAAAACAGCGAGGCGCCCGCTCCACGGGTGTTGAAACGCGATAGCAAATATACGGTGATTTCGGTTAAATTTGCGGACGACGGCAGCACGGCCCTGATGGGGCGGATAGGCGAAGATGGTTCGTATGTTACTCTCGGAGCGGTAACAGAGGATAAATGGACCCGCAAGTTCGAACATTCGGCCAGTGAGCGGCAGTTTGATTATGTGAACGACAGCCAAATTATTTTCCTCGACGCCAAAAACACACTGACGCTTTACGACGAGCGCGATGAGAATACGGTCGCACTGTCTGCGGGGGTCAGCACTTTCCGCCTGTCCGGCGATAATAAAACGATCGCCTACGCAAAGGACGAAGAGTCTCTCTACGTCGCAAAGCTGCAGGGCCATAACATGATCAAGGAGAAATTGGTCTACAAAGGTCTTGTATTGTCCCAAATGGACTGGAGTCCCGATAATAAGAAAATTTTGATAACGGGCTGGAAGTCTTACGACAGAGCCCCTGCTACCGGCAATCCGGAACAAACTCCGCTTGTGATCGAATTCAAATAGAATCAGCTTCTCCCAATATGGAGCGCCAAAGAAACGTACCTCCTTCGCGGACAAATTCGTGGTGATATACACAAGAAAAGCACCTTTCCAAATGCTACGCTAGCATGAGGGAGAGGTGCTTATTTCACGGAAAATTTTGTCCTATTTTCATTTCATTTCATTTTATTAGAGTATGCAAATTGGGCGGGGACAACGAACTCTTTTACGTTGACAACAGTAAGTCCGTCGTTAGCTTTCATATCGCCGGGTCCTTTTATCCATTTTATCACTGTTTTCTTAAGGCGATGATTTCTTCCTCAGACAGCCCGGAGGACTTAGCTATGACAGCTGTATCCACCCCATGCTTGAGAAGCTCCAGAGCCATCTGGATCGCTTTCCTTTTCTCGCCGCGAGCTTCCCCTTCAGCCAGAGCCCCTTCAATCATAGAAGCTTCATCATGCAGATACTTTTGCCTGTCTTCATACAATCGGCGTGCCTCGGCATCCTGACTAAGAAATTCCAATGTGTCCATTGCTTTTTTCAATACAGGCTCGTTCATCGTCAGCACCTCCCAATTGGATTTATCGACACCTTTTAAGAAAAGTAACCAATTGACTAATCCACCACTCTCAAATTTTATAGAATAGACAGGAAACAAAAAACACCCAAACAGGGTGCTAAGTAAATTTATCTTAAGATTAATTTTCGATTACAATACGGTTTAATTTGAGATTGACCAAATTTGCAATTGAATCACCAACAGGGCAAGTTTCTTCTAAAAATTGAATAAATTCTTCAACTCGTTCTCTGGGTGCGTCTGTTTTGATATAAAAAGTATAACGAATGTCAGAATAGCCTGGACGAACATCGGATTTTTTAAAGAACCCATCCAAATCCAGATCCCCTTCCACCTCAACTCGAAAGTCTTCAAGATTGATATCAAACTTTTTCGCATAAACTCGGGCTACTATTGACTGACAGGCACCTAACGAACCTAGGAGCGCTTCAACTGGATTCATCCCAGTGTCCGTTCCTCCCAGACTTTTAGGTTCGTCAATAGTAAACTCAAAATTTCTTGAACTAACTTTTACAACAACACCTTCTTGCAAGTGTGCTGATGCCTTAAATGTTGTAGTAGCTATTTTACTCACTCCTTTGGATTAAATAGATTCAAGATAACAATACCATATAATTCCGACCTTATGGTCCGGTTCGTGTTTTATTTATGACTGCAAAAAGCACAATACCCCGCTTTCCAAGATAACTGGAGGAGATTACATCTAAATGGATCGAAACAGAGCAGTTCGCCTATTAGAAAAATGGATATCTTTCAATGGCATGGATCACGAAGATGGGTGGGAAGTGGCTCCTGGCGAAACCCCGGTGTGGCCTCGTGTACAGAATACAAGGCGTGCTATTGAATACGCCATTCATGGGAAGCAAAAGGTTCCAGGCTCTGAGGCACTTTTACGAGTTGATCGTTTAAGATAATGAACATTAAGAATGGATTTAAAGCCATCAATTACTTTTTATGATTTCATCAAAAGAAGTTAAATGGATTTCCGATAAAATAAGAAGCTTTGAATTCCACTATTCAAGAACTTCAATTTTCTTTTTTAGCTGTGCATGTTTAACTCTTTCATGGACTAAGACAATCCCTTGTCTCCGCCCCGACGGCGTGCAGGGAGTTTTTCGTTCAGGCACGGATTTCCAAAATGGAAACATTTTGTTTACAAGTTAGAGAGCTTTCTTTTACAAGCCGGGCTTATAACTATAGATAACACCCGCTAGCGCCGGCGGAAGAAATGTGGATGGGGGAGGATGCCGGAATGAAAAGAATGTTTCTGCTGCTCGCGACCCTGCTGCTTCTTACGACGACCGCTGCCTGCGGTGGAGGGGGGCGGACGCAAGCCCCGGATTCCGGCGGCACTTCACGTGGAGAAAACAAGAACGGTAAAAAGACCGTGGTCGTTTCGATGCTTTTTCTTGATGAGGTGTTCAGGGAAGCGAAAAAGAAATTCGAGCAAAAGCATCCGGATGTCGAGATTCGGCTTACGTACGTTCAAACCAAAGACAACTGGAAAGAAGGCGATCGGGAGAAGTTCGTCAAATCGACGAACACCGAGATGCTGTCCGGCAAAGGTCCTGACGTACTCGTTTTGGACCCGCTGCCTATGGGGAAATATGCGAGCAATAACGTGCTTGCTAATCTGAGCGGGCTCATGGATCAAGATCCTTCTTTCCATAAAGACCTGTACTTCGGCAATATCCTGGACAATCTCTCCATAAACGGAGCCCTCTACGGAATGCCGATGCGTTTCGTACTGGAAGCCATGGTCGGGGATGAAGGGGCGGTCAAGAGGGCCGGGGTCCGCATAGACGATAACGTCTGGACCTGGAATGAATTTGCCGAGACAGCCAAGGCTATGAAAAAAAGCGGTTCTCCGGCAGCCTATACCGCAAGCCCGCCAAGGATGCTGAATGCGAGGGTCAAAGCCGATTATCCGGCCTTTGTGGATGAACCGAACCGGAAGACGAAATTCGATCAAGCTTCTTTTATCAAGCTGCTTAACGAGGTTAAGGCGTTATTCGACGGGAACGTGATGGCGGACAAGGCGGCAGACGCTTCCTTCAAAAGCATCTACATTCAAAATCCCGAGGAATTTTTCAGTTTTCCCCGGGCTTTGTACAAGCAGCCCAAGCTTTATCGGAGTCCGCTGGCCGTCGGGCAGAAGCCGGGGGGATTCTTTCTGCCTTATCAGACCCTCGGCATTAATGAGAATTCCGCTGTGAAAACGGAAGCCTGGGCGTTTATCAAATTTATGCTGTCCGATGACATACAGGATGTCAAAGGATTAGGCGGGTTTCCGCTGAACAAGGACGTTTACGGCAGGCAGCTGGATCAAGTGTTGAAGAACGGCAGAGTCAAGATCGAGGACGGTCCCGAGGAAGGCGGAACCGTGGACGTTAACCCTGCGGATATCGAGTACCAGAAGCAGCTGATTTCCGGGCTGAGCCACCCGATCCCTACGAATGCCTCCATGGTCGAGGATGCGCTGCTTATAGAGTCCAAAGCGTTTTTCGCCGGACAGAAGTCGGCGGAAGAAGCGGCCAAGGAGATCCAGGATCGTGTGAATGCGTATCTGAACGAATAACCGGTGAAACTGCCGGCCGGATCTTCCGCTTCATGACCTGAGCGGCCCTATTCCGTATTTTAATGATTCATTCGAGCTTCTGATGATAGCCTCTGCAGGATGAAGGAGCCTATAATGGCGCTAAGATACGGTTGTAAACGGGTCCGTCAGGATACTCCGACATTAGAAAAGGGGATTCGTAAGGTGTATACAATCTTACTGGTTGACGATGAATCAACGACGATTAAATTGATGCGTTATATGCTGGAGAATTCCAGGTTTCCGGTTCTGCGCATTTTGGAGGCTTCCGACGGGAAAGAGGCGCTCCGTATGATGCACGAGTACGGGGCCGATCTTGTCGTAACCGACATAAGCATGCCTTATATGACCGGCCTGGAGCTGTGCCGTCAGCTTTCCAGGGAGTTCCGGTACACGCCCGCCATCATCGTGTCCGAGCACGATAAATTCGAATACGTGAGAGAGGCGCTGGTCTGCGGAGTGAAAGATTACCTCTTGAAGCCGTTGTGCAAAGACCGCTTTCTGTCTTCCGTACGCAGGACGCTGGAGGAGCTGCCGGAAACGGTTCATACTATCGGCGAGACCTCGGACAGATGGAGAGGGCTTGCGGATACCTGGGTCGAAGCGGTGCTTCAGGAGAACCGCCCGGTCCAGGAGATGACGGGCCGCAAATGGCTGGCTTCACTGCAAGCGGCGCCCCCTTATCTGTGCCTGAAGTGGCACAGCGCCTTTCACCGCATCCTTCTGCAGAGCGCCGCAGCCAAGCTCGAAAGAGAGGTCGAGTGCTCGCTGCAGCCTTATCACGGACAAACCGGCGCCGAGCTGACGCAGTGGATCATAGCCGATTTCAAAGCTCTGCAGCATGCCGTGAAACTGGCGGCTTATACGGATAACCAGCGCATGATCTATAACGCGCAGAAATATATCCAGCAGCACTACAACAAGGAAATCACGCTGGAAGAACTGGCTTCGTCCGTGGGGTATTCCGCTCCTTATTTCAGCTATCTGTTCAAACTGAAAACCGGGATCTCTTACATGGCCTACCGTACCCAACTGCGGTTGAAACGGGCTCAAGAGCTGCTGCTTAAAAGCGACAAGCCGATGCCGCAGATTGCCAGCGAGGTCGGTTACAACGATGTAACGAGCCTGATCCGCGCTTTTAAAAAAGAGCTGGGCTACACGCCTTCGGATTACCGGAAAGGCGGCTTTGTTTAAACGGCGGAAGCGGGAGAAGCCGGAACTCAAATTTATGGAGTACATAACTGTTTTTAAATTAAAACGCTTAAACTTACTTGGAAACGCGTCTTGGAAAGGATTCATTCAGAGGAGATGACTAAACCGGGAGACCTCGTCCGATGCGGGGCTGCCGGGTCTCTTCATCCGGGAGAGCGGGCGGTGAACGGCAGGACAGGAATTGCAATATTCGGAGCAATGAGCTATATTGGACATGTGATTAGATTATCTAACTAAAAAAGAGCGGGATGAAGAGAGGTGAAGAAAATTGTGCTTTTATAGTTAGATAATCTAATTAAATATAGTTGAAAGTACGTGATCTCCATGAAAGAAAGGCAGCAGACAACAGACCGGCCGGACCGGTCACACTCTATCATGAGCGTACGCGGCATGCTCAAAGAGATGTTTGTACACACAAAGGCCCACTGGGGCCTGCTTTTGACCGGGGCGCTGGCCGTCCTGTTCATTTCGTTCTGTGAATTTATCATTCCGCAGCTGACAAAAACCGTTATCGACGACATTATTCCAGGCAAAAAGGTAGACGCCCTGCTGGAAACGGGCGGGCTGCTTGTTCTGACGGCTCTCGTGCTCGGACTCCTTCATTTTACTTCAAATTACGTTATGACCGTTGTCAGCCAGAAGGCCATTCTCGGGCTGCGCAATAAACTGTACACCCATACGCTAAGGCTGGATGTGAAGTTTTTTGACCGCAGCAGGACAGGGGATCTTATGGCGAGATTGACCGGAGACGTTAACCAGCTTCAGGAGCTGGTTTCAGCCGAGAGCCTATCCATTCTTGCCGATTTTGTCACTTTCGTCGCGATATGCGGCTATCTGTTTTATGTGGATTGGCAGCTGGCGCTTTTGACGGTTGTGACCCTGCCTTTTTTATTTATATCGTCCCGGTTTTTCAGCTTGCGGATCAAAAGCGCGTATAGACGGGTGCGTCAAATCTCCGCCGAGCTGAACAACTTCCTGCAGGATACCCTGTCCGGTATCCGCATGATCAAATCTTTCGCAAGCGAAGAAAACGAAGAAAAGCAGTTCGTGACACTGAGCGACCGGAACCGGATCGCAGCGGTTTCGGCATCGCGGCTTTCGGCGCTCTTTTCACCGTTGACCGATTGGCTCAATTATATAGGGATGACGCTTGTTCTTCTGTTCGGCGCCTGGCAGACGATGCAGGGTAACCTGACTGTGGGGGAAGTCGTCGCGTATCTCGCTTACCTGCGCCTGCTGCAGGCGCCTATCCGTTCCTTCAGCAGGCTGGTTACGAAAATCCAGCAATCGGCAGCGGCCTTCGAACGTATCCGGGATATTCTGGAGACGGTTCCGGAGGTCCGCGATCAGGAAGGCGCGATTGTGCTGCCGCCCGTTAAAGGCGAAATCGTTTTCTATGACGTTGATTTCGCTTATGACGAAGGGCAGCCTGTGCTCGAAAGCTTCTTTTTGAAGCTTCGCGGGAATGAGACGACGGCTCTGGTCGGTTCGTCGGGCTCCGGTAAATCCACCATTGCGGACCTGATCGCCCGTATGTACGACGTGCAGCGGGGAGATATCTACATCGACGGCTATCCGCTGAAGGCGGTCACACAGCAGTCTCTGCGAAACCAACTGGGAATCGTATCGCAGGAAGTCATTCTGCTGAACGGCACGATCCGCGAAAATATCGCGTACGGACAGCCTGCCGCATCGGGCGAACAAATCGAAGCGGCCGCAAGAGCCGCGAACGCGCACGAGTTTATAACCGCTTTGCCGCAAGGCTACGACACTCCGATAGGGGAAAGAGGCGTCAAACTGTCCGGCGGACAGAAACAGCGGCTGTCTATCGCCAGAGCCTTCCTGAAAGATCCCCGTCTGATCATCCTGGATGAAGCGACGGCAGCCCTGGATACGGAATCCGAGCAAAAAATCCAGCAGGCGCTGTCACGCCTTCTTCCCGGCCGGACTTGTCTGGTCATTGCCCACCGGCTATCCACGATTCAGAATGCCGATCAGATTGTCGTTCTGGAACATGGAGAAATTGTGGAATATGGAAAGCATGATGTTCTTCTTCGCCGAAACGGAAGGTATAAAGAACTGTACAGGATGCAGTTCCCTTGAAAATACCGGCGAAACCGCAGGATTCACACTTACAGGACCGCGATAACCGCGGTCTTTTTATTTTAATGATGTGGTGTGAGGAATGGCGTAAGACGAAAGATGGCGAGAGCTCAGACTGACGCAAGTTTTTACGAAGAAACGTGTCCGTCCGGCCTTAAAATCAACAAAAAACCCCCACGCCATGATCATTTGCGTGAGGGAGATGAAGGGAACGGGGGAACGGGGTTAGACTTTAGCCGCCCATATTTCAATTTCAATTTTGAGTTCGGGCAATCCTAATTCCGAGATATAGCCGACCGTCATGGCGGGATAATTGAGGCCGAATAATTCGGCCCATTTTTCATATAGAAAATCCCAATCTATTTTTTGGGTAGCCCATATATTGACTTTAATAATATG
This sequence comes from Paenibacillus sp. RC84, assembly GCF_041260495.1. Taxonomy (NCBI): domain Bacteria; kingdom Bacillati; phylum Bacillota; class Bacilli; order Caryophanales; family Paenibacillaceae; genus Paenibacillus; species Paenibacillus sp. RC84. Next base: position 445,208 of record NZ_JBGBYL010000005.1, read on the forward strand.
TTCGGATGATAACTCCTCAGCGTGCAAGACGGTTCGGATATTATCGAAAGTATTCCGGATTTGTTCGTTCATGCTATCGGGAATGTTACCGTGCGGATCCGCTCCGATTTGACCGGAAGTAACATACAGCTCTGAATTTCTTGGAATTTTAGTAATGTGAGTGTAGTTGCCTACGGGGCTGCACACGCCTGCCGGATTTTTTCTAGTTATTTTGGAGTTTTCCATTTTATATGACCTCGCATTCTATAAATGACCTGCCGTTTTCACTACTCACTTTTGGACAGACTTCACCCGTAAAAGTGAATTCTAGAAAAAAACAGCGGTAGAGTATCCGTAACCGACGGAAAGAAACCCCAAAGACTTTTTCTTCATGGATCGGATACCCCTTTCTTTATACATGCGAAGAGAACAATTTGAATAGATTGTAAACCAAATTCTATGGGGGTGTCAAAATTTATGACGATCAAAAATGTTTGAACGGTTGCAAGGAAGACCACCCTATGAATAAGGGCATACGCATTTACCATTTTTTATCATTGACTCCTTGGAAAGCTACCCTTTATGATGTGGTTAAGCTTTACTTAAACGTTTCAGTACTTAAACGATTCAGCACTCAAATGAAGGGGGAAACATCATGTCCAAACGCTTATTTTCCGCCGGAATTGCCGTTCTCTTGAGCGTGACCGGCTTAACCGGTTGCGGAAACGATCAGCCTTCGCCTTCCGCGCAGCCGCAGGAACAGGGCGGAGGAAATGCGCAGCAGAAGGAGCTCAAACCCGAAAGCGGTGCCAAACTCGTCGTATGGGAATCGAAGGGTCCCGAACTGGATTATTTAAAAACCGTCGCCGCAAGCTTCGAGAAGGAATACGGAGTTCCCGTAAAGGTGGAACCCGTCCCGGCCATCGATACCGTGAAAAAGCTGACCACCGACGGTCCGGCCGGAATCGGAGCCGACGTCTTCTCCGCGCCGCACGACCAGCTCGGCAATGCCGTCATGACCGGCCTTGTGCTGGAAAATGACGCTTTCGGCGAAGAGGACAAAAAGCAGCTGCTGCCTTCGGCTTTGGAAGGCGTCAGCTATTCCGGAGCCCTCTACGGATATCCGACGGCCATCGACACGTACGCGCTTTTTTACAATAAAAAAGCGATGCCCCAAGCTCCGAAAACATACGAGGAGATCGTAAAGTTCGCCGAAACCTATAACGATCCGGCGAACAAAAAGTTCGCCCTGATGTGGGACGTCGGACAGTTGTACCAGTCGTATTCGTTCCTTGCCGGCTACGGAGGTTATGTTTTCGGCGGCAAAGGCACCGATCCGAACGATATCGGGCTGAACAGCCCGCAAGCGGTCGAAGGAGCCAAGTATTTGCAATCGCTTAAAAAGATTCTGCCGCTGAATATCCACGATATCAACGACAATATCATCACAGGCTTTTTCCAGGAGGGAAAAACAGCCTCCGTCATTAACGGGTCTTGGCTTATTTCCAGCTTGTCCAAAGCCGACTTCGAGTTCGGCGTCGCTCCGCTGCCGCTGCTGCCAAACGGGGAGCATCCCGTAAGCTTCTCCGGCATCCGGGCCCTGTACGTCAATTCGTACACGAAGTACCCCGATGCGGCAAAGCTGTTCGCAAGCTATGCGACAAGCAAAGACCATCTGATCGAGCGGTTTAAAATGACGGCGCAGCTCCCTCCGAGGCAGGACGTCATGGCCGACCCGGTCCTTACCTCCGATCCTTACGCGCCCGCTTTCCTGGAGCAGGCGAAGCATTCGGTGCCGATGCCTTCGATTCCCGAGATGGGCAACGTCTGGGTGCCGGCCGGAACCGCTATTTCCTCGCTGTGGAACGAGAACCAGGACCCGGGCGCCGTTTTGACGAAGGCCGTGGAACAAATCAAAACCGCGATGAAAACAACGAAATAAGCGGAACATCAAAACCTAAGTTAGGCGGTCTGACGTATGCAAGTAAATCCAAACAATCGCCGGCACCGGATACGGGCCGCTGCGGGCTCGGCGGTACTCATCGGCCTGGGGCAGCTCTACAACAGGCAGATTGTCAAAGGGCTTCTGTTTCTCCTTTCGGCACAGCTGTTTATCTGGAGCTACTGCCCGCTGGCCCTGCGGGGAATCGCCGGACTGATCAGCCTGGGTGACGTGCCGACCAAAGTGGTCCGGGGCAAAGTCATACCCGGCGACCATTCCATCTTTCTGATGATCAACGGAGTGATGACCTGCGTAATCGTGCTGTTGTTCATCGGGTTCTACGCCCTGAACATTGCGGACGCATGGAAGAACGGAGAGCTTCGGGATAAAGGCAAGCCCGTTCCCGGATTTCGGGCGTCGGTGAAGCAGGCGAAGTTCAAGCATTTCCCGTACCTGCTTCTGCTGCCCGCGTTCGTGTTTGTCCTTTTCGTAACGGTGATCCCGCTCGTGTTTAACGTGATGATCGCGTTTACGAACTATTCGGCGCCCGGCCATATTCCGGACCGTTCGCTGGTCGATTGGACCGGACTCCGGACCTTTTACGACCTGTTCGCCCAGAAAGCTTGGCGGTCGACCTTCCTTGGCATTTCGCTGTGGAATATCGTCTGGGCGGCGGCTTCTACGATTACGGTCTTTTTTAGCGGACTCCTTCTGGCGATGATGATCAATCACCCGCGTATCCGCTTCAAAAAGTTCTGGAGAACCGCTTTTATGCTTCCCTGGGCCGTACCGCAATTCATTTCGATTCTGGTGTTCCGCGTGCTGCTCAACGGCTCGTTCGGTCCCGTCAACGGGTTTCTGGCCAGCCTCGGCTTGCCGCCGGTATCCTGGCTGTCCGATCCGACGATGGCCAAAGCGTCGATTCTGCTCGTGAATCTGTGGTTCTCGACTCCTTTTCTGATGGCGCTGATGGCGGGGATCTTGACGACGATGCCGCGCGATCTGTACGAAGCGGCGGATGTGGACGGGGCTACCGCGGCGCAGAAATTTTTCGGCATTACGCTGCCGCTTGTGAAGCTCGCCACGGCACCGATTTTTATTATGCAGTTCGCGTTTAACTTCAATAACTTCAATCTGATTTATTTGCTGACGGACGGGAAGCCGAACAATCCCGATTATTATTACGCCGGAAGTACGGATATCCTGATTTCGTGGATTTTCAAAATGACGCTGAATCAGAGCCAGTTCAATATGGCCTCGGCCGTCTCCATCATTATGTTTGTGTTCATTGCCCTGTTCTCCTTATGGAATTACAGACGGATGAAGGCACTTTGAGAAGAGGAATGGGTCTGCATGAGGAAATTTAAAGACAATCTGACCGTTACGGGGATCTATCTCGTTTTTATCGCGCTGCTTGTCGCAACGGTTTACCCGATCCTGTGGGTGATCGGCACTTCGTTGAATCCGGGGCAGAGTCTCCTGGTCAGCCGGATGATCCCGGATCATCCCACTTTCGCCCACTATGCCGAATTGATCAAGCAGACGGACTTTGTGCTGTGGTACCGCAATACGGTCAAGATCGCCCTGGTGAACGCCGTCGTTTCGACAACGCTTGTGGCCGCGACGGCCTATGCCTTCTCCCGGTTCCGGTTCAAGGGACGGCAGCAGGGATTGATGACCTTGCTTATCCTGCAAATGTTTCCGGGCTTCTTATCGGTCATGGCCCTATTTGTTCTGCTGCTTCAGACGAAGCTGCTGGACACGCACATGGGCTTGATTCTCATTTATGCGGGAGGCTCCGTTTCGATGGGAACCTGGGTGATGAAGGGGCATTTCGATACGATTCCGAAGAGCCTGGAGGAGGCGGTATTCATAGACGGGGGGAGCCACGCCGACGCGTTTTTTAAAATCATTTTCCCCCTGTCGCTGCCGGCGGTTACTTTCGTGGCCCTGAACAGTTTCATCACGCCGTTTATGGATTTTATTTTGCCGCAAATCGTACTGAGGTCTTCGGAAAAAATGACGCTGGCCCAAGGCTTGTACAGCATGGTAGCCACTGAGACGAATTCGAGCTTTACGCTGTTCGCCGCCGGAGCCGTGCTTGTGGCTCTTCCGATTACGTGCCTGTACATGTATTTCCAGAAGTATCTGATCCACGGAATTACGGCAGGGGCGGACAAAGGATAGAGAATAGAGCGGAATACTAGGAGAAAAAGGAGCAGACCATGTTACTGGAAGCGATTGACCACCGGTCGGGGCAGGCTTACTGCTATGCCTACGACGAGCGTACCGTGCATATCCGGCTGCGCACGAAAAAAGACGATGTTGACGCCGTGCACGCGCTGCACGGAGACAAATACGATTGGGAGCGGACAGCTCTTGAAACAAGGCTGTACAAAACGGGCAGCGACCAGTTGTTCGACTACTGGCAAGGAGAGCTTGTCCCGCCGCATTACAGATTGAGATACGCTTTTAAACTGACTTCGGGAGAAGAGGTCGTATGGTTGACGGAGAAAGGGTTCGGCACGGAAAAATCGCAGGATCCGCTCACTTTTTTCGATTATCCGTTTTTGTGGCCGCAAGAGGTGCTGAAGCCGCCTGCTTGGGTGAAGGAAGCCGTCTTCTACCAGATCTTCCCCGACCGATTCGCGAACGGAGATCCGGCCAACGATCCCCCGGGCGTCCGCCCTTGGAGCGACTCCGATCCGGGGCCGTACGATTTTTACGGCGGAGACCTGCAGGGAGTGTACGACCGCATCGACTATTTGACTTCGCTCGGCGTAAACGCGATCTATTTTACACCGCTGTTCGAAGCGGCGACGAACCATAAGTACGATACGGCCGATTACAGGAAAGTCGATCCGGCTTTCGGGGATACGGCGCTGCTGAAAAAGCTGGTTGCCGCGTTCCACGAAAGAGGCATCCGCGTGATCCTCGATGCGGTGTTCAATCACAGCGGAGAAGGATTCGCCCCGTTCCGGGATGTGCGGGAGAAGGGTCAGGAGTCTCCTTACCGGGACTGGTTCCACATCAAGGAATATCCGCTGCGGACGGAACCGAGACCGTCTTATCACTGCTTCGCGTTCGAGTCCCACATGCCAAAGCTCAATACGGCCAATCCCGAGGTCAGAAACTATCTGCTTGACGTGGCGGAGTATTGGGTGCGGGAGTGCGATATCGACGGCTGGAGGCTGGACGTGGCCAACGAAGTCGATCACGAGTTCTGGCGGGAATTCCGCAAGAAGCTGAAAGCGCTGAAGCCCGATTTCTACATCCTGGGCGAAATCTGGCACGATGCGATGCCGTGGCTTCAGGGGGACCAGTTCGACGCGGTCATGAACTATCCCGCCACCGACGCCATTCTCGACTATTTCGCCAAGGGCGAAATCGATGCCCGTGAGCTTGGCAGCCGGATAAACCGCTTGCTCGCTTCCTATCCGCAGCAGGTGAACGAGGCGGCCTTCAACATCCTGGGCAGCCACGACACCCCGCGGCTTCTGACCCGGATACCGGACGAGGCGAAAGCGAAGCTGGCGGTTCTGCTCCAGTTCACGCTCCCCGGAACTCCCTGCATTTATTACGGGGACGAAATCGGAATGCAGGGCGGGCCCGACCCCGATTGCCGGAAGCCGATGCAGTGGGATACGGACCGGCAAAATCACGGCCTCCTCGCGTTTTACCGCCTGCTGATCGAGCTGCGGCGGACACGCCGCGCTTTGAGTGAAGGCACTTTCCGGTTTGTTTACGCGGAGAAGGATCAGCTTATCGTGCTGAGAAAGAACGCGGAGGAGGAGCTTTACATCTGCGTGAACAACAGCAGCCGGGAGGCGTCCTGCCGCGTTTTCGAGCCGGAGCCGGGCTCTTCCGCGGCGGATGCGCAAAGCGGGCCTCTGCCTGGCCGGGAGAGAGGCAGCCGCATCCGGCCGGAAGCCGAAGTGATTCTCGGCCAGGGGTCGTTTGTCCGGACCGAGAACGGCCTTTCGGCAGCGCTGCCGCCGTTCGGCTGGCTGGTCGCATCGGTGCCCCTGGGGCGGTTTGACACCGGACAAGGGGATATGCTTTAATCAACCTAAACGTTTAAGTAGGAGCGATTAGGATGAAGAAAGCAACCATCAAAGATATAGCCAAAGCGGCGGGCGTCTCCATTGCCACCGTTTCGTATATTTTGAACGATGTGAAGACCCAGTCCATCTCGGACGAAACGCGCGTCAAGGTGATGAAAGCCGCCCGGCAGCTTAAATACGTGGCGAACCGGACCGCGCAATCGTTAAAAATCAAAAAAACGGGCCTGATCGGCATTTTGCTGTTTCAGGAGCACGAAGACCAGTACTGGTCCGATTTTAAATATGCCAAAACAGTAAGCAAAATCGAACAGATTTGCGGACAACTCGGATACCATATCATTTTTATGCAGGTCCGAAGCCAGCTTTCGGATTACAAAATGATCATGGAGCGGAATTTGGACGGCGTTTTCCTTCTTAATGCGGATCAGGAACGGTTCGGCACGATCTCGAATTATTTCGGTTTCGGTATACCCGTTTTTGTCATCGACAGTTATATCGACGATTCGCTGTTTCACAAAATCATTCCGGATTTCGCGCAAAGCTTCCGGGCTTGCGAGGCTGCACTTGGCGGCCGGCCGGAGTTTCTGGTCACGGATGCTTACAACAACGCGAAGCTTGCCGGTTTCATTCGGGAACAGTCCGGCTTGGAGGATGAACGGATTTGCGCGTATGACAGTCCGGAACAGCTGAACGATTTTCTGGCGCGTTTTGAAGGGAAGCCGGGGATTGTGATCAACGAATTTCTGGCGCTTGAAGTGCTGAAAAAAACGACCCGCATTGCCGCCGTATGCACGTGCCATTGTCCGCAGGTCCTCCCCGGTACGGTAGGGAGGATTACGTTCGATTTGAATGACTATCAGGAAATAGTTCATAAAATGGATCGTTACATTCAAGATGCGGACTATGTAGATCCTGAAAAATTTTACTACTTGTCCGGCACTCCGTAACGATCCGTTTCAAAGGAGAGTTCACGGTGAGTTCATCGCGGTTAATTGAAATCAATCCTTTTTATTCTCATACCTTGAAAAACGAGCGGACGATTTATGTGTATTTGCCGCCAAGCTATCACTCGGACGACCGGAAAAGGTATCCCGTCCTGTATATGCAGGACGGCCAGCATGTTTTTTTCAAAGACCGGAAGGGCGAGTCCTGGGATGTTCATCTCACCGTCGACGAGCTGACTGCGCAGGGCAGGATGAGAGAAATCATCGTCGTCGCCGTTTCGCATGTGGAAGACGCCCGCATCGCCGAATATATGCACGCCAATCCGGACGGCCACAACATTTTTAACACCACGAATCAAGGCGAATTATACGAAACGTTTCTCGTCCGTGAAGTGAAGCCGTTCATCGATTCCACCTACCGGACCTTGACGGAGAAAGAGCATACCGCTCTGATGGGTTCGTCCGCCGGAGGACTTGTATCTTACAACATCGGCTTCCGGCAGCCGGAAACGTTCGGCATGATCGGAGCGTTGTGCCCTTTCTTCGTAAGCGTAGATCCGGCCACGATGGAAGACCGGTGGCTGAGCTGCGTCTATACGGATAAAAAACCGCTGAAAATATGGATGGATGTCGGGGACGCGGAAGGCTTCACGGTTATGGAGAAGCATGTGAGACAAGTCGCGGATACGCTGATGGACGCGGGCTACAAGCCGGGCGGCGATTTCATGTACTATTTCGCCGTCGGCTCGGGCCATTCGCAGAAAGACTGGGCGGCCAGGGTCCATGCGCCTCTTCTGTATTTTTTCGGCGAAATCGGAACTCCTGTACGCATAGATCTTCACGGCCCGGAAAGAATCGGTCTGCAGGGTCCGTCCTGCGCGCTTAATCCTGTCGTTCATTATGACAGCGGCTTTATGATGACCGATCTGGACGCGGACTATGAAGTAACGGACCCGGGTATCGTCGAGGTGACGGCGGAAGGCAGGCTCCTTCCTAAGCGGGAAGGAAGCGTCACCGTCCGCTACAACGGGCAGGGGCTGACGGCGAGTCTGGACTTGACCGTGGTTCCGCATCTTTCCGATACGGTCAGCGTTACGATGTTCGTCGAAGTGCCGGTCTGCACGCCGAAGACGGATACGCTCTATGCGGGTATCGAATTGCCGATGATCGGAGAGAGGCTCTACGGAGGCACGTTCCAAGTGCCGCGGGGGATTTCCTTCGAGTTCCGCATTTCGCGCGGCCTCGGCAAGCACGAAACGTACGCAAGCGGAAAGGAAATACCTTACCGCAAATTTACGGCCCGCGAGGGGCTGGAGCTGTCTTACCAAGTGGAACACTGGGTAGACGTTCCGCCAGTAACGGAAGCAAAGGAGGCGGCAAACGGATGAAGAGTCTGTCGAGTTTGTTGAAAATCGAACAGTTTTATTCGGCCTTTCTGAACAACCGCCGCGATCTGTTCGTTTATCTTCCGCCCGGTTACAGCGAAGAGAGCGGCAGGCGTTATCCGGTATTGTACGTACATGACGGACAAAATATTTTTCATCCTGCCTTCAACGGCTATTCGTGGAACCTTCATGAAACGGTGGACCGGCTCGTTCAAAACGGCCTGATGGAAGAAATCATCGTGGTCGGCATCGCGAATATGGGCATGCAGCGGTCGGATGAATTCACTCACGAGCTGGAAGGCGTCGATTATTTGCGCGACAAAGTGGAAATCCGGCCGAAAGGGCAGCTTTACGAACAGTTCATCACCGATGAATTGATGCCGTATATCGATTCGCTGTTCCGCACGAAAAAAGGGCCGGAGCACACGGCTATGATGGGATCGTCCCGGGGAGGCCAAGTGACCTACCACATCGGTATGCGCCGGCCGGACCTGTTCGGGAAGCTGGCCATCCTGTCGCCCTATTTTTACTGCGTCGATCCCGTAACTCTGGAGGAAGCGCGTCAGTATCATACCTGGACGGACAAAGTCCCGTTATCCCGGATCTGGATCGATTTGGGAAACTGCGAGGGGACGCTGATTCTGGAAAAGCATGTGCGGGAAGCGACGGAAAGCCTTCTGCGGCTGGGCTATAAACCGGATGACGAGCTCGTTTATTACCTGGACCCGACTTGCACTCATTCGGAAAAGGACTGGGCCGCGAGAGTGGCGTCTCCGCTTCTGCATATGTTCGGGAAAAAAGGAACTCCTGCCAAGCTCAGCCTGGAGGGAGAAGGAATCGCAGGTATCCGGGGGCCGGGAATGCGTCTGAATCCGATCGCGGAATTTGACAGCGGGTTTAAAATGTCGCTGCTAAGGGCGGATTACGCGGCCGAAGACGGGACGATTCTGGAGGTGCGTGAAGACGGCACCCTGGTGCCCGGGCGTGAAGGGAAGACCGCCGTTAAGGTGAGTTACGGCGGCCTGTCCGCTACACGGCCGATCCGTGTCGCCGGAGAGCTCAAGGAGCATGTCACGCTTGAGCTGCTTGTGCACGTGCCTGCGGATACGCCGGAAACCGCGGCCTTGTACACCTGGATTCCGCTTCACAGAGAAGCGGACGAACCCGCCGTATATTCCGCACGTCTCGCCGTTCCCCTTTTTGCGGCTTTTGAGTACCGGATCAGCCGGGGGGACGGAGCCGTGGAAGCGGATCAGGCCGGACAGGCGGTTACGCGCTTTTACAAGGCAGAAGCTGACGGCCGGCTGGAACTAACGGTACACAGTTGGAAGAGTCCTCGGTAAGGGAAGAGGGAGGAAATTTTATGATGAACAAAATGATCGTTAGCGTGCTGCTCGGATCTTTGATTGTTTCCGGAAGCCTGATGCTGAACGGAACGGCCGTGCAGCCCGCATTGCCGGATTCCGGTATGGCGGATGGCAAGGCGGCTCTTCCGGGAGCGGGCGGCACCTCAGATATTAAGGTGCCGGTGCCTGCCGGAAACGTTGAATCCGGCGGCGAGAAGACTTACGCTCAGCTGCCCGTGACACAAACCGCAAATAACATCGAAATAACCGTGCATGCCGTCAGGCTGAAGGCCGACACGGCGGATTTCGAGGTGACGATCCGGAATCTTTCGGACCGTGAGTCGATCGCGCCGGATCTGGCAAGCATCTCGGTCGTTACGAATGAAGGCCTGCCGGGCCGGCACTCGGAGAAGGTACGTGCTGCGCAGGTTAACCCGGATTTCGAGCAGGCGGTGATCCAGCCAGGCAAGGAGCGATATGGCTGGCTGAGCAGCGGTGCGTGGAGCGAGGAAGCTCCCGAGCGTCTCACTCTGAATGTGACAATCCGCAGCAACAGCGGGGCGGAGCAGGCGTTTGTCATTCCCGTAGACTGCCGGGGACTTACGTTCCGCACGCTTTGATGATAAGGGCCGTTACGGGCAGGATTGCCGAGACGGATGAAGACAACCGGAGCCGAACGGATCGCTAACAGTAAGAGATAGGGATAGCAAGTTAGAGGTAGAGATAGAGATAGAGATAGAGATAGAGATAGAGATAGGCAAGGGCAAGGCGAGGGTAACAACAAGAACAAGAACAAGAACAAGAACAAGAACAAGAACAAGAGATAAAAATGATAATTGCATGCCGCACTCAGGTGCGGCTTTTTGCCGTATACCTGTGGCAGGCATCGCGCACCGGCATAAATACCTCTTGCATCTTTTGTAGCAAAAGTGTAAGATAAGGCCATGAAGACATTGTGATTTATTTCACAGACTAAACCTGATCCGTTTTTATTCATTTATCCGCTTTGGTTAATCGCCAACAGCTCTTTTTTAAAGAAAGTATGTGAATTAATTCACTAATTAAAATTTTGGGAGGCTATCATCATGACATTCAAAGTTGCCGTAATCGGATGCACACACGCAGGAACCGCCGCTGTTAAAAACATTGCAACACAATATCCCGACGCGGAAATCACGGTCTACGAGCGCAATGATACTATTTCGTTCCTTTCGTGCGGAATCGCGCTTCATGTCGGCGGAGTGATCGGGGATGCGCAGGGGCTTTTCTACAGCAGCCCGGAAGAGCTTGCCCGGCTCGGTGTCGTTACCCGGATGCGCCACGAAGTGCTGGAAGTCGATGTGCAGGCCAGAACGCTCCGGGCCCGCAACCTGGAGAGCGGGGAAGAGTTCGGCGACACCTACGACAAACTGGTCGTGACGACAGGTTCGTGGCCGGTTATTCCCCGGATGGAAGGCATCGGGCTGGAGAACATCCAGCTGTGCAAAAACTACGGCCATGCCCGTGAAATCATCGCCCGTGCGGCGGACGCGAAGCGCATCACGGTAATCGGAGCCGGTTATATCGGCATCGAGCTGGTCGAAGCGTTCCGCGATCTGGGCAAAGATGTGACGCTGATCGACAACATGGACCGCGTCATGGCTAAGTACCTGGACCCCGAGTTCACCGGCTTGGCCGACAAGGAACTCCGGGAACGGGGCGTACGGCTCGCACTCGGACGGACCGTCGAAGGATTCCGCGGTACGGACGGCAAGGTCCGCGAAGTCGTGACGACCGACGGCACTTTCGAGACCGACATGGTCGTGCTGTGCATCGGATTCCGTCCCGGAACGGATCTGCTCAAAGGCCAGGTGGATATGCTGCCGGGCGGCGCTATCCTCGTGGACGATTATATGCGCACGAGCCATCCCGACGTGCTGGCCGCCGGAGACAGCTGTGCCGTCCGGTATAATCCGACGGGCGAAGCGGCTTACATCCCGCTGGCGACGAATGCCGTCCGCATGGGAACGCTGGCCGCCATGAACCTGCTGAAGCCGGCCGTCCGGTATCAGGGCACCCAGGGCACGTCGGCCATTAAGCTGTTCGACTGGAATATCGCTTCGACAGGACTTACGGAAGGAGCCGCGGCTGCGGCGGGCATGAATGTGAAGGCCGTCGTCATTCATGAGAACAACCGGCCGGAATTTATGCCGACCTATGACGATGTGATGCTCAAACTGGTTTTCGAAGCGGAAGGCGGCCGCCTGGTGGGAGCGCAAGTGATGTCGAAAGCGGATTTGACTCAGGCCGTCAATACGCTGTCGGTTTGCATCCAGAACCGGATGACCGTTCAGGAGCTTGCTTTTGTGGATTTCTTCTTCCAGCCGCACTATAACAAACCGTGGAACCTCCTTAATACGGCAGGCCTGGCCGCTATGCAACGGCTGAATGAAACGGTGGATACGGCTGAGGAGCCGGAACGGGCGCAGCCCGCCGCGGAACGTGCCGATGCTCGGCCTCACGGTAAATACGGAGTCGCGTAAACGGGCGTAAACAGACAGAGCTTACGGGCAGAACTGCCCGATCCCTAAGCCTGATTAAAATAGAACCCGCTGCCGTTTTATAAGGGAAGCGGGTTCTTTTTATTCATTCGTATTTCTCTTTATGACCAGTTGAAAGCTCGAACCACTAACCCTCACCTATAAAGGTAAGAGTCTTGTTCAGCGACAGCTCCCATCTCAAAAAGGGAAAATTTCCATCCGTCCCACAAATAGAGTAAAATATATTAGAAGCTGCACAGTCGGTTTTCAACCTAACTGCCGCAAATTTGGCGCAGCGCATTTAAGATACGGCCGGCTTTTTAGCACCGGGCCAACGCAAGAAAGCCGTCACATACATATGCAACTGAATCGGGCTTTTAAACGGCCCTGTCTTACAATTTTTATTCGGGAGGATAAGCTGATGACATTTGCGGAACATTTTATATAACTCCGTTTAACGAATATCCGGGGACCTCCTTGAAACGTTTTCCTTTCAAAATGTGAACATGAAAACTCAGGAGGTGCCGATCCATGCGTTCGGAACAAGAAATATTTAATCTGGTATTGAAAGTGGCGGAGAATGACAGCCGTGTAAGGGCGGTCGGGTTGAACGGTTCGAGGACGAATCCGAATGTTCCCAAAGACATTTTCAGAGATTACGATATCGTCTATCTCGTCACGGATATGGAGTCTTTTCTAAACGATCCGGAATGGGTGAACGTTTTCGGGGAACGGATGATTATGCAGACGCCGGAAGAGATGGCTCTGTTTCCTAACGAGCTGGGAAACCGTTTTACCTATCTCATGTTATTTGAAGACGGGAATCGGATAGACCTGATGCTTATTCCTCTTGAGGAGAAAGAGATGTACTGCCGGGAAGACAAGCTGACGGTGATCCTGCTCGACAAGGACAACGCTATGCCGGTCATACCGCCTCCGACCGATGAAGACTACTGGGTGCAGCGTCCCAGCGCCGAATTTTACGCCGATTGCTGCAACGAATTCTGGTGGGTGTCCACCTATGTCGCCAAAGGTTTGTGGAGACAGGAGATTTTGTATGCGATCGATCATTTGAACCTGGTCCGGGCGATGCTGCTCAAAATGCTGGAATGGAAGGTCGGAATTGATACCGGCTTCTCGCTCAGTATCGGGAAGAACGGCAAATTTTTAAAGCGGTACCTGGATGAAGAATCTTGGAACAAGCTTTTGTCGACCTATGAAAACGGCAGTTATGAGCAGATTTGGAACGCTTTGTATGTGATGGGAGAGCTTTTTGAACCTGCTGCCCTTAAAGTGGCGGCGGAATTCGGATATGTTTATCCTGCGGAAGAAGCGGAGAAGATCAAACCGTATTTGCGGCAAGTTCAACTTCTTGCTCCCGATGCGCGGGACATCTATTAACATTTCTTGTAACTAAAAAGAACCCTGACACATAGCTGTCAGGGTCTTTTTGTTACGATGGAAACAGGCCCGGCCACCTCGTTGTTTCAGCCGACGTTAGATTTTATATTGACTGTACGTTCATTCAATAATAAAATAAAGGTACTGAACGGAATATTTTACCTACAGAAAGGAGTTCATGTATATGGATTTGTATTATGAAGTACAGGGAAAAGGCGCTCGGGTCGTGCTCATTCACAGTCCCGGTGTAGACTCTCGCGAATGGAAGTTCATCGCTCCGATTTTGGCGCAGTCGTTCCAGGTGATCACGTTCGACGGCCGGGGGACCGGAAAATCCCCGGCTCCGACCGTTCCGGTCAATCTGGTCGAAGATCTGAAGCGCCTGCTTGATCATTTGAATATCGGACAGGCTGTCCTGATCGGTCATTCCATGGGCGGACAGGCGGCAGCGGATTTCGCTTTGACTTATCCTTCCATGGTTAGCCAGCTCATTCTGCTCGCCCCTTCGCTTTCCGGTTTTTCCTACTCGAAAGAATTTACGGAATGGCTGGCCCAAGTAAACTCTTTCGCCCCCGATCTCGACAAAATGATCGGCACTTCCTTGGCCGGGCCTAATTACCGGGTCGTCATGTCGAGTCCGCAGCGTGATTTTCTGATTGAGATGCATACGGACTATATGCGCAGAGTCTTTACGGAATGGAAGAGTTTCGAAGTAAACTGGCCTCAGCCTCCCGCGATCGAGCGTTTAGAGGAGATTAGCGCGCCAACCTTGTTTCTGCAAGGAACGGTGGAATGGGGGGATATGGCACGCGTTGCGGAGGAATATAAGCGTGTGCCTTCGTGTAAAATCATCCGGATAGAAGGTGCCGACCATATGCTGACATTGACTCATCCCGCGGAAACTGCCGGTTCTATCGAACAGTTCCTGAAGGACCTTGTCTGATGCCGCGTTCAAGAGAAGAAAACGAGCGCGTCCGCCAGCTTGCCCAAGAAAACATCCGGACTTCGGCCATGCAAGTTTTTATAGAGAAGGGCTACTATAACGCCTCTATTGCCGATATAGCGAAGAGAGCGGGGGTTTCTAAAGGACTTTTGTACAATTATTATAAAGGAAAAGAAGAACTTCTCGGCGACATGGTACAAAGCCGGATAGAAGAAATCGAAGACGTCATGCACAAAGCGGCGTCTCTGGGCACCCCGTCCGAGCAGTTGAAACATATCATCGACGGCGCTATCGACAATGTGCTCCAGCACCCGAAAATTTACCGGTTTTATTTGCATCTGCAAACTCAGCCCGAAGAAGATCTGCTGCTGTCCCGGTACAGCCAGATGCTCAATGAGGAAATGGCCCGGCAGTTTCAGCTCCAATGTGAGATGTTCCGTAAACTCGGAGTTCCCGAACCCGAAATCAGATCGCTTCATTTTTCTTCCGCCATCCACGGGATTTCCCTGATGATCTCGACCTATCCCGAGCATTACCCTGTCCGGCAGGTGAAAGAACAGTTGTTTCGTGATTTTTGCGTTACCGAGTAATTATTCGAGAGGAGCATCATGATGGAGAACCTTGCGGCGAAAAGCTTGATTGAAAAATACGTGGAGGCCTATAATGCTTTCGATATCGAAGGTATGCTTCTGCTTATGCATGATGAGATTGTGTTCCGGAACATCTCTAACGGCGTCGTGAATGCGGAGACGGAAGGAAAAGACGCTTTTCGCGAATTAGCCGGACAATCCCAAAAGCTGTTTTCCCAGCGTTGTCAGACTATTACGGATTATGCGGTCAAAGGCGACCGGGTCGAAGTTGAGATTGATTACGAGGGAACTCTTGCGGCCGATCTGCCTCACGGTCCTAAAGCAGGGGAAAAGATCGCTCTTAAAGGAAAGTCGGTATTTAAAATTGAAGACGGCAAATTGCTCGTAATCGAAGATTACAGTTAAAACGGTATCCGGGAGGGCTTGCCGTGCTTTTAGCGAAAAGGTGCGGGCCGTCCCCGTACAGAGCGGTTTTGGTCCACGGCGTTGGTTATACGGCGGCGCAATGCGAAGCGTGAAACCGCGTCATGCAAAGCAGCTGAAGTTTCATCCGGAGAGCGGATATTGGGCAGTGTATATGCGGTGTACGAACGCAAACAGGTGCAGGCTTTTATAGCCTACACCTGTTCTTTTTTTGTCCCGGCGTCAGTAGCGGTCCATAATCAACTGAGTTTTGAGCGAATCCTGCGCGAGGAACCAGCCCTTGCTCTGCAGCAGTGCGATCAGTTCATCGTGCTTCGCGGATGCGGTTGATTCGCTCGTCGTCTTGAACGAAGCTTCGACTATGTATTCGGTGCCGGTTCCGGCAGAGTTCCGGATCGGCCATACTTCGATGTACAGCTTCAAGCCGTTCCAGGTGCCGATCGAGCGTTTGGCAAGCACCGGCCCGTAGTAGCGGGAGCTTCCGAGCAGACTCGTACCCCAGCCGTTGCTGAGCCAATCGTCGAACTTGCCCGGCGCATTGCTGATCATCAGGCTGCGGGCATCGCTGACAGACGGAAGATCCATGCCGCTGTATCCGGATTTGCTGGCATTTTTGCTCCGCGTGATGCTCAAGGTTTTGTTCTGGTAGCCCCACTCGACTTGCGCTTCGTAGTTCGTGTCACTGGAGTCGAATCCGTCCTGGTTCGCTTTCGTAAGTGCGGCGTTTATATCGTTGTTTGCGATCGGGTAGCGCTTTTTGTAGCTCAGCTCGAATTTGCTCTCGCCTTCGGTTTTACGAATGCGGGGGCTCCAGCCGCCGGTGTAAATAGTTTTGGCGTTCGTGTCCAGGAAAGCCACATTCATTTTGGTAACGCTGGACGGCATGGCGAACGTATCCAGCACGTCGCTTTTGAGCTTGTTATCCGAGCCCAGGACGGCCGCCGGACTCATCAAAATCTTTACCTCGTAATCGGGCACCATGTTGCTTGCGGCATGTGCGGGTGCGGACTGGATAACCGTACCGGTCAGCAGAGTCGAACCGACGGTCAGGACAAGCGCGGTAGTGCGGAGCAAACGTGTAAACATCCAATTTTCTCTCCTTTATTCTCATCTTGAATAGTTTCCCATTATTTAGAATAAAGAACGTCTATTAGCTCATCGTCAAGGGAAAGGACGATTTATGTAAATACCGCTTTATTTATATTCGCAGAGAAGGTGAATTAAACCACATAAAAAAGGGATAGGAAGGATACTCAATGCAGTTCGTTCGTTATTGCGTTTGGAATGAATAGAGGTTTGGTACGGAGAGAGGGTGCGGGGAATCGAGCTTAATCGACAAATGTACACGTTTCGGCAATGACATATGTCACATGAAATGTTGTTATTTTGTAAAATTGGATAAAAATAGACCTTATTATTAAATTAATACAAAATAGTTCAAAAATACCATGATTACCGGGAGGACATCAGTTATAATTGGTAATTGATGGTGAATTATGTAATTTTATAAGAAGAGGAAGCAAATGGAACTCCTACAAAGCTTGAAAGCAAAAATAGTTTTAGATTTAAACGCAAGAATCTCTTGTTGCAAAATCCCGTAGACGGGATGATTTCATCCATTTGCTAAACTGCCCGCGAAGGGAGGATACCTTTACTCATTATCTCTATCCGACATCAAATGTCAAGTTTTGGAATATTTTTACCCATCGGACAATTAATTAGACGAGCCTGCCGAAAGAGCCCCTTCACTTTTTGTCCAAGTTTTTTTTAAAAGTTTGGAGTGTGGAATTTAGATAACAGGTTTGCATACCTGAAAACGAATCTCTATACCAGGAGAGTGTCGATGTGAGAGAAAATACGAACAAACGGTTTGCTTTAACTCAAGCGCAGCGAAGAATATGGAGTATGGAAATGATGTATCCGAATACATCGGTCGGAATCATCGTGGGTACTTTGTTTATTCGCGGACCCGTGAATACCGACGCTTTGATGCAGGCGATCTATCAGTTGGTCCGGGACCACGACGCGTTCCGAATCCGGATCGAGTCTTCCGAGGCCGGCGAACCCGTCCAGTGGTTTGCGAATGAATCGGACATTGAACCGCACTGCGACTACAGGGAAATGGGCAGCGAAGCCGAAGCGAAAGAGTGGCTGGATCAGTTTAATCATACGCCGTTATCTATTTTTGACGAACAACTGTATCAATTCTGCCTGTTTAATCTGAATAACGAAGAACATTGGTTTAACATCAAAATACATCACAGCATAGCGGACGGTATCGCATCGCATCTTCTTTGCACGACGATTATGGAAAACTATGCGAAATTAATCGACGGCCGAGAACCCGACGCTAAAGCCAAAGGGACTTATCTCGATTACATCTACGCCGAACAAGAATACGAGCGTTCGGATCGCTACCAGAAGGACAAAGCCTACTGGCTGGACAAGTTCGAATCCTTCTCGGAAATAACACGAATGAAACCGAGTTCGCCTTACTCCGTGAGTACGGAGGCCGACAGGGTGAGTGTGCCCTTCGCGGGCAAGCGCTACGAGCAGCTGCAGCGTTTCAGCGAAGAGAACAACATCAGTACCTTTACGGTGTTTTTGGCGGCTTTATACATATTGCTCCATAAAGTAACGGGAAATGAAGATATCACAGTCGGCACCATCTATGCGAACCGGACGTCGAAGCAGGAGAAAGAGACGTTAGGGATGTTCGTGAGTACGGTTGCGACCCGAATGCTGCTCGAGCCGGATCAGCATGTATTGGCGTTTTTGCAGCATGTGTCCAAAGAACAGAAAGCGAATCTCCGTCACCAGAAGTACCCGTACAATCAGCTTATTCAAGACTTAAGAGAGCGGAACAAACAGTGGGACGTTCCCGAATTGTTCCGGGTGGACATCGAATATTTGCCCGTGAACTGGACTTATTACGACGGCCTCAGCGTAATTCGGAAAAGCAGTCATTCCGGCCACGAAGTGGGCGATTTTGCCGTACACGTTGTCGATATGCTGGACGATAAGGAAATTGATTTGAATATCGATTACCGGGCTCAGTTGTTCGATGAGAGTGAAATCTTACGGATCTCGGAGCAGTTGTTTACTATTATTGACCGGATCGTCCTTAACCCCCGGCAAACCGTGCGCGAGCTGTCCATGCTGAGCAATGAAGAGAAGAATAAGATTTTGATGGAATTCAATCCGCCGGTGTCCGAACTTCCGCCTGACAAAACGTTCCACCAATTGTTCGAGGAACAGGCGGCGCTGAATCCGGATACGGCGGCAGTGGTGTACGAGAGCAATCAGCTCACATACGGGGAACTCAACGATCGGGCCAACCGCCTGGCGGGCTCGCTGCGCGGAGCCGGGATCGGCCGAGAAGCGGTCGTGGGCATTCTGGCCGACCGTTCGGTCGATCTGCTCGTCGGCGTCATGGCGGTATGGAAAGCCGGAGGCGCGTACGTTCCGCTGGACCCGGATTACCCGTCCGATCGCATCCGCTACATGCTTGAAGACAGCGGTGCGGCCGTACTGCTGACGCAAAGCGGACTGAGGGACAGAGCCGGAACGTGGCAGGGAGAAGGAGGGGCGCTTCGCACGATTCTATGCCTGGACGACGAGAAGTCGTACAGCGAAGAATTGGAGAACGCGCCGGCGGAGAGCCGGCCGGACGACCTTGCCTACGTGATCTACACCTCCGGCACGACGGGACGGCCGAAAGGCGTTATGATCGAGCACCGGAGTCTGGTGAATACGGCAGCGGCTTACCGCAAGGAATACGGGCTCGATCAGTTCCCCGTACGCCTGCTGCAGTTGGCGAGCTTTTCCTTCGACGTGTTCGTCGGGGATATCGCCCGGACCCTCTACAATGGCGGCACCATGGTCATCTGCCCGAAAGACGACCGGATCGATCCGACACGCCTGCACGGCTGGATACAGAGCCGGCAGATTACCGTGTTCGAATCGACGCCGGCGCTAATCATCCCGTTTATGGAGCATGTGGCGCAGCAGGGGCTCGATATGAGTTCGATGAAGCTTCTCATCACCAGCTCCGATAGCTGCAGTGTAGAAGATTACCGGCAGTTGCAGAAACGGTTCGGTTCTCGGTTCCGGATCATCAACAGCTACGGTGTGACGGAGGCGGCGATTGATTCGAGCTTTTACGACGAACCGCTCTCCAAGCTGCCGGAAGCCGGAAACGTGCCCATCGGCAAAGCCTGGCTGAATGCGAAATTTTACATCGTGGACGCTCAGTTGAACCCCGTTCCCGTAGGAATACTGGGCGAGCTGTGTATCGGCGGGCCGGGCGTCGCCCGGGGGTACATGAACCGTCCGGAGCTGACGGAAGAGAAGTTTGCGGACAGCCCGTTCGCTGCCGGGGAGCGCCTGTACCGCACGGGCGATCTGGCTCGCTGGATGGAAGACGGCAACGTGGACTTCATCGGGCGGATCGACTATCAGGTGAAGATCCGGGGATACCGGATCGAGCTCGGCGAAATCGAAACGGCCATGCTGCGTTTTGACGGCATCCGCCAAGCGGTCGTGACCGACCGTACCGACGAGCGGGGCCAGAAGTATTTGTGCGGCTACGTTGTGTCGGAATCTGAAATCGATACCAGAGAGTTGCACGCGTATCTGGAGCAGACGCTCCCTTCGCATATGGTGCCGGCTCGTGTGATGCGTCTGGACCGGCTGCCTCTTACGCCGAACGGCAAGGTAGACCGCAAGGCGCTGCCCGAGCCGGAAGGAAGCGTACAGGCAGAGGTGAAATACATCGCTCCCCGAACTCCGGCGGAGCAGGCGCTTGCCGCCGTCTGGCAGTCCGTGCTGGGCGTGGACAGAGTCGGTCTGTCGGACAATTTCTTCGGACTTGGCGGCGATTCGATTAAAGCGCTGCAAGTTTCTTCAAGGCTCCTTCAGGCCGGTTACAAGCTGGTTATGCGTGATCTTTTCCACTATCCGACGATAGCGTCCCTCAGCCCGCAGCTTCAAACGGCCGGCAAAACCGCCAGCCAGGAAGAGGTGACGGGAGCCGTGACGCTCACGCCGATTCAGCGCTGGTTTTTCGGGCAAAATCCGGCCGACCCGCACCACAGCAATCAGGCCTTCATGCAGTACCGCAGGGAAGGTTTCGAGGAGACGGCTCTGAGGAAAACGATCGCTAAGCTGGTCGAGCACCATGACGCGCTTCGTACGGTTTACCGCAAAACCGGAGCCGGATATGAAGCATGGAACCGTGGGACGGAGGAAGAATTGTTCAGCCTGGAAGTGGCTGATTTTACGGGCCTCGGAAACTGCAAGGCAGCCGTTGAGGCAAAGGCGAGCGAAATCCAGGGGAGTATCGACCTTGAAAAGGGGCCTTTGGTGAAGCTGGGCCTATTCCGCTGCACGGATGGCGACCATTTGCTCATGGCTATCCACCATCTTGTTGTGGACGGCGTGTCCTGGCGCATCTTGTTTGAAGATTTTGCGGCCGCTTACGAACAGGCTTTCGGCGGAAATGCGATTTCGCTTCCGCATAAAACGGACTCGTTCCAGACATGGGCCGGGCAGTTGTCCCGCTATGCGGGTAGTACGGCGCTTGAATCCGAGCGGGCTTACTGGAGGCAGATCGGCCAGCTTGAACAGACACCGCTGCCCAAAGATTTGGGGCAGGATAAATCACGGCTCAAAGACAGCGATGTCGTGACCGTAAGATGGACGGAAGGCGAGACGGAGCAGCTCTTGAAGCAGGCGCATCGCGCTTACAATACGGAGATGAACGATCTTCTGCTTACCGCCCTCGGTATGGCCGTCCAAGGCTGGACGGGACATAGGCGGGTGCTCGTGAATCTGGAAGGCCACGGCCGTGAAGACATTCTTCCGGATGTCGACATTACGCGCACCGTCGGATGGTTCACCAGCCAGTTTCCGGTCATGCTGGAGAGCGGCCGGGATCAGACGGTTGCCCAGCAGATCAAGCAGACCAAGGAAGGCCTCCGGCGTATTCCCGACAAGGGAATCGGCTACGGCATTCTGAAATACATGTCGGAAGAGCGGGAGAGCGACCTATTCGGTTCCGATCCGGAAATCAGCTTTAACTACCTCGGCCAGTTCGATCAGGATTATCAGAGCAGCGGCCTGGAACCTTCTCCGTTCTCAACCGGGAACGATATCAGCGAAAACGCGGTGATGGATTTCGCGCTCGACATGAACGGTATGGTCACGGAGGGTTCGCTTGAGCTTACGATCCGCTACGGGACGACTCAGTACCGCCGGGAGACGATTGAGCGGCTGGGGAGCCTCTTGGAAACAAGCTTGCGGGGAGTAATCGCGCACTGCTTGTCCAAGGATCTGCCGGAGCTTACACCGAGCGATGTCCTGCTGCCGGAGCTGTCCGTAGAAGAGCTGGAGCAGCTGACGGCACGCACCGCCCCCATCGGTGAGCTGGAAAATGTGTACACGCTGACTCCGATGCAGAAGGGCATGCTGTTCCACAGCATGCTGGACGCCGATTCGGAGGCCTATTTCGAGCAGGTAACGTTCGATCTGCAGGGCAGCCTCGACGCCGAGGCTTTTGCGAAAGGGCTGGATGTGCTGATTCAACGGCATGAAGCGCTTCGGACCAATTTTATAAGCGGATGGAAAGATGAGCCGGTTCAGATCGTGTTTCGTAAGCGGAAAGGCGAAATTTACTACGAGGATGTAAGCGGACTTGACAAGTCGGAGAGGGAGCAAGCACTCGTTGAACTGGCTAACGCCGACAAAGCCCGGAAATTTGACTTGGCGCATGACTCGCTTATGCGGGTGACCCTTGTGCGGACCGATGAACAAACCTGGCACTTGATCTGGAGCCACCATCATATCCTGATGGACGGCTGGTGCATGTCCTTCATGATCAAGGAAGTGTTTGAAAGTTATTTCGCGTTTCTGGAACGAAGAAAACCGGAACTTCCTTCCGTTACTCCGTTTGCCCGTTATATCGAATGGCTGGAGAAACAGGATCGGAACGCGGCAGCCGACTATTGGAGCGGATACTTGAACGGCTACGACCAGCACACGAAACTTCCTCAGGAAAAAGCGCAGCGTAAAGCGGAAAGTTTCAACGCGGTCGAACTGGATTTCGAATTCAGCCGGGAACTGAGCGAGCGGATCGAGCGCGTGTCCAGGCAAAATCAGGTGACGCTGAGTACGTTCGTTCAAACGCTCTGGGGTCTTGTTCTGCAAGTTTATAACAACAGCCGGGATGTCGTGTTCGGCTGCGTCGTTTCGGGCCGTCCGGCGGATATCGCCGGTGTGGAAAGCATGATCGGCTTGTTTATCAATACGATTCCGGTCCGGGTTCGGAGCGAAGCGGGAGAATCTGTGGCAGATGTCTTGCGAAAAACCCAGGAGCAGGCACTTGCTTCGGGCGCGTACGATACGTTCCCGCTTTATGAAATCCAGGCGCTAAGCGAGCAAAAACGCGATCTTATCAGCCATATCATGGTATTCGAAAACTATCCGATGGAGGAACGGATCGAACAGCTTATCGGAGGAAACGGAGCTTTGGCCATTTCCAACATTCAGGCCCCGGAGCAAACGAACTATGATTTCGATATAACGGTTATTCCGGGCGAGCGGATTGTGATCCGGTTCACCTATAACGCGGATACGTTCAGCGAGGAAGAAATCCGTGGGATTCACGGGCATTTCACCCGGGCGGTCGAGCAGGCTGCGGCCGATCCGAACATCCCCGTCGAACAGTTGGAGCTGCTTACGCTTTCGGAAAAAGAGCAGCTGCTCGAAGCGTTCAATCCGGCTATGTCCGAGCTTCCGCAGGTGCAGACGTTTCACCGACTGTTCGAGGAGCAGACGGAGCGCACTCCCGATGCGGTGGCCGTTGTCTACGAAGACAAGCAGCTGTCCTACCGGGGGCTCAACGAACGGGCGAACCGGCTGGCCGAAACGCTGCGCGCGGGCGGCGTCGGCAGAGAGTCGATCGTCGGCATACTGGCCGAGCGTTCGGTGGAGCTGCTCGTCGGTGTGATCGCCGTATGGAAAGCGGGAGGCGCGTACGTGCCGCTTGACCCGGATTATCCGGCCGACCGCATCCGGTTTATGCTCGAAGACAGCGGAGCGACGGTGCTTCTGACGCAAACTTCTCTCAGAGAGAACGCCGAGGCTTGGCTGGACGCGGAAGAGACGGCGCTGCGCGCGATCCTTTGCCTGGACGACGAAAAATCGTACAGCGGGGACGGAGAGAATGCGGCTATCGGAAGCCTGACTGTAGGGAATGCGAATGAAAGCGCAGAGAGTGTCCGGGTGTCTGCGGATCAAGGAGACGGCGCTGCGTCGGGCAGCACGACTGACAACGGATCGGACGGCAGCTTGTCCGCATCAGGCACGCCGGAGGGTGTCCCAGCCGAAACCCAGCCGCACGATCTCGCCT